>NZ_JBVJLM010000020.1:0-122374 GCF_055584725.1 Kitasatospora sp. NPDC101108
CACCCCACGCACACTCTTCACCACCACAGCCTCCCAGCACGCCAAGACCACGCGCAGCAGTCAGCGGAACACGCCCCAACCCCAGCCCGGGCCGCGGCCGCGGCGAACGCCGAGGCATCCGCGACCGAGCGCGGTCGACGCGGAACAGCCCGCTCCCGACCGACGACCACGACCAGGAGCAGCGACCCAAGCGACCCGCACCGCCGACCAGGACCGGCGGCCGCCCGGGCATCAGCTTGATGGCACGCGCGAGCCATCCCCCGACCACCCCCACAACGACCGCAAGACGCGGCGGACGGGACAGCCCGCCGTAGGCGCCGCGTCAAACTGCTTGGAGCAGGTTGAGGTCGGCACCGGCGGCGACGAGGTCGGCAGTGGGGTCCGCGCCTCCGAAGTGATTGACAGGGTTGCCGACGGGCAGGCCGAGGAGGTTGCCGTTCACCGACCCCGGGCCCGCGGTGGTGGCTCCGACGGCGTGGGCACCGGCGCCGTGGTTGGCGCAGTCGGTGCCGAAAGCGGGAGAGAGGAAGTCCCCGACACCTCCGGCGGCAGCGGGAGTGGCAGCCAGGACACCGCCGCCGGCGGCGGTGACAGCGAGGGCGAGGGCGGTCAGTGCCCGGTGAGAAGTCATGGGCTGTCAACGAGCGCAGCGGCAAATTGGCACGTGTACGCACCAATCCCCGGATACAGCAGGCCCAGCCGTGCACCTCGACCCCCACGGGCACCTCGACCGGGACCATCTCCCAGGCCTCGCCCAGACCCAGACCGGACCACGGCGAGGCGGACGTCCACAGGCGGCCAGGACAGCGGCGAGCCGCACGGCGCCCGAGCAGGACGGACCCGGCGCAGCGGACGGCCCGCGAGCAGGACACCGACCAGCCGCCCCGGACAGGACCGCCGACACCCGGCCTGACAAGATCACCACCCGGTGCGCGTCACACCCCATTGCCCGTGACGCGCACCACCCCGGCGGCGCGGCATACCCAAGCCGAAACTCCCGAAAACCCGGCAGAAAACAAAACCCGGCAAAAAACACGCCCAAAACACTTCCGGAAACCCGCCCAAACAACCCGTCAAAACCCCACCCCGACACGCCACACCAGTTGCATGGCATGCCCACGGCGAACACCCGCAGCAACCAAACCAGGCGCCGCCCCACACGAGCGAAACCGGCGGAACCCAACACGCGACCCACCCGACATTGGTCCAACCCAACCCAGGCAAAACCCGCAAAACACCAAAACACCAAGCTGACCTCACGCAGGTCACACCCCGAAAAAGGCGCCGGGACGCAGCAGCATGGACACGACCTCCTAATTGATCGTTTCAGAATGACTTTCGAAGGCGTCGGAGGCAGATGATGCTGCAGGCGAGGTCGAGTAGTCCCTGATGGAGATCGGCGCGTCGCTCGTAGCGGGTGCGGAGGCGCAGCAACAGAGAGGCGTCCCGGCTGGTGGGCGTCCACGAGCGGACTGGACGCGAGTGGCGCAACGGCCGGACGGACCCGAACAGGTTCCGGGCGCCCGCTCGACCCGAGCGGGCGCCCGCGTGCGCGTCCGGGCCCTCCCGGTACCTGCGCGAGGACGAGCGCATCCACATCGCCGACCGGCTGCGGGAGAAGGCCACCATCCGCGCGATCGCCGCCGAGCTCGGCCGCAGCCCGTCCACGGTCAGCCGGGAGAACCGGCGCAACTGCCATCCCGACAGCGGCCGTTACCGGCCCCACGCCACCCAGGCCCGCGCCGATGCCCGCCGGCCCCGGCCCAAGCCCGGCAAGATCGGGCAGAACCCGCAGCTGCGGGAGTTCATCCAGGACCGCCTGGAGCGAAAGTGGAGCCCGGAGCAGATCTGCCAGGCTCTACGGGACACCTTTCCCGAGCGGCCGGAGATGCACGTGGTTCCCGAGACCGTCTACCAGGCCCTCTACGTCCAAGGACGGGGAGAACTGCGCCGCGAGCTCGCAGCGGCCCTGCGCACCGGACGCGCCCGGCGCAAGCCGCACCGCCAGGCCGCATCTCGCCAGCCCAGGTTCGCCACTCCGATGGTCATGATCAGCGAGCGCCGGCGGAGGTCGAGGACCGGGCCGTTCCCGGGCACTGGGAGGGCGACCTGATCATCGGCCAGGACGGCGCCTCCGCCATCGGCACCCTGGTCGAGCGCGCCACCCGCTACGTGATGCTCCTGCACCTGCCGAACGGCCGCACCGCCGAACACGTGCGAGACGCCCTCGTGGCAACCGTGCAGACCCTGCCCACCCACCTGGTCCGCTCGCTGACCTGGGACCAGGGCGCCGAGATCGCGGCCCACGGCTCGTTCACGGTGGCCACCGACGTCCCGGTCTACTTCTGCGATCCGGCCAGCCCCTGGCAGCGCGGATCGAACGAGAACACGAACGGCTTGCTGCGGCAGTACTTCCCCAAGGGCACCGACCTGTCCGCCCACGGCCCGGAGCACCTCCTGGCAGTCGCCGCCGAACTCAACGGCCGCCCACGCAAAACGCTCGGCTGGGAAACCCCAGCCGAGCGCTTGCATAAACTGCTCGCGGCCTGATCAAACCGACCACGTGTTGCAGCGACCCCTAGAAACCGCCAAGTTCGGCGGGGCTCTGATCTCTGCCACACATTGATCTGTTGCTGTAGTAAGGGTACGTCAGCCGCCAGAGCCGACCCTCACCCTTTCAACCTCAGCAGGTCAGGCGGGGAATCCCTGCGGCGTCGAGCAGCTGATGCATGAGGGGCGGCGGCAGCGCCGGATTGGCCGCCGCCCGAATCGACGTCTGCGAATCCTCGTCCCCGAGCAGTTCCGCCATCCGCCCGTAAGGCAAATTCGGATGCGAGGCAACAGAGCGTCGAAATCGGACATCGGAATCGTGACTGAGGCGCAGCAACAATTCGGCCGGGGCCTCGGGGTCATGGGTAGCGAGATACCGTTGTGACGACTCAGGGGCATCGCCGAATCGCCGCGCGAGCCCGACGCGCGGAAAGTTTGGATGATCCAGAAGCATGCTGCTCAGCGGACCGGTCCAACGGCAAAAAGTTTCGAGAACAACCTCGCCATCGACGGTGGGCTGGTTCTCGCAGAGCAGGATGCGTACCGGGAAGTCGTCATCGCGGCCAAGGAGATCAATAACGTCCTGAGGCAAACGCCTGTTACAGGCGGCACTGCGACGGAGCAGCGCGTTCGCGGACGCTGCGCACCGCCGTAGCACCTCGACATCAGTCGAATCAAGAACCCAAGGCACCGCTCTGAGTCGATCGGATTCCGACACGCGATAGTCGATCTCTGCACGCTGTTCCTCTGTCAGATCCGGGCGCGAAGCAAACTGTAGGCGAACTGTGTGCTCCGGGTCGTCAGCAAGGAGACGTGCCGTGTCCAGCGCAACCGTTGGATTGCCGGCAATGGCGGCGCGTTCATGCTTGTCACCAGTCACGGCCAAGCGTCGCGCCGTCGCTGGGTTCAACTCGGCCCTCATGAGCACCTGAGCACGCTGGACAGGCACGTCATCTGTGAACAGAAGGTACAGATCAGTGGCGTCGGCATCGTGAATGCTCGCCTCCTTCGCAGCGTCGCCCCGCACAGAGGATGCAGGGTCCACCAACAGCAGTCTTCGGCGCTTGGGATCGAGATACTCCCAGGCCCGACATGCAGCACGGCGCCGCTGGGGGTCGGCGTCCAACGCCAACGCGGCTAGTGCACGGGAAGGCGGGAGGCTCTCCTCCGCTCGTGAGCGTACTTGCGCATCCCGGTCGCGAAGCAAGGCATGCTGAGCCCACTCCGGCAATGAATCCACCGGGTTCCTGAACCACCGCGGTCCAATCGCCACTGCGGCTCTCACTGTCGGATCAGGATCATTCACAAGCCGTGCTCGGCAATCACCGGAAGCGTACTTGTTCTCTGCGAACGCCGCACGCAACTTCACGTGTGGAGAAGCCACGATCCCATCGACGACCTGATCGGGCAACAACCGCCAGGCTAGGGTTTCCCAGACACCCGATGCCTCATCAGAAAGGAACCGCAGCAGCACATCCGCAGGAGCTGCCGGATTTTTGACGATTCCACGGATCATCTCATGGTTCTTCATTAGCGCTCCATAGGACTATGGCAGGTCAGCGAACGGGTTTGCTCCACCAACCCACGTGATGCGGTCTCGGACTGACTTCGGTGCCGCCTTGATCTGCCCCAGCTCCCATCCCGTGAACTGATCCGACGGGTTGCCTGCAAGGTCGCTTGCACGCATACTATCGGCCCATTCTCTCGCACCTGCGGATCCTCCTTCGACATCACTGAGGTCGAATACGAGGTTCGTACCACTATCCGGCTTCAGGGCAGCCCTGAAATGATTGAAGAAGTCAGCGTAGTCACCGGCCGGCCCGGACCCACCAAAGCCGTCGGAGTAATCGTGGAACGACACCGCGCCGGGATCACTGCCGAACTTATGTTCCGCAATTAGATGGGCCAAGCTATCGCCATCGACTCCGAGCACGATCGTCGAAGGACCACAGCCAGCGTTATGGACGAGGACAGATGTGCCGCCTGCGACCACATAGTACGTGTGGAGGTTGGCGACGGTGAGGTTGTAGGCCGATCGCGGGTTGGTGCGGTAGGTGCTGACCTGGAGGACCGAGACGGTCTTACCGTCTGAGGTCAGCAGCTGTTCGCCGGTTTTGACGTCTCCTGCATCAGTCCAGCGCAGTGTGGTTTCGTCCCAGTAGGGGTGGCCCTGGGTGGAAGTGATGGTTGATGTCTTATTTGGATTGGTCGGATCAGCGACTGTCAGATCAGTGAAGTCGCGGTCGTCTGATCCTGTGATGGTGTTGGTTACCGGTTCAGCACTGGTGGTGCCGGATTCTGGGTCGGTGGCGACGACCTTGTCCCCGGGTCGCACTTCGCTGATGGGCTTGACAGTCCCGTCGGCGAGGAGGACTGGCGTGTCGTACGGGAAGCTGTTTCGACCGCCGCATGCCAGCATTCGCGCCGCGGTTGCGGTTGTCGCTACTCCTGCGCCTGCGAGGGCTGTGCTGCCTGCTGCGGCATCGCCGGATATGAGGTCAGCGGCGATTGCGCTGCACTCGATGATGGCGGCGAGGCATGTCGGGGCCACGGCGGCGGCAACAGGAGCGGCGACGACTGCGAGGCTGATGATCGCGACCGCGCCCACGAGCACCTTCTGCCAGCCAGCCAGCTTGATGGCGCCGTAGTCAAGCTTCATGTAAGTCGACGGGTAGTTCCAGTTCGTCGACTGCAAAGAAGGTTGTGGACAGTTCCCAGTTCCCATGGCGTAGTGGCAGGCGGGCGGTTTCGGGATTGGGGTCCGGTCCTTGGCTATGGCGGAGCGGGACGGGTGGCTGAAGTTGATGTACTGGGTGGTGGTGACGAAGTCGTTTCCGTCCACCGCTGCGGAGATGTTGGCGTACTGCCAGTTGCCGGGGCCGCCGGCCCAGAGGTCGATGCTTCCGTCGACGTGGGCGCAGTCTCCGCTGCACTTGCCTTCGGGGCGGAGTCCGCTCGGGTCACTGAGGTTGACGGGGTTGTTGTTGCTGTAGGCGTAGGCGTTCCACTGCTGTGGGGACGCGAGGTCGATGATCGGGTCGGGGCTGAGGAAACGGCCGGTGGTGGGTTGGTATTGGCGCGCGCCGAGGTTGGTGAGGCCGGTGGTGTCGTCCTTGGTGCCGCCGACGTAGCCGTGGTCGCCGGCCCAGGTGGTGGGCTGGGTGCCGCGGGGGTTGCCAAACGGGTCGGATGGGCGCCGGGTCTCGGTGAGGGTGGTGCCGTCGATGGCGAGGGTGCCGGTGCCGTGGTGGTCGGCGATCTGGTAGGTGGAGTTGCCGCCCTGGCGGACCAGGGTGGTGGCGCCGGGGATCTGGTAGTAGCGGGTGCCGGTGACGGTGTTGGTGTTGGTGTTGTAGACCAGTTCGTCACCACCGAGGGTGATGGTGGTCTTGCCGGGGTCGCGGCGGATGAGCTGGTTGCCGCCTGCGTCGTAGAGGTAGGTGGTCGAGCCGGGTGTGCCCGTCTTGGTGTAGGAGGTGAGCTTGTTCTCGCTGTTCCAGGCCAGGGTGGCGGTGCCGGAGGTGTCCGTGACGGCGGTGGTGTTGCCCGCCGCGTCGTATTGGGCGCTGCTGCCGGTGGTGCCGGTGGGCGCCGTGGTGGTGGAGCCTGCCAGGGTGTGCGGGCCGCCGGTTCCGCCGCCCGTGTTGGCGGCGGTGGTCGGGGTGTTGACCGTCCCGGGGGCCGGGAAGGCCTGGGTGGTCGTGCTGTCCTTGCTGGTGTCACCGGACGGGTCGTGCTGGACGAGCTGGGTGCGATTGCCGGTGAGGTCGTAGCCGTAGCTCTGCCAGTAGGCGGCGGGGCCGCCGACCGTGGTCCTCATCGGGGCCTGTACGCCGCTGGTGGGCGTGGAGTTGGCGCACGCGCCGATCCCACCGACCGTGGGCTGGGCAGCCTGGGTGAGCGCACCGGTGTCGGTCCAGGCGTTGGTCAGCCGACCGAGGTAGTCGTAGCCGAAGCACTGGAGGTCGGTCGACGACGGGGTGTTGTCCGGGATGTTGCGTACCCCGGTGAGCTGTCCGGCCGGGTTGTAGGTGTAGGTGAGTTGCTGGACCGCGCCGGTGGCTGCAGTCTGCTTGTCGACGAACTGCGACACCTGTCGGCCGGTGGGCTCGTCGTAGGTGTTGGTGACGACGATCTGGGTGCCCCACGGGTTCATGGTGGAGCGGATGTTGCGGCCGTAGGCGTCCCAGTCCGAGGACAGGTCATAGGTGGCGCCTCCGCGGGCGCCGTAGGAACGCAGCGGTCCATTGCGGTCGTAGGTGTAGTCGACAACCTCGTTGGGAAGGTCGCCGACGGCCGATCGGCTGTCGGTGATCACGGCGCCCGTGATGGGGTCGTACTTCGCTTGGTACGTGTAGGTGAAGGGGGTTGTGCCCTGGCCGATCTCGGTGCCGGGGATCGTGATGGTGGTCTTGGTCGGGTGGTAGACGGTGTCGTACGCCAGTACGGAGCTGGTGTAGGCGATGCCGGAGGATCCGTTGACGTAACGGGTCGAGGTGGCGGGCTTGCCCTTGGCGACCGTGTCGTAGGTGAAGCCGGTCAACTGGTGGTCCGGGCTGACCGATCCGGAGTAGGTACCCGTCACACGGCCGAGCAGGTCGTAGCTGTAGGAGACAGTCTGGCCGCGCGCGTCCGTGACAGTGGCCAGGCGACCGTCGGGATCGTAGGTCTTGGCGCTGGTTCCGGCATCCGGGTCGGTCCCGGTGACCTCGCGCCCACGCTGGTCGTAGCCGTGGCTCCAGGTGTTGCCGGCGGCGTCCTTCTGCGTGGCGAGGTGGCCGTCGGCCGTGTAGGTGTACGAGGTGACGTCCGCGTCGGCCTGGTTGCCGGTCGCGGTGGCAGTCCGGTACTGCCAGAGCTCGGTCTTGTGGCCGCGTGCGTCAGCGACGGTCGAGGTCGGTGTGGCGCCCGCGGGCGGGGTGACATCGGTCCGGTCGACGCCGGGATAGGTGGTCGTCGTCGTGGTCTGGGTGACGCCATAGGCGACGAACTGCCTGGTCACGGGGCGGCCGAGGCCGTCGTAGACGGTGTAGGTCTGCGCCGGGACCTTCTGCGTGGTGGTCTGGAACGCCGTGGTGCTGGGCGCCGCGTCGTTGTTGTACCAGGGGCTGTTGGCCCTGGTGACACGACCCTGCGAGTCGTACACGGTGTCGGTGATCAGGCGCCCGGTGTAGGCGGACAGCGCCGGGGTCGCCTGAGACTGGACGATCCGCCCTGCGCCGTCCATGATGTCGATCTTGACGGCGTAGACACCCTCCATCAGGAGGTCGGAGGAGACCACGGTCGGCGGTGCAGCGCTGCCGTTGGCCACGCCCGGAAGCGTGTAGGCGAAGGTCTTGCTGGCGCTGGCCTTGGTGTCCCGGCCCGGCAGCCATACGGCGGTCGCACGGCCGAGTGCGTCGTACGCCTCGGTCGTGGTCCGGCCGTTGACGTCGGTTGCCGTCAGCGGCAGCGAGCGCGCCGTGTCGTACGTGGTGGCGGTGACCCGGCCGGCGGCCGCGTCGCTCGCACCGGCGGGTGCCGGGCTGGTGGTGGTGACGCCGCTGGGCAGTTCACCCGGGCCCGCGGACGTGTAGGCCGTGGTGACGGTCGCGCCGTTCGGGTGCGCGCTGTCCTTGGCGTTGGGGTCGGTCGTGCTCGCGGTGCGTCCGTAGCTGTCGTACGTCGCGTTGGTCGCGCTGAACTGTGGAGTTCCTGCGGAGTCGAAGTGGTCGAGAGTCAGGGCGCTGGTCGCATCGTGCACCGTTCCGAGCTGTCCGAGAGCGTTGCCGTCGTAGAGGGCTCGTGTCCACGAGACCGTGTTGGCGGCCGTCGGTGTGGCGGTGCAGGCGTTGGCACCGGAGACCGAGATGACCTCGGACTGCAGGGCCGAGACCTGCGGGTCCGAACCGGCCGCGTAGGTGGTGCGGGCGCAGATGTCCGGCAGGCCGTCCGCGGTGTCGATCGAGGTGGCGGTCCGGTTGCCGTGGGCCGGGTCGGTGGTGGTGGTCCTGGCGGTCGTCCGCCAGGTGCCGTCGGCCTTCAGCGACCGTGACGTGGCGGTCGCGCTGGTAGACGTGTACCGGGCGATGAGAGCTGGCATGCCGCCGCTCTGGTTGTGCGTGGCGGTGGTGACCGGGCCGCTCATGCTGGTGACCGAGTATCCGACAACGTTCCCGCCCGCCTGGGCGTAGGTGTCCGACTCCAGGACCTGCCCGGAGAGCCAGTCGGAGTCGGTGGCCTGACCACCCATCGGGCCGGTGACCTGGACGCTACGGCTGGTGCCGTTGGCCAGTACGTCGCCGTCCATGCCCTGGTAGTACGTCGTCGACCTCTGCGACCGCGGCCCGTCATTGCCGCTTCCGGAGACAGCGGTGACGCTCGCATAGCCGCGGAACTCGTCCCAGGTGCGGCCCTTGTCCTGGACCGATGCGGAATCGTTGCGGTGCCAGGCGGCCTTGCCGTAGGTGTAGTTGGTCACCATCGGCACCGAGCCGGGGGTTGCCGGGTTCATGGTGACGCTTGTGACCGGGTACTTCAGGAACCAGTCGTCCACTGGTGCCGAGCCGACGATGGAGCCCGGAGGGTTCCATTTGACGTTGTAGCAGGAGCGGGTGTCACGGTCGGCGGAGGCAGGCATGACGTTGTTCGCCCGCGAGCAGTCAGCGGCAGCGTAGTTGACGCCGATAGTGCTGCCGGTCTCCGTGGTGATCAGCTGGATACGCGGCCGGTTGTAGGCCGGTGGGGCGGGGACCAGGTTGGTGCCGTCCACGCGGTTGGGCAGCAACTGGGCGGTGAAGGACACCGGGGGCAGTGTGATGGAGCCGCCGGAGGCTTGGGGGTCCTGGCCGGTGCGCTGGATGGAGGCGAGCCAGGGAACCTGGGTGTTCTCGGTAGCGTTCTGTACGTTGATGAACGTGTGGTTGAGCGCGTAGGAGTCCACGGTCTGGTAGGTGCCGTTGACCTTCACCTGAGTGGCGATTGAGGCCAGCCACTTGGTGGTCCAGAACGTCGGCCCGTAGTTGGTGCACGGGCTGGTGGCGTCGCACTGCTGGTCCAGCGGGACGTCGGGCCAGTTCGCCGCGTTGGCCGCGGTGCGCTGGGACGGGTCGCAGGCTGCGGTGGAGGTGACGCATCGTTCGGAGGTGTTGAAGACGATCTTCGCGGCGGGGTTGTAGGCGCCGTTGTTATTCAGCTGGTCCGAGAGCAGTTGGCCGTACCCGATGGTGGCGGGTACGCCGGCGCGGGTGTACGCGGTGCTGGTGCCGTTACCGTTGTTCTGGGCGCCGCCGCGGGAGTAGTAGTTGGTCTCGGGGGTGTAGGTGTAGGTGGTCAGGTTGCCGTGTGGGTCCACGACGAAGTCGAGGTTCCAGCGCCAGGCGCTCAGGCACCACGATCCCTTGCCCTTGGCCGGGTCGTAGCAGGGGTCACCGCTGTTGGGCGAGTAGACCGGGACAGTCCACGCCGAGCCGCTGTCCGCGCCCAGCGTGGTCGGGTTGCCGTTCGCGTCCGGCAGGTGGTTCAGCCCGAAGTAGTAGACGGTCCCCGCGGTGTCGGTGAGCTTGATGTAGGAGCCGTTCCAGGTGCCGTTGGTCGCACCAGTCAGGAACTGCACCTTGCTGCCGTCGTCGCCCTTCAGCCGCCAGGTGCAGGCCGACTGCTCCATCGCCGCCGGCGCGCCGGACTGGCAGGAGGCGTCGTCGGGTACCAGCTGCCCGGAGTGCCCGGAGAGGGACAGGGTCAGGTTCGCGCCGCCCCAGCACTGGTCACCGGAGCCAGTGATCCCACCCAGGGCGCAGGGCTTGGATGAACGCTCCACGAAGCCGGCACTGAAGTCCCAGCCGTCGCCGATCCAGGAGGCCTGGGAGTTCGTCGACGAGGTCCGGCCGTCCACCGAGGATGAGTCGTAGGACAGCGCCACGTTCGGCGCCGGTCCGGCGAGCGCCGCCGGCATCTGTACCGGATATCCGTACGTAAACGCCCCGGACGAGCCGCCGGCGGTCCATGCCTGGGAGGGGCCGAGCGGGGTCGCCGCGTAGGTGCCAGCCCCGCTCGACGCCCCCGACACCACGCCGACCGTGGTCGAGGTGGTGGTGGAGCCCGCGTACACCGCACGGATCGCCCCCGGGGCGGCGCCGGTGGCGGTCCTGGTGGCCGGGGTGGTCGAGGCCTTGGCCTCGCCCGTCCCGGTCAGCGGGACGTCGGCGACGAGCTTCTTCGTCGACGCGTCGTAGTGCGACTCTAGCGGCGTCTGCCTCCGGCAGTCGGCGACCTGCGGCGTAGTCGTCGCGCAATCCGGCAGAACCACTAGGTGGGCCCGCGCCGCCCAGTTCGCGCCGAACGCGGCATCCAGACTCGTGGCGTCGACGCCCAGGCGGACTGGTGCGTCATCACCTGATCCGGGTCGTGTGAGGGTCACCGCCACGCCGGGGATCCCGGCAGCCGCCGAGGCCTTGCTGTCGGCCACATCGACCTGGATCGTCTGACCCGCAGCCGAGGAGCCAGCCAGCGGCGCGATCGTGACTGGGAGACCCGCGGCCTTGGCCTCGGAACCGGCCTTCGGCTTCTCACCCTCGCCGAGAGGGTGCGCCTCGGGTGCGGAGCCGAGCGTCACCTCCGTGTGACCGGCCGGGACCGCTTTCGAGTCCTTCGGTGGGGCCCACGTCGGCGGCACCGGGTGCTCCGGCTTCGGGACGGGAACCGGCGCGGCGTCCCGCCCGGCGACCGAAGGTGTCTTCGGCAGGGCGGTGTTGGGCGGCGACCACTCACGCGAGTAGTCCGGCCCATCGGCAGCCGCGGCGATCGGCAGGGGCGCGAGCAGCGAACTGATGACGGCGGCCGTTGTGACGGCCGCGAGCCGTCCGCGAAGTCTCCCCCTCCTGCCCTTTGCCCTCTCGGAGTCTGATCGTTGTATAACTGACACTCTCTTACATCCCCCAAGCATTGGTCCCCCCGGCTTACGGGAGGCGCGTCCGTATCCGAACCGGCGAATGCTAGCGGCACTTGATGACGGACAGTCAAGAGACTACCCGTGGTGAGAACTCTCACGGAGGTGCACGAAGCGGCTAATTCGCACCAATCCTGGACTTCGTCATCGAATTTGAACTGGCCGATGTCAGTGCGTCCCCCTACGGTGCCTCTGGCCTGTGCCTACGCAGGCTCACCGTGTTTTTTGGGGGGAGATTCCCGTTTTGAACAGAAAGCGCCGCTACAACGGCGTGCCGCTCAAGGCATTGACCGCGGCAGCCGTTCTCGCGCTCACCACCGGCCTCTCAGGCCTCAGCGCCCACGCCGCAGACGCACCGAACGTGCCGACGCAGGCCGCGATCGACGCCGCCACCGCGCAGAAGATGCAGGAACGACCGCCCGCCAACGCGACCGATCAGGCCATCGCCCAGGCCAAGGCCACACAAAAGAACGTCCCGGTCGACTCGCTCACAACCGAGTACAGCGAGACCGTCGCCACCCCCGATGGCCACCTCGCACTGACCAGCCACCTGGAGCAGCAGCGCGTACGCCGCAATGGCGTCTGGCAGGGGCTGGACGCCACCCTGGTGACCAATCCGGACGGCACGTTCTCGCCCAAGTCCGCGGCGGGTCAGGTGGCGCTGTCCAAGGGCGGAAACGGGCCGCTGGCGACCCTGACCAGTTCGGACGGGAAGAAGCTCGCACTGTCCGCCCCGTTCGCGCTGCCCTCGCCCACCGCCAGCGGCGACAGCCTGGTCTACCCGTCCGTCATCCCCGACACCGACCTCAAGGTCACCGCCACCAAGCTCGGCGGTCTGACCACCGTCCTGATCGTCAAGACCCAGGCAGCTGCAGCGAACCCGGCCCTGAAGAACCTGCACTTCGGGACCACCCTCGACGGCGTCTCCGTCAAGACCGACGAGCACGGCAACGTCACCGTCGTCGGCGCCGACAGCCAACCCCGCTGGGTCTCCCGCACACCGCAGATGTGGGACAGCACCACCGCACCCACCGCAAGCGCCCCCGCGACCGTGACCAAGACCGCCCTGACATTCAGAGCAGCCGCGGCAGACACGCCCGCACCCGCACCGACGGATCCGGGCCAGGCCACTGTCGGCAGTTCCGACGCCGGCCCTGGGACGGCCGCCAAGGTCTCCACCATGCCGGTCAAGGCCGACAACGCCGGCATCGACCTCGCCCCCGACCAGGACCTCCTGGCCCACGGCACCGCCCCGTACTACATCGACCCCGACTACCTGCCCTGGACCCTGACGGGCAACTCCTGGACCTGGGTCCAGTCCACCCACGACAGCCCCGGCAACTGGATGCGCCAGGGCAGCAGGGACGCCGACCACCCGGGCGTCGGCAAATGCGGTATCTACCCCGACGGCAACAACTGCTCGCCCGCTGACATCGAACGCAGCTTCTACCAGTTCGACATCAGCGCGCTCGGCGGGGCAGTCATCAACTCAGCAACGATGACCATGCAGGAGTACGTCTCCGCCGACCATTCCTGCACCAACAAGTACCCGCTCAACCTCTACGTCACCAACGGGCCGATCGGAAACGGCACGACCTGGTCCAACCAGCCCGGACAGCAAGGGGGCCAGCTCGGCGATACGGCCTGGGTGACCGGCTCCGGCCAGGATCCGTGCCACGACAACGTGCCGTTCAGTTTCGACATCACCGGCGCGATGAAGCAGTACGTCAACTACGGGCAGCTGACGTTCGGCCTCTACGGTGACGAGAGCAACCAGTACGCCTTCAAGCGGTTCACCTACCAGCCCGCGCTGTCCGTGATGTATGACCGGGTGCCCAATGTCCCGACGAACCCGTCGGTGTGGCCCGCGCCGACGACGGTCAACCCCGCGGCTACCAATCAGGCCTGTGGTGACGGCAACGGCAACGACTGGGCCTGGCTCGGCGCCGGCTCCGCCCAGAACAACGCCGTCTGGCTCAACGCCACCGTCTCCAGCCCCGTCCAGTCCCAGGCCGCGACCTGGGACCACATCTGGGACTACAACGTCCCCGGTGTCCCCGACGTCGCGTCGGGCATGACTGCTCCTGTCAGCAACGGCGGCGTCACGAGCTTCCAGGTCCCCGCCAACGTCATCCAGGACGGCCACGCCTACGGCTTTGGCATGCTGGCCAACGACACCGTGCGCAATATGCCGTCGTCCGCCTCCACCCCGGCCTGCTACTTCAAGGTCGACCTCACCCCGCCGACCGTCACCTTCCCCAGCACCGTCGCCGATACCAGCAAGCAGTTCCCGCCCAGCGGCAACGGCCAGACCCCGCAGATCTACGCCGGCCAGAGCGGCGGCATCCCCTTCACCGCCACCGACCCGAACCCCAGCGGCGGCTACACCTCCGGGGTGGTCTGCCTGCGCTGGAGCTTCGATCCCCAGCTCGTCGACTCCTCCTGGCAGTGCGGCGCCTCCATGCCCACCGGCCAGATCCAGGTGACCGCCGGACGCTGGGGCACCAACGTCCTCTACGTCCAGGCCGAGGACAACGCCGGCAACCTCTCCCCGATCGCCCAGTACGCCTTCTACACACCGTGGAACCCCAACAGCCCCGCCCCGACCTTCGGCGACGTCACCGGCGACGCACTGCCCGACATCCTCACCGCCGACCCCGCCGGCGACCTGCGCGCCTACAGCATCCCCGCCACCCAGGCCAAAGCCCCGCTGGCCGCCCCCAAGGCCAAGTCTCCCGGCGGCGACTCCTGGGCCAACTACCACACCACCCACCGCGGCAGCCTGCGTGACAGCAACAACGTCGACGACCTCATCGTCCACAAGGATGGAGACAAGAACCTCTGGTTCTACCAGAACCCCGGAAACGCAGGCGTCACCGGCGCTTTCGACGCCAGTAGCAGTCTGGCCAAACCCGGTTGTGACCCGAAACTGACCGACTGCACCGGCTACAACGCCACCGACTGGTCCACCACCTCGCAGATTGCCGCCAGTGGTGACCCCAGCACCACGAAGCTCAACACCGGCAAGAGGTTCCTCAACCGCACTGGCCTGTTCACGGTCGAGGCCAGCCCTGACGGCACCGGCGCCCTCTGGTTCTACCCCGCCATCGGCAACGCGGTCTTCGGCTCGCCCACAAAGCTCGCCGCCACCGGCTGGAAGGGCTGGGACCTCATTTCCCCCGGCGACTGGACCGGCCAGGGCCGTCCCGGCCTGTGGGCCCGCAACCAGGCCACTGGTGACCTGCGCGGCTACACCTTCACCGCTGGCAGCCTCACCTTCAACGACGACTTCGGTAGCACCAGCTACCCCACCCTCACCGGCATTGCCACCGACACCAAGATCGGCTACGGCGTCACCACCGCCAACTGGCCCGTCATCGGCTCCGACGGCGACCTCACCGGAATCGGATCGCCCACCCTCTGGGCTATGACTCCGGGCGGCGTCATCCAGATCTTCACCGGCCACTCCACCACCACCGCCCCCTACTACACTTGGACCAACGGCTGGGTCAACGTCCTGAGCGTCTACGCCGACAACAGCCCCATCACCTACACGGCTCAGACCGGCAAGTGCGTGGACATCGCCGGCGCCGTCAACGCGAACGGCACCGCCATCCAGCTGTACGACTGCAACGGCAGCAACGCCCAGAAGTGGACCTTCGAGCCCGACGGCAGCCTCCGGGCCCTGGGCCACTGTCTCGACGCCACCGGGCGCGGCACCGCCAACGGCACCTCCCTGCAGATCTGGGACTGCGGCAACGGCGCCCCGCAGCAGACCTTCGTCCCCCGGCCCGACGGCAGCCTCTACAACCCCGCCTCCGGCCGCTGCATCGACCTCCCCGGCGGCACCACAACTAACGCCGCCCGACTCCAACTCTGGGACTGCAACAGCACCCCCGCCCAGAAGTGGACCACTCTCGTACGAAGCTGAACCCGTGAATGAGGCGATGAGCTGACCAAAAGGTGCCCCTGACCGGTCCTCGGCCAGGGGCACCTGCGCACCCGAACTCCGGTTACCTCCCGCTCGACATGCACCTGCGCGTACACCCCGGGCCTGCAGCGGGGTCCCCATCGCAGTGCCCCCCCTGCGGCGTCGCACTCCGCGCACCTGACCCGGACGCTCCCTTACGTATCGTGATCCGGGCGGTTGCGACCCGGGCCGCACTGTCGCACCACCGTCCGATGCGCAGCCGGCGGTTGCGCCGGCCGTCGCAGTCGCAGCACCCGGCGGTGCAGCACGCACTGCTGCTGCACCGCCAAGCCCGGCCTCGGGCGGCGGGGGCTGTGGAGGATCAGGGCTGCTTCCTTGCACAAGGCGCCTTGGCATGTCCAGCAGACGGCAGGCGTCAGCTCCCGTAGCGCGACGCGTACGCCTCGACTGAAGGCGTCGGCCCATGGCCGTACTCACTCGCGCCGGCCGGTTCAGGCAGGTGACTCACCGTCCGGTAGGGCTGCGGAGCTGGAGGGCCGACGCCACCCGCTGCGCTGGGCCGCATGGGCGGGAGCAGCGGGGCCGTTCACGGTGTGGGGGCCGTCAGACTCCCGTGAGGGTGAACGTACCCATACCGTCCTGCCTGCCACTGGAGTACTGGCGGATCAGCTCGCCGTCCGCGTAGCGGTCGTAGCCGATCATGGAGCCGGTGTATTTGTTCTGTATGCCGATCTTCGAGCTGCCGGGTACGTCGCGGTAGATGTAGAACCGCTGGAGGTCATCTTCCGCGCAGTTGGCCGTTGTCAGGTAGGCCTGTTCCTGGTTGGCGATGTTCGCCGGGATGGTCGCGCATCCGCCGTTGCCCCAGTTCCACAGGGACGCCTCGATGATCCCGTTGCGCTCGGTCACTTTGCACAGCCGCCAGTTGTCCAGGTGGGCGCTGAAGAATGTGGATTCGCGCAGGCGGATGCCGTCGTTGGCCAGGAGCGGTGCGCTCCAGTTCAGCACCTTGCCGGGGACGTCGATCCTGTAGGCACCGGGTTGGCAGTTCAGGGCGGCGAGCGTGGCGGCCTGGGTGGTTTCGGTGGCTGTTGCTGCGTTGTCGGCGCCGTGCTTGGCCTGGTCGGCCTGGCCGGGGGGACGGGTCCGGTCGGGTGTTTCGCGGCGGCGGCGGCGGGAGAGCCGCAGTCCAACAGGCCCTGGGCCTTGGCCATGATGCTGTTGGCGGGGACCTTGTCCTCGCAGCGCACCGCGCCTTCTTCGAGGGTGGTGAAGGTGGTGTAGCTGCCGGTGTCGGGGCCCTCGGTCCACCTCAGGCCGTACGTGCCGCCGCCCAGGTCGGTGCGGTTGCAGTTGAGGCTGCCGTAGGTGCCGGTGACCTTCTTGGTTCCTTCGTAGAGGCCGTAGTAGCCGGGCTGGCGGAAGTTCCAGCTGATCGACTTCGAGGTGTTGCTGGTGTGCGTGTAGTTGACCTGGACGTTGAGGCCCAGGCTCGCGCCGACGGTGCCGAGGGCCTCGATGGCGAAGCTGCCCTGGACGCTGGTGTTGAGGCCGACGGAGACCGAGATGGATTCCTGGACGTTGGTGGAGACGGTCTGGGATCCGGTCGATCCTTCGGTGACGTACCAGCCCTTGAACTGTCCTCCAGCCAGGTGATGACCCGGTCGACGGTGACTCGGTCGAGGTGCTGGGTGAGCTGGAGAACCGCGTGGTGGTCTTCTTCGGTCAGCTCGCGCCGGCTGGCGCGGCTGAGCGCGGTGTAGAGCGAGTCGGCGGCCGGACCGGCCGCGCGGCGCAGTTCGATGTCGGCTGCTCGGCGGGCGGCCTCGGCGGCTTGGGCTGCATGGTCGGCCTGCTCTTGCCGGCGCCGGACGGTGAGCTGCTGTTCCTGGACTGCCGCGTCGTGCTGCGGGTCGTAGGTGGGCTGCTGGTGCTGTTGTGCGTGGGCGAGGATCCGCTGCCACTCGTCGAGGTGCTCCTGGGCTCGGCGTAGGCCCAAGGTAGGCCCCTTCGCTGTCGCAGGTCCGATCGCACTGCCGCACGTCGATCCAGGCGGTGTCCACGTAGTGCTGCAGTTGTTCGGGTGTCTTGCCGGTCGCCCGGCGGCGGACCTGGTGCCGGGCCGAGGTGAGCAGGTCGGGCGTGGAGGCGGGGACGTCCTCGTCGAAGTCGTAGTCGTCGGCGGCGTACACGGCATGTCCTTCACGGTCGAGTGGCTGGACGGGGCGACGCGGGCAGCGCCTGACGGCGGCGCTGCCCGTGGTGCATGGCTTCAGTCCACGGAGAACTCGGCCCGTACGAGGCCGGTGAAGGTGACCTGCAGGCTGCGCGCGCGCCCCGGCCGCCCGCGCAAGCCGCTCCCCCAAGCCGACCGGCGGCAAGAAGAGCACCGCCGCCAAGACCGGCGCGACGACGAAGACCACGAAGCGCGCCAGCGCCATCGGCAAACAGCAGCTGTCCCAGCTCACCAAGGCCGAGCTCTACAAACGGGCCACCGACCTCGACATCCCGCACCGATCCGCCATGACCCGCGACGAACTGCAGCAGGCCCTCGAACACACCGGCCGGCCACGACGCAAGGCGTCCTGACCACCCTCCCCCGCCGAACTCCCCGCGCAGTTCGAGCCGCAGGCCCGTGGTGGGCGGTGGGCGCCCGTCTGGGCGGGCACGCCCCGCACACCCGAGTGCGCCGTGCCCTCACCGGCCAGCTCCAAGCAAGTCGAGTGGGCGACCATCATTCGCAGCGACGCCCTGGCGATGCTGCGCGACAACCCTGGGGAGCGGTCTCCTATCCGTACTATCGGGGCGCCGCACCCTGTGTCGTCTACTCTGAGCGCCGGATGGATCACGCATCTGGCGTGCCGGAGGAGGGGGCTGAGGGAATGGCGGAGACAACAGGGGCAACGGGGTTCGGGGTGAACCCGCAGGATCTGCGCGACGCAAGCGCCGCTGGGCGTGCGGTGGCGGCGGGCATGCGGCAGGACCTGACGCAGGACTTCGGCCAGATGCCGGACCTGGGCCTGCCGAACTGGGTGTTCGCGGGCCCGGCCAAGGCCGCCGTCAAGGACCTGGGGGACCACATCGAGCGCGTCACCACCACCATGCTGGAACACGCCGCCGGTGTTCTGATCGACATCGCGAACTCCTACAAGACCACGGACGCGAACGTGGCCTCGTCGCTCGCCGTTCCGGCTCCGGGGGGCCAGGGCTGATGGTGTACTACTGGGGGATGCTCAGGGCGGCCGATCTTGGCGGTCTCAGGGCGATGACGAACGCCGTGTCTACGTTCGAGGGCCACTTCAAGACGCGAATCACCGAGTGGCAGAAGATGCAGCGGGACCTGGCCTCGTGCAGCTGGCACGGGCCGGCCTCGGATTCGACCGACACCGCCTTGCAGGAGCGCACCAACCAGCTGTTCCTGGTCGACCAGTCGATCGAGGACCTGCGCGTGGTTCTGACGGACGCCATGGACACTCTCCTTCTCCTGCAGGCCCGGCAGAAGGCGCTGATCGAGAACGCGGCCGCCAGCGGCCTTCGGATCGCGGAGGGTGACGAGAACACCGCGCCTGTGGTGGAGATCCTGCCGCCTGGCAAGGGTGATGAGGCCGCGCGGCACGACCCCGAATGGGTCAAGGCCATGGAGGCGGCCCGGGACAAGCTCGCGAAGGCGGTCGAAGACCTAGGTGGCGAGGTGAAGACCATGGACGACACCGTCACCGCGGCGCTGGGGCGACTCGACAACACTTACCTGGGCGCCGGGGACTTCACCCCGGAACGGCTCGCCGACGTCCAAAAGGACATCGACCGACTCGACAAGGACACGAACCTGAAGATCGGGGCGCCCCCGGGAAGCGCTGGCGGGAACCGGCAGTGGTGGGACTCGCTGCCCGAGTCCACGCGCCAACAGCTCCTCCATGACCACCCCGGCCAGATCGGCGCCCTGGAGGGACTGCCCGCCCAGACGCGGGACGAGGCCAACCGGCTCTACCTTCCCCAGCTGCGCGACCAGATCGCGCAGAGCCTGGCCGGCACCGGCCCCCAAGTGCACGCCAGCCAGACCGATCTCGACGGCCTCAACGCCTTGCAGAAGCAGATGGACACCGTCACGCACCCGCCGCAGCTCCTGCTCAGGGTCGACACCCCGATGAACCAGCCCGGCCCGCCGGCCGCCGTCATCGCCTACGGCAATCCGGACACGGCCACCAACATCGCTGCCTACGTTCCGCCGAACCCGGCCGCGGGAACCGTGGCCAGCGATGCGGCGACTGCGCGCGCCCTTGCCGTGGCCGCAGGAAAGGCGGATCCCACGAAAACCACGGCGAGCCTCGTCTTCATGAACCTGGGTCCCGCTGGCGACCCGGGCCTGACTCCAACCTCGGTGCCGGGGCGCCCGCTGCGCCAGTCCTTCACGGCCTTTGGCACGTACCTGGGCCTGGCGGAATCCCATCAGGGCAAGGGCGCCACGGTGAGTGAGATTTCCGCCGTCGCGAAGGGGCAGGGCTCCGGGTACGCCGTCGCCCGCACCCCCTTGGACAGCTACCGAATGAACTTGCAGGACCCGTGTACGCCTGACGCGGTCGTGGCCAGGACACCGGGCGGCCCCGAGGATCCGGCCTCCCGCCACACCCTCGTCAACGCGATCGTCGGCCGCCGGTAAGAGGACGCGGTGGTTCCCGACGGATGGCCGGTAAGCACCACCCTGTTAGCAGGGGACCGAGGGCGAGAGACCTACGGGATCCGCTTGCAGACGTTTCGACCGAAACGTCTGCAAGCGGATGTTCGAGCCTTGCGTCGCCGTTCCACGGAGGCCCCCTTCCGGTGGCCGGACGGCTCACCCGACCGACGCCGTGACCGCCTCAACCCTCGCCTTCCAATGGGGCGCCCCCGGCCCCGGCCTGGATGGCGGACCCGGGCGCGTACGGCGAGGTGCTGGCCGCGCACGCGGAGGCCTACGGCCCACCGTGGTGCCGCTGGGCCACCTCGACCTCAAGCCCGAGCACCTGCGTCGGCGGGCCGACGGCGAGGTGGTGCTGCTCGACGGGGAGGAATTTCGGGCAGCCGGGTCGTGTACAGGCCCAGCCGCCCGAAGGCTTCACCGTGCGGCGCCCGAGCCGTGGGGGTGTACGTGCCGGGCGGGGTGGAACAGGCGTAGCCACGCGCCCTGTCGGGGCGCTCGGCCGGTTCAACGACCGAGTCGCAGCTGGGCAACGGGCATCAGCTGGCTTCGGCGGAGGTTCGGAGTTTGTCAGCGGGCTGCGGGTCGATGGCGCCGATCGGGGTGGAAGTCAGGCTCCCCTCGGGCCAGCCAGTCTACGGTGCGGTGGTGGCCAGGGTGTCGTCGATCAGGACCTCGGAGGCGGGATCGCCAGCCGCGGGGGCGGGCTTGATCGTGTCCAGTGCGCCGCCGATCGCGTCGTAGGCCGTGTTTTGCAATTGATCTTGTGGTGGGTCATTGCTCCTCGGCTCGCAGCCACAGGATCAGCGAGGCGAGGACGACGCCGGCCCGATAGCGGTTGGCCAGCTTGTCGAATCTGGTGGCCACTGCCCGGAATTGCTTCAGCTTGGCGAAGCAGCGTTCGACGACGTTCCGCCCCTTGTAGGCGGCCTTGTCGAAGGCCGGCGGTCGTCCGCCGCGGCTTGCGCGGCGGACGCGGCCGGCGATCTGGTCCCGGCGTTCGGGGATGGTCGCTTTGATCCGTCGGCGCCGTAGCAGGCTGCGGATCTTGCGGGAGGAGTAAGCCCTGTCGGCCACGACCCGGTCGGGTCTGGTCCGCGCTCGCCCGGCCCCGACACGTGGGACGCGGATGGCGTCGAGGACGGCAGGCAGCATCGTGCAATCGGCCGTGTTGCCCGTGCTCAGCACGATCGACAGCGGCAGGCCTCGACCGTCGACCGCCAGGTGGATCTTGGTGGTCAGCCCGCCCCGGGACCTGCCGAGCGCCTCGCGGCGCGCAACCGCTGCCGGATCATCCGATTCGTCCTCGGACTGGCCCCCTTTTTGCGGGCCCCGGCCGCGTGCTGGTGTGCCCGGGCGACCGTGGAGTCGATCGAGACCGTCCACTCCACGGTGCCCACCGCGTCGTTGCGGGCCTGGACCTCCCGCAGTAGCGCGGCCCAGGTTCCGTCCTTCTCCCACTGGGCGAAACGCCGATAGACGGTCTGCCACGGACCATAGCGCTCGGGCAGATCACGCCACGGGGCGCCCGTACGCAGCCGCCACAGCACCCCGTTCACCACCTGCCGGTGATCCCACCAAGGACGCCCGGCACCATCCCGCTGCGGCAGCAACGGCTCGATCCGAGCCCACGCAGCATCCGTTATCTCTCCTCGACCCACCACAAGATCAATTATGAGACACGGCCTAGTACTCCAGCTGTAGATCGTGAGGTTGCTGGTCGGACAGGTGCGGAGGACGGGTGCGGCCACCGTTAATCATTGTGAGTTGTGTGGACTTACGAAGAGACGGTGGCCGCTGGCCACAGCATAGATCCAGCGCGTTGGCGGGAGGCGTTCGAGGATCTGCTGGGGCGGATCGCGGGTCGGTTCAAGCGGGTTGAGCCCCGACGCCGGGCGGGACGGCTGGTGCTCGGGCTGCTGTCGGAACTGCCCAGGAAGAACTGCTGGACGATCGCGGAGTGGGTTGGGGAGGCCGGCCCGCATGGCATGCAGCATCTGTTGTGCCGGGCTGCCTGGGATGCCGACGCGGTCCGCGATGACGTGCGCGAATACGTCGTCGAGCACCTCCGCGACGAGGACTCAGTGCTGGTCGTCGACGAGACCGGCGACGTGAAGAAGGGCACGCACACCGTCGGTGTCCAGCGCCAGTACACCGGCACGGCCGGACGGATCGAGAACTCCCAGGTCGCGGTCTACCTCGTCTACGCCGGGGCCCGGGGGCACGCGGCCGTGGACCGGGAGCTGTACATCCCGCGCTCCTGGACGTGCGACCCGGACCGCTGCCGGGCCGCAGGGCTCAGTGAGGACACCGTCTTCGCGACCAAGCCGGAACTGGCCCGGGTGATGATCGAACGGTTCCTGGATGCTGGACACCGCGTCGGCTGGGTCACGGGGGACGAGGTCTACGGCGGCAACCCGAAACTGCGGACGGCTCTGGAGAACCACGGCATCGGTTACGTCCTCGCGGTGGCCTGCTCGGCCGAAGTGCCCACCGCCGCAGGCACGTTCCGCGCCGATGCCCTGGCGCGGAAGGTGCCCAGACGGGCCTGGCAGAAGCTCTCGGCCGGGCCCGGCGCGAAGGGGCAGCGGTTCTACGACTGGGCCGTCATCGACCTCACCGAAACGGCACCGGGCCGCCACCAACTCCTGATCCGCCGCAACCGCACCACCGGTGAACTCGCCTACTACCGCTGCCACTCCATTACTACCGCTGCCACTCCATCACGGCGGCATCCCTGGCCACCTTGGTCAAGGTCGCAGGTTCCAGATGGCGGGTGGAGGAGACATTCCAAAGCGAGAAGGGGCTGGCCGGGCTGGACGAGCACCAGGTCCGCCGCTATCTCTCCTGGGCCCGCTGGGTCACCCTGGCCATGCTGGCCCACGCGTTCCTCGCCGTCGTCCGCGCCCACGAACACGCACGCCACCCCGCACCGGACGACCTGATCCCGCTGACCTGCAACGAGATCCAGCACCTGTTCATCAGTGCCGCTGTCCGACCCGATCACGGCCCGGCCCACCGGCTCCGCTGGTCCGCCTGGCGGCGCCGCCATCAAGCCCGCGCCCGCGCCAGCCATTACCGCCGGCAAAGCCGGATGGCCGCTACTTGGGGGACATGACCTCGTAGAGGTTTCCGGCGTCATCGGTGAAGTACAGGCCGCGAGGGCACAACGGGTGGTCGATCCGGCCGTTGTCGGGCTCGCTGGGATCGTTGCCATAGGGCACCCCGGCAGAGTTGAGCCGGGCGAGGATCTCGTCGAAGGACGACGGGTCCACGTCGAAGGCCAGGTGGTGGCCGACCGGATTCTCGACGGACATGAAGTCCAGCGTCAGGGAATCGTTGACCTGCACTGGCGCGAAATGCCTGTCTGCGCCTCGATAGTCCAGTCCCATGACGGAGGCGAAGAGGCGCGCTGCTGCCTCGTTGTCGATGGCTGGAACGATGGTGTGGTTCAGCGTGATGGACATGCTCTGTCTCTCAGATCTCGACTGGCTGGGACAGGGCGCCGTGCAGGAAGACGTCGACGAGGTCGCGCACTCCCAATTGCGGCGCCGGATCCGTCGGCTCGCCTCCGGTTGGCGGCCTGCCGGCCCCGACGAACAGGAGACCTAGGAAGATCAATGCTGCCTGCTCGGGAGGCAACCGCAGCGACTCCCGCTCAGGCTCGAAGAGTTCGGCCAGCGCCTCTCGAACGGGCAGGGAACCGGCCGCACGATCAGACGGGGCCCCTGCGTTGCCGGGACGGCCACTTCGTCCCCGCCCGCCCGTCGCATGAAGCGCCCCGACCACCGCGCCGACCCGGTCAAGGTGGGCGTGCAGCGCCGAGGCAGCCTCGGTCAGCCGGTCGGCAAGCGGCTGGTCCATAGATACCAGGGTGAGTTCGTCGAGGGCGTGGGCAGGACTGAGTGCCTCGGTCACGCACGCGTCCAGGAGTTCCTCCTTGTCCGCGAAGACGCGGAAGATGGTGCCCTCCCCGATGCCTGCGGCCCGGGCGACCTGGCGTGTCGTCACCGCGCTGCCGTGCTCGATCACGAGGGGAAGCGCGGCACGAACGATCATCTCCCGGCGGCTGTCGGGGTCCATCGCCGGTGCTCTTCGCCGACTGGGTGCGGTCGTCATGGAGACAAGTATCGGAGTGAGTGCTCACTCCGGTCAAGGAATCGTCGCCACGAAGCGTCAACTCTGCTCGATCACGCTGCCAGACACCTGAAGTTCACGATCTACAGCTGGAGTACTAAGCAGCTCAGGGCCTGACCTCGCGGGTCAGGGCGGAGCCCCAGGGGCACCAGTGCCCCCCGGGGAGGAAAGCGCCGCCGACCTCGTCCAGGTGGTCGTCCACGTACTCCGGGTTGGCGTCGCAGACCTCGATCGCGACGTCGAAGAACCGGATGCTGTCCGGGTCGAGATGGAAGTCGAAGTCCGGGTTGTAGGACTGCCTCCTCTTGATGATCCGGCCCATCACATGGGTCTTGTCCTTCTCCTCGCCAGCGAGCACCCGGCGGGCGTGGGCGATGAGCTCGTCATCCCTGATCTCGAAGACGAACTCCTTCCCCTGCCTGGGCGGGCTCTGGAAGGCGAAGTACGCGGTGGCCATGGGTGGTTCTCCCTGTGTCGGCAACGGTCTTGACAGCGTTGCCAGTCGATCACGACCCGTGCCCGCGCCAGGGAAAGTCCACGCCAGTGATCACCCCATCGGGTGAGCCCGCCCACTTCAGACATCTGCAGCTCGACCTGTGGCTATCAGAAGCTGTTGTCTTTCCGACAGTGACGGATGCGTTTCCGCTGGTCAGGCATAGTGCCGGTGCCTCGGCGGCAGAGACGGGGCGTCGTGTCGTGTCTTCGGTGGAGGTGCCGGATGCCGTCGGTGATGGGACTGCTGGAAGAGCGTGAGCGCGCTGCCCGGCGGCGGGTGGAGGCCCTGCAGGCCGAGCTGCAGGAGGCGGAAGCCGCGTGGGAACGGTTCGTGATCGCCCGTCAGACAGTGGCCGAGGTCCTGGTAGAACCTCGTGCAGTCGAGAAGGCGCCGCTGGCCGAGGTGACCGGTCAACGGCCTGTGCGGGTCGCAAAGGCAGTGCCCGGATCGGTGGTTCCTGCTTGGAGGGAAGGGCTCGCTCCCGATGCGCTGGCGCCGGACTACCAGCGGCTCGTGGAGGTCCTGACGGATCGGGGCGGGGAGGCGATGGACTGTCGCCAGCTCGCGGCGGCTTTGCGCCTGGAGGTGGTCTCGGCGAAGGTGGAGGGAGTGCGGTCGAAGGTGAAGCGCTTGGCCGCGCGGGGCTGGCTGGTCGAGGGTCGCCCGGGGATGTTCAGCGTGCTCGCCGGGCGAGCCGGCGGCTCATGACCCTGCTCATCGACCACCGGTTCATCGCCTCGGAGGTATCAGCGCGGGTCTCGTAGTCGCGGGTCAGGCGGCGTGAGTGCATCAGCCATGCGAACGTCCGCTCGACCAGCCACCTCTTGGACAGCACGGTGAAGCCGGTGGCGTCGTCGCCGCGTTCGACCACGCTCAGCGCGATCCGCAGAACGTCGCGGGCGAGTTCGACCAGGCGACCGGTGTAGCCGCCGTCGGCCCACACCATCGTGATGCGCCAGCGACGCTGACGCAGCCGCTCCAACAACGTTCCGCCGGCCTCGCGGTCGCTGACGCAGGCCGCGGTGACCAGCACCGTCGGCAGCAGCCCGAGGGTCTCCACGACGACGTGCCTCTTGCGGCCGTTCACCTTCTTCCCGCCGTCGAAGCCCCGGCTCGCGGCCGGCACCGACGCCGCCGCCTTCACCGACTGGGCGTCGGCGATGCCCGCGGTCGGCTCCGGATCGCGGCCCGCCGCCTCGCGGACCCGCTCCCGCAGCCGGTCGTGGAACTCGTCGACCAGGCCCTTGTGGCGCCAGCGCCGGAAGAACGCGTAGACGCGGTCCCTATTAGTTACGTGGAATCAAGCGCCGCAGGATGCGTCTCGTATCCTGCGGCGTCCCACGTACTGAGGAGACCTGTTGAGCAACGCGGTGGTGCTGGAGGAGAAGTGGCCGGTCCTGCGCCGGCACGACCGGGCAGCCGAATGGCTGCGGGTGTGGACGGATCTGGGGCGGGCTCCGCGGACGATCGACGCGTACGCGAGAGGTCTGGCCGAGTACCTGCTGGTCTGCGAGCGCGACGGCGTCGACCCGGTCACCGCGAACAGGCTGCACGTGGCCGCGTTCGTGAAGGACCTGAGCACACGGCCGAGCCGCCGCGGCCCCAACGTCATCGCGATGGACTCCGGCGTCGGCCTGGCGAACGCGACGCTGCAGCAGCGACTGGTACCGGTCAGGCTGTTCTACGACTACCTAATCGAGGAGGGGCTGCGGGAATCTAACCCGGTCGGCCGCGGCCGCTATACACCCGGTCGGAAGTTCGGCGGCCACCAGCGCGGCCTGGTCCCGCGCTTGACGAAGCTGCCGTGGATCCCCAGCGAACAGCAGTGGCTCGACCTGCTGGACCTCGTACGTGACGAGCCGACACGCAATCGTGTGATGCTCGCCCTCGCCTACGACGCTGCCCTGCGACGCGAAGAGCTGTGCTCGCTGCGAACCGACGACCTCGACCCCGCGCATCGGACACTGCGGATCCGCGCCGAGACCACGAAGACCAGGCGCGAGCGCGTCGTTCCGTACTCCGCAGCCACCGGGGTACTGCTGTCCGGCTACCTCGCACACAGGGCCACAATCAGCAGGGCTCGCGGCCCACTGTTCCTGTCCGAGTCGCGCCGCAACTACGGCCAGCCACTGACCCTTTGGACCTGGTCCAAGGTGATCCGGCGCCTCGCGCTCGCCGCCGACCTGCCCCGCTTCTCGACCCACACCACGCGTCATCTATGCCTGACCGATCTGGCCCGGATGGGCTGGGAACTGCACGCCATCGCCGCCTTCGCCGGACACCGCAGCACCGAGTCGACCATGACCTACATCCACCTCTCGGGCCGGGAGCTGGCCGAGAAGCTGAACCGCGGCATGCAGCAGATCCACTCCTGGCGCGTGGACATGCTCACCCGGACCACCCAGACCGGTGGGACGGTCGTCGAGTGACCGCGCGCCCGAGCTCGACGGCCATACGGCCGACCAACACGGCGTGGTCATGGCCGATTGACCTCGAACGCTACGACCGACACGGCCTGCTCACCGAGGCGGAGGCGGAGGTGCTACGGACGCTCGGCATCGACCAGCTCCGGCGCCACGACCTCACCGTCGACGCGGTGCCCCTGCGACCAGTTGCACGGCTGGTCCGGCCACTCGCGGACGCCTTCGCCGCCTTGCACTGGCCGCCGGGCGACCGGCACCAGCGCCGATACGCACGAGACGCGGCAGGACTCGTGCTCCTACGGTGCGGCGAACTCCGGCGGGCCTTCTGGGGCTGGTCCGCACAGGATTGGGCAGATCTGATAGACACGAACGGCGCCGAGTTCCGCCGAACGTGGGGCGGGCAGATAGGCCCCAACGCTCGCCCGTTCGTGATCGCTTACGCCTATCTCATCGGCGAGTTCACGGCTTTCGACCAGCTCGGCCGGTTCATGCGGCCGAGCCTGGCCCGTCGGGTCTTCGGGGCCGAACTCGTTGACTTGGCTATCCAGAAGATCTGCACGATTCTGGCCGACTGGGGCTATCACCGCGATGCCGAGAAACTGGCTTCGGCGGTCTGCCAGGTGCTTCTGTTGAACCGCAGCCCCCGTCTGAAGGATCTGTCCACCGAGGCCCTGGCCGCGCTGCGCGAAAGCCCGGCCATGAGCGGGCAGTGGGGCACCGACCTCTACGGCATCCACCGGGCCATCGCCGCGCTCGGCCACGCAGACCCGCCGCCGTCATACCGTCAAGCCGGTCCCGCCGCGATGGAGGGAATGCCAGCCGCATGGGCGGAGTGGGTCGAGCGTTGGCACGCGACGTCGACGCTGACCCCGAAGATCCGCAGAAGCTACCGCAGCGTGCTCGCGAAGATTGGCCGATGGCTGGCCGCCGAGCACCCCGAGACCACCGAGCCCGGTCAGTGGACACGCCAGACCTGCGCGTCCTGGGTCGCGGCGGTGGACCGGATGGCCGTCGGCGACTTCTCCCAGTGGACGCACGGCATGCGCTCGCAGGGCCGCCTCGGCAAGCCGCTCACCGCGGAGTCGAAGGCCGGCTACCTCAAGGTGCCCCGCGCGTTCTTCCGCGACCTGCACGAATGGGAATGGATCCCACGCCGGTTCGACCCCGCCCACGCACTGCGGACGCCCCGAAGCGTCCGCGCGCTGATGGGCCCCGACCCGCGGGTGATCGCCGACGACCTCTGGGCCAAGCTGCTGTGGGCCGGCCTGAACGTCGAGCCAGGCGACCTGCCCACCACGGACGGCCGCACCTACCCGGTCGAGTTGATCCGGGCCATCACGCTGACCTGGCTGTTCGCCGGACAGCGCAGTGACGAGATCGCCCGGCTGCGGGTCGGGTGCATCCGCTGGCAGCACGATGGGATGCCTATCCCCGGCGACTCCGGCGAGGTCCTGGCCCGCGACGCGGTCTGCTTGCTGGACGTCCCCACCCACAAGACCGGCACCGCCTTCACCAAGCCCGTCGACCCGCTCCTGGGCCAGGCCATCGAAGCCTGGCAGGCCGTCAGGCCTGCCCAGCCGCCGATGCTCGACCCCAAGACCGGCGAATTGGCCGACTTCCTGTTCGCCCACCGAGCCCGCCGAGTCGCCAAGTACTACATCAACACGGCGATCATCCCGATGCTCTGCCGCAAGGCCGGCGTCCCCACCGCCGACGTCCGCGGGAATATCACCAGCCACCGAGCCCGGTCCACCATCGCTAGCCAGCTCTACAATGCCAAGGAGCCCATGACCCTCTTCGAACTGCAGGAATGGCTCGGTCACCGGACCCCCGAGGCAACCGCCCACTACGCGAAGATCACCCCGAACACCCTGGCCAGGGCCTACAACGACGCCGGCTACTTCGCCCGCAACGTCCGCACCATCGAGGTCCTTGTCGACCGCGACGCCGTCGCCTCCGGTGCCGCGGCCGCGGGCGAGCCCTGGCAGTACTACGACCTCGGCCATGGCTGGTGCACCTACACCTTCTTCGAACAGTGCCAGCACCGGATGGCCTGCGCACGCTGCGACTTCTACACCCCGAAGAACTCCACCAAGGGCCAACTACTGGAGGCGAAGGACAACCTTCAGAAGATGCTGGCCAACATCCCCCTGACCGACGACGAACGCGCCGCGGTCGACGATGGCCAAGCCGCCCTGGACCAATTCCTGGAACGACTCACCGACGTCCCCACCCCAGCCGGGCTGACACCGCGCGAGATTGGCATCCCGGCCACCGCGACGCTGCTGCCGATCGTTGAGGTGACATCATCTGGGAAGATGCCAAACTCGCACGTCGCAAGTCCGCTAATCTCCGGGGATGAACGACAGCAACGCTTCCCGGACGGCGTCTGAGGACCCAGTAGCAGCCCAGTGGCAGCGGGTTCGGGAGATGAGCGAGAACCTCATCGACAAGGATCTCGTCGAAGCAGCCTACGCCAATCCTGCTCTCCGAAGCCTTTTCCCGATGGTCGGCCACGGATCGCTGCAGTTCAGCCGGTGCACCCGCTTCCCTTGGTCCCAGGACTTGCCCTCGATCTTCCCCATCGACGGTGAACGGTTCCGCGTGCTACGACTGCACGAACCACAAGGCTCCGGGCGGGAGCGGATCGGCGGAGCCTTCACCGCTCAGGAGGCCGTCGAAATCGCTGCCGCACACCTTCCAGCAGGCTGGGGCCCCGCCGTGGATGGCAAGCCTGACATCCTCGAACCGCTCAGCTGACAGATCTCCGGACTTGACGAATCTGATTCCACAGAAAGGCGGGGAAGTCCGCCGGCATCGCCCTCCAGGTGATGCCGCCCGCGACCAGGTAGCGCACCGCGTCGACCAGCTGCCGGTGGCAGTACCCCTCCGGCTGCCCACCGCGGCCCTCCAGCCAGGCAGGCACGGGCACCGGTCACCGGGGCGGGCTGCGCGTCGGGCGGGGGGCGAATCGGGTCCGGCACCGAAACCAAGGTGAGCCCCCGCCGCAGGTCGGGGTTGACCTGGAACTGCGGAGTCCGGATGCGGCCGTCGGCGCGGTCGCAGGTGAGTGCGCCGACGGGCCGGTCGTCCGCGGTGGACCTATTCCTGCTCGCCGTCGATGCTCGCCCGTCGGACGGCCCTCTGTTCCACCGGGTCGTCCGGCGCGCTGTCACTGTCCGTGGCGGGGGCGCCCGCGCGGGGTCGGCGGCCGGGGATGCCACGGGGTGTCGCGCTCCCTATCGTGAGGAGTGAAGGGCTCGCGTTCCGGGGGCGGACCCGACAGCCCCGGCCGTGTCAGCCCCGGCCACCGAATCGCCACCGGACCGCCGCCGGATCCCGTCGCGGCCTCCACCGCCCCTCGCGGCCTCGCGGCCCGACGGCGCTACCGGGCCGACCGTGCGACCGGCCGGCCCCGATCCGGCCGGTACCGCTTCACACTGCTCGGAGGACACCTCCGGGAGGAGGCAACCACGATGAACATGCCAGGCTTTGCCGCCGAGTCGTCGATCGGCCCACCGGGCGGGTACTACCGCACCGGCGCCCACCGCCAGGGCCCGCCGTCCGGGGGCCGGGGGGTGGCTCCGGCCCGGGCCCTCGGATCCGGGCTGACCGCTTCCGGGCTCGACTGCATCCCCAACTGCGTCTGCATCACCGCCGAGGGCTGCCCCTGCTGCGACTCGGGCGGGTTCCCCGTCGACGAGAGCGCCCTGCGGTTCGCCGTGCCCCGCGGGACCCAGGTCGCCGCGCCCTGGCGCCGCCGCGGCACGCCCGGCCGGAACTCCTCCGCCTCCGCCCGTCAGGGGCTGGTCCGTCCGGCGGGCTGCAGCTACTCGTACGGCGACTGCGCCCCCTCGGGCGACGTGTCGTGCAAGGTCGGCGCCAGCGGCGGGATCTGCGTCGGTCCCGGTTACGCGCCCGTCGAGGTGACCTGCGACGACGGTGGCGTCGCCTACAGCGAGGCCGCCTGCGTCGTGTAGCGGCGAGCGGGCCCGGCGGCCGCGGGTCCCCTGACGCTCGCGTCAGGGGGGACCGGCCGCGCTGGGCCCAGCTGCCCCTGGGCCGCCTGCGCTGCCCCCTACATCGGGAAGTTGCCGTCGGTCGGCACGCAGCTGCCAATCTCGTCGACGCTGTGCCAGCCGGTGACGGTTCCGTCGTCGTCGCGGTCGACGGTGATGACGGTGATCACCCCGCCCATGCACCAGGTGCCCCCGTACGCGCCCTGGACGGCCGCCCGGTGGACGGTGGGCGCCTCGGCGCCTGCGGTTCCGGCGGTGGTCTGGCCCCTCCCCCGGTAGTGACCGCGGGTCACCGCCGTCGCCCGGTCCGCCGTGAATCCCGGAAGCATGACGCTTCTCCTCTCGCTGGTTCGGTTCGGCCTGCGTCCCGTGTTGCCGTTCGTCCCCTCGTGCTCGCACCTCGCCCTGGTTCCTCCCGGCGACGTCCTTCGCCTCGTCAGCGCTCGTAGTACGACTGGAGCCGGGTGATCAGGAAGGGGAACCGCTCGGTCACGTCGACCCGGACGAAGGCCTTCTCCGTGACGTCCGTGTCACGACCGGTGTAGGAGAAGACCACGTCCACGATCGTCCGGCCGCCCCCGCCCATCCGCGACGGCCGGACCTCGACCGCGCTCAGGGACTGGTTGCGGCCGAACGCCTCGGCCGCGCGCGCGTAGATCGCCGGGTACCGGACGGCCAGGTAGTTGACGGCCCGGTGCTCGTCGGCGGCGCCCGCGTTGTCGGAGAGCTGCAGGACCAGGTCGAGCACCTCCTCCGCGGTCGAGCGGTAGCGGTCCTCGTCCTGACCGTCAGGCACCGGCAGGCTACCGAGCAGCGTCCGGCGGTCGAAGGAGTAGATCTGGTCGAAGGCCACCACGGGCACCATCAGCCCGTTGCAGGCCTCCGGCGGGGCGATCGGGCCGGCCGTGCCGATGACGACGTCGAGGTCGCCCGGGTCGGGCCTCGGCCGGACGGCCTCGACCAGCTGGGAGAGGTCCATCGGGTCGCGGGGGTACAGCAGGTAGGTCTCCAGGCCCTGGATGGTCAGCACCCAGCACAACTGCCGTGCCAGGTAGCGGTTCCCGGGCTGGGCGAGCACGTTCTGGAGGGCCTCCCGGTCGGTCAGCCCGGTGACCTCGGACCGACCGGTGACCTGGGCGAACTCCTTCTCCGCGCCCAGGGTGGGGAAACGCGGCTCGATGCGCCCCACCGCGTAGACGTGTGCGGACCCGGTCCGGAACGGGACCGTTCCGCCGCAGCCGGGGCAGCCGGCCGGGGCCGGCTGCGAGGCGGCGACGGACACGGGAACCACCTCGGCGCTCTCGTCCGCCCGCACCTGCGGGCCGCCCGTGCCGTCCGCTCCCGCGGGTTCGTCGACCCGCTCTGTTGCCGTGCGCTCGGTACCCAACTCGTCCACCGGTCCACTCCGTTCTGCTGCGGAATCGGCTGTGTTCGTCGTTCCTCCGCCGGCGGGCGCTCAGCGCGGCGAGCGGCCGCGGAAGCCCACCCACCGGTTGAGCGTCTCGGCGCGTCGGCGACACCCTCCGCAGGGCCGGATGCCGACCGTCGAGGTCGCGCGTTTGATGACGTCCCCCAGGCCGACGTCCTCGTCGGTGAGAAATCCCGGCAGTCGCATCCTGGGCCGGTCCTGCTTCCGGCCCGGCTTCCGATCCGGCTTCCGGTCCGGCTCGGGGGCGGCCGGCGTGGGGTCGGTCATGGGGACCTCCTCGCGGTGGTCGTCCCGCCGGTCCAGGCCGCCAGCCGGTCCCGGGCGCGCGAGGCGTCCAGCAGAGCCGGCCAGAGGGTCCGGCGGGAGCGGGCGGTGCCGGACAGCGCCCGGCGGACATCCGCCGCGCCGGCCCCCGGGAACTCGGACCACAGGAGGGCGACGGCGCCCGTCACCAGGGGCGCGGCGACGCTGGTGCCCCGGATCGGCGGCTGGCGCTCGCCGGTGGCCAGGCCGAGGAGGCCCTCACCGGGGGCGCTCAGCCCCGAGCGCCCGATCGTGGCGCCGAGGTTGGAGTATGGCGCCGGGCGGCCGTGGCGGTCGCAGGCGGCGACCGGGATCACCGCCGGGTGGCGGGTGAGCACCGAGCTGCCGACCACGCCATGGTTGCCGGCCGCGGCCACCACGATCACTCCCCGCCGGGCCGCGTGGTCCAGGGCTCCGGTCAGCGCCCGGCTATCCCGTACCGCGGACCAGCTGAGGTCCGCGCTGATGTTCACCACCCGGGCACCGGCGTCCACGACGGCGGCGAGCGCCTCGGCGAGCTGGTCGGGGCCGGTCAGCGGCGCGGCGGCGCCCGGCCCGGGTTCGGCGAAGACGGGCCGCACCAGCAGGGTGCAGTCCGGGCAGATGCCGGGTACCGCCGTGCCGCGTCGTGCGGCCAGGATGCCGGCGACGAAGGTGCCGTGCCGGCACTGCTCGCTTCCCGGTTCGGCACACCCCACCGGGGTGTCGCCGGAGAGCCGGCGCAGGCGTCCGCCGCGCAGGCCCGGGTGCCGGAGGGCGACCGGACCGTCCAGCAGGGCCACCACGGTCTCCGGCCGCCCCCGGGAGCGGGCCATCAGGGCCCCGAGGGTGACCAGGTCCAACGGGCTCGCGCCCCCGGCACGCGATGCGCTCGACGGCTCGACGATCCAGACTCGCCGGGCACCGCCGGAGACGGTTTCCGTACGGATCGTGCCCATGTTCCTACGGTAGGACGGGCCTCGGGCGCCGGCACGTCCGCCCGCGGGGGGCGGGACGTGCCGGGGCACGTGGGAGCGCTGCGCCGGTGTTGACCGACAGTGACGGCCAGCGGTGGACGGGGCTGCCCTATCCAGCTGAGGCTGAGTCGGGATGAGGGAGAGCTCGTAGGCGGTGATCGCGTCCGTGAGCCGCTCAGCGGTGACCTTGTGGCCGGCCTTCTCGATCGAGCCGATGACCTGGCGGGCGGCATCCTGGCCGCGGGTGCGCAGGAAGGCAGCGATGGCCAAGGCCTGCGACTCGTTGGGGGAAGGCAGTACCCCGGCGGCCACGACTTCGGAGACGATCGGCGCAGCCTCGATGAGCTGCCGCGCCCGGCGGTATCGGATGCGGTAGCGGTCCCAGACGTACTCGCCAAAGGAGAGACCAGCCGACGCAGTGAGGCCGTTCTGATCGATGTGCCCCAGGATGCTGCCGACCACGATGACGTAGCGGGTCTGGGCGGACTGGACTTCACCGTCCAGGCGCTCGGCAGCGGTGTGGACCGTCTCCTCCAGCTGCTTGAGCTTCTCGGCGTCGGTGCCGGTGAGCTTGCTGAAGTCGACAGGTGCGGGAATCCCGTCTACCCAATTGGCTTCCATCTCCTGTTTGAGCGCGGCCTGATCGGAGGACATGGCGTTGGCGAGCTTGCCGACGTTCAGGCCCGCGCTGGTTTCGATGTCGAACTTCTTGCACGAACCCGAGAGAAACGATCACGTTGCGGAAGATCTTCGTGGCCTTGTCGCTCGGCGCGTACCAGGAGTGAGATGTCCCGCCAGGGAAGCGACTTGCGCTGCATGCGGAGACTCTTCCGGCCGCCCTTGACGAATCGGCTGATCCGCTCAAACAAATAGCTTGCCGATCCGGTGGTTCCGTGTCACTGTTCCGCTTGGATCAACAGTCGGACAAAGAGAATTGGTGCCGTGGGGAATCACTACGAGGAACAGTGTCGCCGGTCCTTGGCCGAAGAGCAGGCGAAGAGCCTTGCCGAGACCAACAACTGGGAGCACGTTGACAGGCCTCAGGTCCACCAGGACTGGGACGTGCTGTACCGGGAGATCGCGGCCTGCCTGGACGGCTCCCTGCCCGGGGATCCCCAGATCCAGGACCTTGTCGGCCGGCATTTCGACATAGCCTGCCGGTTTTACGCCCCCAGCAGGCAAGCGTACGTCGGGATGGCTCTCTTCTACGCGGAAGACGACGCCATGCGGGAGTTTCACAACTCCTACCATCCCAGGATGGTGGAATTCCTGGGCGAGGCGATGAGGATATTCGCCGAACGGGGAGTCGGCTTCACTTCGTAGTGCTCCAGCCGCAGACCTGGTCTTGTCCGTTGGCAGCGCAGGGCTCCGGCGTTCCTTGTGGCGTCCGGCTCATGACGTCCTGTCGGGCAGGTGGATACGGGAACGGAAGCAGGCACGGATAGCCGCGCGGCACGACGAAGGGGCCCGGCGCAATGCCGGGCCCCTCGCCGCATTGTCGTGCCGGGTCAGGCAGCGCCGGCGCCCCAGACGGTGTCGACGTCGGAGCGCAGCTCCTCGTGTGCCCTGGCGTCCCCTGCCAGCTTGCTCTCCGAGACCTTCAGTCCCGCCCACTTCCACGCGATCTTCGCCAGGCGGGTGGTGCCACAGCGGTTGTGCAGGTAGACGGTCGTGCTCCATACCCCCGGGTCGTACGACCACGCGATACAACCGTCCACGCCCCGGTGCCTGCTGCGGGTCCGGGCGTAGGCGGCGGGGCTGGACAGGCCGACGGCCAGCAGCGCCGCGGCTGCCACGACGGCGAAGCGGGTCAGACGCAGCGAGCACCCTCCTCGTATCGACGGGGGACTACTCGCTGCCGAACCCTGAAGGGTGTCAAAACTCCGATCCGGCCACTGGTCTGGGCGCTTCCCACGGCGACCGGGAAGGCGTGTCGATGCAGCGTGGTACACGTTGAGCAGCCCGCCGAGTACTCGACGGCGCCGAATGGCAGTGCCAGGCAGCGGAATGACGTTGGGTGCGTTGCCCGGGGCCCGCAGCTCCAGACTGCGGTGGGCGCGGCCGGGGTTGTAGTGCTCGGTGTACTCGGCGAGGACGGCGCGCAGGTGCCGTTCGCCGGTGATGAGCAGTCGGTCGGTGCATTCGGGGCGCACGGTGCGTATCCACCGCTCCGCGAAGGCGTTCGAGCGCGGGCTCTGCGGCGGGGTCGGGATGACGGTCGTGCCGTTGCCGGCGAAGACGGCGTCGAAGGCGGCGATGAACTTGGTGTCGCGGTCACGGATGAGGAACCGGAAGTCGCCGGCTCTGTCGCCCAGGTCCACCAGCAGGTTCCGGGCGAGCTGGGCCACCCACTCCCCGTAGGGTGCGCTGTGACGCTGAGGACATGGACACGCCTGGTCTTGATCTCCATGACGAAGAAGACGTACAGGCGGTTGAGGAAGACGGTGTCCACGTGCATGAAATCGCAGGCCAGCAGCGTGTGAGCTTGGGCATGCAGGAAGGTCCGCCAGCTCTGCCGGGAGGCGCGCCGGGGTGCGGGTGGCAGTCCGAGGCGGCGAAGGACTCGGCGGATGGTGCCGACACCGCCCGCGACCCCCGGCGCGGTGCCGCCGAGGACGAACGCGGTGAGCGTCTCGTTGACCGCCATCGCGTGCTGGGCGCCGGAACGGCCTGCGCCCCGGGCCGTAGAGCCCATGTCGGAGGGGGCAGGCCGAGCCACCTGCCCGGCCCGCCTCCAGTCCGGCCGTTCCCTTCAGCCGCCACGTCTTGTGGAGGTTGCGGGTGTTGCCGTCGGAGGCGACCGGACCGTGCAGCGCGAGATCGCGCAGCGCCTGACGAATCACCGTGTTCGACGCCGCCCCAGGGCGCAGCAGGCGCTGGAGCTGGTCGGCGGTGGCGACCTTGAGGACGCCGAGCGCGCCGAGGACGTCGGCGCGCAGCGCGGTGGTCGAGCCGTTCGGGTTCGCGGCACCGCGCCGGTAGGCGGTCCGTCCCGGCCGGAACGGCTCGGCCCACCGTCGCCACCCCCGAGATCGCGACCGGACACACCGACCAACGCCACCAAACGGAAGCCCAGGAAGGTGAGTCGAGGTGGGGAGTTCGGCCCGGCACCCCCATGGCGCGATGGGCGATGCCGGAGCCGATGCTGTGCACCGCCGTGAGCGATCCAGAGCTGCCCAAGGGACACGCAGCGGAACCCAAACGGGACGGGTTCCAAGCGGCGCTCAGCGCCCAGGAGGGCCGGACGGATCTGCGGTTTCTTGGCTGTCACGCCACCTCGGCCATCGGTCAGGTCGCGGCGAGGGCGGGGAAGAGCCCTGGGGCAAACAGCCCCGCAGGGCCGAGCATCTCGCCGAGCTCGACTTCGATGAGAACCCCCTGGTCCTTCTTGACGAAGACGATGGTCTTGGCGTCGGAGAAGGCGGTGGTGAAGCCGTCAGCAAATCCGGTGTCTTGGAGCGTTGGCCAGGTCTCGGCGTCGCCGAGCTGAGTCACGCGAAGCTGGGTGCTGTCGGGGTCACCGGTCTTCGCCACCCGGGTCCCCATGACGAACCAGAATTCGTTCTGGGCCGGCATGTGACAGACGGCGTCGAAGCGGTTCGGGACGTCGGAACCGAACGCGGGCCAGCAGCCTTGCCCTCCGACTTTGCCGGGGCCCCACAGCACACGGATGCCGGTGGGGTCGCAGCGTAGTGCCTGGTCGCCGCGGAAGAACCAGAAGCCGCCCTGTCCATCCCCGCAGACCGCATCGACGCCCTGGGCGAAAGCTGTGTTGCCGAGCGCCGGCCAGGCGCCGGTTACGGCGCTGTGGTCGGTGTACCAGGTCACCGAGTTTCCGTCGCCGGTGGTCGCTGCAGCGAAGCTGTCCTTGAAGAACCAGTAGCTGTCGCCTCTCCTGCACAGCGCGTCGGCGCCGCGTAGGAACTGGCCGGGGCCTGGGTGAGGGGCGAGAAGGAGAGGACCAGTGTGCTCAGGTTCGAGGAGACGCCGTTGTTGCCCTCCGGCACGTAGAGCGCTGAGATGCGGTGGTTGTAGATCTCGAAGTCGTTGATGTCGATGCGGGCGCTCTCGTCCTTGAAGTCCGTGAACTCGCCGCCGATGTTCTGCCCGCAGTGGATCTGCTGGCCGCCGGTCGATCCGAACTGCACCTGGAAGACGCCGTCGCCGGTGATGCACGAGAAGCGGTTCAGCATGTCCTCGGTGCCGAAGTGGAAGACCCCGCCCGCGCCGACCGGCCTGTCGTTCGGGTTGTCGGAGCCGCCTCCGTCGCCGTAGTACGGCTGCTGGGTGCCGCTGTGGTCGTATTCGAGCTGGAACCCGTCCACCCGGTCCCAGCCCCACAGGTGCAGGGTGGTGATGATGCCCTTCGGGTCACCCGGCGCGGCCCAGTGGTCGTAGAAGGTCTGGTCCTTGGAGAGGCCCAGCGGGCCGAGGTAGATCTGCCGGTCGCGGTAGTCGGGCTGCGGGAGGGACTTGTCCGGGTGCATGCGCGGCCAGAAGTAGCGGGAGAAGTCCAGGCAGGCGAGGAAGAACTCGCGGTCGTACTGCAGGCAGTCGTAACAGGTGTTCCGTGTCTGGGTCGGGCTGCCGAACCTCGCGGAATCTGGCTACGGCCGTCGGTGAACTGCTTCTCCACGTAGGCCAGGTAGCTGCTCTCCGGGTCACCGTTGGGGTCGAGGACGGTGCGCAGTTCGTTGCGGTAGAGCTCGACGGTGCTGGGTCTCAAGTTCATCTGGTGCTCGCCGTAGGCAAGGACGTCGGTCAGCATCAGCAGCTTGAGGTTGGCCAGCTGGACGAACAGGGGGCACAGGGCGACCGGGCAGTCCTGGTGCCGGAACTGCGGCACGGACTCGTTGATGGTCTCGTACACGTGAGTCCAGGTCCGGGTGATCTGGGCCCAGTCCTTGCCGCCCTTGACCCTGGCGAGCTCCAGGTAGTCTGAGGCGGCCCGCTTGATGCCGACCAGTCTCTCCTGGACGACCTTGTACCGCTCTTCGGAGATCTTCTGGTCGATCATCCGTGCGATGCGGTCCTTGAGACTGTCCCAGGTCGCATCGGCCAGGAACAGTTCGTCGAAGGCGATGCTGAAGTACTCGGCGGCGAACGGGCCCACGCCCGGGACCGTGGAGATCGCCGCGTAGGCGGTGCCTTTGAGGACTTCCAGAGAGATCTGGTCCGCACTGGGCACGGGGGCTCCTTCTCGTTTGGCGTCGGGGACTCCGCAACAGGGTCGTACAGCAACCGCCCTTGCCTGGTAAGGCACGCAGACATCACCCCGGCGGACAGGAGTGCGCTTGCCTGCCTCCGTGCCGGGCCGTGCTTTCATGCGCTCGGCCGTCCGCGTGGCACATCCGGCCGGGTGAACGGGCGTTGCCGGGAGACGGGGCGCTGAACACGGTCCGGCCGCGGCATGGGCGGGGCGGGCACCCCTGCCCGTGCCGGCCCAGTGGCGAACGTCTGGGGCCGGCTGAGTGGTTGGCGACGAAGCGGCCGAGCTCCCCGTCGTTCTGGTGCTCGGCATCGAGGCGATCGCGTGGGACAGGTGGCTGCTGCGGCGTGACGAAGGGGCCTGGCGCGGTGCCGGGGCCCACGCTGCCCGCCGCCGGTAGTCCGCGGCGTCGCGGGATACATCCCGGTATCGAACAGCCCAAGTTTCCCGGGTCGTAGCGGAACGCACACGGTTCGTCATCGAACGGGCGCTAGGTTGCGGAGTGGCTACTCCCCAAGCGGGTCCGCTCCGCCATGGGCGGATCCGCCACGCGCAGGAAGGACCCACGGCGATGAACCGAAGCCGCCGAACCCCCACCACGGCGCTCCTTGCCGCACTGTTGCTGACCGGCCTCGCCACCGGAGCCGGCCCGGCCCGCGCCGACGCGCCGGGCAACCCGCCGACGGCCGTCGCCCCCACCGCTGGCCCAGACACCGCCCCGCCCACCGCTGCCGACCCTGCCGTCCACGACGCGCTGGTCGCGGCGCTCCGACAGGCCCAGGCCGACCGTCCCAACGCCCCACTGCGGCACATCTGTTACGCGACGAACGTGCACAACATCGGCTGGCAGCAGCCAGTCTGCGACGGGCGACCCAACGGCACCGAAGGGCAGAGCCTGGCCATCGAGGCGATCGACATCATCGCCACCAACATCGGCGGCGTCTGCGCGAACGCCCATGTGCAGAACATCGGTTGGCAGGGCTGGCGGTGCGGTGGCGACGGCACGGACATCCTCGTCGGCACGACCGGGCAGTCGCTGCGGATGGAGGCTCTCGCGGTCAGCGTCGCGACCAACGGGATCTGCGCCGACGCCTACGTGCAGAACTACGGCTGGCTGGGCTACCAGTGTGCGGCCGCCAAGCAGGTCGCCGTCGCCGGCACCACCGGCCGGGGACTGCGCATGGAGGCAATCGAGATTGTCGTGTGACCTCTCATCGCCGACCGTGGTGGCTAGGGCCAGGGTTGCGCGGTCGTGGGTGGGCACAGGGGTCTCCTGGGTCCGGTGCGGGGCCGCATCCACGTGGTCGGTGGGCCGGGAAAAGGGGCCTGACGGCCCTCGGCCGAGAACGGACAGCGGGCGCCTGCGGCGCCACCCGAGCAGGTGCCGGCAGCGCGCCTGCGGCGGCGGCGCCGAGGCGGCGCAGCACCGGCCGAGCGGGGGCAAGGCCGCAGGGCGGGGCGCAGCCCCAGCGCCAAGTGACCTCTGACAGCGAAGTCGGGACGGTTGTCACCGAAGTCGGGACATCGCAGTTCTCTGACGACGAGGTTGGGAACTGGCCAGTTCAGAGCGGTAGAGATGGCTGCCGAGACGGGCGCCGGGTCTTCCGGCGCCAGGTGGGAGGTGGTGGTGCAGCAGCTCGCCGCCGCCCACGGTGATCGGGATCAACGGACCGTAGGCTGACTGCAACGTCGAGTGCCGCCGCCCGAACTGATGGTTCGGGCGGCGGCACTCGACGTCGGGGACTGCCTCGTGCGGGCCGTGCAGGCTGCGGGGCCCGGTGGCCGTGGCGGCCACGTTCTGCCGCCTTCGACGAGTCGGTGGTCCGGCTCGCGCCCGAGCGTTGTCAGCCGTTGGCGGTTCGGGGCTGGACGACGCAGTCGGGGCCGGGGGTCATGACCGTCTCGTGTCCGTCCTCGGTCCTCACGCGATAGGGGGGCGTCCCGTCGGGCCCGAGGACCTCGATGATCTCCACGACGTGATCCCGCTGGCCGACAACCCTTCCATGAACCACGAGGCTGTCTCCCTTGCTGGCCTTCACTCGGCGACTCCTCTTCGGTAGGCGTATCCAGGGCGGTAATGATCAACTTCACCCTAGCCGCAGGGCGCCTGCCTGCACGCAGAGCGACCGGTCGTCAACCGTCAGATACGGCCAATGTCGCCGGTTCCCAACTTGGCTGTCAGCGAACGCCGACGAGGACGCACCCCGTGGACACCGGGTTCCCGGCCCCCGGAGGCCGTGCGTCACGGGACGGGTGATTCGCACACCGTGCCAACCCTCCGAGCATGCGACCGGCGCCCCCGGCCCGCCGGGCCGTGCCCCCGGCACCCCCGCGGAGGCGGCGGCGCCCCCGCCGGCCCGTGCTGTCGTACGCCTGTGGTACTGCTGGGGCGTCAGGGATGGTTGGTGGTCGATCGGAGGGGAAGAGCCATGGCCGAGCAGCGCGTCGTGATCGTGACCGGAGGCGGGACGGGCATCGGAGAGGCGACGGCGCGGCTGTTACGGGAGGGCGGCGACGAGGTCGTCGTCTCCGGGCGTCGCCCCGAGCCGCTCGAGCGCGTCGCCCGGGAGACGGGCGCACTCGCGCACCCCGCCGACACGACCGACCCCGAAGCCGTGCGCGGCCTGGTGGAGAGCGTCGTCGCCCGCTACGGACGCCTCGACGGACTGGTCGTCAACGCCGGGGTCGGCCGCGGCGGCGGCGTCGGCGAGATCACCGACGAGGACTGGGACCTGGTGCTGCGCACCAACCTCACCGGCCCGTTCCTGACGATGCGCGCCGCCCTGCCGCACCTGCTGGAGGCCCGCGGCGCCGTCGTCGCCGTCGCCTCCGTCTCGGCTCTGCGCAACGGCACGGGCAACGCCGCGTACGCCGCGTCCAAGGCGGCCCTGCTGCAGCTGTGCAGCTCACTGGCGGTCGACTACGGCGCCCGGGGGCTGCGGGCCAACACGGTGTGCCCCAGCTGGGTGCGCACCGAAATGGCCGACCGCAGGATGGCCAGGTTCGCCGAGGAGGCGGGGCTGGGCGAGGGTGGGGCCGGCCGGGACGCGGCCTACGCCGAGGCCACCCGGCTGCTGCCCGCGGGCCGTCCTGCCGATCCGCGCGAGGTCGCCGAGGCCATCGCCTGGCTGCTGTCACCGGCCGCCTCCTTCGTCAACGGCGCGACCCTCACGGTCGACGGCGGCGCCACCGCCCTGGACCCGGGCACCGTCCCCTTCGGCCATCGGATCACGCCCCGCGGGCCCGCCGCCTGACGGCAGGCGCCGCCCGCGTGCGCCGACGTGCCGGAAGCCCCCGGTTCCCGCAGCCTGGAACGGACCCACCGTCGACCGGCCACCCGCACGCCCCCAAGGGCGGACCTGGCCGGGACAGGAGCGAGCGAACGATGAAGGCAGTCCTCTTCCGCCGGTTCGGCGGCCCGGAGGTCCTGGAGGTCGCCGACCTCCCCGAGCCGCATCCCGGCCCCGGCCAGGTCCGGATCGCGGTGCGCGCGGCCGGCGTCAACCCGCTCGACTGGAAGAAGCGCCGGGGCTTGATGGGCGGCGACCTCCCGCAGACCCTGGGCCTGGAGGCGGCGGGCGTGGTGGACGAACTCGGCGAGGGCGTCACGGACGTGGCCGTCGGCGACCGCGTCTACGGCCACGCCGCCCTGAGCACGGGCCAGGCCGAACTCACCGTGCTCGCCACCTACGCGCCGGTCCCGCCCCCGCTCGGGTTCACCGAGGCCGCCGGACTGCCCACCGCCGTCGAGACGGCCACCCGCACGCTCGACCTGCTCGGCGTCGCCGGCGGCACCACGCTGCTCGTCAACGGCGCCTCCGGCGGCGTCGGCAGCGCCGCGGTCCAGCTCGCCGTGGCGCGCGGCGCCCGCGTGATCGGCACGGCGAGCGCGGCCAACCACGACTACCTGCGCTCCCTGGGCGCCGAGGCCGTCGGCTACGGCGAGGGCCTCGGCGACCGGGTCCGCTCCCTCGCCCCCGACGGCGTCGACGCCGCGCTGGACGTCGCCGGCAGCGGCGTGCTCCCCGAGCTCATCGACCTCGCCGGCGGGGCCGGACACATCGTCACCATCGCCGACTACGCCGGGGCCCGGGAACACGGGGTCAGATTCAGCAGCGGCGGGGACGACCGCGCGCTCCACGCCCTCGACACCGTCGGCGAACTGATCACCTCCGGGCGCTTCTCGCCCCCCGTCGCCCGCACCTTCCCCCTCGCCGAGGTCGCCGAGGCCCACCGGCTCAGCGAACAGGGCCACGCCCGGGGCAAGCTCGTCCTGCTGGTCGACTCCGCAGCGGAGACCCGGCGATGACCCCGCCCGCACCACCACCAGCCGCGCCCGCAGGAGCGGCCCCCGGCCCGGCCGGACGCACCGTCGTGGTCACCGGGGCCGGCCGCGGCATCGGACTCGCCATCACCGAGGCCTTCCTCGCTGCGGGATCCCACGTCGTCGCCGGATCCCGCAGCCGCACCGAAGAGCTCGACGCCCACCTCCGACAGAACGCGGACCTCACCGTCGTGGAGGTCGACCTCGCGACGCCCGACGGCCCCGCCGCCCTGGTCGCCGAGGCCGTCACCCGCCACGGCGGCGTCGACGTCCTGGTCAACAACGTCGGGGCGGTGCGCCCCCGGACGGACGGCTTCGCCGGCGTGACGGACGAGGACTGGGACTGGAGCCTGACCGTCAACCTGATGGCCGCCGTCCGCGCCACCCGGGCAGCCCTGCCGCACCTGCTCGCCTCCGGTGACGGGCGGATCGTCACCGTCTCCTCGGTCAACGCCCGCCTGCCGGACCCGCTGGTCATCGACTACGGCGCCGCCAAGGCCGCGCTTACCAACTTCTGCAAGGCGCTCTCCAAGGAAGTGGGCCCGCACGGAGTGCGGGTGAACACGATCGGTCCCGGCCCGGTGGAAACGGCCCTGTGGCGCGGCGCGGACGGCGTCGCCGCCACCGTCGGCCAGTCCCGCGGCATCGACCCCGGCGACGTCGCCCGGGCCGCCGAGGCCCAGGCGGCGACCGGCCGCTTCACCCGCCCCTCGGAGGTCGCCGACCTGGTGCTCTTCCTCGCCGGCCCCGGCGCGGCGAACATCACCGGCGCAGACTTCGTCATCGACGGCGGCCTCGTCGACGCCCTGTAGCCCCCGGCGCCAAGCACCCCCCGCCGCCACTCCGCCGGTGCGCCGCGACCGGGCCGCGAGCGCGCACCCGTGCCACACCCGCACCACCGGCCCCGCGGCCGTGCCCGGCGGCGGGTGACCCGGCCCCGCAGCGGTACGACGGGAGGCACGACGGCATGTCCTTCGAAGGCGCGATCCCCGACGTCTACGAGCAGTACCTCGTCCCGCTGCTCTTGCGCCCCTACGCCCGGGACCTGGCCCGGCGCCTGGCGCAACTCCACCCCAGGGACGTGATCGAGACCGCCGCCGGCACCGGCGCGGTCACCCGCGAGCCGGCCGCCGCCCTGCCGCCGGAGACGTCGATCACCGCGACCGACCTCAGCCGGCCGATGCTCGACCGTGCCCAGGCCCTGCCGCTCGACCGCCCGGTGCGCTGGGCCGAGGCGGACGCCATGGCACTGCCCTTCCCGGACGCCTGCTGCGACGCCGTGGTCTGCCAGTTCGGGGCCATGTTCTTCCCCGACCGCCCCCGCGCCTTCGGCGAGGCCCGGCGGGTGCTGCGCCCCGGCGGCGTCCTGCTGTTCAACGTGTGGAACACCACCGCGGCGAACGAACTCGTCGCGGTCACCGAGCCGGCGGCCGCCGGACTCTTCCCCGCCGACCCGCCCGATTTCCTCAGCCGCGTCCCCTACGGCTACCACGACCCCGCCACGATCGCCCGCGACCTGGCGGCCGCCGGCTTCACCGACACCCCGCGGATCGAGACCGTCACCGCACCCGGCCGCGCCGACTCGGCACAGGACGTGGCGACGGCCCTGTGCCAGGGCACCCCGCTGCGCACCGAGATCGAGGCCCGGGGCACGCACGGCCTGGACGAGGTGACCCGGGCGGCCGCGGCGGCGATCACCGAACGCTTCGGCCCCGGCCCGGTCGAGGGCCCGCTCAGCGCCCTGGCGGTGACCGTCACCCGCTGACGGCCCGGACATCACTCCTGGAAGAGGGCCTCGACGCCGTCGCCGCACAGGATCAGTTCGCCGATCACCGGCCGGTCGCAGCCCTCCAGGCGGACCAGGGAGGAGAGCGTGACCGGGAAGGCCCCGTGGACGGTCCAGGTCACCCGCGGGGCGCCCGCCCCACTGTCCAGCAGCGAGACCGTCACGTCCTTGCGGTCGGCGGTCTCCGGGCCGACCGAGCCGATCCACTCCCACAGGGCCCGGTAGCCGTCGGGCGAGCCGTGGCGCAGCGAGACGGAGGTGGGCTTCCGCCCGCCGGGCGACTGGCGCACGACGTCCTCGCCGCCCTCCCGGTACACGACCGTCTCGAACTCCAGCCCTAGGCCGGAGAGGTCGCCGAACAGGTGGTCCTGCCCGGCGACGGTGAGCTTGTAGCGGTAGACGGGCGTGGACATGGAGGGCTCCTGGTGTCGGCCGCACAGCGCGGGGACGCGGTCGGCCGCCGACCGCCGCAGCCGACTGTATGTGACGGCCCGTCAAGCACCCGTCACACGGCCCGTCACACGGCCCTCACACGGCGCCCGCGCATGCGAGAGGACCCGGGAGCGTAGCCAGCTCCCGGGCCCCTGTTTGCCGCCCAATTGCGCACACCGACACGTTTAAGGGCCGTGGATCAGATTGAAATCGACGCGTTCTACCTTTGAACTACCGTGCCACGGAGCGGCACAGACGGGACTTGAACCCGCATTCGTCGATATTCGTCCACACCCGGTCGATCCGGTGTTCGGCGGCGAATGCTGAGACTGGAGCGAGAGTCTGAGATTAAGGGGGCTGCCTCTGCCGCTTGGGCTACCCCGGCCGGTGGTGCCGGGGGAGGGATTCGAACCCCCACTGTGACCCCTCGGTCAGCTTCACTGATCAGTGTCAGCTTTGCGCGCCGTGCAGCGCACCCGTCCGGCTCCGCGGAGGGTGACGCCCGGCGCACCCGCCCGGCTCCCCGGGCGGGCGATCGTGAGGCTACCGGAACAGGTAGCCGAAGACGGCGTCACCCACCCGCTGGTCGGTGACCTCGATCGCGTTGGCCTCCTCGCGGGCGAACTTGACCGCCTGCTGGAGCTTCTCCACGCGCTCGGCGAGTTCGTTCACCCGGCGGGCCGGCAGTGCGCCGGAGAACTTGACCGTGGTCCAGTAGCCGACCGCGATGTCCTCGTAGTAGACCTCGACCTGGGCCGGGTGCTTCTCGGTGGCCTCGGCCTTGACGTGGTTGCGCGGCACCTTCTTGGTCCGGATGGTGCGCACCGGCTCGGTCTTCCAGGAGTCCGTCGACGGGTCGAGGTTCCACGACTCGGAGGCGTCCAGCACCGGGAGCTTCTTCACGAAGGTGAAGAGGTCGGTGAGCTGCTTCTCCAGGAACAGCAGGTACGGCACCGGCACCTTGGCGAGGAGCACCTGACCGTCCACCACCACGTCGGCGCTGGCGCCGACGTTGGCCCAGTCCTTGGTGGCCGTCACGTCGAAGAGCCGGGTGAGGGTGGTCGCGGTGGACCGCAGGATGTCCTCGGCCTTCAGCTGCACCCGGGTCGACTCCGGCGGCAGCTGCTCGCCCTCCTCGTCCTTGGGCTGGTAGGTGCGGGAGATCCCGGCCAGCAACGCGGGCTTCTGCAGGTCCTGGTGGGCCTGCGTCAGTTCCTGGAAGGACTTGGACTTGACGCCCTTTTCGACGGCGATGATCTGGTTCAGCTTTGCCACGGCGAGGACGCTACCAGCCCCGAACGGACGAGCGACACCCAATTTCCGAGCGGGGCGGCCGGGCCCGAAGGTCGGGCGAACGTCCGGCCGACGTCGTAGATAGAGCGTTCGTTCTAGTGCGTGCTACGGTGATTCCATTAGAACGTTCGTTCCAGCCGAGAGCCGGGGCGGGCGACGCCCCGGCCTGCCCGCCTCCGGAGCGGGCCGGGGCCCCACAGGGGAAGGGAACCCAGGAACGCATGGACGTCCAGCGCATCACCGCGAACGGCATCGACTTCGCCTACGTGGAGCAGGGGGAGGGGCCGCTGGCCCTGCTGCTGCACGGCTTTCCGGAAACCCCGGACATGTTCCGCCACCTGATGCCGGCCCTCGCCGCCGCCGGCTACCGGGCCGTCGCCCCGTACATGCGCGGCTTCGCGCCGAGCGCCGTCCCGGCGGACGGCAGCATGCGGATGGCCGACCTGATCGCCGACGCCAACGCCCTGCACGAGGCGCTGGGCGGCGACGGGAACGCCGTCCTGATCGGGCACGACTGGGGCGGGTTCACCACCTGGGGCGCCTCGGTGCACGCGCCGCAGCGCTGGTCGAAGATCGTGGTGGCCGACGTCCCGCCGCTGCGCTTCTACGAGCGCAAGGCCGCCGACCCCGTGCAGATCCACAAAAACAGCCACTTCTACTTCTTCCAGATGGGCGTCGCCGACCAGCTCGTCCCGGTCGACGACTTCGCCTACCTGGACTGGCTCTGGCAGCACTGGAGCGGCTCCGCCGACCCCGGGCTGGACACCACCGAGTTCCGCGAGGCCGGCAAGAACGCCCTGCGCGCACCGGAGAACCTGCGCTCGGGACTCGGCCTCTACCGCCAGAACTTCCCGGCCGCGACCTTCGGCACCGACCGGTGGGAGATGGGCCCGCTCCTCGCCGAACTACCGACCCAGCCCACCCTCTACCTCCACGGGAGCGAGGATCCGGTGATGGACGAGGAGGCCTTGGCGGACCTGCTCCGGACCCTGCCGGCGGGCTCGGACGGCGTCCTGCTCCCGGGCGTGGGCCACTTCCCCTTCGTCGAGGCGCCCGACGAGGTGACCAAGCGCGTCCTCGCCTTCCTCGGCTGAGGGCGTCCCCGGGCGGCTCGCCAACCTGCGCGTTCTCTTAGGGACATGGCAGGAGCACCTGAGCACGGAACCGGTCGTCCAGTTCGACCGGTCCACGCTCGACGCCATGGGCTGAGACCCGGCTCCAGGACGCACACCCGGCGATGGCCCGGCCGGTCACATGCGGCCGGACCATCGAGTATGTCCGAGTCGGCCTACGTCGGGAACCCTCCCATCGTCGGCACGGCAGACCGCCAGCACCGCCTACTGCCCAGGAAGCGGGCCTGTGGACCCTCACCCAGCGCGATAGAGTGATCACTGCCCTGCGGGCGCCACGTCTGCGGGGTGGATCAGGGGGGTTCACACATGACGGCGCGGAGAATACGCACGTACCTCGCGGTGACGGCCGCCGCTGTCGTGCTGGTGACGGGCTGCACGGGCGGGGCCACAGGAGACGCTGGGGGTACGCCAGTTGGCGGGGCGTCTGCCGCATCGCCTGCCACACCGTCGATGACGTTGTCGCCGACGTTCAAGGGCTACGACCCGCCGACCAAGTTCTCCCAGGGCAAGGAATCAGCACCCTTGGCGGACGAAGTGCGTGCCACCGACGTCCTCCTCGATGGCACGGTCTACTACATCGCCGGCAACTACGGCCTTGAGGCTGACGCCCTGTATGGACACAAGATGGTTGGCATTGCGAACGCCACGCACGGCGGCAACCTGCACTCGCCGCCGGTCCTCGCGCAGGCCGGCGGCCAGCGGATGGTCCTGACCGCGGTCCGGATGGTCATCCAGGGCCAGGGCACATCCGTGGACCGCACCGCTGTCGAACTGGTCGCCCTGTCCACCTCCAAGGGCTCGGACTCCTGGACCATCCCGATCGACCTCCCGCAGGACTACACCGGCATCAGGTCCCTCACGGTGCTCGGGGTCCGCGGCACGACCGCGGTCATCGCCGGGGCGGACGCGGACCACGGCCTCGTCTGGGCCGTGGATCTCGCCACGAAGAAGGTCCTCTGGACCCGGAAGAACTTCACCGGCGCCCAGCTCACCGACGACCAGGTCGTCGGTCTCGTCTCGCCGGAGTACACCAAGCACCAGGTGTCGGCTCTGAAGATCGCGGACGGAAGCGCGGCCTGGACCGCGGAGCAGACCTACGACCTGCTCGACACGACCCTCATCCCGGCCGGACCCAACCGACTAGCAATCCAGGGGCGCAGCTTCGTCGGTTTCAAGAGCAGCGCCTGGATCCTCGACAGCACGACCGGCAAGCAGATCTTTGAGTTCAGCGGCGGCTCGACGCCTTTCGGCTGCGCCTACGACGAGCGATCGGTGACCGTCTGTGCGGACAAGGACATCGCCTTCGCCTTCGACACGGCCAGCGGGAAGACCCTGTGGCGCCTGCCCGATGACGCCAAGACCCGGATCGCTCCCCGCGTGACCACCGCATGGCACGGCGTCGTCTACGGCACGACCCAAAGGGGCCCGGTGGCCCTCAACGCCATCACCGGCCAGGATCTGCCCAGCCCCCCGACACTCGCCCCGCTCATCGTCAACACCTACATGGGCATCGGAAGCCCCGACGCCGACGGCACCGCGCTCTCGGTCTACCCAGCAATCGGCTTCTGACCACCAAGCCCGCCGGCCCCGGAACGGCGTGGTCTCGCCCGGCCACTCGGTCTTGGACGAAGCGCAGCTGTGGCGGCGCGGGCAGCACCGCCAGGTGGGCCGGCTCCGGTGGGGTGCTGCTGCTCAGCGTCGTCGTGCACCAGCCGATCCTGCCCGGCAGACCCGGCTCCGGCCAACCGGATTGTCGGCCCGGCGGCCGCGGCTCCGGCGCCGCTATGGCCGTGGCCGTGGCCGTGGCAACCGTGGTCATGGTCGGGGAGGCGTTGGCCGGCGAGACGGTGGCCGGCGTGGCAGGTTCCGCCCCTGCGCTCTCCGGGAAAGAGCCCGGTGCTCTGCTGCTGAGCTACACGCCGATGCGCGCGAGCGCAGAGGGGCGGCGGGTGTGGGGACAACACGATTCGCAGGTCATCGGCGCACCTTGCCCGACCTCGCGCCGGGCGAGCGGATGCCGCTGGTTGCGGTGTGCGCGCTCGCGGCCGCCATGCCGTCCTGCATGCCCCACGAGGGCCTGGGCCCGCGCACCCGCGCAGGCCCTCACCCCACTCCCAACCGCCGGCACCGCCCGGGCGAACGACCGTTCCGAGCCGCTCACCACCCGGCCCCGTCATCCGCTCCCTGTTCCCCGTGGAGCCCGCCCTCGTTCGCGCGGCGCACGCCCTCGCCGAACGCCCGCCTGCGGGATTCACCCGATCGAGTGCGCCGCCTTCGGCCATCCGCGTCGTCCCCGGTGACAGCATTACGCCTCATGGACTACCAGCAGTGCGGGGACATCCTCGCCGGGCTGCACCGGATGCCGTCGGCGGAGCGCGTCGCGAGGCGCGGCAACCTGTCCGCGCTGCTGACGGCACTCGGCCACCCGCAGGACGGGCTACGCGGAGCCATGGTGGTCGGGACCAACGGCAAGGGCTCCACCGCCGCCTTCGCGGTCGCGGCGCTGTCCGCGACCGGCCAGCGAGTGGGCAGCCTGCCGAGCCCGCACCTGCAGGAGCCGCGGGAGCGGGTCCGGGTCGACGGCCGGCCGGTCAGCCGGGCCGAGTACGCGGCGGCCTGCACCGAGGTGGTGGCGGCGATCGAGGAGCACGACCTGCCGCTGTCCGCCGCCGGCATGTGCACCGCGGTCGCCGCCGTCCACTTCCGACGGGCCCGCGTCACCCGGGTCGTCGCCGAGGCGTCCATCGGCGGACGCGGGGCCGCGGTCCGGGCCCTGGACCTCGACGTCAAGGTGATCACCGGCGTCGGGCTGGACCACACCGACCTGCTCGGCGACACCCTGGCCCGGATCGCCACGGCCAAGGCCAGCGCGGTGCGCGACGGCGAACACGTCGTCCTCGGGCACCTGCACCCCGAGGCCCAGACGGCCGTCGAAGAAGTCCTGGCCAGCCGCACCGGTCTGACACTCTGGCAACTCGGCCGGCAGATCCACTGCACCGCCCGTCCCGGCGCCACGGCCGGCGCCGTCGTGCTCGACGTCGCAACGCCGCGCGGCGAGCACCGCGCCCTGCCCTGCCCGCTGCCGGGCACCCACCAGCATCACAACCTCGCCCTCGGCCTCGCCACAGCGGCCGCGCTCGCCGAGCGCGGCCACGCCCACACCCCGACGGACGAACTCCTGCGCCCGGCACTGGCCGCCACCCGCTGGCCCGGCCGGCTCGAACTGCTCACCGATGCGCGGCTGGACGGCTGGCACGGCCGGGTCCTGCTGGACGGAGCCCACAACCCGCAGGGCGTGGCCACCGTGACACCCGAGATCGAACGCATCGCCGGAGCGGCCGGCAGCACCCGCACCCCGCCGGCCGCCGTCGTCTTCGCCGCCATGCACGGCAAGGACGCGCCCGGAATGCTCGCCCTGCTACCCCAGCCATGGCCGCTGGTCCTCACCCGCACCGGCTCACCCGACGCCGCCGATCCCGCCGCACTGCACGGCCAACTGCCCCCCGCCCGGCGCGCGGGCGCCGTCACCGCCCCCGACACCGGCACCGCGCTGCGCCGGGCGGCCGGCCTGGTGGGCCACGGCGGCCTGATCGTGGTGCTGGGATCGCTTCGGCTGGTGGGTGAGAGCCGCACCGTGCTCGGCCTGCCCCCGGCCTGAGCCCCCGGACGTCGAGAGCGCCCCCACGAGGGGATGGGCCCTGCCCGACTCCTGTACTGGTGGGGGCGCGTGCTCATTCGCGCCGAGCGCGGCATCGACCGCCAGGGCCGGTATGCCGGGGCAGGCGTCGGTCGACGTGACGTGAGAGGCTCGCGCCATGGAACAGCGTGTACTCGGCCGTACCGGCCGTCCTGTCTCGATCATCGGACTCGGCACCTGGCAGCTCGGTGCTGACTGGGGAGACGTGCGGGAGGAGGACGCCCTGGCCGTGCTGGATGCCTCCGTCGAGGCGGGTGTGACGCTCTTCGACACCGCCGACGTCTACGGCGACGGCCGCAGCGAGCGGCTGATCGGCCGCTTCCTGAAGGAGCGCCCGGACGCGGAGGTGTTCGTCGCCACCAAGTTCGGCCGCCGGGCCGAGCAGCTCCCCGAGAACTACCACCTCGCCAACTTCCGCGCCTGGGCGGACCGTTCACGGGACAACCTGGGCGTGGAGCAGCTGGACCTGGTGCAACTGCACTGCCCGCCGACGCCCGTCTACTCCTCGGACGAGGTGTTCGACGCCCTGGACACCCTGGTGGCGGAGGAGCGGATCGCCGCCTACGGGGTGAGCGTGGAGTCGTGCGCGGAGGCGCTGACCGCGATCGCGCGCCCGGGCGTCGCGAGCGTTCAGATCATCCTGAACGCGTTCCGGCTCAAGCCGCTGGAGCGTGTGCTGCCCGCCGCCGAGGCGGCCGGGGTGGCGATCCTCGCTCGGGTGCCGCTCGCCTCGGGGCTGCTCTCGGGCCGCTACAGCGAACAGACCGTCTTCGCCCCGGACGACCACCGCACCTACAACCGTCACGGCGAGGCCTTCGACCAGGGCGAGACCTTCTCCGGCGTGGACTTCGCGACGGGTGTCGAGGCGGCAAGGGAGTTCGCCGCCCTCGCACCCGAGGGCGCGACCCCTGCGCAGACGGCGCTGCAGTGGGTCGTCCAGCAGCCCGGGGTGACGACGGTGATCCCCGGTGCCCGCAATGTGGCGCAGGCACGGGCCAACGCCGCGGCCGCCGCACTGCCGCCGCTGCCGCCGGCCACGCTCGACGCCGTCCGGGAGCTGTACGACCGCCGCATCCGGCAGCAGGTGCACGGCCGCTGGTAGCCGCGGGCCCGGCCGGGTGTGGCGGAATCCACCGGGCGGTGGTCCCCGCGGCGCCGGCCAACCGCCGCCCCACCGGTTCCCGCGCCGCCGGGTCGGCGCGAGCGGGACGCCGGCCACGCGATGCGTCCCGGAGCGGCGACGCCGGACTGCCGCCTCCACCGCCCGGGAGGACCGGGCGCCGGGGGGCGGCGTCGGGGGGTCAGGCGCGGCCACGCGGGCCCGGCCGGGCGGACTGGTCACCCGCTACGCGCTGGCCAAGATGGAGAACTCCCCCGACCTTCCCGACCACGAGACGGCCCTCTACTTCTCCTACGACACCCCCCACCAGGGCGCGTGGTTCCCCGTCGCCCTCCAGGGCTTCACCCACTTCGCGGCGGAGAACTTCGCAAACCTCCCCGTCGTGGGGCCGAAGCTGCGCGAGTTCTCCGAACTGCTCAACAGCCCCGCCGCCAAGGAGATGTCACGCTGGCACCTCGCCAAGGCGGACGGCACCGCGGCGCCGGAGCGGGCGGCGTTCCTCAAGAACCTCCAGGAGGCCGGCGCCTGGCCGCGCGTCCGCAAGATCGGTGTCGCCAACGGCGTGGGCACCGGCCGCGGCAACGGCGTCAAGGCCGGGGTGACCGCGGTGAGGGGCGCCGGCACGACGCTGCAGGACACCTGGCTCAAGACCCAGTCCCAGGGCGAGCAGATCGTCGCCCACCTGCAGAAGAAGGGCGGCGCCCCGGTCTCCGTCAGCACCAAGGGGCTGCCCGAGATCGACGGGGCCCCCGGCGGTCTGTTCACCATGCCGACCGAGAACGGCGACCCCGGCAGCTTCGACCTGGCCGAGCTCCTCATGAAGGCCCTCGGCAACAACGTGGACCCGGAGGTCATCCGCACGTCCTGTTTCATCCCGGCCGTCAGTGCCGTCGCGGTCAGCGACATCGCCGACACGGAGGCGCTCCACAAGCCGATCAAGGCGGGCGCCGGCGAGCTCGACGCCTTCATGTGCGCCAGCCGCAACGAGGGGCACACCACGATGACCGAAGAACTCGGCGATTGGATCGTGAACGAGATCAGCACCAGCGTCTGACGATCCGTACCAACGTCAAACCGGCCTGTGTGTACGGGGGTTGGTCCCCTGCACAATCGAGGTGGCGCCCACCCCACCCCGATGACCGTTCCGGAAGCCTGCGACGCCTGAGGACACGGTCACCGGGGTGCGGGGGAGCATCACGGCGAGGTGCTTGCCGGCCCTCGACCCCGGAGCGCGACTATCCGAGAGTCCACCGCTGGTTGCCGCCGCCGTGGCACGACCAGAGTTCAGCCAAGGCGCCGTTGGCGGTGGAAGCTCCGGTCACATCCAGGCACAGGCCGGACTGGACGCCCGTGATCGTGCCGTTGGAGTTGATGTTCCACTGCTGGTTGGCCTGGCCGTTGCAGGACCAGACGATCGCCTTGGTGCCGTTGACGGTGCCCATGGCGTTGGCGTCCAGGCACAGCACGCTGCCGCCCACGGTCACCGTCAGCTGCTTCGACGCCGTTCGGGTCCAGGTCTGGTTCGCGGCGCCGGTGCAGCTGTAGATCTGCTGCTGGGTGCCCAGCGTGGTGGTCGCGTTCGGGTCGTCCAGGCACTTGCCCGCACCCACCGCGTGCAGCGCGCCGGTGTTGCCGCCGGCGGAGGGGGTGCCGTCCAGGCCCATGAAGTGGATGGCGTCGGCGGCCATCGCGGTGCCCTTGACGGGCAGTTCGTGGCCGGCGCCAGAGATGCTGTACGCCTCGACCTGGGTGGTGCCGGCGCCGTTGTTGTACCGGGTGCGGGTCCAGTTGGCCGCGGGGGTGTCGGTGGACGACGGGTTCTGGCTCACCCCGAGGACGTCGGTCCACTGCTTGATCTCTTCGGCGAGGTTGTTGTAGTTCACGGTGGTGTCGTTGGTCCCGTGCCACAGCTGCATGCGCGGCCGCGGGCCGGTGTAGCCGGGGTACGCGGTGCCCCGCACCAGGTCGCCCCACTGCTGCGGGGTCTTGTTGACCTGCCCGCTGCCGCAGGGCCCGTTCCAGCCGCGCACCGTGCCGGTGGCGAAGCAGTGGTAGGGCACTCCCATGAACGCGGCGCCCGCCTTGAACACGTCGGGGTAGTCGGCGAGCATCACGTTGGTCATCATGCCGCCGGACGACTGCCCGGTCACGAACACCGCGTCGGGGTTGCCGCCGTAGTGCTGCTCGGTGTAAGTGATCATCGACATCAGCCCGACCGGGTCACTGCCGCCGTTGCGGGTCAGCGCCTGGTCGGAGGAGACGTCCCAGCAGGCTGCGCCGGGGGTCGAGGGGTAGATGACGAGGAACCCGTACTGGTCGGCCAGCGATGCGAAGTCCTGGCTCTGATACAGGTAGGGCCCGGAGCCCTGACACCCGTGCAGGGCGAGCAGGATCGGCGGGTTGGCCTTGACGTTGTTCGGCACGTACAGGTTCATCTGCAGGCCGGTCGGGTTGGTGCCGAAGTTGCTGATCTGGGTCAGCGAGGCGACGGCGGCCTGGGGGGCGGTCGGCAGGCTCACGCTGACCGCGATGCCGAGCGCGGCGGCGACGCCGAGCAGGCGGGTCTTCAGGTACCGGGAACGCAGCGTGGAACCTCTCTTCCTCCGTCGGCTCTTGGTAGATGGGCGAGGGAACATGTCGATGCTCTCTTTCAGCCGTTGCCTCTGACCGGACCACCTGTCCGGACACCACCCAGTTGTCACCGCCCCTGGAAAGGTTGCACCGGACCGCGAAGATCTTTTTGGGCACCGCGAGCCGGCCGACGATCACGCCATCGGGCGGCGGCGGCCGCGGCCGAAACTAGCCGTCAGGCCGAGAACTCACATGAACTCGCCCTGGGACAAGTCTTCGGGGGCTGCGGGACGCTCATTCAGCTTCTTGAGCTGTCTCGGCTGAACGAGAGTACGGCTGTCTCTCTGCCACGTTCATGCCCTGGGGTCCGGGACTGTCGGGCCATCGGGTACGGTCACGGTTTCATGTCCGCTCAGTTCCGGTGACGGTCCTTTGGGATCGCCAACACGGGAGCGGTGATGAGTCCCCCCGAACCGTGAACAACCCCTAGCTAGGGAGCTTCCTCGTGCACCAACTCCTGCGCCGGAGCCTTCCGGCTCTCGCCGCCCTCGGCATAGCCGTCGGCGCTCCGCTGCTCACCGCCGGCACCGCCCAGGCCCAGGCCGAGCACGGATGCGGCACCGTCGGCGTAGAGTTCTCCGTCGACGGCGGCAAGGGCTGGATCTCCGACGGCCGGATGTCCCAGCCGCATGGCACCATCCAGGTCCGCCTGGTCGGCGAAATCGTGGACGGCTGCGACTACCGGGTCTCGCTGGCCTCCTACGAGACCCAGGGCCCGACCTGGGCCACCTCGGGCAAGCAGACCCTCCTCGGGTGGGCGACCACGACGCTGCGCAGCGGGAACCGCCAGGCGACCCTGGACGTGTCGGCCCACCTGCCGAAGTGCTTCGGTCAGATCGACCTGTACAACGGCGACAAGAAGTTCGACGGCGTCGCCAACCCCGCGCCGAGGTACCCGAACGGCGTCTTCACGGACAACCTGATCTCGGCCTGGAACGGCGGCAAGGCCTGCGTGCCGACCCCGAGCGGCACGCCGACCGTCCCGGTGCCGACCTCCTCGGCGTCGCCCACGTCCACCGCGACCCCGCACCCGACCGGGACGCCCACAGCCACGGCGACGCCTTCGGGCACCGCCACTGCGACGGCCACCGCCTCGCCTTCCGCCACCGCAAAGCCGTCGGCGCCGGCCACCTCGGGGACGCCGTCCGGCGGCACCCCGTCGACCGCCCCGGCCGTGCCTGCGGACACGACCGGCCCGATCGGCAAGCCGACCGTCAATCCGGTCTCGACCACGCCGGCCAGCACCCTGGCCAGCACGGGTGGCAACAGCAGCCAGATGATCGTCTACGGCGCCGGTGGGGCCGCGCTGCTCGCCGTCGGCGGGGGCGCGCTGGTGATCGCCCGCCGTCGGAGCGCCCGCCGCTGACGCGGCACCGCTGAGGTACCCAGGACGCCCGCGGTCCCCGGACCACGGGCGTCCGTCGGCCGTATCCCCGGACAGTCCGGAACCTGCGCCGGTACTCGTCGGCGTCGTGCCGTGCCGGCGACGGCGCGGCGGGCCGCATTGGAGGAGATCGGCCCGGCCTACGCCGTGGTTGAAGACCGGGACCTGGTCCATGTCCAGCTCCCCCGCGCACGCCAGGACCGGCCCGGCGAGACTGTCCCGGGCCGTGACCGTGAAGACGCCGGTGTCGTCGATCGCTGCGCTCCCCTCGCGATGCCACTTTCCGTGGTCGTCGGCGTAGACGGGGTTCGGGCCGGCAGGCCCAGGGTCCTCGTCGTCGACGACCAGCCCACGAACCTGGTGGCCCTCCCGGCCGCCCTCTCGGCCGCCGACTCGGACGTTCTGGCCGTCGCCTCCGGCGGACCGGCTGCCCTGAAGGCGCTGCTTCAGCACAACGACATCGCCGTGACATGGGCGTGCAGATGCCCGCCATTGCGCCCTCGCCTGCTGTCGCCGGGCCCGAATCCGCAGGCGAAGCTGCCATCGGGCGGCGACGGGGCGACGAGCGTCACCGGCTGCGGGCCTTCGTCGAACGCCACCGCCCCGGCTGTCGCCACCCACCGGCTTGGCCGCACCGATTCCCCTCCGGCAGGCCGACGAGGCACGCGGGACCGGGAAACGGTTCGCGCTTTCCTCCAGCCATGCCGTAGTGTCGGACCTGCCGACGCGGGGTGGAGCAGCTCGGTAGCTCGCTGGGCTCATAACCCAGAGGTCGCAGGTTCAAATCCTGTCCCCGCTACCAACAAGCACGGGCCCGGACGCATCAGCGCACTGGGCCCGGCTGCTTTTTTGCTCGCGACTCAGGGGTCACGTGGCGGAGTCAGCGCAGACCGCAGTGGGAATGACGCCCTCCGACGTCGAGCCTTCGTTGACGACGTCGACAACCCATCCGACGGGCTTCTGAGTTCCGACCTCCGTGTACGGGTACGACCTGACGGCCCGGACGTCGGGGCCGGCAATGTAACCTCCGCCGGTGGCGATCTTCCCGTCGGGGCAGGTCACAATGGCGTTGGCAGACCCGCCCGCTGGAACGGGGACCTCGGTCCCGAAGACCCCGATACCTGTCACGCCTCCTGCACCGTCGCCTGAGGGAGCGGTCTGCCCAGCGCCCTGACTGCAGTTGATGTTCTGATTGCCGTTGACTGTGTTGCCCTGCCCGACCTGGCCCATCGGGTAGCACACCTGAAGCAGCGACACGTTGCCCAGGAGCGGAGGGAGGCTCCCATCGGCCTGGGCCTGCGCGCCGGCGGCGCCGAACCACACTGCCGCCGCCACAGTGGTACTGATCACGGCAGACTGCCTGGTGAGCTTCACTCCACGACCTCCGTCGAAACGTCGTACCGGATCCTGCTGTTGGCCAACAGGATGACGATGTGAGGTGTCATACGAACTCGTGGACACGCTGATGCCCTCCGCCTTCCCCCGCATGGCTCCGGTTTGCCCGGCGGCAGGTGCCGCGTACCCGAACAGGGCGACCGGGCGGACGGCGAGCGCGCCGCACCGGCCGTTGGCCTTGTCCAGGACGGACGTTAGGCGGCGCTGGTCCTCGACCGCCCGGTCGAAGGTGAGCTGGACGTCGCCCTCGGCGGCCGGGGCGAGGTGGCCGGCCCTGACGGTGAGGGCGCGGACCCGGATCCGTTGCAGGCCGAGGCAGGCGTGGACGACCTGTCGCGGGGGGGGTGGGGGTGTGGGCGGTGGGTTCGCGCCGCGTCCGGGAGCGGGTATGCGGCCTCTGACCCCATGTGAGCCCTTGTGCGGCCGGTTCGAGGTGGATCTGAGGACCTGGCGGAGCGCCACAAGGTTGCGAGGCCACTTTTCGGCTTGCGGCCTCGTCACCTACATGGCACGGGCGTGGACGCCGATGCCTCCGGAGACGAGCAGGTTGTCGCCCGTGATGTAGCCGGCTGCGTCGGATGCGAGGAAGGCGACGGCTTCGGCGACGTCCGCGGGAGCTCCGACGCGGCCGAGGGGAACGCCTTCGCCCCAGGAGGCGATCGTGTCCTGGTCGATGCCCATCTTGCTGTACGCGGGGGTGTTGACCACGCCGGGGCTTACCGCGTTGACCCGGATGCGGCGCGGGGCGAGTTCGATGGCCAGGGAGCGCACGAGGGGCAGCAGGGCTCCCTTGGCGGCGGTCATGGCGGCGCCGAGCCCCTCGGCCGCGCCGACGGTGAACACCACGGACGCGCCTTCGTTCAGCAGGGGGAGCGCCTTCTGCACTATGAAGAAGTTGCCCTTGACGTTGATGTTGAACAGGGCGTCGAACGTGGCCTCGTCGGTGGACTCGATCGAGAGGCCGGGACGGGGCAGGCCCGCGTTGAGGTGGAGCAGGTCGAGGGAGCCCAGGTGCTCGCGCGCCTGGTCCAGGGCCTGGTCGATGTCGGTCAGGGAGCCGATGTTGGCCTCGACGGCGATGACGTCTGCGGGAAGGCCCGTGCTGTCGAGATCGCCGAGGCCGGTGACCATGACGCGGTAGCCGCGCGAGTGGAGCAGTTCCGCGGTGGCCTTGCCGATCCCGCTGGTTCCGCCGGTGATGAGTGCTGTCTTTGCTGCCACGGTTGTTCTCCTTGCCGATCGGGCGGGGCACCTCCGTCGTCGGAGGCAGAGGTGGCCCGGGAGGCCCAGCGCAGGGCGGGCACCCGCACGCTTCAATGGCAGCGTACGCCACCCTGGCAGTGACTGCCAGACCGCATGCGGGTGCCAGGTTGGCAGGCGGCGCTAAACTGGCGGCATGACGCAGGGAACACGAGGCAAGGACCCGGCTACCTCCACGCTGTGGGATCGCACCCGGCAGCTGGCCTCCCAGGAGATCCTCCGGACCGCGTTGCGCCTGTTCGCGCGGCAGGGCTATGAGGAGACGACCATCGCCCAGATCGCCCGCGAAGCCGGCGTCTCCCAGCGCACCCTCTTCCGTTACTTCGGCACCAAGGAAGACCTCATCGGCGGCAGCGAGGAGCAGTTCGTCGCCTTCCTGACGGAAACCGTCCGCAACCAGCCCGCCGAGGCCGACGCCTGGGAGGTGTTGCGGGCCGCGTTCAAGGCCGCGCTCTCCCTCCACACGAGACCCGAGGAGGCCTTGGAGCGCTTCCGCCTGGTGCACCACACCGACTCGCTGCGCGCCGCCTACCTCGGGAAGCGAGTGCGCTGCCAGGAGGAGTTGCTGCCCCTGCTCGAAGCCCGGCTGACGCCCTCGGGGACGGACAGAGGGCAGGTCCGCGCCATCGTCGCGACCGCGTTCGCCTGCTTCGATGCCGCCACTGCGACGTGGCTTGAGGGCAACGGGCGGGGCGACATCCTTGACCTGTACGACCATGGGCTGGCCGTGGTGCGGGGCTAGCGTTCTCGCGAACGGTCCTTTGCCGGAGCGAGATCGAGAAGAAACATCACCGGGTCGGGTATCGGCGGAGGTGCCGGTCCGCGATGCTGCCCGCGGGCATGGTCTGTGCGCCGGCCTTCCTGTTGGGGCCGGGGTGGGAGCCTGTCCTTTGGTGAGGCGCTCGGTTTCCCTCGGTCGCGAGGATCTACCGGGCGCCCGCCGTAGCGCGAAGCGTACAAGCCGTCGAGCAGGCCAACTCCGGTCTCGCTGGCCGAGAGCGAGGCTCCCGGTGCCCGGGTCAGAGCGTGACCACACTCCGTTCGATCATGCTGCCGCCGGCAGCCGCGACGGCATCCTCGCTGGGGCGCGGGTGCCAGCGCAGGATTCGTCGTGCCTTGTCGGTCGAGAAGCGGCGTGCGTAGCCCAACTGGTCCTTGACCGAGCGCAAGCTGGGGTCGGTGGCGGCGCCGGCGCGCACGGCGTCGTCGGGGATGACAGCGGTGGGCACCCGAGCCGCGTGCCGGCCGAGCTGGGCCCTGAGGATGCCGGCGATCTCGCCCATGCTCAGGGCGGGGTCGGCGGCCAGAAGGAACCGCTCGCCCGCCGCGCCCGGCGCGGTCATCGCGGTGACGTGCGCGGCGGCGATGTCGCGGACGTCGACGACGGGGAAGTAGAGGTTGAGCAAGCCGGGCAGCCGGCCGGTCAGCAGGCGCTGGACCAGCTGGTTGGCGCCGGTGACCTGCGGGCCCAGCACTGGTCCCATCACCGCGACGGGGAGCAGCGTGGTCAGTTCCAGGCCGCCGCCCTCGGTGGTGACGAAGTCCCACGCCGCCCGCTCCGCCAGCGTCTTGCTGCGTCCGTAGGCGTCGGTGCCCGGCCCGTCCAGGACCGTCCAATCCTCTTCGGTGAACACGTGGTCGTCGTGCGGGTGACCCCACGCAACCGCGTGGAACGCCGAGGTGAGCACCACCCGAGTGACACCGTTGTCGCGGGCCGCTCGCAGCACGCGCAGCGCACCCTCGCGTGCGGGGCCGATGACCTGCTGCTCGTCCTCGACGTGGCCGGGCATGACCGGGGAGGCGACGTGGATGACGTAGTCGACCTCCTTGAGTGCGTCGGGCCAGCCCTCGTCGCGGGTCAGGTCGGCGGCGACGAACTCGAGGTCGTCACCGTTCGTCATCCCGGCCTGCGTCAGGGACGCGCGGACGGCGGCTTCCCGGTCCAGCGACCGGACGGTGGCTCGCACCAGGTGGCCCTGGGCGAGGAGCTCAAGGATCACGTGCCCGCCGATCAGACCCGAGCCCCCGGTCACCAGCACACGCTGCTTGGACATGATCATCTACTCCTTGTCGTGGGTGTGTATGAAGCTGGGCACCGGCCGTCCCGACCGGTGCTCGACACATCCCCAGCCTGCGGCCGCGGAGCGGGACGAGGCAGTCCCCCGCTGACACTGGTAGTGCGGGGACCAGGCACCCGGCCCGCTGCCTGCTTAAGCTGGCCGGTATGAGCGAGGAGCCGAACCTGCTGGGTGAATACCTCCGTGCCCGGCGCGAACTGGTCACCCCCGAGCAGGTCGGCATCCCGGTCATCGGCCGGCGCCGCGTCCCGGGCCTGCGCCGCGAGGAAGTCGCGATGCTCTCGGGCATCAGCGCCGAGTACTACCTGCGCCTGGAGCAGGGCCGCGACCGCAATCCCTCGGTCCAGGTGCTCCAGTCCATCGCCCGGGTCCTGCAGCTCGACGACGACACGTACCTGCTCACCCTCGCCGCCGACAAGCCACGTCGCCCTCGTCGGCGTCCGCAGCGTGAGATCGTCCCGCCCAGCGTCGTGCGGCTGGTGCACACCCTTGGCCTGCCGGCGTTCGTGGAGGGCCGCTACCTCGACGTGCTCGCCGCCAACCAGTGGGCCACAGCGTTCTCACCACGCCTGGTACCGGGCCGCAACCGCCTCAAGGACGTCTTCCTGGATCAGGCCGAGGCGGCCATGTTCCCCGAGTGGGAGCGCACGACGGCCGGCCTGGTGGCGAGCTTCCGCAACTCGGTGGGGACCGATGCCGACGACCCGCGCGTGGTCGAGCTGGTGGGGGAGCTTTCGGTGGCCAGTCCGCGGTTCCGCCAGTTGTGGGCCCGACACGACGTCGGGACCCGGCGCACCGCGGTTTCCCTCACGTTCGAGCATCCGCAGGTAGGGCCGATCACCCTTGACCGCGAGAAGCTCCTCCTCAACGGGACCGACGCGATGATGCTCGTCATCTACCACCCGCAGCCCGGATCCGACAGCGCCGAAAAGCTCAGCCTGCTGGCTTCCGCATCGCTGCCACCGGCATCGGCCCCGGATGTCCCCTCCTCCGATGCAGCCCGGGAGCGGCGGACGTAACGGCCGCGCACCCGGTCGGACAGCTGCCCCACCAGCACCACCTGGGAAGTCCGTTCGCGCGTGCCGAGCCGCCGTGTCACAACTCGCCGTCCTCCTCGTCGGCCAACACGTAACGGCCGAGCCCAGGAAGTCGATGCGGTCGGACTGCAGCGGTGAGAGCCTGCGCGTCGATCAGCACGCCTACGCCTACCTCGACGCGCTGCTGCGCGACCTCGTCCTGCCGCTGCGGCCCGTCATCGCCACCGAAGCGCGCGGCATCGCCGCCGGTTGGATCGAGCAACTCGCCAGCCTGGGCGTCGAAGGGAAAGCCGCCAAGCCGCAGGCCGGCCGCCAGCACCCTCGCGGCACCGGAAGCCGGTGACAGCCACCTCGTCCAAGTGACGACCATCGCGATCAATCACAGCCGTGGTCGGGCGGCGATCAGCCGCGCAGACCTCGCCACACCGGCTGACGGAGTCGGCCGGCGTCGGTGAGTTCGAGGAACTCGACCTCGGCGCGCAGCTCGGGGCGGACGAACCGGACCAGGGTGCCGCGTGGCAGTCCCAGTCCGGCGGCGGTGAACGGGGACACCGGGGAGTCGATGCGCCGCAGCACGGCAGCCAGGGCGCGGCGTTCCGCCCCCGCGAACCCGGTGCCGACCGAGCCGACGAACGTCAGTCGTCCTTCGGCTTCGACCGGAACGCCGACCAGGACCGCGCGGACCGATGCTTCACGGGGGGCGGGCAGCCAGCCGCCGATCACGACGTCGGCGGTACGCAGATGCTTGATCTTGACCCAGTCCCGGGAGCGTGTGCCCGGCCGGTACGGGGAGTCGGATCGTTTGGCGACGACACCTTCCAGCCCGTGCTCCCGTGTCCAGCCGAACGCCTCGGCGACCGAGTCCCATACCGGCGGCACCCGCAGGCCCGGCCGCTCCAGCTCCAAGCCCTCCAGCAGCTCTCGCCGCCGCGCGTACGGCTCGATGAGCAGTGATCGCTCCCTGGTGTGCGGGAGGTCGAACGCCACGAACACAGCGGGCGCAGCGGCTGCCGCGGCCCGTACCGCGGCGGGACGCGTGCGGTGGATGCGTCCCTGCAGGGCCGCGAACGAGGGGCGGCCTCCGCGCATGACCACGAGCTCGCCGTCCAGGACCAGCGGGCCCCGCACCGTCAGGGCCTCGGCCACCTCGGGGAACCGGTCGGTCAAGTCCGTTCCGTGGCGGCCGAGCAGCCGGACCGGCGCGGCCTCGGGCACGTACGCCATGCACCGCACCCCGTCCCACTTCACTTCCCCCATCCAGCCTGGCCCGGCTGGCAGTGGGCCGGCCGTCGCGAGCATCGGCTCGACATGCGGCAGCCTCACCTGCGCCGATCCCTCGGGACTCATGCTTCCAGGGTGCAGCCGGCCCGACCGTCGTGGAGCCGGATACGGCCGGTCGGCCGACACCGCAAACCCGGGCACGCCACGACGGACTCGGCATGGTCGGTCGCCGCACCGTAGAACGGGCCTGGAACGTTGCGCCAGTTCCGTTCCGCCCAATCGCGCAGTACGGGGCTCGGATCCAGTACGCGCGGGACGCCTCGGCGGCCGTCGCCGGCCAGCCCGGCGTCACTCTCCGGACAGGAGAGGCCCGTCCAGTCAGTCTTCGGTGGGAGTGCGGATGGCCAGGATGGCCATGTCGTCGTGGCCGTCGCTGGGGTGGTTGTCGGCGAGGGTGCGGACGAGGTCGTCCAGGGGCCGGTGGGCGTGGGCGGCGGCGAGGTCGGCGAGGACGTCCAGGCGGTCGTCGATGGCGTGATCGGGGTGTTCGACGAGGCCGTCGGTGAAGAACAGGACGGTGGTGCCACCGGGCAGGAGGTGGGTGTGGTCGGGGCGACGGATCTCGTCGTCGACGCCGAGGGGGATGCCGGGTTCGGCGTGCAGGTACCGGGGTGGTCCGTCGGGAGTGAGGATGAGCGGCGGCGGGTGGCCGGCGCTGCTCCAGTGGAGTGTCCAGCCGTTGGTGGCGGGTTCGATCCGGGCCAGCAGCGCGGTGGTGACGGGCAGATCGGTGATGGCGTGGATGGTGCGGTCGAGCTGGGTGAGCACCGCGCTGGGCGGGGTCTTGCGGGCGTAGAGCAGGGCGCGGAGCATGTTGCGGGTCTGGGCCATGGCGGCGGCGGCGTGCAGGTCGTGGCCGACGACGTCGCCGATGACGGCTGCGCAGGCGCGGTCGGGCAGGACGACGGCGTCGTACCAGTCGCCGCCGACGGTGGCCGGTTCGGCGGCGGTACGGTAGACCGCGGCGCCGGAGAACGGGGTGAGGTCCGGCAGCACGGGCAGCAGGAGTCGCTGGAACTGTTCCGCGCTGTCGCGCATGTAGCCGAACAGGCGGGCGTTCTCGATGGCGATGCCGGCTGCTCCCGCGAGGGCCCGTACGACCCCTTCGTCATCCCGGTCGAACGGCTGGCCGTCATGGCGGCCGGAGAGGTAGAGGTCCCCGTAGATCTCGCCTCGGACGCTGATCGCCACGCCGAGCAGGGTGCGCATGGGCGGATGGCCGGGCGGGAAGCCGACCGAGGCCGGATGCGAGGGAATGTCGTCCACCCGCAGCGGCTCGGGATGGTGGATCAGGTGCCCGAGGACGCCGCGGCCGTGGGGAAACTCGATCCCGGCGAGGGCCGCGCGTTCGTCGTCGGTCAACCCGGCGGTGATGAACTGCTCCAGGTGGTCGCCGGAGGGGGCAAGCACGCCGAGCGCTCCGTAGCGCGCGTCGGCCAAGTCCATGGCGGTCGTGACGATCCGCTGCAGCACCGTCGGCAGGTCCAGCTCGCTGCCGATGGCCAGCGCCGCCGACAGCAGCCCCTGCACCCGGTCCCTCGCCCTGGCCAGAGCACGCAACTGCTGGGCGATGCCCTCCAACTGATCGTCCAGGAACAGCCGAAGATCCGGCCTGTCCCCCTCACCAGGTGACGTGCCCGGATGGTCCGCATCACGATTCACGCGTCGCCTCGTTCATCACCGTCAACGCTACGCACGACATCGTCGCCAGGCCGGGAGCACACGCCCAGCAGGCATCACCGGTCGCGGGAGCCGGACCCGGCCGAGCGCCGACCGCTCGGTGCCCCATGACGCCGATTCCGGCGGCCGAGCTGCCCCACCTGCAGGCCGAACCGGTCCTGCCGCAGGAGACAGCTTCGAAGGCGAGCAGTCCGACCTCCCCCCAAGGGTGACGCCGCCTTCCGCGGAGCACGGCTCAGAGCCGATGGCAGGCTGCTGCTTCTTACCGATGGATGACGCGGCGGCCGCCTTCGGTGGCTGTGCGGTCCGCGGCCGGTAGCGTCGGCGGGCATGAGGATTCTGGTCACCGGCGGCGCCGGGTTCATCGGTTCGGCGGTCGTGCGGGCGCTGGTGGCGGCCGGTCACGAGGTCCGCGTCCTGGACGCGCTGCTGCCCGCCGTTCACCCTTCCGGGGTGATGCCCGTGCTGCCGGACGGCGTGGAACTGCGGCGCGGGGACGTGCGGGACGCGGCGGCGGTCGGGCAGGTGCTGGCCGGGGTGGACGCGGTCTGCCACCAGGCCGCGATGGTGGGCCTGGGGCTGGATCTCGACGACGCGCCCGCCTACGCGGGCTGCAACGACCTGGGCACCGCCGTGCTGCTTGCCGCGATGGCGCGGTCCGGGGTACGGAACCTCGTGCTCGCCGGGTCGATGGTGGTCTACGGCGAGGGCCGGTACCGGTGCCCGGTGCACGGAGACGTCTCGCCCGGTCCGCGCCGCCCGGACGAGCTGGACGGCGGCCGGTTCGAGCCGCCGTGCCCGCGGTGCGGCGCACCACTGCACCCCGAGCTGGTGACGGAGGACGCTCCGACCGATCCGCGCAACGTGTACGCGGCCACCAAGCTGGCCCAGGAGCACCTGGCGAGCGCCTGGGCCCGAGCCTGCGGGGGCCGCGTTCTGACGCTGCGTTACCACAACGTCTACGGGCCGGGGATGCCGCGCGACACACCGTACGCCGGAGTGGCCTCGCTGTTCCGCTCCGCCCTGGCCCGGGGTGAGGCGCCCCGGGTGTTCGAGGACGGCGGCCAGCGGCGGGACTTCGTCCACGTCGAAGACGTCGCCGCCGCCAACCTGGCCGCGCTCACGGCGGTCGGAGATCGGCCGCCGGGCGGCGCCCGGGCCTACAACGTGGGCAGCGGCGAGGTGCACACGATCGGGGAGATGGCCCGGGCGCTGGCCGCCGCTCACGGCGGTCCGGCCCCGGTGGTGACCGGCGAGTACCGGCTCGGCGACGTCCGGCACGTCACCGCGGACTCCTCCCGTCTCCGCGAGGAGCTCGACTGGCGTGCCCGGGTCCCGTTCGCCGAGGGAATGGCGGAGTTCGCGGCGGCGCCACTGCGCGCGTGACCTCAGGTTCGCGCGGCGGGAAGGACGATCTCGAAGCAGCAGCCCCCGGTGACGTTGCGGACCCGGGCGCGCCCGGCGTGCGCCTCGACGATGCCGCGGACGATGGCGAGCCCGAGCCCGGCACCGCTGCCCCCGCCCTCGCTCCGCTGCCGCGGATTCCCCTGGTCGGCCGGCCGGGGCGTGCGGGCGGCACTGCCGCGCCACCCCGTCTCGAACACCCGGGGCAGGTCCTGCTCCGGGATGCCGCCGCAGCCGTCGGTGACCGACAGCACCACCTCGTCGGCCTCCCGGCGAGCGGAGACCGCGACCACGCCGTCCTCCGGGGTCGAGCGGATCGCGTTGACCAGGAGGTTTCCGAGCACCCGGGTGATCTCGCCGCTGTCCACCTCGACGGGTTCGGCGGCGACCTGCCGGCCCTCCAGGCGGACACCACGCTTCCGGGCCAGGGGATGGGCCCCGGCGAGCGCGTCGTCGACGAGGTCGTAGACGGACACCCGGGACAGCGACAGGGCCAATGCCCCCGCCTGGATGCGCGAGAGCTCGAAGAGGTCGTCCACCATCCCGGTCAGCCGCTCGACCTCGGTCCGCATCCGCTGCAGGTACTGCTGCGGATGCTTCGCGACGCCGTCCTCCAGCGCCTCGGCCATGGCGCGCAGCCCTGCCAGCGGGGTGCGCAGGTCGTGCGAGATCCAGGCGATCAGCTCCCGGCGGGAGGCGTCCAGGGCCTGCGCGCGGGCCCTCGACTCGGCCAGTCGGGCGCTGGTGGCGGCGAGTTCCTCGCTGAGCTGGGCCAGTTCCAGGCCGAGCGGGGGCTCCGGCGCGGTGAACCCGGTGTCGCTGCCCACGGTCCGGGCGGCCGCGGTCAGCGCCCTGCCCCCGGCCACGACCTGGCGGCCGAGCAGCGCGGCGGTCGCCAGCGACACCACCGAGGCCATCGCCAGCACCGTGATGACCACTCCGAGGTCGTGCCGGGACAGGAACATCGCCTGGGCGACGGCGAAGGTCCCGGAGGTGACCGCCAGCACGGTGACGGCGGCGACGCAGAACAGCGCCAGCGCGAGCGAGCGCCGGCGCAGCAGCCGGACGGCCGCCCAGCCGAGCAGACCGGCCCCGCCGGCTCCGAGCGCGGCGAACAGGGCGATCAGCAGCAGGTCCTTCACGCCGGGTCACCCTCCCGCACCGCTGCCGGGCCGCGCTGCTGGTCCGCTGCCGGGCCGCCCGCCTGCCCGGCCGCCGGGTCGTAGCGGTAGCCGACGCCCCAGACGGTGGTGATCAGCACCGGCGCGGCCGGGTCGTCCTCGATCTTCTCGCGCAGTCGGCGGACGTGGACGGTGACGGTGGACAGGTCCCCGAAGTCCCAGCCCCACACGCGTTCCATCAGCTCCTGGCGGGAGAACACCGTCTGCGGGTGCCGGAGAAGGAACGCCAGGAGGTCGAACTCCCGTAGGGTGAGCAGTAGTTCACGCCCACCGCGGTGGACACGGCGGGCCTGCGGGTCGAGCGCCATGTCTCCGGAGACCACCGGGCCGCCGACGGGGGACGCCGGAGCGGCGGCCCGGGAGCGGCGCAGCACGGACTGGACCCGCAGGACGAGTTCCCGCGGGCTGAAGGGCTTGGTGACGTAGTCGTCCGCGCCCAGTTCCAGGCCGAGGATGCGGTCGGCCTCGTCGCCCTTGGCCGTGAGCAGGACGACCGGCAGCCCGGCGCCGTCCTCGGAGGCGCGCAACCTGCGCAGGATCTCCAGGCCGTCGATGCCGGGGAGCATGAGGTCCAGGACCAGCAGGTCCGGGCGATGGGCTCGGGCCAGGGCAAGGCCCCTGTCGCCGTCGGCAGCGCGGTCGACCCGGTGGCCCGCCCGGGTGAGGTAGCCGGCGACGACCTCGGCCACGGTCGGGTCGTCGTCGATCACCAGAATGCGGCCGGGGCACGGCGGTCCTGGGGTGGCGGGGCTCTCGTTCACCCCGCCGAGGATACGAGCCCCGGCGAGCGCCGAGCGGCACGCCGGGTCCGACGTCCGGGTTCCGTAAGATCCGCCGAACGGGCCAGCGGTGCCCGGACGTCGCACTTCCGTAAGGGCGCGGTTCGGCTTCGACGGGCCCGACCGCGGTTAGCGTGGCCGACGTGATCCCTCCCCTTGTCGCTGATGTCGTCCTGCCCTGCCTCGATGAGGCCGAGGCGCTCCCCTGGGTGCTCGGACGCGTGCCCGCCGGTTGGCGGGCGATCGTCGTGGACAACGGCTCGCGGGACGGCTCCGCGGAACTGGCCCGCTCCCTGGGCGCAACCGTCGTCACGGAGAACCGGCGCGGTTTCGGTGCCGCCTGTCATGCCGGACTCCTCGCCGCGACCGCCGAGCTGGTCTGCTTCATGGACTGCGACGGCTCGCTCGACCCGGCCCAACTGCCGCGGGTCGCCGCGCCGGTCGCGGCGGGCGCGGCGGACCTCGTACTCGGTCGGCGCCGCCCCTGGGAGGCACGCGCGTGGCCGGCGCACGCTCGGCTCGCCAACGCCCTTCTGGCCCGCCGCCTGCGCGCCCGGACCGGCGCGCCGCTGCACGACCTGGGGCCGATGCGCGCCGTGCACCGGGAGCGGCTGCTCGCGCTCGGACTGGGAGACCGCCGTTCCGGCTATCCGCTGGAGATGGTGCTCGCCGCCTCGGCGGCCGGGCTGCGGATCGCCGAGACCGCCGTCGACTACCTGCCCCGCACCGGCCGCTCCAAGGTGACCGGGACGCTGCGCGGCACCCGGCAGGCCGTACGGGACATGCGGGCCGTCCTGGCCGCACCGCCGCCCACCCTGCTGGTCATCGCGAAGTCTCCGGTGCCCGGGCGGGTGAAGACCCGCCTCACCCCGCCCTGCACCCCCGAGCAGGCGGCGACACTGGCGGGAGCCGCGATCGCGGACACCCTCGCCACCCTGAGCCGGATGCCCGCCGGGCGGCGGCTGCTGGTGCTGGACGGCGAACCGGGTGGGTGGCTGCCACCGGGATGGGAGGTGGTGCCGCAGTGCGCGGGCGGGCTCGACGAACGCCTGGCCGCCGCCTTCGCGCACGCCGGCCGGGTGGCCCCGCGGGTACCCGCTCTGCTGGTCGGCATGGACACCCCGCAGCTGGACGCGGCGGCGCTGGCCGAGCCGCTGTCGGCCGCCCGCCGCCCGGGCGTGGACGCCTGGTTCGGGCCCGCGACCGATGGCGGGTTCTGGGCCCTCGGGCTGGCGCGCCCCACCGGGCGACTCGCCCGGCGGCTCCTGCTGGGCGTACCGATGTCCACGCCCGGCACCGGGCGTGCCCTGCTCGACCGCCTCGTCGCCGACGGGCTGACGGTCCACCACCTCGACCGGGCCACCGACGTGGACACCATCCTCGACGCGCGCCGGGTCGCCGCCGAGGCACCGCAGACCGCGTTCGCCGCGTGCCTGCGCTCGATCGACGCCGCACCGGGGACGGCCGGATGACCGCCCAGGCCACCGCGTGGGTGGACGATCCGTTCGCCGAGGCCGTCCGCGCCGGGCACGGCCCGCTGTGGCTGCGCCAGGAGGACGGGGCGCGCGTCCCCCTCGATGTCGAACGCTGGTGCGCGCCCGCCGCCGCGAGTGACCACGGCCTGCTGCGGCGCTGCCTGCGGGTGAACGCGCCGGTGGTGGACCTGGGCTGTGGGCCCGGCCGCCTGGTCGCCGCTCTGCTGGCCCTCGGCGTCCCGGCGCTCGGTGTCGACATCACCGGCGCCGCCGTGGCGCGCACCCGGCACCTCGGCGGTCCGGCGCTCTGCCGATCGGTGTTCGACCGCCTGCCCGCCGAGGGCCGCTGGGGCGCCGCGCTGCTCGCCGACGGCAACCTCGGCATCGGCGGCGACCCCGATGCCCTGCTCCGCCGGGGCGCCGAACTCATCGCACCGAACGGGCTGTTGCTGGTGGAGGTGGAGCCGGAGGAGGTGGACGAACGCGCCGTCGTCCGGGTGGAAGGCCCGGACGGCCGCTTGGGCCCGCCGTTTCCCTGGGCCCGTCTCGGCGCGGACGCCACCCTGCGACGGGCCCGCACCACGGGCCTCGTCGGGGCGGAGCGCTGGACCTCGCACGGCCGCCACTTCCTCGCGCTGCGCAAGGGGTGAACCGCGCCGCGCAAAGGGTGAGCGCCCCTGGACGCGGCGGAGGACGGGCGGCGCGGTCCAGGGGCGCCGGCGCGGTGCCGCTCGCCTACCGCTCGGCGTCGGTGGCCCGCCACTGCGGGTGCTCGCGCTCGGCCCAGTGCCGCTCGACCAGGCCGGTTCGCATCCCGAGCCGTGACTCCCGGTCCCGCCAGGCCATCCGGACGTGCCCGGCGACCACGACGGCGATGGCTGCGGCCAGCCAGTCGTGCACGAAGGTCGCGCCGGTGCGCCAGGAGGGCGGGGCCAGGTGGGTGAGCCACATCAGCAGTCCGGTGCCGACGATCACCAGCATCGAGCCGAGCGTCCACTGCGCGTACAGCTTCTGCCCGGCGTTGAACTTCCCGGCCGGCCGGTGCCCGGCCCGGGCGCGCACGGCCCGCAGCCACTGCCAGTCCGCCGGGGTGAAGCGGCTGAGCCGGGCGGCGTCCGCCCGCACCGCCCGGGAGACGAGGCCGAGCAGCAGCGGCACCGGCAGCGCCAGGCCGCACCACACGTGCACGGTGACCACCAGCGGCCGGTTGCCGACCAGTTCGGCCAGCGGCGCGAGGTAGAGGCAGCCGGCCGTGGCCAGGCAGACGCCCATCAGCGCGGCCGTGGTGCGGTGCACCCAGCGCTCGGCGCGGGTGAAGCGCAGGACCAGCTCAGCTCGTCGGCGCATCGTCCCGCCCGTTCGACCGGCCGACCCAGGCGTCGACGTCATAACCGTTGCCCTCCCAGTACCCGGGCTGCACCGCGTCGGTGACCGTGATGCCCGACAGCCACTTCGCGGACTTGTAGAAGTACATCGGCGCGACGTACAGCCGCACCGGCCCGCCGTGGTCGTGCGCGATCGGCTTGTCCTGCATGCGCAGCGCGACCAGCACGTCGTCCCGCCGGGCCTGCTCCAGGGTGAGGCTCTCGGTGTACGCCCCGTCGAAGCAGTCGAAGCGCACGGCCTTGGCGCCCGGCTTGACCCCGGCGGCGTCGAGCAGGTGGGCCAGCGGCACCCCCTCGAAGGGGGTGTCCGGCACCCGCCAGCCGGTGACGCACTGGACGTCCCTGACCAGCCGCCGCTGCGGCATGGCCTGGAGGTCGGCCAGCCGGTGGGTGGCGGGGCGCTCCACCAGGCCGCCCACGGTGAGGGTGTAGTCCGTCGCGTCCCGCTCGGGGACGGAGGTCACCACCGAGTAGTACCGGAAGCCGTTGTTGCCCGGCAGCAGCCCGCTCAGGCCGCTCGGGTCCCGCTCCGCCAACGACGACTCGGCCCGCTGCAGGTACGGGCCCGCCGCGACGCCCACGGCGCCCAGCCCGAGCAGCCCGAGCACCACCCGGCGGCCCACGGGCGTGCCCTTGGGATGTTCCGCTTTTCTGTCCACGGCCCCGATTCGACCAGGTCGGCCCGGGCCTCGGCCAGTGACGGCGGTGTTCCGTCAGGGTTTCGTCATCTCCGGCGCAGCGCCGCGCGCCGTGCGGACCGGCGCGGCGCTCACGAGCCTGCGCAGCGCCGGCACCACCAGGACGCAGACCAGGGCGAGCGCGTAGGCGGTGCGCTGCGCCTGCGGCCCGCCCACCAGGTAGAGCGCCTGTCCGGCCGCCGGGACCGCCAGCCACTCCCACCGCCCGTCGAGCGCCACCAGGGCCACCACCAGCAGTCCGTACCAGGGGTAGCTCGGCGCGACGAGCAGCAGGGCGCTCCCCGTCACCAGGAGCGCGCCGCGCCACGGACGGTGGGGATCACCGCGCCGCAGCACCCACAGCACCACGGCGCCCAGCGCCAGGGCGGCCGCCCACGCGGCCCACCGGTCCGGCACCACCACCCGCAGCAACCCGAACCGGTCGAGGTGCCCCTGCTCGTACCCCTCCTCCCGCAGGTACCCGGGCAGGTAGCCCAGGACGCCGGCACCGGAGACGGCGACGTACGGCAGGTAGGCCAGCACGAACGTCCCGAGGGCCACCGCCGGCACCAGCAGGTCGCCCTTCGTCGGCCGCCGGGCCAGCAGCCCGGACACCGCACCGGGCAGGGCGAGCGCCGGCAGCAGCTTGGTCGCGGCCGCCGCCCCGAGCAGGGCGCCCCCGGCACCGGCCCGGCGGCGGGCCGCACAGCCCAACCCGGCCACCATGAGGAGCGCGCCGAGGGTATCCACGTGCGCGTCGTTGACCGCCCACACCGTCACGCCCGGACACCACCCCCACAGCGCCGCGCGCCGACTGCCCCGCCCGACCGCCAGCAGCACACCGGTGGTGAGGACCGCCAGCAGCGCACCGGCGGCCTGCACGCCGCGCACCCCGCCACCGAAGGGGTGCACGGCGAGGAACCAGGCCTCCGCGACCGGCGGGTAGACGGTGTGCACGGCCGGCCGGTTGATGCGGGTGCAGTCCCCGGCCGCCGTCCGCCGCTCGTCCCAGGTCGCACAGCCGTCCCCCACCGGGAACAGGCCCGCGTCGCGCAGCCGGACCAGCGCCGGGTCGTCCGGGGTGTACGCGTACGGGGAGAGCCCGGCCGCCTGGACCCGCCCGTCCCACACGTACCGGTAGGCGTCGTCGCTGGTACGCGGCGGCGCCAGCAGCCCGGCCGCGGCGACCAGGACACTCCCCGTCAGCACCAGCGGCACCACGTGGCGGCGGCTCACCTTCCGCAGCAGGAGCAGCGCGAGGACGAAGAGCGCGGCGTCGAGCGTGTACCAGTCGTGGAGCGGCGACCGGTCGGCGAGCGTCCCGCCGCCGGTCACGGTCAGCGCGAGGGCCGCCGCGAGGGCGGCGACCGCGAGGGCGCAGGTCAGGGAAGCACGGGTGGGCACGCGCCCACCCTGCCACCGGTACCTGCCCGCCGTCGGCACCGGCGGGGCCGCCGTTCGGAATCCGTAAGCACCGCGCGGTGGTGGCGTCACCGGTCCGGAGCGGTCAGTCGCCGGGGACGCCGGGAAGGCCGGTCGTGAGGCCGTCCAGGGCGCGCGAGCAGACGCACGCGCGCTCGGTGGGCAGCGTCCCGATGGCTTTGAACAGCACCGTGCGCAGCCGGTCGACGCTCCCCGCGAAGACCTTGAGCACCTCGGCCTGGGTGACGCCCTCGCCGGCCTCCACACCGGCGTCGTGGTCGGTCACGAGTGCCACCGAGGTGTAGCAGAGCCCGAGTTCACGCGCCAGCACCGCCTCGGGGTGCCCGGTCATGCCGACCACCGACCAGCCGTTGGCGGTGAACCAGCGGGACTCGGCCCGGGTGGAGAAGCGCGGGCCCTCGATCACCACGAGCGTTCCGCCGTCGACGGGTTCCCAGGCCGCCCCGCGCGCCGCCTCCAGCGTGGCCTGCCGCCCGGCCGGGCAGTACGGGTCGGCCATCGACACGTGCACCACCTCGGGCACCGAACCGTCCGGCAGCGGCAGCCCGTCGTAGAAGGTCTGCACCCGCCCCGAGGTCCGGTCCACGAACTGGTCCGGCACCAGCAGCGTGCCGGGCCCGTACTCCGCCCGCAGCCCGCCCACCGCGCACGGCGCGAGCACCTGCCGCACCCCCAGCGAGCGCAGCGCCCACAGGTTGGCCCGGTAGTCGATCCGGTGCGGCGGCAGCCTGTGGCCGCGCCCGTGCCGGGGCAGGAAGGCGACCCGCCGCCCTGCCGCCTCCCCCACGAACAGCGCGTCGCTGGGCGGCCCGTACGGCGTGTCGACCCGCACCTCGGTCACCTCGTCCAGCAGCGCGTACAGCCCCGAACCGCCGATCACACCCACCTCGGCCCGCGGCTCCTCCTGATGCACCGTCACCTCTACCACCTCTCAGAGCAGGAACGTACCGGCCACTGTAGGAGCCGGCCACGGCGGACTCCGTGAACCACAGCCTTACGATTCGCGGACGCCGTGCACGCGCGGAGGGCCGCCTCGGCGGCCGGCGTCCGGTCAGCGGTGTTCCAGGCCGCCGCAGTGCTTACGCTGCTTCAGTGGGGAGCTACGGCGGGTGCCGCTCACCGCGGCTCGCGTCGCCCGGTTCGATGGGCGGCGCGCAGCCTGAGCGCCAGGCCGACGGCTGCCGCGCCGAACAGGACCCCGGTGATCGCGAGCCATCGGCCGAGGTAGACGTCCGCCGACAGCCCGGTGGCTCCCGGGTAGGGCTCGGACAGATCGAGAATGAGCGGGAACCAGACGAGCAGCAGGAGACCGGAGAGGAAGGCCGGTACCCGGAGATAGCCGATCCACTCCACCGCGGCAGCCCGTTCCCGGCGGTGGCGGAGCACGGCCCGGGCCGAGAGGTCGGCGAGCGAGTACAGCGGCAGCAGGATCAGGTCGTGGGCGACGGCCGCGCCGACGAACCAGATCGCCACGGCGAGAGGCCGGTCGGCCACGAGTCGCTCGACGGCGTACCCGGTCAGCGCGAGGGACGCGACGAGAACGAGCAGGTGCATCGGGCCGGCGCCGTACCAGCGGGTGAGGCGGGCAGGTCGGGCCATGGTCACGTCCTGAAGGTGAGTCGGCGGACCCATTTGGTGTTGTTCACACCGGGGTTGGCGGGAACGATGATCCGGGCGGGATAGCCGTGGTCGAGGGAGAGGTCGGCTCCGTTGACCCTGAGGGCGAGGAGAGAGCGGAGGTCGCGGATCTGATTGTCGCGCAGCACCACGGAGCTGTAGGGCCCGGGCGGTTGGACCGACTCCACCAGCACGCTCGACGCCTCGGGCAGACCGGCCATGGCGGCGAGGTCGGCGAGCCGGAGCCCGCTCCAGTGCTGGTCCGCGGTGGACCAGCCCTCCACGCAGGCGATCGGCAGCCAGGCCGACCGCTGCGACATCGCCAGCAGTTGCTCACGGGAGAGCGACTGCGCCGGCCCGGCGCCGTACAGCTCCAGCCGCCAGCGCGGACCGACCATCGCCGGCGAGACGCCGACGGAGGCGGCCGTCTTGTTGATCTGGAAGCCGTTCGGGCCCTCCCCCGGTTCGCGGTTGTGGGGTGCCAGCAGTGCGGTGGTCCGGAGCCGGCCGCCGACGCTCTGCCCCACGGTGACCGCGAACAGGACCAGGGACCCTGCGCCCACCAGCGCGAGTGCGCCGCGCCGGGCGATCGTCGGGGCGTCGGGGGCGACCGCCACCAGGCCGTCGGCGTCGGGCGGCTCGGGCCTGGTGTCGGCGAGACCGGTGCGCAACTCCCCCAGCAGCGAACGCGACTTCAGGGCGCGGACCGTCGTCGCCAGCTTGAGGGCCACGTGGACGGCGAACGCCGCGACGAACACCCACGCGCCGTAGAAGTGGAGGGCGTAGAAGGACCCCGGGAAGACGTAGTGGAGCTGGATGTTGAGGATCCCGGTCACGAATTCGAAGACGACTCCGCCGACCAGCATCAGCAGCGACAGCCGCTCCAGCGCGTGGGCGGCGCTGCGCACGGGCGGCCACTCGAAGAGCTTCGGGAACACCGACCACAGCTTGGCCAGCACCACCGGCACCAGGGTCACGCCGAGCGTCACGTGCACGCCCTGGGTGAGCCGGTACAGCCAGGACGGGTGGGTGGGCCAGTCGAAGAGGTAGAAGCCCAGCACGCCCTTGTCCGGGGTCTGGTCGTTGAGCAGGCCGAGGTCCGGGTTGTACGCGGCGTAGGACAGGGCTCCGGTCACGAAGAGGACCGGGAGCCCGACGAGCAGCACCAGCCCGAACACCGACGTCAGCCAGGGCCCCCGGATCGGACTGCGCCAGAACCCCGGGCGGAACGGTCCGGGCGGTGCGGGCGCCTGCCCGAGCCCGCGGGCGAACGCCGGCAGTCGCGCACCCACCGCGGCACGGGACCGTTCAACGGCCCGGACCGCGCCGCGCCAGGTGCTGCCGCCGGCCCGGGTGATGCGCCGCAGCGGATCGGCGGCTCGCCACCACCGCCTTCGTCCACCCGATCCACCACCACGCCGAGCCCCGACCACCCGCCACCTCCGCCCGGACCCACCGTGGAAGCGCGGTTCACCGGTCCCCTTCCGCACGGAAGGGCCGGCGATCACCGGCTCTTCCGTGCCACCACGGTCAGAACCGGTCGACCAGCGCCCGCCGGACAGCGAACCACCAGCGGCGCACCCGTTTCGGTGAAGCCGGACCCGACCGACGAGAACATCACCCGGACGGACGCGCCTCGGGCCACGGACGCCTGGGAAGCTGGTCCTCGGTGTGAACGAGGTGCATCTGCAAGGGCGCACCTCCACATCGCCTTCCTCCACCCCTACCCGGACCGCAACGCCCGCCCGGCACTGCCGGTCCTCGCCCACGCCCGGGAAGCGGGCACCTGGGCCGTCGTACGGGCTGAGAGAAAAAGCCGAGGTCAAGTGGCATGGCATGATTCCGGGGTGGCTTCTGCGACCGTCTCCGAGTACATACCGCCTGCTGCACGTGCTGTCCTCGTCGACCTGTTGGCCGGTGCGCGGGCAGGTCGGGGCGGGGCAGCGGTCGTACGTGGTGAGGCGGGCATCGGCAAGACGACGTTGCTGCGCCGTGTCACTGACGGATTGTCGGGTGTGCGGCTGCTGTGGGTGAACGGGGCGGAGTTCGAGGCTGACTTCGCGTACGCCGCCGTGCACCAGTTGACCCGCCCACTGCACGAGCGGATCGGGCGGTTGCCCGCCGCGCAGCGGAACGCGCTGGCGGTGGCGCTGGGGCTGGACGAGGGAGGCACGCCGAGTCGTTTCGCCGTCGGTTCGGCCCTGTTGGGGCTGCTGTCGGATGCTGCCCGGGAGCAGTCCGTGGTGTGCGTGGTGGACGATGCGCAGTGGCTGGATCGGGCGTCGGCGCAGGTACTGGCTTTCGTGGCGCGGCGAGTGGCGGACGAGTCGGTGGCGTTCGTGTTCGGGGTGCGTGACACGTACGTCATCCCGGAGTTGGAGGGGCTGCCGGTGCTGACGCTGCCCCGGTTGTCCGATCAGGTGGCGCGTCGGCTGCTGGCGTCCAGTCTGCTCGGCCCCGTGGACGACCAGGTGCGGGAGCGGATCCTGGCCGAGGCGCGCGGTAACCCGCTGGCGTTGCTGGAGTTGCCGCGCCGGCTCGGGCCCGCCGTGCTGGCGGGCGGTTTCGGGCTGCCGACGCCGGTCTCCCCGGCCAGCCGGATCGAGCAGAGTTATCAGCAGCAGGTGTCCCGGCTCTCCGAGGACGCCCGGGTTCTGCTGCTGGTGGCGGCCGCCGAACCGCTGGGTGACCCTGGCCTGTTGTGGCGGGCGGCCGATCTGCTGGGGGTGGGGCCGCAGGCGGGGCCGGAGGCCGAGGCGAGCGAGTTGATCGAGTTGGGCGGGCAGTCGAGATTCCGGCATCCGTTGGTGCGCTCGGCGGTGTACACGGCGGCTTCCCCGGCGGAGCGCCGCCGGGTGCACGGGGCGCTCGCACAGGTCACCGATCCGCTGACGGCGCCCGATCGGCGTTCGTGGCACCGGGCGCAGTCGCTGTCCCGGCCGGATGAGGAGGTGGCGGCCGATCTGCTGCGCTGCGCGGAGCGGGCGCGGCGCCGGGGCGGGGCCGCTGCCGAGGCGGCGTTCCTGGAGCAGGCCGCGGGGCTGTCGGCCGATCCGCGGCTGCGGGCCGAACGCAGTCTCGCCGCCGCGCGGGCTGCGATGGAGGCCGGCTCGTTCGAGAGCGCGCTGACGCTGGTCGAGGCGGCCGAGGGCGGCCCGATCGACGCCGCCGGACGGGTGCAGGCCGAACTTCTGCGCGGCCGTGCGGCGTTCTTCGGCGACGGTGCGGCGGACGCGGTCGGCCACCTGGTGGCGGCGGCCGACCTCGATCCCGGCCGGGCGCGGACGCACCTGCTGGACGCCCTTCAGGCGGGTCTGGTGGTGGGCAGGTCCTCCCCTGCGGCGCGAGACGCCCTGGCGGCGGCCCGGCGGGCGCCCGCACCGGCCGGTGAACGCTCGACCGCGGACGAGTTGCTGGACGCCCTCGTCGGCTACCTCGACGGCGACCTCGCGGTGGTGCCGGTGCTGCTCGGGATGCTGTCCGACGTGGCCGACCCGTTGTGGGCGGGCCGGCTGTCGCTGGCCGCCTTGCTCGCCGTCGAGTTGTGGGACGTCGCCTTGGAGGACCGGCTCGCCGGTCGGGCCGTCGACTCCGCGCGCGCCGGCGGAACGCTGATGGTCCTGCCGGTGGGCTTGTGGATGCAGGCGATGGCCGCCGCGCAGCGCGGTGACCTCCTCGATGCGGCGGCGTTGAACAGCGAAGCCGACGGCATAGCCGAGGTGACCGGCGTCCCGCCGCACTGGTACGGCCGGCTGTTCGCGGCCGCGGTGCGCGGGGTGGACGCTGAGGCGCGGCCCCTGTTCGACCGGGTGCTGGCCGAGTCGCACGCCCGGCGCAAGGGCATGCTGACGGCGACCGTCCACGCGGCGGCGGCGCTGCACGCCAACGGCGTCGCGGACCACCGCGCGGCCCTGGCCTCCGCGCGGCTGGCCGTGGCGGACGGAGACCTGGGAACGTCCAGCCTCGCCCTGCCCGAGCTCGTCGAGGCGGCCGTCCGGTGCGGCGAGCAGGACACCGCCCAGGAGGCGTTCGCACGGCTGTCGCGGCACGCGTCGGCGGCGGGCAGCGACTGGGCGCTGGGCGTGCGCGCGGCGCTCGCCGCCCTGCTGTCGGACGACCCGGCGGAACTCCACGCCGAGGCAGTGGCCCGGTTGGACGCCGCCGGCCTGCGGGTGTGGCGCGGCCGGGCCCTGCTGCACCAGGGCGCGTGGCTGCGCCGGGACGGCCGCCGCGGGCAGGCCCGTGAGGCGCTGCGCACCGCTCATGAGCTGTTCACCGCGATGGGCGCGGAGGGGTTCGCCGAGCGGGCCCGGGTGGAACTGGCCGCCGCCGGGGAGCAGGCTCGGCCGGCCGGGCTCGGCGCGGTGGAGCTGTTGACCGGTCAGGAGCTGAACATCGCGCGCCTGGTGGCGACCGGCGCGACCTCCCGGGAGGTCGCCGATCGGCTGTTCCTGAGCCCGCGCACCATCGACGCCCATCTGCGCAGTGTGTTCCGCAAGCTCGACGTCACTTCGCGCCGCCAACTCGCCGACGTGCTCGGCCGGGACGCCTAGGCCCCGACCCAGGCCCCGGCCGGCTCACTTAGGCAATCGCCTAGGTGACTTTCGCCGATGAGGGCGCGGGGTGGGGCGGACCAGACTCGGGGGCATGAAGAACACGCCCTCGGGCATCGACCGGGCCGCCCCGGTCGTCGCCCGCCGTGAGCTGCCGATCCGGGCCCCGTCCCCTGCCGTCTGGGCGCTGCTGACGTACGTGCCCGGCTGGCCGACCTGGCAGCCGGACATCGCGGTGGCCCGCGCCCTGACTCCGCTGACCCCGGGCGCGGTGTTCCACTGGCGCACCGGCGGCGTGGACGTCACCTCCACCGTGTACGCGGTGGACGCGCCCCGGTCGATTCTCTGGGGTGGCCTCTCGCAGGGCATCACCGCCGTCCACGAGTGGACGTTCACGCCTTCGTCCAGGGCGACCTTCGTCGTCACGGAGGAGTCCTGGGACGGTGCGCCTGTGCAGGCCGACGCCGACGCCGTCACCCGGGCCCTGGACCGGTCGCTCGCGCAGTGGCTGCTGCACCTGAAGTCCGCCGCCGAGCGCGCCGCGCGCTGACGCCGCCGCGCCGTTCCCCTCCCACCGGCTGTTTCCCACGGCCCAGTTCACGGAGTTCCCATGCCCAGTCCGCCGCGCGGCGCCGTCCTTGCGGTGCTGGCCGCCGCCCAGTCCACCGTCATGCTCGCCACCTCGATCGTGAACGTCGCCCTGCCGCAGATCAGGGATGGCGTCGGCCTCTCCGACTCCGCCACCACGTGGGTGGTCAACGCCTACGGCCTGGCGTTCGGGGCGCTGCTGCTGGCCGGTGGGCGGGCCGCCGACCTGCTGGGACGGCGCCGCGTCCTGCTGGCCGGGCTGGGGACCTTCGGGGCCGCCTCCGCCGTCGCCGCGATGGCCACCTCGCCCGGTGTGCTGATCGCCGCACGGGCCGTCCAGGGGGCGGGGGCGGCGGCCGTCGCCCCGGCTGCCCTTGCCCTCGCGGTGGGCCTGTACGCGCCGGGCCCGGCCCGCGGCCGGGCGCTGGCGGTCTGGGGTGCGGTGTCCGGTGCGGGCGGTGCGGCGGGGGTGGTGCTCGGTGGGCTGCTGACCCAGGCGTGGGGCTGGCCGTGGATCTTCCGCACGGTGGCGATCGGCAGCTTCGCGGTGCTGGCGGCGACGGCCGCATGCGTCCCCGCTGCGGGCCGGGCGGAACGGACCAGGTTCGACTGCGCCGGGACCGCCATGAGCGCCCTGGCCCTGACCGCCCTGGTGTGGGGCCTGACCACGGCCCGCCGCTCGGGCTGGACGGACCCCTGGGTACTGGCCGCGTTCGGCGCCGCCGCCGTGCTCGCGGTGGTGTTCTGGCGGGTCGAGCGCACCAGCACCTCCCCTCTGGTGCCGCCGCGGCTGTTCGCCGCCCGCGACGTGACGGTCGGGAACCTGCTGACGGGCCTGTTCGGCTCCGTGTGGATCGCGTTGTTCTTCTTCCTGCCGCTCTACCAGCAGCAGGTCCTCGGCGAGGACCCGCTGACCACCGGGCTCGGACAACTCCCCCTCGCCTTCGCGAACATGCTCGGCGCAGCCCTCGCCCCCGCCCTCGTCCGCCGGACCGGCGGCCGCGCCGCGCTGGTCTCGGCGCTGCTGACCGAGGCGGCCGGGATGCTGTGGCTGTCCCGGATCGACGCGGACGGCGCCTTCCTCACCGATGTGCTCGGCCCGAGCGTCCTGGTCGGACTCGGTCTGAGCGTCGCCTTCGTCCAGCTCACCAGCCTGTCCGTGGCAGGCGTCGACGGACCGGACGCGGGCCTGGCGGGCGGCCTGGTCAACACCACCCGGCAGGTCGGAGGCGCCGTCGGGCTCGCCGTCCTGGCGACCGTCGCCGGATCCGTCACCTCCCGCGCCGGCCGCCACCAGCCGCCCCTGGAGGCGCTGACCGCCGGCTACCGCACCGCCTTCGCCCTGGGCGCCGCCGTCCTGGCCGGCACCGCCCTGCTCGCCGCCCTGTGGGTGCGCCGCACCCCCACCGCTGACCGGCCGCGCCGCACGCCCACCGAGGAGCCCGCCGTCCCCGGCCGCCGCTGACTGCCCGGCACCCCCTCACTTCACCTCCCCACCCGCATCATCCGTTCGCACCGACCGCCGAGAGGAAACACCGTGATCACCATCGACGAGAGCGCACCCGTCATCGTCCGCCTGTCCACCGAGATCAACGCCCCCCTGGAGCACGTCTGGTCCCTGCACACCGGCATCGACAACTGGCCGGTCTGGAACCCCGACATCGACCAGGCCCGCCTGCAGGGCCCGCTCACCGAGGGCACCTCGTTCACCTGGCGCACCCACGGGATGGAGATCACCTCCACCGTCCACGAGCTGGTGCCCGGCGCCCGGATCGTCTGGGGCGGCCCGGCCCACGGCATCGAAGGCGTCCACGTGTGGACCTTCGAACAGAGCGGTGACCGTGTCGTCGTCCGCACCGAGGAGTCCTGGAGCGGCGCGCCCGTCGACGCCGCCACCGACCAGCTCGCCGCCGCCCTGCGCACCTCCCTGGAGGACTGGCTGACCTGCCTCAGGAACCGCGCCGAGAAGCTCTCCTGACCCCGCCACCTTCCGCCTTTTTCACACTGGAGACACGAGGACCACGAGCATGACCGCCAAGCCCTACCTGACCGGCCACTACACCCCCGTCGCCGACGAACTGACCGCCACCGAACTGACCGTCGAAGGTACCCTGCCGCCGGAGCTGACCGGCCGCCTGGTCCGCAACAGCCACAACCCGAAACCGGGCGTCACCCCCGCCCACTGGTTCAAGGGCAGCGGCATGGTGCACGGCATCCGGCTGCGCGAGGGCCGCGCCGAGTGGTACCGCAACCGCTGGGTACGCACCCCCGCGCTGGACGGCGCCCCCTACCTGACCGAGCACGGCCCCGACCTGACCGCCTCCACCGCCGGCACCCACGTCATCGAGCACGCCGGCCGGCTGCTCGCCCTCTGCGAGGCGAACCTCCCCTTCGAACTCACGCCCGACCTGGACACCGTCGGCGCCTACGACTTCGACGGCAAGCTGCGCAGCGCGATGACCGCGCACCCCAAGAGCGACCCGGTCACCGGCGAGCTGCACTTCTTCGGCTCCTCGCCCTTCCCGCCCTACCTGGTGTACTACGTCGCCGATGCCAAGGGGCAGATCACGCACAGCGCGGAGATCCCCGGTGCGAGCGCCGCGCTCAAGCACGACTTCGCGATCACTCGCCACCACGTGGTCTTCGTGGAGGGCACCGTCACCTTCGACCCCACCGAGCACTCCGGCATCCCCTACTCCTGGCAGGACGAGCAGCCGGCCCGGATCGGCGTCATGCCGCGCGGAGCGCAGGGCGCCGCCGCGATCCGATGGTTCCCGATCGAACCCGGCAACATGCTCCACGTCGCCAACGCCTACGAGGACGCCGAGGGCCGCATCGTGCTGGAGGGCCCCACCGTCGACCGCGAGGGCTTCCAGCTCTCCTGGAACTGGTGGGTCGGCGCGCCCGGCCGCGGCAGCGAGCCCAACGCCCGCTCCTACAACCGCCGCTGGGTCCTCGACCCGGCGACCGGCCGGGTCGAGGAGCGGGTGGTCGACGACCTCGCCATCGAGTTCCCCACCCTCAACGAGGACTTCCTCGGCATCGAGAACCGCTACCAGTACGCGATCTCCTTCCCCGACCAGGACGGCTTCGGCGGCTACGGCGTCGTCAAGTACGACCGTGCCACGGGTGAACGGCGCATCCACCAGGCCGGCGACGCCCGGCTGCCCAGCGAAGCGGTGTTCGTCGCCGCGGCCGGCGGGACCCGGGAGGACGACGGCTACCTGCTCACCGTCGTCTCGGACCTCAAGCAGGACGCCTCGCAGCTGCTCGTCCTGGACGCCGCCCGCCTCGACAAGGTCGCCACCGTCCACCTCCCCCGCCGCGTCACCGCCGGAATCCACGGCTCCTGGATTCCCGACAGCACCCTCTGACTCCACCCGAGCCGGATCCCGGGGACGCCCGCCGCCCCCGGGATCCGCCGGACCACTTCAAGGAAAGAGCACTGCCATGCGCGCACCCGCCGCAGCCACTACCACCGCCCTCACCCTCGCACTCCTCCTCACTGCCTCCACCACCGCCGCGTCCGCCCTCACCACCGACCGGACACCCACCGCAGCGGCCGCCCACCGCACCGACGTGCAGATCGACGAACACGCCCCGGTCATCACCCGCGCCGACATCCTCATCCACGCCCCGCTGCACACCGTCTGGAACATCCAGACCGACGTCGAGAACTGGCCCGCCTGGCAGCCCACCGTAGAAACCGTCGTCAAGGACACCCCCGGTCGGCTGCGCCCCGGCTCGAGGTTCCGCTGGAGCACCGAAGGGCTCGACATCACCTCCACCGTCCGGCAGGTCGATCACGGCAGGCGCCTCGCGTGGGGCGGCCCGGCCCAGGGCATCACCGCCGTCCACGTCTGGACCTTCACCCCCACCCGCGAGGGCGTCCTCGTCCACACCGAGGAGTCCTGGACCGGGGAACCCGTCACCGCGAACCAAGCCGCCCTGCAGGCGGCCCTGGACAACTCCCTGCACAACTGGGTCACCAACCTCAAGCACGAAGCAGAATCCCGTAGTTGATCACAAGGCCGGGGCCGGGCGGCCCCGTGCTGCTGAGCAGACGTCCTGGCCCCGGCCCGTGGGACTGGTGTTCCCACGCAGACCGTGGCCGACCCGCTGCCCGACCCGCCGGGCTGTCCAAGATCAATTCGACGACGCTGCCTGGGCACGGCCACTCAACCCGCCGTGGCGGCGGCGAAGTCTCGGATGAGCGCCCAGATGTCGGCGGGCTGCTCCTCCTGGGCGAAATGCCCGGCGTCGGCGACCACCGCCGTGGTCAGGTTCCTGACCCCCGCGTCGCGGAAGCCTTGGGCGTAGGCGTGGATGTCGCCGCCTTCGCAGTCGCCGCGCACGTACAACAGCGGCGTCTCTACGGAGTCGGCAGCGGCGAACGCGGCGTTGTCCCGGGCGTCTTGACTGAAGGCCCGGTACAGGTCGAATCCCGCGGTGAGCGCCTCCTCACTGCCGTAGGCGGCGGCGTGGGCCGATCGCGACTCGGCGGTAATCCGACGGGGATCGGCCGACAGTACGTCGTAGAAGTAGTCGAAGTACGCCGCCTGGCGCCCCTGAACGAGGGTCTCCGGCAGGGCCGGGACGGTGTGCAGGCCGAAGTGCCAGATGTAGGGGTTGCGCAGGACATCGTTCCAAGGATCGACGCCGGGGATGACGGTGTTCATGATGACGACGCGGTCGACGTCGCCGAACTGCCGCAGGTAGGCGTAGGCCGCCATCCCACCGGCATCGTGGCCGATCAGCGTGGCACCGGTGAGGCCGAGTTCTCGCACCAGAGCGTGGATCGTCTGCGCCAGTCGGAGCTTCGATCCGCCACCGACCGCCCCGGTGGATCCGCCGACGCCGGGCAGATCGAGGGCGATGATCCGGGCCTCGTCGCCCTGGGCCGCTTCCATCACACCCAGCCAGGTCCGCCACGACTCCGGCCAGCCGTGCAGGAACAGGAACGGCCGGCCCTCGGGGGCGCCGGACTCCACGAGGTGAAGCGAGAGGTCATCGATCGACACAGTCGAGTGGCGCAGCTCGATAGACATGATTCATGTCTATCAAACGACATGTGGCATGTCTATTGGGTAGGCTGGCGCTCATGCACGGCGACAACGACCGACCGGCCTTCGAGCGCGGCACCGGCTTCCTGCTGGCACGGCTGGGCTCCCTCGCGACGCGCTCCTGGGCGGCCTTTCTCGGCGAGCACCAGCTGACTCAGGGCCAGTACGCCGTGCTGGTCGCCCTCAGCCAGCACGGCGCCGTAGGGCAGCGGCGCCTGGCAGAACTCGTCGCCATGGACGCCCGCAACATCGTGGCCGTCCTCGACCAGCTGGTGGACAGGCGGTTGGTCGAACGCCGCCCTCACGACACCGACCGCCGCCGCCGCATCGTCGTCCTCACCGACGGGGGGAACGCCCTCGTCGGGGCGATCGCCGCCGCGGCGGCGGCCGAGCAGGACCTGTTCCTCCACGCCCTGACCGAGGCCGAGCGCGAGCACCTCAACCTCCTGCTCCAACGGCTCTACGCCGCACACGTCCCGTCCACCGGCCCGGCGTAAGGTCTCGAAGGCGTCAGGAAACGGGGGTGACCGCGGCGTCCAGGGTCCGCCGGACCACCTGGATCCCCTGGTCAACCGTGGCGGTGATGGGCTCCGCCAGGCCGTGCGGCCGGGTGTCAGTGATTCAGACGAAGCGGCTGCGACCTTGCCGCAGGACAGTCGCATGAGCCGAAGGTCCACGTCACCGTCCGCTTGGTGACGTAGATGCCGCAAGGCGGAGGATCCGGTGGGCAGTGCGCCGACGTGCCGACGGCGGGGAAACGCCACGAGGGCCTGTGCCCGCACAAGCGTGCGGGCACAGGCCCTCGTGGTCACCTCGGTGGTCCCTGTCCGGCCCCGAGGCGCGGGGGGAGGAGACGATGTGGTCGGCTCAGTACCAGTGGTGGTTCTGCCAGAACGCCCAGGCGGCGTTGGGGCTGCCGTAGCGGGTGTTCATGTAGTCCAGCGTCCACTTGATCTGGGTGGCCGGGTTGGTCTTCCAGTCCGCGCCGGCGGAGGCCATCTTGGAGGCCGGCAGCGCCTGGCCCAGCCCGTAGGAGCCCGAGCTCGGGTTGGTCGCGGTCACGTTCCAGCCGGATTCGTGCGAGACGACCTGGCTGAACGAGGCCAGCTGGTCCGCCGGGACGATCTGGGCGGCGATGGCCTGCGGGGAGGCGTCCGCGGCCGAGGCCATGGTGGGGACCACGGCGGCACCCAGGGCGGTCACACCGGCGGCGCCGGCAAGAATCGCGGCAGAGGTACGCATACGGAGCTTGAAAGCGGGCATGTAGAGCAAGACCTCAATCGGGTTGGGCCGGGTCGCGTCCCGTCCTGGACCGTGGCCGGACAGGGGCCATGACGGTCACGGGGCGTGACTCGGCGGTAAGCCGTTCACCGGCGGGACAGGAGCCGGTGTGGCTGACGACGAATGCCAAGTTGCCAGACCGGATCGGCGCTCGCCAAGACCCCCTTCTTACGATCCGCAGTCGTAGCCGGAGCGAGCCGGCACCGATCCGGGAGACGGGCCGCCCCGAGCCGGCCGATCCCCGCCGACCCTTCCGACCTGCGTCAACGCGCTTGAGTCCCTCGTCAAACGGTCTCAAAGTGGATTAAAACGGACATCACTATCCGCCGTCGTGCACCCCATTCCCCTGTGAGCGCACTCACGGGACAGGCCCCGGCCACATCACCGACCGACCCACCGCTATCACGCTGAGTCAAGAGCACTGACCGCCCCTTGAGACCCCCACCACACCCGGCCGACGGGGAACGCCCCGAGGGCAGCCGGCCGCGAACTGCAAGAACGGTCGCGCCGTGCGATCCCAGTCAGCCCTTGCTTACCCGGCGCGGATCCGCAGCCACCGCTGCTCGCGCAGCACCGGCCAGTACTCGGGGTCCCGCCGGTATTCCTCCAGGATTGAACGCTAGGTTGGGCGGCCGAGCTGGCCGACCGCTGCGATCACGCCGCCCCTGAACAAGCCTGTGCATGAAAGCATCCTGATACCCACCGGGCCCAGGGCCACGGCCGGCACACGTGCATCTCTCGTCTGCTGCGTGGCCACTCGCTCCGGGACGTACGTCGGCGGCCTCACGCGGCACCGCGCGCGGGAACCGGCTGCGGCTAAATGAATGAGTCCAAGGGCTCGTAGCCAAAGGCCACCAGCAAGCGGTGACACATGTCGCTGCCATCGCTTGCCCAACGCGTGCAAGGCGTGCCCGTCGTCCTGGCGGTCAGCGGAAGCCGCGTGATGCGTGCTTCAGCAACTCGGGAGACGTCTCGGTCGGGGGCCCAGCTGGGGAATAGCCTTGAGTCTCCAGTGACTGGAGACAGCAGAGTGGGGGACATGGACGTTACGACCCTCTACTCGATCGGGGAGCTTTCCCGGAGGACCGGCTTGCCCGTGAGGACGATCCGGTTCTACTCCGATTCGGGGGTGGTAGCGCCGACCACCCGAAGTCCCGCCGGCTATCGGCTCTACGACCTCGACGCACTGCTTCGTCTGGAACTCCTCCGCACTCTGCGCGAGCTGGGCGTGGACCTGGCCACGATTCAACGGGTACTGGACCGCGAGCTCTCGGTGGCGGAAGTCGCCGCGGCGCACGCCGATGCCATGGACGTCCAGATCCGGATGCTGCAACTGCGTCGGAGCGTTTTGCGAGTCGTGGCCGGACGCGGGTCCAATCCCGAGGAGACCAAGCTCGTGCACAGGCTCACGCAGTTGTCCGGCGAGGAACGCCGACGTTTGATCGACGATTTCCTGGACCGCACCTTCGGCACAGTGGATGCCGAACCGGCCATGGTGGCCATGGTTCGCGCTGCCACTCCCGACCTCCCCGATGATCCGTCCAGCGAGCAGGTCGCCGCGTGGGTGGAACTCGCCGAGCTGGTCGGCGACGAGGACTTCCGGGCCCGGATCCGCCGGACGGCCATGTACCAGGCCGCCGGGCGCAAGCTCGACATCGAAAGCGAGGCCGGCAAGGAACTGATGGAGTTCACCCGTCAGAAGGTGGCCGAGGCCCTGGAGTCGGGCATCGACCCGCTCAGCGACAGGGTTGCCCCCCTCATCGACGACCTCGTACACCGCTTCGCCGAGATGTTCGCACGCACCCCTGACACGGAATTCCGGCACTGGATGGCCCAGCAGTTCGAAGAGGCGCACGATCCCCGGGTGGACCGGTACTGGCGGCTGGTGTGGATCGTCAACGGCTGGCAGGTAGTACCGAACCTGATCCCGGTGTACTCCTGGCTCATCCAGGCACTGCGAAATGACCGCGACGCATAGTCACCGCAGTGGAGACCACTCCAGAGCCCTGAACGAGTCCAAGGGATTGCCTGCGGACATGAAGCGAGGGCGCCAAATGATCCGTTTGTGACGACAGACCTGGACACCCTCGCAACGGCGCTTTGTGCCAACGTCGATGACGCTTTGAAGGCTTCGCCGAACCTGGCGCCGTGGCGCCCCGCGATCGGGATCGCACCTGAACTCGTCCGCCAGAGGCGAGGAGCGCAGGACGTGGTGGTAGCCGGCAACCTCGCCGCCGCGCACGAACTCCGGGCGGGAACGGCTGCGGGTCGGCGCGAGGCCACCGCTCCGGCAGGCACGAGGACTGCGAGTTCGAGGCGCTCGCCCGGATCTGGCCCGCCGGCGCGTGGATGCCCAGGGCGTGAGGGCCCCACGACGCAAGTGTCGGCCCAACGTCCGGCCAACGTCATGGTGGCGGGCTGCCGCTGGCACAACGATGGTGTCGAGCCGGCCCGTCAGCCGGTTGCCACAACGGTCCGACACGAGGAGAACAGCAGATGGCTCGTCGCAAGATCACACGAATCGGTGCCGTGGCGCTGGCGGCCGCGACCCTCGTCGGCGGCAGCGTCCTGGCGGCCTCGCCGGCCAGCGCAATCGGGAGCGTGCAGTGCCCCGGCGGCGGCGCGGAGGCGTACGGCATCGAGCTCTGGATACACGACAGCAGCGGCTATTGGCAGCTCTGCTATGCGGGGAGCGTTGGCACGACGTACCCCGGGGTCGCCGGTGTGTACTCGGTGACCTCGCAGTGGAACAACGGCATCATCACGGCGAACGGCATCAACTACAACCTCTACGCGGGCGGCAGCCTGAGCTTCAACAACGCCTACGTCTCCCGGGTCTCGATCGTCTGACGTCCAGCCGGGTGGACACCAAGTACGGGCGGCGGCCCGGGCCACGAGGCCTTGGTGGAGTCCGTTCCATCCGGGCCCTCACGGGCGAGGGGTCCGGCCGCCGTGGGTACATGGTGCGGGTGTTCAGCCGATCCGGCCGAAGTGGATGACAACGATGGTGACGGTGGTCTCGGTGATCTCGTACATCACGCAGTAGCGGCCGACGTGCATCCGGCGTAGGTCCACGGAGCCGGACTCCGCGCTGCCCGGCGGGCGCGGGGAGTCGGCGAGCAGGTCGACGGCGTCCATGAGCTGCCGCAGGCCTTCGGGGTCGTCCTTGAGGAAGAGCCGACCCCGTCGGCGACGTCCTGGTGTACGACGGCAGCCACGTCTTCGACGGGGGAGTCGGCCGACACCGACCTCGGCGGCCGGGGCGGCAGCGGGCACCGAGGCAGAGCGGGCGGCCAGGGCGCAGCGGCGGGCGGCGGGCACCAGGCCGGCGGACCGAGCGACGGCCAGTTCGCCGTCCGGGCGTCGGCGAGGCGGCCGGGGACGACCTCGGCCACCGGGGGCGGCAGCGACCGAAGCGACCGAAGCGACCAAGGCCGCGGGCGCCGGCGAGGGCACCGGGCATGCGCCATGCTCCGTCCATGGAACGAGTGATTGATCTTGATGAGGCGGCTGCGGAAGTCACCGCCCGGGCCGGGGTGGAATCCGCGGGCCACGCCCATGGCGTTCGAATGTGAGTACGGCTACTCATGTGCGGGCCGGCCGCCTCCGTCAGACTCCTGAACATGATCAGCAGTGCTCCGCCCCCGCCCCACCAGCCGCCGCCCGCCTCACCGGGGTGCCCCGACTGCGGTGCCGGGCTGCCTCCGACCGGGCCCGCGCGCTGCCCCGCCTGCCGGCTGCCGTTGAGCGGGCCGGTCGCGGCGCGGCTGTGGCAGGTGGAGAAGGGGCTCGACGCCGTCGAGCACAGGCGGGTGACGCTGCTGCGGCTGCGGGAGGAGCTGCTCGCCGAGCTGCGGGCGCTGCGCGACCTGCCGGACGCGCCGTCGCCCGCCCCCGCGTGGCCGCAGCCTGTCCCACGTCCCGGGGCAACGGGCGAGGTGTCCGGGCGTTCGGCGCAGACCGTCCTGCTGGTCCTCGGCGGCGTTCTGGTGAGCATCGCGGCCCTCGTGTTCACGGTGGTCAGCTGGGGCCGGATGGGTGTCGCCGCCCGGGCTGCCGTTCTGTTCTGCCTCACCGCCGCCGCGCTGGCCGCTCCGCTGGTGCTGCGTTGGCGCCGGCTGTTCGCGACGGCCGAGACCTTCGCCGGCATCGGCGTCGCGCTGCTCCTGCTGGACGGGTTCAGCCTGGAATACCTCGGGCTGGGAACCTCCAACGTGGCGGGCTACTGGGCGGGCGTCACCGCCGTGGTCTCCGTCGGCTCGACGGTGTACGGGTGGGGGCTGCGGATCGGGGTGCCGGTGTTCGCGGGCTATCTGCTCGCCAGGCTGCCCCTCCTGCTGGCCGTCCACGCCGCCGGGTTCGGTTCCCTGACAGGGTCCGCCGCCGCGATGGCCGCGACGGTGGCCCTGGACCACGCGATCGGACGGCTGGCGCTGGGCCGGCTGGCGCGGCCCGACCGGCCGCTCCCGAAGGGCGTGGTGAACCTCTACGGGGCGTTCGGCCTCGCCTGGGCCCTGCTGGCCGGCGCGTTCGCGCTGAAGGTCTCGCTGGATTCCGGTCTCGGCCTGTCGCCGATGGAGGGTGACGACCGGGTCGGTGCCTCGCTCGGCGCCTGGCTGCCGCTGGGGCTGCTGGCGCTGGTCGCCCTGGCGGTCTCCCGTCCGAACGGTTTTCCCGGGCTCGGCCTGACCGGCCGCCGGATCGCCGCCCAGGCGGCGGGCGCGGCGGCGGTGGCCGCGGGCGGCGGGACGCTGGCCGCGCTGCTCCCGGGTGGCTGGGGCGCGGTGGGCTTCGCCGTCCCGGCGGTGCTGCTCGCGGTGGCGGGCGCCGCCCGGCTGCGGCGGCGCCCGCTCGACGGCCGGGTGATCCCGGTCGGGCTGCTGGCGGTGGCGGGCGCGGTGCTGCTCGTCACCTCGGCGGTCTCACTGGCGCAGCTGTTCCCCGGGGTGGTCGAGCCCGCCGCGCACTGGCAGGCGGCCTGGGAGGGCACCCGGGCGGTACAGGGGAGCCAGTCGACCCCGGCCGCCGCGCTCACCGCGCTGTGGCTGCTGGTGGCCGCCGGGGTGGCGGTACGCCTCCTCGGGCTGAGGGGGTCCGCGACCGCCGGGGCGGAGGCGGCCTTGTCGGCCGTCGCGTCCTTCGCGCTGGCGCTGCTGCCGGCGGCGTTCGGGCTGTCGCCCGTGACGGCGGTCGGGTTCGTCACCGCGCTGGCTCTGGTGGGCGGCTGGTTCCTCCCGGTGCGGCCGGCGCTGATCGCCGGCGTGATCCTCTCGGGCACGCTGGCGCTGCTGTGGGCGCTCGCCGACCGCCCGTCCACGATCGTCGTCCTGGCTCTGGCGGCGGGGCTCGCCGTCGCACTGACCGTCCGGGGGCGTCCGGCACCGGCCGTCACCGCCGTGCTGGCGGTGGCCGCGCTGGGCGGGGAGGCGGCGGCGGTCGCCGTCACGGCGGGTCTGGAGCGGCCGGATCACCTGCTGGCGGTGCTCGCGGTCGCCCTCGCCACCGCGCCGGTGGCGGCGAGGCTCGCGGCGCGTACGGACTCGGCCGTCCCTGCCGCCGTGGAGTTCGCGGGCTACGGAATGGCGGCCCTCGTGCTGCTGCTGAGCGCGGACGTGCCGGGGCGGCTCTCCTTCGAGCTGGCGGTGACCGGGGCCGCCGCGCTCGGTGTCGGCCTGCGGGCGGACCGGCGGCGCAGCGCCCCGGCGGTCGGGGTCGCGCTGCTGATCGCGGCCTCCTGGCTCTGGCTGGCGCTGGCGGACGTCCACGCGCCCGAGGCGTACAGCCTGAGCCTGGCGGTGGCCGCCCTGGTCTTCGGCCATCTGCGGCGCGGGTGGTTCGCGGAGGAGGAGCTCGGATCCTGGCCGGTGTACGGTCCGGGGCTGGCGGCCGGACTACTGCCCAGCCTGTGGGCGCTGTTCCTGGACGGGTACTGGCTGCGGCCGCTGCTGCTCGGCGTCGCGGCGCTGGTGGTGACGGTGCTGGGGGTGCGGCTGCGGCTGCAGTGCCCGCTGGTGCTGGGCGGCGGGGTGCTGGTGCTGGTGGCGGGGCACGAACTCGCCCCCACGGTGGTGCAGGTGCTCGGTCTGCTCCCCCGCTGGGTGCCGCTGGCCGCGGCCGGGGTCCTGCTGCTGGCGCTCGGCGCCACGTACGAGCAGCGGCTGCGCGACGCCCGTCGGCTGCACGGGGCGCTGCGCCGGCTGGGCTGATCGCCGCCTGGTTCCACGGCCGGATCCGCCGCCGCGACCAGGACCGCGCCGACCGGCTGCTCGCCGCAATGACCCTGTCCCGCGCCGCAGCCTCACGGGGAGAGCCGCTCACTCCGACCCTTCTCGCCGGCCGGCAGAAGCTGGTCTGGCCTTCGGCGCGGGCCGGGGCCTGACGGCCCCTCGGCCGAGGTTGTCCGCGCCTGCGGCGCCACCCGAGCAGGTACCGGCCGAACCTGCGGCGGCGGCACGGTGCGGGCAGCGCAGGCGCCGCGGCGGCGCAGCACCGGCCGAACGGGGGCAAGGCCGCGGGGCGGGCGACGGGAACTGTCCCGTGCCACCGAACCTTGGCCGTATGCCACTGAACTTTGACCAATGCACGGTTTGTGTGACTCGGCTACGGCAGGACCTGGTCGATGAGGCCCTTCAGGTGGCACTCCAGCGCGGCGAGGTTGAAGCACGCGGTGATCGGCAGGGTGGGGTGCGGTCGGCAGCCGGCTCTGAGGGTGCCGGGCAGGCCGGAGAAGGTGAGGACCCTTTCGTACGCGACCCGGTAGAGCGCGTACTCCACGCCGTCGATCTCCTCGATGGGAAGGTCGCCCTCCCAGGGGTCCTCGTACCACCTGCCGGAGGTACGGGAGAGGAAGAGGAGCGCGCGTTGGCCCACGGCGAGTGACCGCTGGCCCCAGTGGGTCGGTTTGCCGACGAAGCGGATCTCCGATCCCACGTTGGCCTCGAAGACCCGTGCCGAGTACACCTCTTCGACGATCGCGGTGAACTGCTGCGCGGCTGGCGAACCAGTGATCGCCACCCTGATCAGATCGTTCCGCTCTACCTTCTCCCACAGAAAGCTCATGGACCGATTGTCATCCTTGCCGATGATCGGCGAAAGGATCATCCGAGTGCCGGCAGTGTGCCGCTGGATGCCGCTGGATGCCGCTGGATGCCGCTGACCTGCGACGATCAAACTTCGCTGTCACGAACTGGCGTTGGTCCAGGTTCAATGGCAACGGGTCGTGCTGAGCGCCTCACGTTTTCAAGATCACGTCATGGCCCCTTTTGCACGTACCTTGGCTGGACCCCGCAACCGGTCAGCGTGAGACCGATGGTGAGGACGAGTCCGGCGAATCCGGCCAGGCCGGCCGCCCGGCGCCGTCCGGGTATCCGTGAGGGCATGGGGGGGAGCGCGCTCCGTTCCGTTGGGATGAGGCGTGCGATTCAAGCAGGCCCCGGACACACCGCGCCCACGGTTCCCCCACTCATTGACGGATCGAGACCTTCCGCCCACCGGAAGCGACCTCCACCGGCTCCCGAGGGGCGCTCCGGTCGCCGGGACCGGTCAGCGGCGGCCCTCGCGGCACCGCCAGGGCCACGGGCCGGTGCCCCGCACGCGCCTGCGACGCGCGTGTCCCGCACGCTTCCGGGAGGAGCGTGCGGGACACGGCGAGGGTCGGCGACTCCCGACCCGGAGGTCGGGGCGTCCTGGCGGCTCAGACCTGGGGGATCTTGTCGTTGCGGATGCATTCCTTGTCCGGCTTGGGGGCGACGATGTCCCAGCGGCAGAGCACCGGGATCACCGCGTAGATCGTCTGGACCGGACGCCCGCAGGACGGAAGCTTGTCGGACTTGTCCATCAGCCCCAGCGCCCACACCGGGTCGAGGTAGGAGAGAATGGCGTAGCCGCCGCATTCCTGCGGGATGACGTACCAGTACTGGGCCTTGGCTTCCCTGTCGGTCGGGTCGTCATCGATCTTCTTCTGACGGGCCCAGACGATTCCCCCGCTGATGTCGCCGGGATTGGCGCTCAGCATGACCGGATTGCTGTCCACCGGATGTCCCTGGGCGTCCACCTGGAGGCTCTGGAAGGTGTACAGGTTGTTTCCGTTGTGCTGCGCGCCCAGGTCCATGCGGAGGTAGTGGGCGTGGGCCTTGACGAGGCCGTCGCTGCTGATGATGGGGGTGGCGACGATCTGCAGGTCGCCGTCGCGCCTGGCGTAGCCACCGGTGGCCTTGTGGACGAGGATGACCGGCTCGCCCTTCTTGATGGAGTTGACGATGTCGTCGAGCGTGTTGGGCTTCATCGCTTTCCCGCCGTCTTCTTCCGGGAGCAGGGTGGTTCGTACAAGATCTTCATGGCCCTGACGAACCGCACGGTTGATTCCCGGTGCCGCGGTGAGCACGCGCGTCACCCAGTTGCACCACCCGAACGAGTGGTAAATGCGCAGATAACACCGGCTTTCTCCGGGCGCCACGGGAAAACCGCATCGACACCGAAACCCCCTCAAGGGCCCCCGCCCCGGTCGCCCGGCCCGACCCGCCGTCAACCCGGCCCAGCCCGGCCGTCAGCCAGCCCGGCCGTCCGGCGCTCGAACACCTCGGGCCGAGCGGTCTCTCACGTCATGGCCCCTTTTGCACGTACCTTGGAAGCGGCCGCAATTTCATCAGATGCAGTACTGCGGTCAAGCGGCCCAGCGGCAGCGGTTCTGACGCTACCGCAGGTCGATGAGCCGCAGGAGTGCCTCTGCATCCATCGGCGAGACGGTCGGCGTCGGATGGCGGCGGCTGGAGCGGCTTCTGAGCTGGGCACTTGCCGGGCGATTACTTCTGATGAAAGATTCCTTCGTCTGATGTAGGTGACGGAGGGTTGCCGAAGGATGGGTGGAACGAGGCTGGCGCCGGGGGCGGCGGGGCTGCATCTGGTGGGCGGGCTGCCGCTGTTGCGGCCTGACGAGCAGGTGTTCACCGCGATGTTGGACGGCTGGCGCAATCAGCAGTTGGCGCGAAATCTGGCGTTCTCCACGATCGAGGGCCGGGAGAAGACGGTGCGGGCGTTCGTCCGCCACGCCGACGCCTTCCCGTGGGCCTGGTCGCCGCAGATGCTGGACGAGTGGATGGGCGACCTGCGCGCGGTGCGCGGGCTCAAACGATCGACGCTGCGGAACTACCAGGGGTCGGTCCGCTCGTTCTGCTCCTTCATCACCAATCCCGCCTACGGCTGGGCGGCGACCTGCGAGGAGCGGTTCGGCACCCAACCGGTGCAGGTCGTGCACGAGTGGAACTCCGCGGTGCACGTGGAGGAGGCCGAGGCCGACGCGGGCAAGCGGGCCTTCACCCACGACGAGCTGCAGGCGTTCTTCGACTACGCCGACGACCAGGTCGACAAGGTCCGCGGCCGGGGGCGCAAGGGCTGGCTGCCGGCCTTCCGCGATTCGGTGCTGTTCAAGACCGCCTACGCCTTCGGCCTGCGGCGCAACGAGACGAGGATGCTCGACACCGTCGACTTCGGCCGCAATCCCGACGGGCCGGAGTTCGGCGACTACGGCGTCCTCTACGTGCGCCACGGCAAGGCGAAAAAGGGCTCGCCTCCCAAGCGCCGCAGCGTGCTGACCGTCTGGGACTGGTCGGCGGAGATTCTGCAGCAGTGGAACGAGGAGGTCCGTCCGCACTTCACCACCGCGGGCGCTGGGGCTTTGTGGCCGTCGGAGCGTTCGGCGCGGATCGGGTTCTCGCAGATGAACACCCGCTTCGCCGCCTATCGGGACGCGCTGGGCCTGGACGAGAACTTGGACTTCCACTCCTTCCGAAGGTCCTACGTCGCTCACCTGATCGAGGACGGCTGGGACGCCCGCTTCGTTCAAGAGCAGGTCGGACACGAATACGCCTCCACGACCGCGATCTACACCTGCGTGTCCTCCGACTTCCGCACCCGTACGCTGCGACGGATCCTGGACGCGACGATGGAGGCCGCGCTACGGCCGGCAAGGAGAGCATGATGAAACGCCAGGTCAGCTACCAGTGGCGGCTGCGCGAGGTGATGGCCCAGCGGGGCATCTTCGCCGCCTCCGACCTGTCCCCGCTGCTGGCCGACCGCGGCATCGAGCTGTCCTCGGTCCAGGTCTGGCGGCTGGTCACCCAGACCCCCGAGCGCCTGTCGCTGCCGGTGCTGGCCGCGCTCTGCGACATCCTCGACGTCACCCCCGCTGACCTGATCGCCACCCGCGCCGAGAACGCCGCTCCACGCCGCACCGCTGCCTCCGGCGGCGCCGACGTGGTCGACCTGGCCGCCACCATCCGGCCGAAGCGGGCCCGGGTCCGCCCGGAGAAGTGAGTCGCACCCGCGTCCGGGCCGAGGACCTGTTCTGCGCGCGCTGCCGCCGCCCTGTCCGGATCGGCGCGGCCCACTGGCCCGAGGGCTACATCTGCGCTTCCTGCCGGGGTCATGCGCTGGAGACTTACGGCCGATGCGCCAGCTGCGGCGTCGACCGGCTCACCCCCGGCATCGCACCGAACGGCGGGCGGTGGTGCACCGACTGCGCCGGCGGCCTCGGCGACTTCTTCTGCGAACGCTGCGGGCGCGAAGCCGCGCGCTACCAGCGCGGGGTCTGTGGAAACTGCGTGCTGGCCGAGCGCTTGGAAGACCTCCTGGACGACGGCACCGGTCGTATCCGGCCCGAACTCGTCCCGTTCCACGACGAGTTAAGGAGCGTTCCCCGGCCCAAAGGGATGCTCACCTGGGTCGGCAAACACCACGTTCAGCAGATCCTGCGAGCCCTCGCCCGATCCCAAGTTCCGCTCACTCACAACGGGTTGAGCACGCTGTCGCCCGGCAGGTCGGTCGCGCACGTCCGCGACCTGCTCATGCACTGCGGCGTGCTCCCGAACCGCGACCGGCACCTGCTGTTGTTCGAACGCTGGCTCACCGACTGGCTCGACGGCATCGAGGAGCCGGGACAGCGCCAGCTTCTCCAGCGCTTCGCCACCTGGCAGCTGTTGCGGAAACTGCGAGCCACCGCGGCCACGCGCCCCCTCGGACCTGGAGCCGTCACGGACGCCCGAACCGTGCTCGCCCAAGCGGCCTCGTTCCTGAGCTGGTCCGATGCCCGGGGCCGGGCGCTCGCCGAGCACACCCAAGCCGACCTGGACGCCTGGTTCGCCGAGGGTGCCACCAGCAGGCGCATCACAGCAGGTTTCCTGCGCTGGTGCATGAACCATCGCGTCATGCCCCAGCTGAAGATCCCCGTGATTCGCACCGAGAACCCCGCGCCGATCAGCCAGCATCGCCGCATCTCCCTCATACGACGCGTCCTGACCAACGACGACCTACCGCAGACGGAACGCGTCGCCGCCGCGCTCGTCCTTCTCTACGCCCAGCCGATCCGGCGCCTGGTCCGGCTCACCGTCCACGACGTCCTCACCGACGACAACCAGGTCCTCCTCCGGCTCGGGGAGCCGCCCACCCCCGTCCCCGAGCCCCTCGCCAGCCTGCTGCAGGGCTACGTCCGCAACGGGCGGCCGAATCGGCCCGGCGGAACCATGCCGGTCAGCGACTGGCTCTTCCCCGGTCGCCGGGCCGGACAGCCCCTGGATCCCGCGACGCTCGGCGGACGCCTTGCTGCCGCGGGCATCCCCACCCTGCACGGACGCACCGCGGCCCTGCGGCAATTGGTCCTCCAGGCGCCCCCGTCCGTGGTCGCCGGGATGCTCGGCTACCACACCGTCCACGCCGAAGCCCTCGCCGCCGAGACGGGCAGTATCTGGAGGAAGTACGCCCCAGGCGACCACGGTCGGTGATCCTCCAGGCCCCAGACCTTTGCGCTCAGGTCACCCGATCACAGACCTCCTACCAGGAAGCCCACGCTTTGGAAGGGCCCCAAGTGATGCACAAGATCGGACACGCTCGCTCCATCCTCCTGATCTAGGGGTTTACGGGCCCCTGGTCCCAGGTAGGGTCTGGAAGCGTCCAGCTCCCCAGAGGAGCTGAGGACGTGGCAGCCCACGATGAGGAACTGCAGCCTCCGCCCACTGCCATCTACCCCGCAACGCTCCGCGCCCCGGTCAGCGATCTCGCTGACCGGGGCGCTGTCGCGCGTGCCCAAACAAGCCTCTGCCCTCACACACGGAGGAGGTGATTCACATGCTTCGCGATCTCGGAATCGCAATTGGCGGCGGTCTCATCGCCACACTTCTGATCCAGATTGGAACGACTGTCTGGCACCTGGTGGTCTAGGTGCACTCCCAGCGCGTACCAGTCATAGCGCGGCTTCTGGGCCCGGAAGCCGCGCAAGGGCCGCTATGCACCACCCGCTGGGGCTGCCCAGAAGGTCGACCAGCACGGAGGCCCATGCCGAAGCGACCGCCCGGGTGACCACTCACGGTGACATCGGGGACCCACCGCAATATGGAACACAGATCACTCAATCACAGACTTCTACCAGTACTGGACCCCTTCGAGGAGCCCCCGGGCACCTCCAGCCGCCTGCACCCCCTCCAGCGGCCGAAGTTCGGCGAGCTGCTGGCGTACGCGCGGCCGGGCGGCACCGTGCACATCTCCGAGATGTTCCGCCTCGTACGCGGCACTGGGCACATCCTCGACGTGCTCGACGTCCTCCACCAGGGCCGCCTCGCGCTGCGTATCCACGATGGCGCGTTCTCCGCGATGGACCTCACCGCCCGCCACCCGCGCACCGGGGAACTGCTGTCCACCGTGAAGTTCATGGTGCAGACCCTCGCCGCCGCCGGCGAACTCCAACGCGACCTCCAACGCGAGCTGACCTACGACGGGCTCCGGGCCGCCGAGGCCAAGGGCAGCAAGGGCGGCCGGCGCCCCGCCGTCCCGGCCGAGAAGACCGCCACCGTCCGCACCGCGTACCTGGAGGGCCGCTCCATCGCCGCCCTCGCCCACGACCACGACGTCAGCCGCGGCGCCATCCGCACCGCCGTCGCCGACTTCCTGCCCGACCACACCGTCACCGCCACGGACAGCCCGGCCCCCGAGCTGCCGGTCACCCTCGACATGCCGGGCAAGGCCGCCGACTTCCTCCGTACCGCCGAACTGGAGCCCGCCGAACGCGCCGCGCTCGACCAGGGCGTGGCCGTCCGACGCGGGCAGGGCTACACCCTGCGCGTCAGCGCCGTCCCCGCGGTGCACCGCAGACTCCTCGCCTGCTGCCAGCCGCTTGACGGCACCCCAGGGTTCCCGGCGGTCCCTGCCCAGCGCAAGGCTCGCCGCGAGTACGAGAGCCGGGTCAGCGCGCTCGCACCGACCACGCCTTGATCGTTCCCACCGATGACCACGGTTCCGTTGATCTAAGCACCTGGCTACAATCCCTGGTAGTAACGCGCCAGGCCGTCGACGATGGCCCAGACCTCTTTAACGCTGATTTCGTTCAGACTGGCTGTCTCCGTGTACCCCTTATACCGCATCGACTTCCTGGCGATCCGGGTCGTCGCTCCGAGCGCGCGTACTGCCTCCCCGGTCGCAGTTTCCACGGCGGTGGCAATCGCACCGACAGCGAAACTCCACTGTCCTTCCCTGCGATCGAAGCCCTGACGGGCATGTTCCTGCAAGCGGTTCCCAGTGTTGTTGGCCTTGCCCCACTTTAAGAAGCCCGCTGCGTCGTTGACGACAAGGTAGACGTGCGCTGGCTCGTTCTGATTGAAACCGTAGTCGGCGCATTGCGTGCAGCCGCCTTGTCCGCGGCGGATGTCAGCCAAGCGGGGGCCAGGACGAAGCACGGTTTTGCACCGCATACACGTGCAGGGCCAGTTAAGCCCCCCGTTGCCTGGATAGGGAACATCCGGGCGAAGCCTGGCATCCACCATGCTCTTCACAGCCTCGGCCTCGCTCAAGCGACGTGAATCCGCCTGACGGATGCGACCGCATCGCATGCAGACGTGCCCGAGCCGCTTAATGACGCTGTACGTCGTCTTCCCGCCCCGATGATGACAGATCGCACATTCGAGTTGCCATGGGTCGTCCGCGCCGGTGTACGGAGCGAGAGGAATGAGACTGTTGGCGAGGGCGAACCTGGCGGCGAGCTCGCCATCCCCTCGGTTGCTGTCACCGATCCGGTCTCGCTTGCATTGCTGATCACACAGCCCAATTCCCTCGCGCATCGCGTTCGAGTACGTCGGATAGACCAGCGCACCGCACCAGATGCAGATGCACTCGATCGGTATTCTGTTATTGGCGTAGTCACCGACGACGATGACACCCTTCGCCTCCATGTCACGAATGACATCGGCGAGGGCAGACGCAACGATTCCTGCACCTTCTTGACACCACAGGACCTGCACGGACCTTGCCGCTTGGCATTGGTCAATGAGGGCCGACACGGCTGCTTGCACGTCTGACAGGTGCCGCGCCATAGGGCGTCGACCGATCCGGGGTAGGGCTCGGTCGGGTCCATGCCGTAGGTGACCATTCGATCCCACGCGACCTCGGCGTTGAGCCGCGCTACCACGGCGCCCCCTCATGTCTCCCCATCAGTCGTCAACGCGGAAGCATGGCAGAAGGGTCCGACAATCGATATGAGGCATGAATCCGATACGCCGCTGGCGATCACACTCGGTGACCAACTGGCTGGGGTCCTCATGGAACTCGCGACTGTTGAATACGCGAGCCCACCAGTACCGAGGCCGGTCTCGGCCTCGACCCGCTCGCGCTTCAAGTCGCGTCGAGGCCGAGACCACCGTTCGTCGCCGCCGCGTCATCAGCCGTTCCTCCGTGCCCGTCAGGCTCGTTGAGCTGGGCGTGAACCCTGAGAAATCGTCTGAGGACGACCCCCACCGAGCACAGGCCTTCGCCGAGTGTGCTGGTCGAGCAGCGCGCGGGCCTGCCCGTAGGAGAGGCGGGCCAGGCCGGTGTCCGGGCAGATGTCGCGGGCGGAGAGCACCTTGCCCGGGTCGGGGCGGCGGTGGGCGACGAACACCGGCCCGCGGGTGCGGCCCTTGAGCAGGCGCGGCAGCAGCCGGGCGGTACCGGCGTCCCAGAACACCGTCTCCAGCACGTAGTCCGCGCGGGCCGCGCCGCGGCGGCGGACCTTCGGCTGGGCGCCCTTCCTAGAGAATGTCGAAGTTGTTGAGGTTATTGCTGAGGATGTTGGTGGCCGTTGTTGTCTGAATTTCCGGCACCGGCGAACCGGGTGAGATACCAGCCGTTTTTACTCGCGTCGAAGTACACCTTGTCCACGTGACCGTTTCCAACCTCGTCTTCGGCTATGGAGAGGCTCCCGGAACGGTCGAAGGCTATGTCGCGAGGGGCTTGAAGGACTACGTCGGTTGCCTTCGGATCCCCGTCCTGGCGTTGACTTCCGTCGGGGCTTTCATTTTGGCCTGGCGACGGACTTTTTCCGGCGAAGTGCGTGATGATGCCGATCGCGAACCTCCTGCAGCAGCGAGGTCGGCCTGTATCACGACTCCAGCGGCTGGTGGGGCGTGCACGAGTGCGCGGCCCGATCCGGGGCTCACCGGTGCCCGGCCGGACCGGGCGAAGGACGGCTCCGTCGCCGTCATCCGCCGTCAGCCGTCCTCGGACGACGGCTGGGGGCCGGTCCCGGCGGCGAGGTCCTCGACGAACCGTTTGAAACGGCGCAGGTCGCCGCGTACCTGGAGGCCGAGCACGCCCAGCCTGTCGGCGGCCTTCTCGGCCAGGCCGGTTGGCTGGAAGACCATGGTCATCCTCACCCTGGTCCGGACCGCGCCGAGCGGCTCGAAGTCGACCGTGCCGGTGTGTTTCACGCTCTCGCCGGTGGTGCGCCAGGCGACCCGCTCATCGGGCACCCGCTCGACGACCTCGGTCTCGAACTCCCGGGACAGCCCGGCGATCCTGGTCCGCCAGTGGGCACGGCGGTCGTCCAGTTGCCTGACCTCCTCCACGCCCTCCATGAACTTCGGGAAGTCCTCGAAGGTCGCCCACTGGTCGTAGACGACGCGGACGGGGACGTCCACGTCGATCGACTCCACCACCGTGCTCATGGGAGGCCCATCCCTTCTGCAGCCCTCTTCGGTAGGGTCGTGACCTCTCGGTCTCGCTGGGTGCATGGCCGATCGCGCGAACCGTTCGTCGGCCAGGACGAGTTACGCCAGCCCCGCCGGGCCGAGGCCGTCTGATCGGCTTCAGGGACACGCCCGGCAGAGGGCCGATTGATGAGCTCCCGGCAGATGACCTCACGACCGGGCAGGAGCTCCGCCTTCGGCATGGGGGTACGACCTTCGTGTTCATCGGATGGGACTGGGCGACCGAGACTCACGATGTCACCGTCATGGACAACTCCGGCACCCGCGTGGACCGTTGGGAGCTGGCACGCACCGAGCAGGGCATCGACGTCACGCTCAGGCGCCTGCGGAAGCACGGAGCCCCGGCCGACCTGCCGGTGGCGATCGAGACCACCCACGGCCTGGTCGTGGGCCGGCTGCCGGCCGCCGGCCACCCGGTGGCGCCCGTCCACCCGAACGTCTTCCACGCGATGCGCCCGCGCTGGGGCGCCTCCAAGGCCGAGACCGACGCCGGGGACCGCCATAAGCTCGCCGACTACCTGCGCACCGACGGGCACCGACCGCGACGCAGCACCCTCACCGACTTCGCCGCCAACCGGCGAGTACGCCTGGCCGTCACCACGTTCGCCGACAACAGCCGGCACGGCAGCGACTGGGCCGCGAAGATCTGCACCGACGCCCGGGCCCGCAAGAAGCGCTACCCCCACGCCACCCGCATCCTCGCCCGTGCCTGGCTGCGAGTGATCTGGGCCTGCTACGACCCCGCTACCCACCAGGCCAACAGCAAGATCAAAACGACTCCCGGGACGGCTCCGACGACATAGGGGTTGACTCAGGAAACTCATCGCCGTACCTCTCCATGCCGTCCTGCCAGCCGTCCTGCCAGCTGTCCTACCGCCCGGCCGCTCGGCCGCCCGGCCGCCGGAATCGGGGAATCCGCAGCCGACGCTTCTGCCAGCCTGGGCCGTGCACCGGGCGACGGCAACCCGCCGTCCTCCCCGCCGCCGTCGGGCGGCCAGCTCCCCCCTCCCGGAGGGCACAGGATGCTCGCGGTCGTCCTCGGCCGAGGGCGCTGCCCGGCCGTTCGCGATCACCACACGGTGTCCGGACCGGCCGCCCGGCCATGGTCGGGCGCTCTGCTCCGGACCGGGCAGGGCGCGACCGGGACCGATGTCCGCATCGCCGGCGAAGATCGGAGTGCGCTCGTCAGCCGGCCAGGATCACGGCGGAGATGTAGTCGAGGAGCGGCGCCGGATCGGTGCTCCGTTCCGCCGCCAGTTCGATGAACGTACGTCTCGACGTACCCCTCGAACCAGGTCTGTGCTTCGTTCGCGACGGCGGTCAGGCGATGCGTGTCATCCGTGGTTCCTCATTCTTCGTGCAGACGAGCCCGGGCCTCGGGTCAGCCGTTGAGGGTCTGCATCAGCTCGGGGGCGTAGCGGTCGCCGGAGACGATGCCGCGCGGGGCGACGGCTTCGATGGCGGCCAGGTCCTCCTCGGTGATCGTCACGGTGGTGGCCGCGACGTTCTCCTCCAGGTAGCGGCGGCGCTTGGTGCCGGGGATGGCGACCGCGCCCTGGTGTAGCACCCAGGCGAGCGCCAGCTGGGAGGGCGTGACCTGTTTGGCGGCGGCGATGCGGCGGACCTCGTCGACCACGGCCAGGTTGCGGGCGAAGTTCTCGCCCTGGAAGCGCGGGTCGGTGCGGCGGAAGTCGTCGGCGGCGAAGTCGTCCGGGCTGGTGATCGCGCCGGAGAGGAATCCGCGTCCGAGCGGTGAGTAGGCGACCAGGCCGATCCCGAGCTCGTCCACGGTGGCCATGACCCCGTCGTCCTCGATGCCGCGTTCGAAGAGCGAGTACTCGGTCTGGACCGCCGTGACCGGGTGGACCGCGTGTGCGCGGCGGATGGTCTGCGGGGCGGCTTCGCACAGGCCGATGTGTCGGACCTTGCCGGCGGCCACCAGGTCGCCCATCGCGCCGACGGTCTCCTCGATCGGCACCTGCGGGTCGACGCGGTGCAGGTAGTAGAGGTCGACGTGGTCGGTGTCCAGGTGGCGCAGGGATCGCTCCAGGGCGCGCCGAACGTACTCGGGGCGTCCGTTCAGGCCGACGAGCGTTCCGTCGTCGGTGAACTCGACGCCGGTCTTGGTGGCGACGACGGCCTGCTCGCGGCGGCCGGCGAGCGCCTTGCCCAGGAGCTGTTCGTTGATGAACGGGCCGTAGCTCTCGGCGGTGTCCAGCAGGGTCACGCCCAGTTCCAGGGCGCGATGGACGGTGGCGAGGGACTCGGTCTCGTCGGTGCTGCCGTAGAAGGCGCTCATGCCCATGCAGCCGAGTCCTTCGACGGAGACGGTCAGGCCCTGGCTGCCGAGTGCGCGGAGTTCCATGGTGTTCTTCCTTGCTGTTGCGGGGTCGTCCCGCGGTGACGACTGGTTGGTCGGGCGGCGGAGCGCTGGTCAGCGCACCCAGGCGTCGGTGAGGGCGCGGACGGCGGAGCCGTCGAGGTCGGCGAGGGTGGTGGCGGCGAAGTCGCGGGCCCACTGGGAGGTCTGGATGCGGAAGGGCGGGCGGGGGAGGGCCAGGGCGTCGACGATCGGGGCGGCCGCCTCGGCCGGCGTCTGGGCGTTGTCGAACGACTGCCGGGTGCGGGCGAGGTAGGCGTCGAGCGCCGGGGCGTACGGTCCGGCGGCGGCGAGCAGCGCGGGCAGGTCCAGGCCGAGGTTGGCGACGAACTCGCTCGCCACCGCGCCCGGTTCGACCACCGTGACGTCGACACCGACGGTGGCGGCGACCGGCGCGAGGGACTGCATGAAGCCCTCGACGGCGAACTTGGCCGCGCAGTACGCCTCGTTGAAGGGCTGGCCGACGACGCCGCCGACGCTGGTGACGGTGATCACCCGCCCCCTCGACGTGCGAAGGTGGGGCAGCGCGGCCCGGGTCACCGCCACCACGCCGAAGAAGTTGACCTCCATGGCCGCGCGGACGTCGTCCAGGCTGCTCTGCTCGATGGTGCCGACCTGGGCGGCGCCGGCGTTGTTGACCAGCGCATCCAGGCGGCCGTGTTCGGCGACGACCTCGTCCAGGCAGGCGGTGATGCCGGCGGAGTCGGTCACGTCCAGGCGCTTGACCTGGATCAGTTCCTCGACCCCCGCTTCGGCGGCGGACTTGAGCAGGGCCTCGGCCTTGCCGGTGTCGCGCATGGTGGCGATGGTCGTCCAGCCGGCCTGGGCGGCGCCGATGGCGGCCGCCAGGCCGATGCCGGAGGAGGTACCGGTGATCAGAACCGTCTTCGGGGAGGTCATGAGGGTCTTCCTTGCAGAGGAGCAGAACGGGAACGGGCCGACACCCGTAACCGGGGAGTTCCCCGGTTCTCGTTCACGGTAAGCGGGGAACTCCCCGGTTGTCCAGCTAGACTGATTCCCGACGAAGGGAACAGCCTTGACCACCAAGCCGAGCGCGTTGCGCGCCGATGCCCGCCGCAATCGGGAGCGCATCCTCGAAGCGGCCGTACGCGCCTTCTCCGAGAAGGGCCCGGACGTCGCGATCGACGCGATCGCCAAGGCCGCCGGCGTCGGCTCGGCCACGCTCTACCGCCACTTCCCGACGCGCGAGGCGCTGGTCGAGGCGGCCTACCGCAACGAGCTGGCCCGGGTCTGCGACAGCGCCGCGAAGCTGCTCGCCGACCATGCGCCGGACCGGGCGATCCGCCTGTGGATGGACGACTTCATCGACTACGTGGCTGCCAAGCAGGGCATGGCCGACGCGCTCCGGGCCGCGGTGGCATCCGGTGCGGACCCGTTCGCCGAAACCCTCGACAGGCTCGGCACCGCGCTCGACAGCCTGCTGCGCGCCGGGGCCGAGGCCGGTCTCCTGCGCCCGCACATCGACCCCCTCGATGTCGGCTTCAGCCTGGCCGGCGTCGCACTGATCACCAGCGCTCCCGACCAGCGCGAACGGGCGGGCCGCCTCCTCGACCTGCTCCTCGACGGCCTCCGGTACGGAGCGGACCGGCCCGCGTCCAGCTCCTGACCCCACTCCGGCCAGGCCGCCGGCCGGCCGGTGAGCACAAGGAGCACGACGGTCCGGACCGCTACGCGGCCGGCCGAGCGACCGAGGCCACGGACGCCCTCCGCGGTGCCGAACAGCGCTGCACCTCCTTCACCACCACACTCGCGGACGGCACGAAGATCCGGGAGACCGCGTCGGTCACACCAGCCGGGGTGCCGGCTGACGACAGCCTCCTGGTCCACTTCGGCCGTTCCCCGTCGGTCGGGTGTGGTGGCGGTCTCAAGGGGTGGTCAGTGCTCTTGACTCAGCGTGATGGCGGTGGGCCGGTGGGTGATGTGGCCGGGGCCTGTCCCGTGAGTGCGCTCACAGGGGAATGGGGTGCACGACGGCGGATAGTGATGTCCGTTTTAATCCACTTTGAGACTGTTTGACGAGGGACTCAAGCGCGTTGACGCAGGTCGGAAGGGTCGGCGGGGATCGGCCGGCTCGGGGCAGCCCGCCTCTCGGATCGGTGCCGGCTCGCTCCGGCTACGACTGCGGATCGTAAGAAGGGGGTCTTGGCGAGCGCCGATCCGGTCTGGCAACTTGGCATTCGTCGTCAGTCACACCGGCTCCTGTCCCGCCGGTGAACGGCTTACCGCCGAGTCACGTCCCGCGACCGTCATGGCCCCTGTCCGGCCACGGTCCAGGACGGGACGCGACCCGGCCCAACCCGATTGAGGTCTTGCTCTACATGCCCGCTTTCAAGCTCCGTATGCGTACCTCTGCCGCGATTCTTGCCGGCGCCGCCGGTGTGACCGCCCTGGGTGCCGCCGTGGTCCCCACCATGGCCTCGGCCGCGGACGCCTCCCCGCAGGCCATCGCCGCCCAGATCGTCCCGGCGGACCAGCTGGCCTCGTTCAGCCAGATCGTGTCGCACGAATCCGGCTGGAACGTGACCGCGACCAACCCGAGCTCGGGCTCCTACGGGCTGGGCCAGGCGCTGCCGGCCTCCAAGATGGCCTCCGCCGGCGCGGACTGGAAGACCAACCCGGCCACCCAGATCAAGTGGACGCTGGACTACATGAACACCCGCTACGGCAGCCCCAACGCCGCCTGGTCCTTCTGGCAGACCCACCACTGGTACTGAGCCGACCACATCGTCTCCTCCCCCCGTGCCTCGGGGTCGGACAGGGGCCACCGAGGTGACCACGAGGGCCTGTGCCCGCACAAGCGTGCGGGCACAGGCCCTCGTGGCGTTTCCCCGCCATCGGCACGTCGGCGCACTGCCCACCGGATCCTCCGCCTTGGTCTTCCCACCCCCACACGGCCCGCCACTTGCCCCGCTGACCAGCCCGCGATCGGGCGGCAACTGCGGGTCGACGCGGGCCGCGGCCGTGTGGATGGCTGGTCCGCGCCGGGACCTGGGGGCTGAAGCCGAGCCGGTGCATCAGCCTGGTGGCGCCTGAGACGCTGTACGAGACGTGGACCTTCCGCCCGATCAACGTGGCCACCCGCGAGGCCGTCCACACCTGGTCCTCCACCCAGCCGTGCGCGGCCGGGCCCTGGTCCAGGTACGCGGCGAGTTTCTCCAGGCAGCGCGGCGACCGGCGGCACCCTGCCCAAGGTCATGCTTGTTTCGACGCGCCTGCTGGTGCGGTCATCGCCCGCGGCGCGGGAGCGGGGCGCTGCGGGCGGATGCCAAGGTTTCGCTGGATGCGGCCGGGCAGCGGGTACTGGCCGACTTGTGCGGGGTCGGCGAGGAGGGCGGCCGTTGCCGGGCACGGGCATGGGCAGGCAGGTGCCCATGCCCGGCATGCGGCACGGTCCGGTGGCTCGGAATCACGGAGGCGTTCCGTGGCCGGTCCGGTCGCCATCCGGCCGACGGTTCCCGCGGCCGACGGGCGGAGGGGTGCGCGGTCGCAGGCGCTCGCCCTGGGGTCCGAACATGATCAGGTACTCGACGGGCCCGCCGGAGCCGGCGTTCGCCACCCCGTGCGGGGTGCGGGTGTCGAACTCGGCAACGTCCCCGGCGGTCAGGACGAGGTCCTGGTCGCCGAGCGCGAGCCGCAGCCGCCCGTACAGGACGCACAGCCACTCATAGCCGTCGTGGGAGACCTGACGGGGCCGCGCGGGCGGGTCCTCGACGGCGGGCAGGACGTGCTTGTGGGCGTGCAGGCCGCCGACGTACCGGGTCAGCGGTAGCACCGCCTTGTCGTCGCCGAAGCTCAGCGGCGCCCTGGCGGGCGGCTCGGCCGCGGGGGCGGGGGCGGTGCCGGCCAGTTCGTCCAGGGAGACGCCGTACTCCTTCGACAGTTGCAGCAGCACCTCCAGCGTCGGCTTGCGCCGGCCGGTCTCGATCCGGGACAGCGTGCTCGGGGAAATGCCCGTCGCGCAGCTGACCCCGGTGAGCGTGACGCCGCGCTGCTCGCGCGCGGCCCGCAGCCGGGGGCCCATCGCCGCCAGCGCGGCGGCCACGTCCTCGCTCGTCACCCTTCCTGCCCCCTTCCAACGCGGCGCTCTATCGGGCTGTCCTGCGACTTTGCCAGAATGGCAAGGGTAGTCGCGCCGGACGGCGGCCGCGTCGCATGATCGACGGGCAGCCACGTCCACCCGCGAACCCAGGAGCAGCCCCATGCAGTCCGAGCCGTCCGCCGAGGTCCGCCACCGCACCGTCGAGGCTCCGGCCGGGCGCCTGCACCTGGTCGAGCAGGGCGCCGGCCCGCTGGTCCTCCTCGTGCACGGCTTCCCCGAGTCCTGGTACTCCTGGCGCCGCCAGCTCCCGGCTCTGGCGGCGGCGGGGTACCGGGCGGTGGCGATCGACGTGCGGGGCTACGGCCGTTCCTCCAAGCCGGAGGCGACCGGTGCCTACCGGATGCTCGATCTGGTGGAGGACAACGTCGCCGTCGTGCGCGCCCTCGGCGAGGACAGCGCAGTGGTCGTCGGCCACGACTGGGGCTCCAACATCGCCTCCGCCTCCGCCCTGCTCCATCCCGAGGTCTTCCGCGCCGTCGCCCTGCTGAGCGTCCCCTACGCGCCGCTCGGCGGCCCCCGCCCCACCGATGTCTTCGGCCGGATCGGCGGCCCCGAGCAGGAGTTCTACGTCTCCTACTTCCAGGAGCCCGGCCGCGCCGAGGCGGAGATCGAGCCCGACGTCCGGGGCTGGCTCGCGGGCTTCTACGCGGCCCTGTCCGCCGACACCATGCCGGCCCCGAGTGAGCCCGACCCGCACTTCGTCACCCGCGGCGGTGGCCGACTGCGCGACCGCTTCCCCACGGGGGTCCTGCCGGCCTGGCTGAGCAAGGACGAACTCGACGTCTACGCCGGGGAGTTCGAGCGCACCGGTCTGACCGGTGCCCTCAACCGCTACCGCAACATGGACCGCGACTGGGAAGAACTCGCCCCGTACCGCGGAGCCCCGATCGAGCAGCCGTCCCTGTTCATCGGCGGCGCCCTGGACGCCTCCACCACGTGGATGTCCGATGCCATCGACGCCTACCCCACCACCCTCCCCGGCCTGTCGGCCTGCCATCTGCTGGAGGCTTGCGGCCACTGGATCCAGCAGGAGCGCCCCGACGAGGTCAACCGCCTGCTGACCGACTGGCTCGCCACCCTCCCGGGCTGAACCGCACGGGACGCCTGGGTTCCGTCGGCCGACCGGCCGACCGGCCGACACCGAACCGGCCGCACCACCTCCGCTGTCAGGCGCTGGAGGGCGCCATCAGCCGAAGTTCTGGATCACCGCACTGCATGCCAGGCCACACATCACGCTCACGGCGGCTGCGACGAAGCGCCATGGAGCCCAGCGCATCCGGGGCGGCAGGACCCAGGCAGCCACGATGAGCACCAACTGTGCGCCCATCAGGCCGTGGGCAGCGTCGTACTGCAGGCCCCAGTCCCGCCCGCAGGCACCTCGTGGAGTGCACTGGTCGACCTCGACCGCGCGCACCAGGGCGAAGTACCAGTAGAGGATCTGGCAGAGCGGCAGCAGAACCGTCGCGACGAGCGGAAACTTCCACGCGTCACGGTCGTGCGGTGACGATGCGGATTCGGCCGGGATGGTGTCCATACGCCGATTCCACCGTGTCGAACCGGACCGCACATGAGCGCGACTACTCAGTCGGGACGGATCAGGTACCCAGTGATCTCCACCCACACGACGCGGCGGCGGCCCGGCACCACCAGCCGAAGACGGTCCCGGCGCATGCCTGTTCAGCGCCGGGTAAGCGGGTCAGGGCGTTCGCAGCAGGATCTCGCCGGTCGAAGGGTCAGCGATGACGGCGACGTCCGAGGTGAAGAAGAATCCGATCTCTTCGTCCTCGACGAACGGGCTGACGTTGGTCGTCACGTGCGCGTACTCATCCCCGATGTCGTATCCGCAGGCACTGTTGAGGACCACCAGCCGCATGCCATCCCGCAGGACGACCTCCGTCGACAGTCCGTCCCGTTCCTGGAGCAGATCGACAATCGCCGTATCACGCGGCGCGGGCTGGGGCGGGAACATCGTGCCAGCTTGCCACACCGGCCCACCGGCCGTGGCGGGCCAGCCTTCGGCCTGCCGGGCAAGGAGGGCCAGGAGCCGGGCCTGGACGGCGCCGGCAGGCCCCACCACCCCGCCGGCGAGCGTCGCATGCGGGGTTGTCTGGACCTTTGGTTGGGCCTGTCCGGAATGCGGGTGGAGGGAGAGCTACTTCTCTCCGTGGCTCGCACGCGCCACCGTGTCCCCGCCGCCTACGCCGCGCTCCGGGGCGCCCGACAGTCCCGGGCGGTCACACGGTGTCGAGGGCGGCGTTGGCGCTCTGGCCGGCGGCGGTTTGCTCGATTCGCCGGGCGAGCATGACTGCCATCTTCTGCAGCTTGGGAACGTCCGACGGTCCCGTGACCAGGACGCCTGCGAACGTGGTACCCACCCGCATGAGAAGGAGGTTGCCGGTGCTGCTGCTGAACGTGCCGCTGTAGGCGGTGGTTTCGTTGCCGACCATCCCGACGGACAGCGGGGAGGCGTTCTTCCCGTACTTCTTCACGCTCGTCGCGAGGTAACTGCTCGCCTCCGCCGCGGTGGCGAAGGTGGTGATCTTGAACGAGGCCTTCGCGGTACCGGCCACGAAGTCAGCGTTGCCGTCGAGCTTGCAGCCGGGACAGTCGTCGCCGTCCTCCTCGCTGACCTGGCTGACCGCCTGGTTGACCTCCTTGTGGTGGGCCGTCCAGCCGGGCATGGACGCTGGGTCCGGAAGGGTCTTCTTGAGCGCGTCCTCATCGGCGAGCACGCTCGGGAAGTCCACCCACTTCTGCGGCACCGCAGCGGCTGACGGGCCGGCGGCCGGGCTGGAGCTGCAGGAGCTCAGCGCACCCGCCAGCAGGATCGATGCCATACCCACGCCCAGCCCCTGCGCTGCGGCAACAACCCGTCCGGCCATGTGAAATCCCCTGTTCGCGTTGATCGCCCGCCCGGGCATCCGCACCCGCACAAGATGCCGACGATCGAGCGAATTTTCAAGATCGTTCGATGATACGTCAGTTGTCCTGCAAACTACGACCAGCGAAGGCGGCCACCGGAATCCGTTCCGCCACAGGTTCTCTGAGGGGACGTCAGTTCCGGTCATCGCTTCCTTGGTGATCCCGCGGCGGTGCGCCGGCACCCACGGAGCCGGCCTCATGGTCGCCGGTTGCGGGCCGGGTGTCCGGATGGGGGTCGGGACCAGCCCCGTTGCACGGCGCGCCGCCCAGACCGGCGAAGGCGGTGTCGACGAGGGTGTCGATGCGGACTGCCTCTGGCGCGCGCTGGGTGAGCAGCCAGCGGTGGTAGACCGGGCCGTACAGCAGCTCGGTGGCAAGCTCGACGTCGACGTCCGCGCGGATCTGGCCCCGCTGTTGGGCGAGTTCGATGCGCTCTGCGGCCCGAACCATCATGGGCCGGATGAGACGCTCCCGCAGGGCCTCCGCGAGGGCGGGGTCGTGCTGCGCCTCGCCGATGAGGGCGCGGTAGTGCTCGCCCACCGGTGAGGTGGCGAGGTTACGCGCTGCCGCCTTCATCTGCGCCTTGAGGTCGGCCACCACGTCACCGGTGTCGGGGAAGGGCGCGGACTGGCCCCAGATCCCCAGCAGACCGTCCAGCAGGACGGCTCCCTTGGAGGGCCACCAGCGGTAGATGGTGTTCTTGCCGACGCCGGCACGGGAGGCGATGCCCTCGATGCTGAGCTTCGCGTAGCCGATCTCCTGGCACAGGTCCAGCGCGGCCCGGAGCACGGACTTGGCGGCTTGCTCGCTGCGGCGGTCGGGACGACGAGAAGACATGGTCGTGAGCCTACCGCACCGGCGGCACGGATCGTTCCGTCTTGACAGGTCGTCAGGCGCGCTGCATCCTCGGTGCCGCAGCGCGAAACGGAACGGTCCGTGCCGCCATCAGCCCAGCCGACTCCGTCACCACCGGAGCGTCCGGGCACGTCACGAAGCGAGGGGAACATGCTCAAGATCGCAGTCATCGTCGGGTCCACCCGACCCGGCCGCCGCGGCCGGATGGTCGCCGAGTGGGTCGCCGAGGCCGCCGGCCGCGAGCGCCCGGAGGCGCGGTTCGAGATCGTGGACCTGGCCGACCACCCACTGCCGCTCCTGGACGAGGAACGCCCCGCTCTGTTCCGCCAGTACGCCAAGGAGCACACGGTCAGCTGGGCCGAGACCATCGCCGACTTCGACGGGTTCGTCTTCGTGACCCCCGAGTACAACCACTCCGTCCCCGGTGCACTGAAGAACGCGCTGGACTTCCTGTACGCGGAGTGGAACGACAAGGCGGCCGGCATCGTCAGCTACGGCTTGCACGGCGGCACCCGCGCCGCCGAACACCTCCGGCTGATTCTGGCCGAACTGCGGGTCGCCACGGTTCGCACCCAGGTCGTCCTGTCCCTCTTCAACGACTTCACGCTCGGCGACCCGGCCGAGCCGGGCGCCTTCACCCCGGGCCCGCACCAGGGCAAGACCCTCACCGAACTGCTGGACGACGTCATCGTCTGGTCCCGGGCGCTGCGCACCGTCCGCGAAGGAGCCCTGACATGACCGGACACCCTACGGACACCGACCCTACGGACACCGGTCCGGCCGGCCCCCTCACGGAGTCCGCGCTCGACGAACTGGCCGCGACGGCCGCCGGCGCGGCCGTCGTCGGTCTCGGCGAGTCCACCCGCTTCTCACGCGAGACCTTCGAGATCCGGGACCAACTCTTCCGCCGCCTGGTCCGCAACCACGGCTTCCGGACGCTGGCCGTGCAGGACTCCGCCGACGCCGCCGCCGACCTCGACCGGTACGTACGAGGGGGAGCGGGCTCGGCTGCGTCCGCCCTCGACGGTTCCTGGCGCCCGTGGCGCACGGGTCAGATGGTGGCGGCGCTGCAATGGATCCGGGCGTTCAACCTGGACCACCCCGACGACCCCGTCCGGATCTTCGGCGTCAAGCCCGCCCAGGCGCACCCCGACGACTACGACGCCGTCCTCGCCCACGTCGCCCGCACGGCACCGGAACGGCTGACCCAGCTGGAATCCCACCTGGACCCGATCCGGACCGCGCACGACACCGACGAACACGTGCAGCGCGCCCGCGGCACGCATCCGGGGCGCCCGTTCGCCGACCACGCCCGCGACGCGCTCACGCTGGTCGAGTCGCTGACCGGGAACGCCGCCGACGGCGACGCCCTGGCCCGGATGCGCCGGATCCTCGACTTCCACCAGCGCAGCGTCGCAGGGCGCGGTAGCTACGCCGGCGAGGCCGCCGACTGGGCCGAGACCGTCATCGACCACGAGCGAAGCGGTCGGCCTGTCGCCTTCTGGGACGGCATCGCCCACACCTGCGCGGCACCGGTCACGCTCGGACTGGCGCCCGAGCGCGGTCCACAGCCCACCGTCGGCAGCCTCCTGCGCGAGCGGTACGGGTCGCGGTACCTCTCCGTGGCGATCGGTTTCCACCACGGGGACCTCGGCGTCGCCACCGTGCCGGCCCCGGCTCCCGAACTGCTCGACGCACGGCTCGGCGGAGCCGGACTTGCCTCCTGCTGGCTGGACCTGCGTCACGGCGCCTGCCCGCAGTGGCACGGACCGGCGAAGGCACGGGTCATCAGCGGCGTCTACGAACCGTCCCGCGACTCCCGCGAGTACCTCTCCGTCGATTCCCTCGCCGACGCGTTCGACGTGCTGGTCCAGGTCCGCAGCACGAGCCCGGTGGACCGGCTGTCCTGAGCGTGGACGGCCGCCCCGCGCACGTCCCGGCGAGAAGCGGCAACCGCGTCCCGCTGCCCACACCACACCACCCACCCCGCCGACCGGAAGGAGCAGTTCATGGACCTCACCGGCCACCGCATCGTCATCACGGGGGCGGGACGCGACTTCGGCCGTGCCCTGGCCCACCACTTCGCCGGCCTGGGCGCCGAACTCTTCCTCGCCGCCCGTACTTCGGCAGCGGCCGAGGCCACCCGTCGAGAGATCCGGGACCGCGGCCACCAGCAGGTTCACGCCTTCGCCTGCGACCTGTCCGTCCCCGCCTCGATCCGTTCCTTCGCCGACGAACTCGGCGAGCGCACCGACCGCATCGACGTCCTGGTCAACAACGGCGCCCGCTGGCTCGAAGGCCCCGACCTGCTGTCGGCCTCCGACGAGGACGTGGCCGACACGATCGCCTCGGGCGGCACCGGAACCATTCTGGTCACCAAGAACCTGCTGCCCCTGCTCCTCGCTTCCCCGCGCCCCGACGTCGTCACCCTGGTCTCCACCTGCGGTCTCCCCGGCGCCCACCACGCCAGGGCCCACGAGGCGTACTACGCCGTCAAGAACGCCCAGCGCGGCTTCACCGAGGCGCTCTCCCGCCGCCTGCGACCCCACGGCGTACGGGTCATCTCCCTCTTCCCGCCCGACTTCGACAGCTCCCGCGACATCCTCGCTCCGGAGTGGGACTCCGTCTCGCGTGACACCCACAGCCCCCTCACCGCCCAATCGGTGATCGACTGCATCACTTTCGCGATCCGGCAGCCCCGGGACTGCTTCATCAACGCCTTCCACTTCGAGCCGGTCAGCGTGACCTCCGCCCCGTAGTGCTCCCGTCGTGGCATGGCGGGCATCTCGGTGACTTCATGGCCACGGTCTTCGCGCCCTTGTCGCGCAAGGTCCGGCGTTCGCAGGGGAGGTACCGGCTGCGCGGACCGGCGCCGGGCGGGCGGCGCGAACCGCCCGCCCGGCGGGGGCGACTGCCCGGGATCTTCCCCCAGGGCCTGTGACGCTCTCCTCGGACAGGTCGACCGGCTCCCGCGCACCGCAGGCCTCAGTACGCGACCGTCCGCGTGACCGCCGCCCGGGCGCCGACGAGGATGCGGCGTTCCAGGCCGTCGTGGTGAACGGTCGCGTTGATGGTGGACGGACAGCCGAGGTGGTCGCCCGTGTCGACGGTGAGGCGGCCGGTCCCGGATCCGGCCGTGTACGCGGCCAGGCAGGCCGTGCTGTTGGCGTTCGCCACGTCCTCGGCGATGCCGATCGACGGCGCGAACATCCGGGCTGCCGCCCGGCCGTGCCGGTCGGGGAGCGAGTAGGCGAAGCAGCCCAGCAGGCCGTAGCGGTCACAGGCCCCGCGCAGCAGGGTGACGTCCGGGACGAGTCCGGCCAGCACGGCGCGGGACCGAATGGGCAGCAGCAGCCTCGGCCGCCCGTTCGACGCCACGACTGCGTCTCCGGCGACCGCGTCTCCGGCCAGTCCGATGCCGTCCGCGATCGCCTCCAGTTCGGGTCCCCCGGCGTGGCGCAGGCTGACGGGGCCCGGGTCGAACGACGCCGTCAGGCCGTCACCGTCTCGGACGGCCCGGCCGTCGAAGCTGCGGTGGGCCGTGCGCAGGACGGCGCGGTAGTCGTCGGCGCCCTCGCGTTCGGCGAGCAGGGCGAGGGCGGCGACGGTGCCGTGCCCGCAGGCGGGCAGTTCGCCCGTGGCGGTGAAGAACCGGAGCCTGTACGAGGGCCGGCCGTGCTCGGTTCCGGTCGCGCGGAGGAAGACGGCGTGCGACGTACCCAGCTCGGTGGGAATGCGGCACCGCTCCTCATCCGTCAACGGCGCGTCGTCCAGCACGGCGGTCGGGCTGCCGCCCCCGCGCTGCCGCTGACACGCGGCGACGATCGCTACCGCGGGCACGGCACCGGGCCGGCGGTCCGTGCCACCGCCGAGGGAAAGCGTGTCGTGGTCATCTCGTCTCCAGCTCCGAGTGGGCGTTGAGCGCGGTGGCCGCCAGGCTCGCCTGCTGCGGCACAGTCGGGTGGTCGGGCCGCTCGCCACGACAACCCCTCCGTTTCGATTTCCGAAGCGCTCGCCGATGGTAGCGTGTCGGAATTCGAAGCACCAACCATGGAGAGCCGGTCTTCACGCCATGCCAACTCCCAAGCCCGGCAAGCCTGTTCGCGGCTCGACCAGCGGCCGCCCACTCATGGCCGCACTCGACCTGTTCGGGCGGCGCTGGAGCCTGCGCATCCTCTGGGAGCTGCGCAGCGGCCCCCTTGGATTCCGCCCCCTGCAGAAGCAGTGCGACGACATGTCCTCCAGCGTGATGCGGCAGCGCCTGACCGAACTGGCGGACGCCCACGTCGTGCGCCAACTGCCCGACAGCCGGTACGAGCTCACTCCCCTGGGGCAGGACGCCCGCCTCGCACTCGACCCCCTCGCCCAGTGGTCGAAACGCTGGGCAGCAGCGCTCGACCCGCAACCGGCACGCCGCACCGATGACCAGGACGCCGCCCACGCCTCCCACCGCGACACCGCGGACGAGGATGCGGCCGAGAGGGGTACCGCCGACTGACGCCAGCGCGGCTCGCGCGCCCTCGGGCGACGGCAGCGAGCCCGGAATCCTCCTCGGCACCTACCGCTTCGAATTTCGAAGCGGTAGCATCGCGGGCCGCCGGCAACGCTTCGATATTCGAAGCGAATCGGCTCGACCGTTCGACCGAAGGGGCGGCATGACTCAGCAGGGATTCGCCACAGATCGATCCGTGATCCTCAGGTGGAAGGAGCCGGGCCCGCTCTTCGCCACCGACCCGCAGCAGAGCGGCCTGCAGTACCTTCGAGGCCTCGTCAGCGGCGAGATCGCTCCACCACCTGTCGCGCAAGTACTCGGCATCACCGTGGAGAGCGCCGAACCCGGCCGGGTGCGGTTCGCCATGCCGGCGCCCGACTTCCTCGCCAACCACCTCGGCGTTCTCGCCGGCGGCATCCTCTCGACCGTCATCGACGCCGCCCTCGGGTGCGCCGTGCTGTCGGCCGTCCCTGCTGAGCAGGACATCGTCACCCTCGATCTCAGCGTCGACTTCCTGCGTCCGGTGGCGGCACCGGGCGGCCCGGTGACGGTCGATGCGGAGGTGGTCCACCTCGGCCGCAACCGCGGTCTGGCGACCTGCCGCGCGCTCGACGCGGACCGGCGGTTGTGCGCGGTCGGCAGGAGCACCTGCATGATCCGCCCCAAGTCCCGGCCCGCGCCCGCCGACCCGCCGACCGACACCGCGCCCGCCGACCCGCCGACCGACACCGCGTCCGGCCCCGACCTGAACCGATGAGCCCACCGCCCCCTCTCCTTGCGAGGTGAATGGCGTTCACTTATGGTGGTGAACGCCATTCACCTTCGAGGAGGTTCCGCTGTGCCCGCTGACCCGCATCCGCCGACGTCTGCGACCGTCGGTCGTGGCGTCGTGGCCGTTCTGGCGGCCGGCGGCATCGTCACCACGCTGGTGCAGACCGCGGTCGTGCCGCTGCTGCCGCAGTTGCCCCGGCTGACCGGCGCGACGCCGGTCGATGTCGGATGGGTGGTCACGCTCACGCTGCTGACCGGCGCGGTCGCCACGCCGCTGCTGGGGCGTGCCGGAGACATGTACGGCAAGCGGCGGATGCTGCTGTTCGCGCTCGGGGCGCTCACCGCCGGGTCCCTGGTGTGCGCATTCGCCTCCACCCTCCCGTGGCTGTTGCTGGGACGGGCCCTGCAGGGTGTGGGCGCGGCGGTGGTGCCGCTGTCGATCAGTCTCCTGCGGGGGCTGCTGCCGCCGCAGCGGACGGGCTCCGCGGTGGCGCTGATGAGTTCGACGGTGGGCATCGGCGCGGCTCTCGGCCTGCCGCTGGCCGCGCTGCTGGTGCAGTACGCGGACTGGCACGCGATGTTCTGGGCCATGACGGTGCTCTCGGCGGGAGTGCTCGCCCTGGCGTGGCGGCTGCTGCGGGAGGAGCCGGTCCGGTCACCAGGGCGTTTCGACCTGCTCGGGGCGTGCGGGCTGAGTGCGGGGCTGGTGCTCCTGCTCCTGGCGTTGTCCAAGGCGGGTGAGTGGGGCTGGGGCAGTCGGCGGCTCCTGGGCATGTCGGGGGCGGCGCTGCTGATCCTGGCGGGTTGGACCGTCCAGCAGCGCCGCGCGCCGCGGCCGCTGGTGGACGTGCGGCTCGCGATGCGTCCGGCGGTTCTGCTGCCGCACCTGGCCGCGTTGCTGGCCGGGTTCGCCTTCTACGCCAACTCCCTCGTCACCGCGCAACTGGTCCAGGCGCCCCGGGCCACCGGGTACGGCCTGGGGCTCTCGGTGGTGGCGGCGGGTGCCTGTCTACTGCCCAGCGGTGTGATCATGGTGGTGTGCGCTTCCGTGTCCGCCCGCCTGTCCGCCGCCCGCGGGGCCAGGGCCACCCTCGCCCTGGGCACGGTGGTCATCGCGGCCGGCTACGGTCTGCGCTACGCCGACAGCCGGTCACTGTGGGCGGTCATCGCGGGCGCGGCCGTGGTATCGGTCGGCACGGCGCTCTCCTACTCCGCCCTGCCCATGCTGATCATGCGGGCCGTGCCGTTGGAGCAGACCGCCGCGGCGAACGGCCTCAACGTCCTCATGCGCACCATCGGGCAGGCCCTGTGCAGCGCGGTGGTCGCCACCGTGCTGGCCCAGCACACCCGCCCGGTCACCGGCCCGGCGGGCGTGGCCGTGACGGCGCCGACCTTGGAGGGGTACCGCGTGGCCTTCGCCGCGGCAGGCGCGGTCGCGCTGCTGGCCTGCGCGGCCGCCTGCCTCGTCCCGCGCCAACCGCGACCCGAGCCGTTCCCCCTCCAGGAGACTGAACACGATGCCCGACCCGAGCCCCGCCTCCTCGCGCAGCGCCCGCCCGCGACCGTCGTCCAGGAATCTGCCGGCACCGTCGCCGACGGCCGACCCGGTCCCGAATCGGCCGACGCGACCGCGTGATGCCGACGCCCGCCGCGCGGACATCCTCGCCGCAGCCCGCCGTGCCTTCGCACGCCACGCCTACGCCGACACCACCATCGCCGCCATCGCCGAGGACGCAGGCGTCAGTCCGGCACTGGTCATGAAGTACTACGGCACCAAGGAAAACCTGTTCACCCAGGTCTTCACCTTCGACGCCGACGCCACCGCCCTCTTCGACGCACCCCTGGACCGCCTCGCCCGGCACATGGTCCTGCACCTGCTCGCCACCCAACGCGGCCAGACCCGCGACCCGATCCTGCGCATCGCCTTCTCCCGCCACCACCTGGAGCTCGGCGGACAGGCACGAGCCAATTTCCGCGCGCAGGTCATCGACGCCCTCGCCGCCCGCCTCCCCGGCCCAAGCGCCCCGCTGCGAGCGGAGATGGCCGTCGGCGTGCTGCTCGGCCTCGGCGCCCTCTACGCAACAGTCCAAGCCGACCAGCTCACCCGACTGGACCCCGACGAGGTCGCAGACCTGTACGTCCCGCTCCTACAGCCCCTGCTCTGCGGCGGGACCCCGGCGGACCGCTGAGCGAAGCGACGAGGCGCTGCGTCGGTGCTTTGCTGACGTGCCTCGGCCCCGTGGACGGCCACGGCAGCCAGGTCGTGAGCGTGGCGGCGACCTGCCGGGCCGCCGCCGTCAACCGAGCTTGGACACCTGGTAGTGGCTGATGTACCAGCGGTCGGCCGCCTGCTTGACCACCAGGCTCAGGTTCACCGTGAGCGTCGGCCGGTCGGTGAACGAGAAGTCGACACTCGTGTAGCCGAGCACCACGCCGTCGGCCAGCTGCCTGGTTTCGAGAATCCGGTAGTCGGCGGTCATCCCGAGCGGCTGGGAGCCGTAGTAGTCGGCGATGCCGCGACGACCGACGGTGTACGGATGGAGGCCCTGGAAGATCGCGTCCTCGGCGAAGCAGGAGGCGGCCCGCTCGGGCTCGTGCGCATCGACCGCCGCCTTCCACTCGTCGAGGATGTCACGAAGGATCTTCCCGTTGTCCGTTGTGCTGCTCGTCGGAGTCGTGGCGCCGCCGGCGTGGTCGGGGTCGCTCGGGTGGGGCGAGAGCGGGGTGACCTCGTCGGTGCGCCAGATGCGCAGCGGCATGGAGGCCAGGACCTCGTCGAGCCGGCCGCCGTCGTCGGCGGCGAAGAGCCCGAGGCTGCGCCACTCGCCCGGTCGCAGGGGAGGCCGCCACAGGCGGAGCAGGTGTCCCTGTGCCGCGAGTTCACGTGCCCGTACGGCCTCGCGGGCGCGGATGTCCTCGACAGCCTGCTCCGAGGTTCCGTCCGGGACGTGGGTGGTCATCGTGACGAGGAATTCCATGATCACCTCTTTCGGGGAGCCGGCCGTACGGGAGCCCGCCGCGCGGTTGGCCGACGCGCCTCTTCCCAGTCTGCTCCGGCCAGGTCGGGCGGTCCTGACGAGCAAACCCCGGACGGCCTCGTCAGCTCGGCAGGCAGGCCGCCAGGCTGGGCGGGGCGGGCGGCCGGGCGGCCGGGCGGCCGGGCGGAGCCCATCTGCAGGCGCCGCAGGCCACCACCCGACCCGACTCGGATTTTCCGGCTGCCTTGGTCGGCCCTCCGGGCTGCACAGATGCCACCCCGCGCCCGGAGCAGGGGTGCTGCGCCCAACTCCCCTTCACCTGGCGGGCGATGCCTGCGTCGTGGAGGGGGATCCGTCAGGGGTGCCTCCACGGGTGCCCCAGTGGCGGGCAACCCATCCGCCGATCAGGTCCAGGACGTGGGCGCTCACCGGCTGCCGGACGGCGCGCCGGTAGCCCTTGGGGCCAAGGGATCGCGGGTCCGGGCGGAAGAGGTGGCTGAGGCCGGCCAGGACGTGCCCTTCGAAGGGACCGTGCACCAGACGGCCGATGGCGTCCACGTCCCCCGGTGGGACCTGCAGATCGGCGCCGCCCGTGACCGCGAGGAGCGGAACCGTGATCCGGGCGAGGTCCGGCACGGGATCGTGGGCGATGAATTGACGTCCTCCCGGCCCTAAAGGACCGGGATTCCTGCCACGGTCGTCTGACCGTCTCGGTGGGTTCCTGCTTCGCGGCGCTGTGCCGGGACGAGTCCCGGTCTTACCCGCGCTCCACAGGCGTTTAGCCTGTCCGCCCGTCCGGCGGCCAGGATGTTGCGTGCGGCGTT
>NZ_JBVJLM010000021.1:0-121088 GCF_055584725.1 Kitasatospora sp. NPDC101108
GACACCCGCGTTGAGCGGCACGGCAACCACCGGAATAGGGCGGCCCCGCGCACTGCGTCCTCGCTAGTGTTATTTCAAAAGGAATCTCCAACCCCGATCATGCGATCGAGGCCGGGGATGTCAACATATCTGGCGTTGACTTTTGGCACGCTGTTGAGTTCTCAAGGAACGGACGCTTCCTTCGGGCCGCCTTCCAGCGGGCCCTCCGGGCGCTTCGTTCTTTCGTGTTTCCAGCTTATCAGATGTTTTCCGCTCCGTTTCCGGAGTTTCATTCATCGGATTCGCTTTCCGCTTTGTCGCCCCGGTCTCCCGCGGCGACTCCGGAACTGTACGGGCACCGGCCCGCCACATGCAAATCGCCTCCGCCCGGGGTCCCGGACGGAGGCGATGCGGACGCACGGTGAACGAGCCGGGTCAGCGGACCTCGGTGATCTCCGGGCCGCGGGCGAACGGGTCGAGCGAGCCGTAGCGGCCCTCGCCCTCGCCGGCGGTGGCAGCAGCCCCGCCACCGTCGGCGACCATCTGGGCGTCCTCGGGAAGCTTCAGCACGATCGGGTCGCGCGGAGCCATCGGGCTCTCGCCACGCACGACGACGGTCTGCCGGAAGACCTGCTCCAGGATGCCGGCCATCTCGGGCTGCACGGCGGCCTGGCCCGAGATCACACCGCGCAGGAACCAGCGCGGGCCGTCGCACCCGACGAAGCGCACCAGCTGCACGCCCTGGGTGCCGTCCGGGAGCTGCACGGGGACCTGGGCGCGGAGGTGCCAGCCGAGCGGGCCCTCCTCCTCCTCGACGAGGCCGCCCTGCGAGGTGATGCCGTTGGCGATCTCCTCGCGAACCTCTCCCCAGATGCCCTCCGACTTCGGGGCCGCGAAGGCCTGGAGCTGGATGGCGCTGTTGCCGAGCACGAGGGTCGCCGCGACGATCGCGTCACCCGCGACCTCGACGCGCAGCTCCATTCCCTCGACGCCGGGGACCAGCAGACCCCCGAGGTCGACTCGTCCCTCCTCCGGGGTCTCCAGCTCACTGTGGTCCCACGGGCCGTCCGGCCGCGGGGCCGGCGGCAGGCCGACCCTGTCGGCCGGGTCCAGCTCGGTCACGTTCTCGCTCTCGGCGGAACCTTCGACGTCATCGGCCGGCTCGTCGGCGCTGATGGCGTCGTCGGCGAGCTGCTCGACAGCGTCCTCGCTCTTCTGGCGACGACGGAACACGGTCACTGTCCTTCCCGGTCCAAGACCGATGCGAATACCTGCTCGGCTTCCTGCGAGGCCGCGGGAATGCTAGACCGCGGCGTGGCCACCGGTCGACCCGAACCCGCCCGCGGCGCGTGCCGACCCGGGCAGCTCGGCCACCTCGTGGAAGCGGGCCCTCTCGACCTGCTGGATGACCAGCTGGGCGATCCGGTCCCCTCGGCGGAAGCTGACCCCCTCGCGCGGGTCCAGATTGACGACGATCACCTTGATCTCTCCACGGTACCCGGCATCGACCGTCCCCGGGGCGTTCACAAGGGCAACTCCGCAACGAGCTGCCAGCCCGGAGCGGGGGTGGACGAAGGCCGCGTAGCCGTCCGGGAGCGCGATGGCGACGCCGGTGGGGAGCACCGCCCGCTCGCCGGGGGCCAGCTCGGCGTCGACCGTGGTCCGCAGGTCGGCGCCGGCGTCCCCGGGCTGCGCGTACTCGGGCAGCGGCAGCTCGGGGTCGATGCGCGTGATCAGGACGTCCAGCTGCGGGCGGGGGGTCTCGCTCAAGGGTTCACCTCAAAGGCTCGTGCGCGCTTCATCAGATCAGGGTCGTCGAGGACCTTCTCGATGTCCTCGGGACGACCGTGCGTGGTGAAGTGTTCCAGCTTCACCTGGACGAAGAGCGCCTGAGCCCGCACGGCGACCGGTCCGTCCGGCCCGCCGATCCGCGCCTCGGCGGCGCTGTAGATCTTGCGGCCGTGCACCCCGGTGATCCAGGCGCGCAGGTGCAGCACCGAGTCGACGGGCACCGGGCTGAGGAAGTCGGTCTCCAGCCGGCCGGTCACGGCGGGCGCGTGCAGCAGCCAGTTGAGCGTGCCGAGGGTCTCGTCCATCGCCGTCGTGAGCAGCCCGCCGTGCGCCAGCCCGGGGCCGCCCTGGTGGACGTCCCGGACGGTGAGCTCGGCCGTGACGTCCAGGCCCTCGCCCGCGACCGCGTCGATCCGCAGACCGCCGGGGTGCTGCGGACCGCAGCCGAAGCAGTGCTCGTAGTGGGAGCCGAGGCGGGTGCCGGGGGCGGGCGCCTGGGGATGGCGCTCGGGGATCACGGCGTCCGGGGGCGGCGTGGTCGGGGTCGGCGGCAACGCGGGCGCCGACCGGACGGTGGGGGTGGTGGGGGTGGTCGTACCGGTCACGGCCCGCAGCCTACCCAGGGGTAGCAAGGCCTCCGGTGGGGGTGGCGTCCCGCGCCGGGCGTCAGGGCGCCCACAATGGAGGGCATGTACGACGAACGCCTCACGGTGCCGCGCTCCTGGTGGCTGCTCCCGGTCGCAGTGGGCCTGACCCTCGCACTGATCCTGATCCGGGTCAGCGGTCCGGCCGCCCTGGTCGGCCTGGTGGTCGGCATCGCCGCCGGCGCGGTGGCGATCAGCAGCTACGGCTCGGCCCGGATCCGCGTGGTGCAGGGCTCGCTGGTGGCCGGACCGGCCCGCATCCCGGTGGACGCGCTGGGCGCCGCGCAGGCGCTGAGCCCCGCCGAGGCTGCGGCCTGGCGCGGTCCGAAGGCCGATCCCCGCGCCTTCATGCTGCTGCGCAGCTACGTCCCGACCGCGCTGCGGGTCGAGGTGAGCGACCCGGCCGACCCGACGCCCTACCTCTATCTGTCGACCCGCTCGCCGATGAAGCTGGCCGAGGCGCTGGAGGAGGCCCGGCGCGGCGCCCGGACCTGACAGGCCCACCACGAGGGCCCCGGAAAGACCGAGAGGGACGGTTCCGCTGCTGCGGGACCGTCCCTACGACTTTGTCCTGGCCGGCGCGCGGCCGACCGACTCCGTCCTCCCGGGTCCGCCCTTCCGGACGGTCCGCGGACCTGCCGTCCGGCCCCGCTGCCCGGGGCCGGAAGGAGCGTTGTGCCGGTCCCGCGGGAGCCACGGGTTCCTGGCGCTGTCCGCTGCGGTGCTCAGGCGCCGCAGTCCCGGCAGATCGGGTTGCCGTTCTTCTCGCTGTACAGCTGGCTGCGGTGGTGGACCAGGAAGCAGCTCATGCAGGTGAACTCGTCGGCCTGCTTGGGCAGCACCCGAACCGCGAGCTCCTCGTTCGAGAGGTCGGCGCCGGGGAGCTCCATGCCCTCGGCGGCGTCGAACTCGTCGACGTCGACCGAGCTGCCGCCCTTGTCGTTCCGACGAGCCTTGAGCTCCTCGATGCTGTCCTCGTTGAGCTCGTCGTCGGTCTTGCGTGGGGTGTCGTAGTCGGTTGCCATTTTTCGCTCTCCCCCTCCGGGTTGTGCGGTGTGTGCGGTATCTCCAGCGCACGTAACGCATGGGGGGTCGGTCTTGTGCCCGACCCGAGGCGGAGATTTTGCCTTACTTCAAGCCCTGTTACTCAATCGACACTCAGCCAGGGCTCCGTTGGGGTGATCCCGCAGGGCGCGGAGGGCCTCACGCTGGGCCATCGCCGACTCGCCGAACGACCGTCCTTCCAGCGACTCACAGTGAGCGGAAGCCTTAGCGGCGTCCGGGAAATCCCTTGCCCACCAGGGATGACGACCAACCCCGCGGTTCGTCGGCGGTCCGGATTCCGGTCACGGACGGCGATCGGCGCCCCTGACGAGGTGATCACTCTCCGGCGTTGGCCGACATCGCGGAGCGACACGGTGTGACCTTGGTCACGTTCAGAATCTTCCGGGACAAAACCCGGAAAATCCACCCACTCCACCCCCTCGGTCAGGGGGCGCGACCGATCTGCGGGAGCGCCCCCGAGGACCGCTAGCCGGCGTTGCGGCGGGCCTCCCGGCGCGCCAGCAACGCGGCCTGGCGCTCCTCGAACTTGCGCGCCTGGAAGTCCAGGCCGTCCAGGAAGACGCCCAGCTCGTTCTGCGCCAGCTGGCCCTCGGGGCCCAGGCCGCCGAACTCCATCACCTTCAGGTGGCGCAGCACCGGCTGCAGCACGTCGTCGTGGTGGATGCGCAGGTTGTAGACCCCGCCGAGGGCGATCTGCGCGGCGGCGCGCTCGAAACCGGGGATGCCGTGGCCCGGCATCCGGAAGTTCGTGACCACGTCGGCGATGGCGCGCATGGCCTGGTCCGGGGCGATCTCCAGGGCGGCCTTCAGCAGGTTCCGGTAGAAGACCATGTGCAGGTTCTCGTCGTTGGCGATCTTCGCCAGCAGCTGGTCGCACAGCGGGTCGCCGGCGTACTTGCCGGTGTTGCGGTGCGAGATGCGGGTGGCGAGCTCCTGGAAGGCCACGTACGCGACCGAGTGCAGCATGCTGTGCGAGTTGTCGGACTCGAAGCCCTCGGACATGTGCGACATCCGGGCCCGCTCCAGCTCGACCGGGTCGACGGCCCGGGTGGCGAGCAGGAAGTCGCGGATGGCTATCCCGTGCCGGCCCTCCTCGGCGGTCCAGCGGTGCACCCAGGTGCCCCAGGCGCCCTCGCGGCCGAACATGGTCGCGATCTCGTGGTGGTAGCTGGGGAGGTTGTCCTCGGTCAGCAGGTTGACCACCAGCGACACCCGGCCGAGCGGGGTCACCTGCGACTGCTGGACGTTCCACGCCTCGCCGCCCAGCACGCCGTCGAAGTCACGGCCCTGGCTCCACGGCACGAACTCGTGGGGCATCCACTCCTTGGCCACGCCGAGGTGGCGGTTGAGCTCCTGCTCCACGACCTCTTCGAGGGCCAGGATCAGTCGCGTGTCGGTCCAGCCGCTCGATCCGAGCGAGGGGCTGCTCTGCACAGGGGCGATGGTCACGGTCGTGCTCCTGGGGGACGGGATACGCGCGGGACGGGCGCGTGGGGCGGGCAACCGTCGCGCGGAGCTGTCGACGGGCGGACCGGCAGGCGCACTTACGGTTGCGTAGGTTACGACACCGTAAGTTGCCCGGGCCGGAAATGACAAGCCGCCCCCGCCAGGCCTTATGTCGTCTTGACAGGCCTGCCGGGGGCGGCTGGAAACGGTTGCCCACGGAACGCGTCGCCGTCCGGGGCCGTTACGGCGCGGAACGGCGCAGAGGGGCCGCTACGGCGAGGGGATCCGCACCCGCATGGTGAGTCCTCCCCCGGCGCGCGGGGTGGCCTCGATGGTGCCGCCGTGGGCGCGCACGACCGAGCGGACGATGGACAGGCCCAGTCCGACCCCCTTGTCGCTGCGGGTGCGGTCCGCTCCCTTGATCCGGCGGAACGGCTCGAAGATGTGCTCCAGCTCGTAGCCGGGCACCACCGGGCCGGTGTTGGAGACCACCAGCTCGCCGCCGCCCGGCACCGTGGCGGTGGCCAGCTCGACCCAGCCGCCCGAGGTGTTGTAGCGGACGGCGTTCTGCAGCAGGTTCAGCGCGAGCCGCTCCAGCAGCACGCCGTTGCCCGCGACCACCGCCGGGGCGAGCTTGGAACGCAGCTCGACCTCGCGCTTGTCGGCCTCGCCCCGGGTCTGCTCCAGCGCCCGGGTGGCCACCTCGGACAGCTCCACCGCACGGCGGTCGGTCAGCTCGTTCTCGCTGCGGGCCAGCAGCAGCAGGCCCTCGACCAGCTGCTCGCTGCGCTCGTTGGTGGCCAGCAGGGTCTTGCCGAGCTGCTGGAGGTCGGGGGAGGCGGCCGGGTCGGAGAGCTGGACCTCCAGCAGGGTGCGGTTGATCGCGAGCGGGGTGCGCAGCTCGTGCGAGGCGTTGGCGACGAAGCGGCGCTGGGAGTCGAAGGAGCGGTCCAGCCGGTCCAGCATGTCGTCGAAGGTGTCGGCGAGCTCCTTGAGTTCGTCGTCGGGCCCGTCCAGCTCGATCCGGCGGTGCAGGTCGGAGGAGGCGACGTCCCGGGCGGTGCGGGTGATCCGGCCGAGCGGGCGCAGCACCCGGCCGGCCATCGCGTAGCCGGCCGCGAAGGCGATCACGGCGAGGCAGACCAGGACGGTGAGCGACTTGCGGAGCAGCGCGTTGAGGGCGGCGCCGGAAGCCGCCTCGTGCCGGCTGGCGAGCAGCGCGTTGAGCTGGTCGCTGGACATCTGGGTGCCGTTGACCATGAAGTTGGACGAGACGCCGTTGGGGGTGACCACGGTGAAGTTGATCTGCGGCGGCGCGACGTAGTCCAGGGCCTGCCGGACGAAGAAGTACATCAGCAGCAGCAGCAGCACGCCGGCCATCAGGAACATCCCGCCGTACAGCAGGGTGAGCCGCATCCGGATCGTCGGGCGGAACGGCAGCCAGGCGAGCAGCCCGTCACCGGGCACGTAGGTCTCCTGCTGGCCCTCTCGGGGCGCACGGGGCGGGTGCACGGGCTTGGGCGGTACGGCACGCGGGCCGCCGGCGGGCGCGCCGGAGGGCCCGCCGGCCGGACGCGGCGGGGTGGTCATGATGGTCCTCTCGGGGCGTCCGCCGGGGCGGGCGCTGGTACGGCGGGGATCCTCTGGGGGGCGGATCCCGGGGGATGGATTCCGTGGGGGCGGATTCCAGGGGCGGATTCCGGTCAGATCCGGTAGCCGGAACCGGGCACGGTGACGATCACCGGCGGGTCGCCGAGCTTGCGGCGCAGCGTCATCACGGTGACCCGCACGACGTTGGTGAAGGGGTCGGTGTGCTCGTCCCAGGCCTTCTCCAGGAGCTGCTCGGCGGAGACGACCGCGCCGCCGGCCCGCATCAGCACCTCCAGGACGGCGAACTCCTTGGGGGCGAGCTGGACGGTGCGGCCCTCGCGGATCACCTCGCGCCGGCCGGGGTCGAGCGAGATGCCGGCCCGTTCCAGCACCGGAGGCAGTGGGATGGTCGCGCGGCGGCCCAGCGCCCTCACCCGGGCCACGAGTTCGCTGAAGGCGAACGGCTTCGGAAGGTAGTCGTCGGCGCCGATCTCCAGGCCCTCGACCCGGTCGCTGATGTCGCCGGAGGCGGTCAGCATGATCACCCGGGTCGCCAGGCCCTGTTCGACCACCTTGCGGCACACGTCGTCGCCGTGCACCAGTGGGAGGTCGCGGTCCAGGACCACGACGTCGTAGTCGTTGACCGCGATGCGCTGGAGCGCGGCCTCCCCGTCGTACACCACGTCGACGGCCATCGCCTCGCGGCGCAGGCCGGTCGCGACGGCCTCGGCAAGCAGCTGCTCGTCCTCGACGACGAGAACCCGCACGGTCGTTGTCCCTTCTCCAGGCCGGCCCCGGAAGCGGACGCACGGCTCCGACGGTGCCTCCATCCTGCCTGGTCCTGCGGTAAAGCAGCGATAAGCTGCCCCTCGGGCAGGGAACCCGAGGCCGCGGCGGTGACCGTTCGTGCCGGGAACGCTCCGCTTGGACCGTGACAGCGGCAACTTTCTTCAGTCCGGAGGTTTCCGGGCCCCCGGGGCGGGGAGGACAGCTGCACACCCGCGATCTGGCTGACGGCCGATCGCACCCACCCGCCGTGCGTTCATCCGCGCCGGCCCTGGGGTTGGGGCGTCACCGGGAGCGGCCGAAGGCCGTCTCCGCGCTCGACCGGAGATCCACCACCTGTCGGACCGGGCGCATTCACCGGCTGGACCCTCCTCGGGGCGGAGAGCGCACGACCGTGCACGTCCGACACAGTAAGGGGGCCCGTATGGACGCCTTCAAGGCCGGAATCCTGCAGCGCATAGCCAACGCCGAGCAGGACCTGCACCGCGCGATCGAGGCCGGGGACGAGTTCCTCGCCGAGGTGGAGCAGTCCGAGCTGGACGATCTCCGTCGTCTCGCCGCCGAGCACGGTGTGGACACCGTGCTGGACCGCCACCGCACCGCCGCCTGACCCGACGCCGGTTTCCGGCACCAGCGGCCCTGCGGGGGCCGTGCGAAACCCCAGGCCCTGGCATCCCCCGTGTGCCAGGGCTCTTCGCTTGTCCGGGGCCGGGTCCGGGGGCCCGATCGGCGCTGCGCGCCTCAGTCCGCCCAGGCGCGCAGCGCGGCCAGCCGCTCCTGCAGCGGTTCGTACACTCCCGGGGCGGCGGCCACGGTCAGCTCGCCGTCCGGGCCGTGCCCGGGGCGGCCGCCGACCAGGGCGCCGGCCTCGGTGGCGATCAGGCAGCCGGCCGCCCGGTCCCAGGGGGCGAGGCCGCGCTCGTAGTAGCCGTCCAGCCGTCCGGCGGCCACGTCGCACAGGTCCACCGCGGCCGCGCCGCCCCGGCGGACGTCCCGCACCTCGGGCATCAGCGCCAGCAGCACCTCGGCCTGGCGCACCCGCACCGGCTGGACGTAGTTGAAGCCGGTGGCGATCAGCGCCTGGCCCCAGGGCGGGGCCGGGCGGGCCGAGACCGGCCGGCCGTCGAGGCGGGCGCCGCGGCCCAACACGGCGTGGAACAGCTCGCCGCGCGCGGGGGCGTACACCACCCCGACGGCGGCCCGGCCGTCCACCTCGGCGGCCACGCTGACCGCCCAGGAGGGCAGCCCGTACAGGTAGTTCACCGTGCCGTCGAGCGGGTCGACGACCCAGCGCACCCCGCTGGTGCCGGGGCGCTCGGCCCCCTCCTCGCCGAGGTAGCCGTCCTCGGGGCGGCGGTCGGCGATCAGCTCCACGATGAGCTTCTCGGAGGCGAGGTCCATCTCGGTGACCACGTCGACGGGGCTGCTCTTGGTGCCGGCCACGCCGAGGTCGGCGGGGCGGCCGTCGCGCAGCAGGGCGCCGGCCTGCCGGGCCGCGTCCAGGGCGACGTCCAGCAGGTCGTCGAGCAGTCCGTCGGCGGGCGGGGCGGGGGTGGGCACGGGGTTCTCCTCCTGGTATCAGCGCTCGGCGGCGGCCGGGCGGGGGGCGCGCGGGTTGGGGCAGCAGGCCACCGCGCACACGTCGTGGCTGGGGCCGAGGGCGCCGAGGGCGCAGCGGGTCACGCCCTCGCCGCGTTCGGTGGCGGCCCGCTCCAGGACGAGCTCGCGAACCGCGGCGGTGAACCGCGGATCGGCGCCGACGGTGGCCGCCCGGGCGACCGGCAGACCGAGTTCGGCGGCCTTGGCGGCGGCCTCGGTGTCGAGGTCGTACTTGACCTCCATGTGGTCGGAGACGAAGCCGATCGGGACCATCACCACGGCCGGCGCGCCGTCGGCGTGCTGCGCCTCCAGGTGGTCGCAGATGTCCGGCTCCAGCCACGGGATGTGCGGGGCGCCGCTGCGGCTCTGGAACACCAGCTCCCACGGCCGGTCCTCCACGCCGGTGCGCTCGGCGACGGCCGAGGCGATCAGCCGGGCCACCTCCAGGTGCTGGGCGACGTACGCGCCGCCGGGCGTGCCGCGGGCCGGGTCGTCCGGGGCGCCGGAGGTCTCGGCCATCGCCTCCGGGATGGAGTGGGTGGTGAAGGCCAGCCGGGCGCCGGGCCGGACGGCCTCGGGCAGTTCGGCCAGGGCGGCGACGGTGGCGTCGATCATCGGCTCGACGAAGCCGGGGTGGTTGTAGAAGTGCCGCAGCTTGTCGACGGTCAGCGCGGGGCGGCCCTCCTCGGCGAGGACGGCCAGCGCGTCGGCCAGGTTCTCCCGGTACTGGCGGCAGCCCGAGTACCCGGCGTAGGCGCTGGTGGCGAGCACCGCGATCCGGCGGCGGCCGTCCGCGGCCATCTCCCGCAGGGTGTCCACCAGGTAGGGGGCCCAGTTCCGGTTGCCCCAGTAGACCGGCAGGTCCAGCCCGTGCTCGGCGAAGTCCTTGCGCAGGGCGGTCAGCAGCTCGCGGTTCTGCTCGTTGATCGGGCTGACCCCGCCGAACAGGAAGTAGTGCCTGCCCACCTCCTTGAGCCGTTCCCTGGGGATGCCGCGGCCCCGGGTGACGTTCTCCAGGAACGGGACGACGTCCTCCGGGGCCTCGGGGCCGCCGAAGGAGAGGAGCAGCAGGGCGTCGTACGGGGCGGCGCCGGAGGAGGAGGGTTTGCGCGCGTCGGACATGGGACCGATCCTGCCACTGAGGGGCCGGGGGCCGGCGCCGGGGCTGCGTGGGTGTCCGGAAATTACCGTTTGCCAACGTACGTAAGCTGTGTTCACCAGCCTTGTTCCTTACCCCCCGCCCGGAGCTCCCGTGCTGTCCAGCTACCGCCGAATATTCGCCGCGCCCGGCACCGTGGCCTTCTCCTCCACCGGCTTCGTGTCCCGACTGCCGATCTCCATGACCGGCATCGGCATCGTGACCATGCTGTCCCAGCTGCGCGGCTCGTACGGCGTGGCCGGCCTGGTCTCGGCGACCCTGGCGGTCTCCGCGGCGATCCTCGGGCCCCAGGTCTCCCGGCTGGTGGACCGGCTCGGCCAGGCGAAGATCATCGTCCCCGCCATGGCGCTCACCGTCGGCTCCGTCGTCGGCCTGCTGCTCTGCGCCCGGCTCAACGCCCCGGACTGGACGCTGTTCGTCTTCGCCGCCGGCATGGGCGTCATGCCGAGCACCGGCGCGATGGTCCGCGCCCGCTGGGCGCACCTCTACCGCGAGGACGCCGGCAAGCTCCACACCGCCTACTCCTTCGAGGCCGTCGTCGACGAGGTCTGCTTCATCGTCGGCCCGATCCTCTCCATCGGCCTGGCCACCTCCGTCTTCCCCGAGGCCGGCGTGCTGCTCGCCGGGATCTTCCTCGCCGTGGGCGTGCTCCTGTTCGCCGGGCAGCGCTCCACCGAGCCGCCGGTCCACGAGACCGCCCGGCACGAGGGGAGCTCGGTCATCCTCAACCGCGGCCTGCAGGTGCTGATCCTCACCTTCGTCGCCACCGGCACGATCTTCGGCTCGGTCGAGGTGGTCACCGTCGCCTACGCCGAGGCCCAGGGGCACAAGTCGGTCTCCAGCGTGATCCTCGCCCTGTGGGCGGTCGGCTCCTGCCTCGCCGGAGTGGTGTTCGGCGCCCTCAAGCCGACCGGCTCGATGGCCCTGCGCTTCTTCCTCGGTGTGCTGTTCATGGCGCTCAGCATGGTGCCGCTGCTGCTGGTCGCCCACACGGTGAACGGCATCGGCGGGCTGGCCGCGGTCGGCGCCGCACTGCTGGTCGCCGGGATCGCCATCTCCCCCACCCTGATCACCGCGATGGCGCTGGTCGAACGGCTCGTCCCGGCCTCCCAGCTCACCGAGGGCATGACCTGGACCACCACCGGGCTCGCCCTCGGCGTCGCGGTCGGCTCCTCCGCCGCCGGCTGGGTCGTCGACGGCTCCGGCGCCGCCGCGGGCTACACCGTGCCGCTGGCCGCCGGTCTGCTCGGAGTCCTCGCCGCCCTGGCCGGCCTCGGCCGCCTGCGCGCCGGACTCACCACCGAGCAGCCCGCCGAGGTGGCCGCCGGAGCGGCCTCCGAATCCTCCGCCGGATAGGCCGGTCGACCCGTAGACGCCGAACGGTGAACTGACTAATCTCTCGCCCTACCCACGGCTCTACCCGTGGGTAGGACCGGTCTCCCCGGGCCCTGAGGGCGGCCCCGCCGCCCCTGACGCGCCGACCCCGTTCGGCCACGGAGCAGGAGGCAGCGCAATGCCCCAGGCCAGCACCGCGACCCGCACCCGGTGGACCAACTGGGCCGGCAACCAGAGCGCCCACCCGGCCCGCACCGCCACCCCCGGCACCGCGGAGGAACTGGCCAAGGAGATCCTGCGCGCCGCCGAACAGGGCCGCAGCGTCAAGGCCGCCGGCTCCGGGCACTCCTTCACCGCGATCGCCTCACCCGGCGACGGCCTGCTGGTCCGCCCCCACGCGCTCACCGCCGTCCGCGAGATCGACCGCGAGGCCGGCACCGTCACCGTCGAGTCCGGCCTCCCGCTGAGCCGCCTCAACCGGCTCCTCGCCGCCGAGGGCCTCTCCCTCACCAACATGGGCGACATCGAGGTCCAGACCGTCGCCGGCGCCACCAGCACCGGAACCCACGGCACCGGCCGCGACTCCGGCTCCCTCGCCGCCCAGATCCGCGCCCTGGAGATCGTCCTCGCCGACGGCACCGTCCGGCGCTGCTCCCCCACCGAAAACCCTCGGCTCTTCCAGGGCGCCCGGCTCGGCCTCGGCGCCCTCGGCGTGATCACCGCCCTCACCTTCGGCGTCGAACCGGCCTTCCTGCTCACCGCGCACGAGCAGCCGATGGGCTTCGACGAGGTGCTGGAACGCCTCGACGACCTCACCGCCGTCAACGAGCACTTCGAGTTCTACTGGTTCCCCCACACCGACCGCTGCTCCACCAAGCGCAACAACCGCAGCCAGGGGCCGGCCGCCCCGCTGCCCCGGTTCAAGGGCTGGCTGGAGGACGACTTCCTCTCCAACACCGTCTGGGAGGGCGCCTGCCGGGTCGGCCGCCGCTTCCCCGGCGCCGTCCCCGCCATCGCCTCGCTCGCCAGCCGCGCCTGGTCCGACCGCAGCTACACCGACACCTCCCACAAGGTGTTCACCAGCCCGCGCAGGGTCCGCTTCGTGGAGATGGAGTACGCCGTCCCGCGCGCGGCCGTCGCCGAGGTGCTGCGCGAACTGAAGGCCCTGGTCGAACGCTCCGACTGGAAGGTCAGCTTCCCGGTCGAGGTGCGCTTCGCCCCCGCCGACGACCTCTGGCTGTCCACCGCCTCCGGCCGGGACAGCGCCTACATCGCCGTCCACCTCTACCGGGGCACCCGCGACCAGGGCTACTTCACCGGCGTGGAACAGCTGATGACCGCCCATCAGGGCCGCCCCCACTGGGGCAAGCTGCACACCCGCGACGCCGAGTACCTGGCCGGCGTCTACCCGCACTTCGGCGACTTCACGGCGCTGCGCGACGAGGTCGACCCGCAGCGCCTCTTCGGCAACGACTACCTGCGGCGCGTGCTGGGGGCCTAGGCCGGACCCGCCCTAACTCCCCGGGGTACCGGCGGCGGGCGGCGCGGTCGCCGGCGCCCGCGCCGGGACGTCGCCGGGCACCGGCGGGCGCGACGTGGGCCCGCCCGTCGGACCGGTGCCGCCACCCGCCGACGGGGAGGCACCGGCCGAGGGGGTCGCGCTCGGGACGGCCGAGGGGGAGGCCGCGCCGCCGTGCTCCCCGGCGCCGCCGCTCGGCGTCGGGCCCGGCTCCCGGCTCGGCCGGGTGGTCGCCGGGGCCGAGGCGCCGCCGGAGGGCGTGGCCGCCGGGCCCCGCCCGCCGCCCCCGGTGGCCGGCCGGTCCGCCGGGGCGTCCTGCGGCGTGGACGACCTGGGCTTCACCGCGCCGCCGAAGGACGTCCCCTTGCCGGACTCGCCCTGCACCGTCGCCGCCACCGGCCGGCCGGTGGCCAGCTCGAACGCCAGGATCGGCGTCATCGCCAGCACGAACACCAGCCCGGACACCGCCGCGTAGGTCCGCCAGCCCCAGCGCCGGCGCGCCCGCACCACCTGCGGCTCGTTCCACTCCGAGGTGATCACCGGCGGACCGGCCGGCACCGGCTCGGCACGCTCCGGCTCCACCGGCACCTGGCGCAGGGAGTTCAGGGTCCGGTTCGGCCCGCGGTCCGCCGCCTCGCGCAGCTGCTGGCCGGTCCGCCTGAACACGTGCTGGAACACCGCGCCGCCGGTGGTGGCCCCGATGCTGACCACCGCCGCGCCCATGATCGTGCCGTACACGCCGAGTTCGGAGGCGAGCAGCGCGCCCACCACCGCGGCCAGCGCACTCGCCGACACCTGAGCCACACTCAGATCGATCCGCTTGCGCTCCTCCTTGCCGCCCTCCTCGGCGGGGCTCCGCTCCGGCATCAACATCCCTCGGTCCGTACGACTCTTACTCGAACAAGCCACTCCATCTTGCCCAAAGAAGGACACAAGGGACGAAAATGCGGTTCTGCGCGCCCGGATTGTGTGAAGATGATCACCGTTCATCCGGTGGTGGTCCGCCATTGGGGGCGCGCGCTCTTGAGATTCCCGTGAATCGCGGGAGACTTGAGCGGCGAGCCGCCCCTCCGGATGCCACGAATGGAGTACTGTTCGTAAAGCCCGAGCCTTGGGTCGACTTGTCGACTGTGCCTACACCGACAGCTTGACGAAGAGCCACTGAACGGGCACGCACGGCGACGCCGGTCCCGGATCGTCGCGAACACTCCGCGTGCGAGACGGCCGGGACACCCAGGCGCGACGTCGACGCATGACGTGGCAAAAAGGCAACCGTGCCACATTGGTGTGCCCGGGCGTATGCCCGACACGCCGGGGAACTCAGCAAGGTTGTGGCCAGTCGCGAGTGGGCAGGCCACACTCAGTACGGGAGCAGCGACGCAGGTGACGTCGGCAGGCACCACCCGGGAGGTAACCGTGCCCGAACTGCGGGTTGTGGCCGTCAGCAACGACGGCACACGGCTGGTGCTCAAGGCTGCCGACAGCACGGAGTACACCCTCCCCATCGACGAGCGGCTGCGCGCCGCCATCCGCGGCGACCGGCCGCGCCTCGGCCAGATCGAGATCGAGGTCGAGAGCCACCTCCGCCCCCGGGACATCCAGGCGCGGATACGAGCCGGTGCCTCCGCCGAGGAGGTCGCCCAGGCCGCCGGCATCTCCGTCGACCGCGTCCGCCGCTTCGAGGGACCGGTCCTCGCCGAGCGCGCCTTCATGGCCGAACGCGCCCGCAAGACCGCCATCCGCCGCAACGGCGAGTCCCCCGGACCGCAGCTCGGCGAGGCCGTGGCCGAGCGGCTCGCGCTGCGCGGCGCCGAGAAGGACACCGAGCGCTGGGACTCCTGGCGGCGCGACGACGGCACCTGGGAGGTCATCCTCTCCTACCGTGCCGACGGCGAGGGCCGCAGCGCGTCCTGGACGTACGACCCGCCCCGGCGCCTGGTCCAGCCCAACGACGACGAGGCCCGCGCGCTGATCGGCGAGACGGTCGAGCGCGAGGAGGACTCGGTCTTCCCGTTCATCCCGCGGATCGCCCGGCTCCCCCAGGACCGGCCGCCCCGCCCGATGATCGACCGGCCCTCCGCCGACCGCATCATGTCGGCCCGCGAGGTCCGCGAGTCGCGGGAGGCCACCGCCGAGGGCCGGGACTCGCTGACCAGCCTGCTCGACGTGGTCCCCGCCTTCCGCGGCGACCTCGCCGTCGGCGGCCCCACCCCGATCGAACCGGTGCCCGCCGAGGTCGCCGAGGAGAGCGAGGAGCCGGCCGCGGCCGCCGCCCCGGCGGTCGGCGCGGGTTCGGCCTACGCCGACATCCTGATGCCGCGCGCCGTCGCCCCGCACCGCGAGCGCCTGGTCGGCACCACCGACCGGCAGGCCGAGGCGGACGGCGTCCGGCCCGGCCGCCGGGCCACCGTGCCCAGCTGGGACGAGATCGTCTTCGGCAGCCGGCGCAAGAAGCAGGAGTAGTCCCCGACGAACGTCGAAGGGGCGGGAGGCCCGGCCTCCCGCCCCTTCGACGCGTCCGGACTCAGCCCGGCCGGCCGGTCACCGCCACCGGGCGGCTCTCGTCGCTCGACCACTCGCTCCACGAGCCCGGGTACAGCGTGGCGTCCAGACCCGCGACCTCCATCGCCAGGATCTGGTGCGCCGCCGTCACGCCCGAACCGCAGTACACCGCGGCCCTGCGCTCCCCCGCGCCGAACGCCCGGAACCGGGCCAGCAGTTCGGCGGCCGGGCGGAACCGCCCGTCCGGGCGGACGTTCTCGGAGGTCGGCGCCGACACCGCGCCCGGAATGTGGCCGGCCCGCGGGTCCACCGGCTCGGTCTCGCCCCGGTAGCGCTCCCCCGACCGGGCGTCCAGCAGCAGATCGCCGCGCGCCCAGTCCGCGGCGCCGTCCGCGTCGACCGTCGGCAACTGCCCCGGCACCGGCTTGAAGTCGCCCTCCGCCGGCTCCGGCAGCTCCTGCGTCACCGGCAGCCCGGCCGCCTGCCAGGCGGCGAAACCGCCGTCCAGCACCCGGACGTCCCGGTGCCCGGCCCAGCGCAGCAGCCACCACGCCCGGGCCGCCGCCATCGAGGCCGCCCCGTCGTACACCACGACCGGCCGCCCGGCGCTCACCCCGAAGCCGCGCATCGCCGCACCGAACTGCTCCGGGTCCGGCAGCGGGTGGCGGCCGCCCCGGCCGGGGGCGCCGGGCGGGGCCGCGAGGTCCCGGTCCAGCTCGACGAAGTGGGCACCGGGCAGGTGCCCGGCCCGGTACTCCTCGGCCGCGGTCGGACCGCCCGGTGCGGCGCCGACCAACTGGTAGCGCACGTCCAGCAGTACCGGCGGACGCTCGGAGGCGAGCGCCTCCCCCAGTTCGGCCGCGGAGATCAGCGGGGAACCGTCGTTGAAGGTCGTCATGACGGCCATTGTCGCGCAGCGCGCCCTCGGGGCGAGAGCCCTGCGGTCCGCTGCGGGGTCCTGATCCGGCAGGAATCGGCAGGACACGCCCGAACAACCGCACTTTGTGCGCTCTTTGCCGGACTTTCCGCGCGGGTCGAGGGTTGGGCGCGCCCCAGAGTGGAAGCATCACCCTCGCGCCCGCGGATTTCCGTGCGCCAACCACCCGTGAGGAGGCCCGTATTGCCCGCGGTGGAACTCCGACTGGCCCAGGGCACGCCCTGCTGGGTCAGCCTGCTGACCCACGACCTGCCCGGTGCCCGCGCCTTCTACGGCGAACTGCTCGGCTGGACGTACTCCCCCGGGCCCGGCCAACTCGGCGCCTACGTCCGGGCCGAGCTCGACGGCGCACCCGTCGCCGGGCTCGGCGTCCCCACCGCCACCGGCTTCCCGGTGCAGTGGACCACCTACTTCGCCGTGGACGACGCCGACCGCACTACCCAACTGGTGCGCGAGTGCGGCGGAACCGTCGCGGTCGGCCCGCTGCAGGCCGAACGGGCCGGACGGATGGCCATCGCCTCCGACGTCTCCGGCGCCGTCTTCGGCCTCTGGCAGGGCGAGGAGCACCTCGGCCGGGAGGCCGGGACGGAACCCGGCGGTCCCGCCTGGGCCGAACTGCTCACCCCGGACGCCGACGGCGCCGCCGCCTTCTACGGCTCGGTGCTCGACCGGCCGGTGCGGCCCGCCGTCGGCGGCTCCGCCCTGCTGGTGCACGGGCGCCCGGTCGCGGGCATCCGCCACCACGCCGACCTGCGCGGCCACCCGCCGCGCTGGCGCACCCACTTCGCGGTCCGGAACGCGGCGCTGACCGCCCGTCACGCCGTCGAACTCGGCGGCCGCGTCCTGGTCGAACCGCACGACACCGACCGCGGCCGCGCCGCCCGGCTGGCCGACCCGCAGGGCGGGCACTTCTCGGTGCTCGAAGCCTCGGCCTAGCAACGGTTCCGTGAGCGGGGCCCGTCCTCCTGCGGACGGGCCCTACGCCTGCTGGTCCTCGAAGGGCAGCACGTCCGGGGAGAGCACCGAGACGCGCGCGGTCGCGGCGGTCAGTCGGCGGCGGTGGTGGCGGCGGCACAGCACCTCGTAGCCGATCTCGTCCTCGCTCACCGAGATGTCGCCGACCACCACCTGGGCGCCCTCGACCACCATCACCCCGCCGACCGTACGGGCGTTGTGGGTCGCCCGCGCGCCGCACCAGCACAGCGCCTCGACCTGCAGCACCTCCACCCGGTCGGCCAGCTCGATCAGCCGCTGCGAACCCGGGAACAGCCGGGTGCGGAAGTCGGTGGTGATGCCGAAGGTGTAGACGTCGATGTCCAGCTCGTCCACCACCCGGGCCAGTTGGTCGACCTGCTCGGCGGCGAAGAACTGGGCCTCGTCGCAGATCAGGTAGTCCACCCGGCCCCCGGCCGAGAGCCGGTGCACCACGTGCGCGTGGAAGTCGAAGTCGTCCGTCACCTCGACCGCGGCGGCCTGCAGACCCAGCCGGCTGGAGAGGGTGGCCGCGCCGGCCCGGTCGTTGCGGGTCAGGATGATGCCCTGCCGACCGCGCGCGGTGTGGTTGTGGTCCATCTGCAGCGCCAGCGTCGACTTGCCGCAGTCCATCGTGCCCGAGAAGAACACCAGTTCAGCCATGGGTGGGGCAAAGGCCTTTCACATCAGGGGGGTTCGGGCACAGGGAGGTCAAGGGTCCGGCTCAGCCCCGGACTTCGAGCAGCGGCACGAACTGCTCGACCGGCGTCATCGAGCCGTGCAGCCCGATCATCGCGGACTCGCCGGGCTCGTTGCGGGAGGCGATGACCGCGATGTCGTCGCGTGCCGCGGCGACCACGTCGCCGATCCGGCGGTACACCCGCTCGTCGACGGTCGGGCCGAACCAGCCCGCCGCGATCGCCTCGTCGCGAGAGGCCACCCACATCCGGTCGCCCAGCACCTCGCTCCAGACCGTGTGCACGTCGGCCGCGGCACCCGGCACGGCGTACACGTGCCGGGCCCGGCCCTCACCGCCGAGCAGGGCGACTCCCGCGCCGAGCTCCCAGTCCTCGTCGAAGTCGATCCGGTCCTCGGGCGCGATGTCGATCATGCCGTGGTCCGCGGTCACGTACATCGCCGAGCGCGGCGGCAGCTGCTCGGCCAGCCGGCGGGCCAGCCGGTCCACCGCGTCCAGCGTCATCCGCCACTCGTCGGAGTCCACGCCGAACCGGTGGCCCGCGCCGTCCAGCTCACTGACGTACGTGTACACCAGCGCCCGGTCGTGCTCGGCCAGCCAGGAGGCGGCCAGGTCCATCCGCTCCTCGCCGGTGGTGCGGCCCAGGAAGCTGCCGCCGGACAGCGCCACCCTGGTCAGCGGGGTCTGGGCGAACAGCGGGGAGGACACCTGGGCGGTCGCCACCCCGGCCCGGTGGGTCTGCTCGAAGACCGTCGGGTACGGCTGCCAGGCCTGCGGGTCGGTGTGCGGCTGCCAGCGCAGCTGGTTCATCAGGTAGTCGGCGCCCGGAACCGCCACCGTGTACCCGGCCAGGCCGTGCAGGCCCGGCGGCGTGCCGGTGCCGACCGAGGCCAGCGAGGTCGCCGTGGTGGACGGGAAGCCCGCGGTCAGCGGACGGCCGGTGCCGCCCATCGAGCTCCCGGCCAGCGAGGACAGGAACGGCGCGTACTCGGGGTGGCGCAGCAGCAGCTCCCAGCCCAGGCCGTCCACCAGGAACACCACCGCCCGGTCGGCCGGGGCGATGGGCAGCGTCGCGGTGAACCCGGGGACGCCCATGCCCGCCGCCACCGAGGGCAGCAGGTCGCAGAGCGAGCCGCTGCCGTACGGGGGCGCCGGGGCGGCGGCCGGGTCGAGGATCTCGAAGGCGTCGTAGCCGTCGGAGGGTGCGAAGGACATGGAACCGGATTCGTAGCGGTCGGAAAACGCGGGCGGGGGCGCGAAGGGGCACGCGGACGGAAGCGGCAGACGTCTGCCGGGGTTCGGCCTGCGCTCAGACCCGCGGGCCGTTGTCGATCGTCGCGTCGGACAGCGCCCGGGCGAACACCAGGGCCTGGGCCACCGTCTCCGGGCCGTCCCCGGCCTCGCTCACCCGCAGCGAGAGGTCGTCGGCCGTCGCCGAACCGGTGTAGCCGTGGTCGGCCTCGCAGTTCGGGTCCGAGCAGCCGGCCGGCTCCAGGTCCAGGCGCTGCACCGCGCCCCAGCCGATCGTCAGCACCACCTCGCGCGGCAGGGTGCCGGGCGTGTACGTCTCCGGGTTCGCCACCATCCGGCTCACCACGACCGAGCCGATCCGGTCCAGCCGGACGCTCTCCGTCGAGGTCGTCGCGAACGGCACCGCGGGGCTGCCGGCGTCACCGGACTGCTCGTCGGTGTGGCTCACCACGAACCGGGTCGGGGTCAGCACCAGCACCGTCACGTGCCGGCGCACCTCGTTGGAGTCGAAGGTCGTCTCCTGGTGCACCAGGTAGGAGCTGATCGGCTCCGGGCCCACCGCGGACTCCACCGCCTCGGACACCAGGGCCGGGTAGTAGCCGCTGCGCTCGATCGCCGAGCGCAGGTCCTGAGTGGTGGTGGTACCGGTCTTCGCCATAACTCCATCCTGGCATGGTCCGCCGACGAAGCGGGCGGCACGGCGCCGAGCTTCGGACATCAGCGCCAACGGGCAGGCGCAACCAAGGAAGGTTACAGCGTGCTCATCGCGCGCGGGCCCAGATCGCTGCGGACGGGCAGCGGCGCGACCCGCACCCGCGCTCCCAGGATCGCCAGTCCGTGCGGGGCCACGACCACCGGTTCGAGGTCCACCGAGGCGATCTCCGGGACGTCGTCCACCAGCTGCGACACCCGCAGCAGCAGTTCCTCCAGGGCGTCGGTGTCCACCGCCTCGGCGCCGCGCCAGCCGAACAGCAGCGGCGCCGCCCGCACCTCGCGGATCAGTCCGGCGACGTCCTGGTCGGTCGCCGGGACGAGCCGGTGGGCCACGTCGCCGAGCAGTTCGGCCGGGGCCCCGGCCAGACCGAAGGAGAGGATCGCGCCGACCGCCGGGTCGACCGTGGCCCCGATCACGGTGTCCACCCCGCGCGGGGCCAGCCGCTGCACCACCAGCTCGGCCCCGGCCGCGCCGCCGAGCAGGGCGTCCAGCTCGCGGTGGGCCCGGCGCAGGCCCGGCTCGCCGGTGAGGTCCAGCCGGACGCTGCCCAGGTCGGGGCGGTGGCGCAGGTGCGGGGCCGTCGCCTTCAGGGCCACCGGGTAGCCGAGCTGCTCGGCGGCCCGGACGGCGGCCTCCTCGTCCGGGGCGGGCAGCGTGGGCGAGACGTCGATGCCGTAGCGGGCCAGCAGCGCCCGGGCCTCGGTGTCCGGCAGGGTGATCCGGGCGCCGCCGGGCTGGGTGCGCGCGGCGACGGCGGCCCGGGTGCTCAGCGCCGCCTCCACCAGGGCGCGGGCGCCGGGCTCGTCGATCCGGTCCAGCTCGGGGACGCGCGCCGTCTCCTCCGCCTCGGCGGTGCGGCGGCGCCACTGCGCGTAGTGCACAGCGTGCGCGAGGGCGCGCACGGCGCGCTCGGGCGCCGCGTAGGCCGGGATGCCGCCGGGGCGCAGCCGGCTGGGCAGGTCGGTCAGGGCCAGGTGGGCCAGCACCAGGGGCTTGCCCAACTCCCGTGCGCGCTCGCCCGCTTCGAGCAGGGCGGTGGCGATCTCCGGGTCGTCCGAGCCCATCTCCGGGTCGTCCGGGCCGGCCAGTCGGCCGCCCATGAAGGCGTGCGCGGAGGTGCCGATCGGCGGGATGGCGACGGCGATCACCGCGTCCACGTTCGGGTCGCCGAGCGCGACGTCCAGGGCGATCCGGAAGTTCTCGCCGGTGGCGGCGGTGGTGAGGTCGACGGGAGTGCACGGGCGCAGCCCGGCGCTCAGGCAGGAGTCGTAGGTGAGCAGGCCGAGCGAGTCGGAGTTGCCGACCACGGCGACCCGGTCGCCGGGCGGCAACGGCTGCTGGGCGAGCAGCTCGCCGGTGTCGAAGAGCTCGGTGATGGTCGCCACCCTGATCACCCCGGCCTGCTCGAACAGCGCGTCGACGGTGGCGTCGCGCAGGCCGGTGGCGGTGGCCGGGACGGCGTGGCCGGGCGGCAGGCTGCCGGTGTGGCGGGCGCCCTTGACCACCACCACCGGCTTGGCGGTGGCCAGGCGGCGGGCGATCCGGGTGAACTTGCGGGGGTTGCCGAAGGACTCCAGGTAGAGCAGCACCACCTCGGTGGCGTCGTCCTCGGCCCAGTACTGCAGGAAGTCGTTACCGGACACGTCCGAGCGGTTGCCGACCGAGGCGAAGGAGGAGATGCCGAGGCCGCGCCGGTGGGCGGACTCCAGCAGGGCAACACCGATCGCCCCGGACTGGCAGAAGATCCCGAAGCCGCCGCGGTCGGGCAGGTGGGGGGCGAGCGAGGCGTTCAGCTGGTGGTCGGGGTCGGTGTTGATCAGGCCGAAGGCGTTCGGGCCGATCACCCGCATCCCCGCCGCGCGGGCCTGGCGGACCAGGGCGCGCTGGCGGTCGCGGCCCTCCGGACCGGTCTCCGCGTAGCCGGCGGTGACCACCACCAGGCCCTGCACGCCGTGCGCGCCGCACTCGGCGACGGCCGCCGGGACGGCGCTCTCGGGAACGGCGATCACCGCGAGGTCGACCGGCCCGGGAATGTCCAGAATCGAACGGTGCACCGGGATGCCGTCCAGCTCGGTGCCGGGCGGGGCGCCGCGGTTCACCGCGTAGACGGCACGCGGGGCCCGCTTGGGGTCGTACCGGCTCCCGAACTCGGTGTCGAAGCTGCCGAGCAGGTCGCGCAGGAGGGCCCGGCCGACGGTCTGCGGGTTGCGGGAGACGCCGATCACGGCCACCGAGCGCGGGGTCAGCAGCCGCTGCACCGAGCGGGCCTCGGCGCGGTGCTCGCGGGCGCGCATCACGGCGAGCGAGCGGTCGGTCTGTTCGAGGTCGAACTCCAGGTGCACCACGCCGTCGGCGAAGCTGCGGCGCTGGGTGTAACCGGCGTCGGTGAAGACCTTCACCATCTTGCGGTTCTCCGGCAGCACCTCGGCCTGGAAGCGGCGGATGCCGCGCTCCTGGGCGACCGCGGCGATGTGCTCCAGCAGGGCGGAGGCGACCCCGCGGCCCTGGTGGGCGTCCTGGACCAGGAAGGCGACCTCGGCGTCGGTGCCGTGCTCGGAGGGGCGCCCCTCGGCATCGATCCGGTCGTAGCGCACGGTGGCGATGAAGTGGTCCCGGACCACGACGGCGAGGCCGACCCGGTTCACGAAGTCGTGGTGGGTGAAGCGGCGGACGTCCTTGTCGGACAGCCGCGGGTAGGGGGCGAAGAAGCGGAAGTACTTGGACTGGTCCGAGACCTGCTCGTAGAACTCGACCAGCCGCCCGGCGTCGTCGGGAGTGATCGGCCGGATCCGGGCCGTGCCGCCGTCGCGCAGCAGGACGTCGGCTTCCCAGTGCTGCGGATAGTCGGGTTGCGCGGAGTTCGCCACCGCGGGGTCTTCCACATTCGTCAGGTTATCCGGCGACGGGCCGAATGGCGCCGGGCGCGTGCTCACGGCAGGGTGGACAGGGCCACTGGCCGGGCCTTATGCCCCGAAAAGAAACAATCACAAGTCCCGAACGCCGCGCCTGGAAGGGGTTGTCTGCGTGCAACACTGGTCTAGACAACACGGTCGTTCCCCCCGCTCCCCCGAGCACGGCCGTGACCAGCTTCACCGGAAAGGCACGTCTCATGGCTGAGCGCCGCGTCACCATCGGTTGGGCCGAGGGCCTGCACGCCCGTCCCGCCTCCATCTTCGTCCGGGCCGTTACGGCCACCGGCGTGCCGATCACCATCGCCAAGCCGGGCGGCAACCCGGTCAACGCAGCCTCGATGCTCGGCCTTCTCGGCCTGGGCGCCCAGGGCGGCGAAGAGGTCATCCTGGCCTCCGACGCCCCCGACGCCGACGACGCCCTCGACCGCCTCGCCAAGCTCGTCTCCGAGGGCCTCGACGAGCTCCCCGCCGCCGCCTGACCCCGGGCAACTGCCCGATCGGGGTGTCGCCACATCGTGGCGGCACCCCGATCCGCTCCTCGGGAGGCCTGGACTCAGCCCTTGACGCAGACCACCTGCTTGAGGTGCGCGACCACCTCGACCAGGTCCTTCTGCTGCTCGATGACCTTCTCGATGGACTTGTAGGCGCCCGGGATCTCGTCCACCACGCCGCTGTCCTTGCGGCACTCCACGCCCGCGGTCTGCTCGGCCAGGTCACGTGTGGTGAACCGCTTCTTGGCGGCGTTGCGGCTCATCTTCCGGCCGGCGCCGTGCGAGGCGGAGTTGAACGAAGCCGCGTTGCCCAGGCCGCGGACGATGTAGGACCCCGTCCCCATCGAACCCGGGATGATCCCCAGGTCGCCGGAGCCGGCCCGGATCGCGCCCTTGCGGGTCACCAGCAGGTCGACGCCGTCGTAGCGCTCCTCCGCGACGTAGTTGTGGTGACAGCTGATCACCTCGTCGAAGGTGACTCCCGCCTTGGTGAACTCGCGCCGGACGACGTCCTGGAAGAGCGCCATCATCAGGGCGCGGTTGTGCTTCGCGTACTCCTGCGCCCAGAAAAGGTCCTGGCGGTAGTCGGCCATCTCCGGGGTCTTCGCGAGGAAGACCGCCAGGTCCCGGTCGACCAGGCCCTGGTTGTGCGACAGCGAACGGGCGACGCCCATGTGGTGCTCCGCCAGCTCCTTGCCGATGTTGCGGGAGCCGGAGTGCAACATCAGCCAGACCGCGTCAGTCGTATCGACACACAGTTCGATGAAATGATTTCCTCCACCAAGCGTCGCCATCTGCTGCATCGCCCGCTCGCGGCGCCACTTGACCTCCTCCGCCACCCCGTCGAAGCGCTGCCAGAAGTCGTCCCAGCCCGCCGCGCGGAAGCCGTACAGCTTCGTCGGGTCGACCGGGTCGGTGTGGAGGCCGCGGCCGACCGGGATCGCCTGCTCGATCTTGTTGCGCAGGCCGGAGAGGTCGTCCGGGAGGTCCTTGGCGGTGAGGGAGGTCTTCACCGCGCTCATCCCGCAGCCGATGTCGACGCCGACCGCCGCCGGGCAGACCGCGCCCTTCATGGCGATGACGGAGCCGACGGTCGCGCCCTTGCCCAGGTGGACGTCCGGCATCACGGCGAGGCCGTGCAGCCAGGGCAGGGAGCTGATGTTGCGCAGCTGCTGCAGGGCCGCGCCCTCGACCGTCGCCGGGTCGGTCCACATCCGGATCGGCACCCGGATTCCGGGCACTTCGGTGTACGTCATGGTTGAACGACCTCCATGGGTCGGGGAATTCACGAGAAATGGGGTGCCGCGCGAAGAATCCCGGCGTGGCTCGGGGAAGTTCAGGGGCGGGTGCGCTCAGGCAGCCGGAGCGGAACAGGGGAGGAACGGCCTTGGGGAGCGTCGTCGTATCTCTCGCTCGACCCGCATGGTGACCGCCTCCCTTCGTTCGTCGCAGTTCGCAGTTCGCACGTGTGGTGCGTCGGGGAACATCTATCCACGGAACCACCGGGACCCGCAACGGATTTAAATACGCGTCCGGCCCGGCGGAGCGGGCAGGCTCCACCGGGCCGGACGAGAAGCAACCGCAGGCGTCAGCTGATGACGGTGACCTCACCGATCCCGAGCGCCCGCACGTCGTCCGCGATCTCGGCGGCGTCGCCGACCAGGACGGTGACCAGGCGGTCCGGCGGGAAGGCCGCGACCACGGCCTCGGTGGCCGCCGCGGTGGGCAGTTCGGCCAGCTGCCGGTAGACCTCGGCCTGGTAGTCGTCCGGGAGGTGCTGCTCGACCTGGTCGGCCAGGGTGCCGGCGACCGAGCCCGCGGTCTCGTACTTCAGCGGCGCGACGCCGACCAGGAACTGCACGGCCTCGTCGCGCTCGGCGTCGGTGAGGCCCTCGGCGGCGAGGGTGCGCAGGATGGTCCAGGTGTCGGCGAGCGCGGGGGCGGTGGAGGCGGTGTCCACCGAGCCGCTGATGGCGAGCAGCGCGCGCCCGCTGCCGTCGGCGGCGGAGCGCAGCGGCTGGGCGAAGGCGCGGACGCCGTAGGTGTAGCCCTTCTCCTCGCGCAGGACGCGGTCGAGGCGGGAGGTGAGGGTGCCGCCGAGGCAGTAGGTGCCGAGGATCTGGGCGGCCCAGACCGGGTCGTGGCGGTCGGGGCCGATCCGGCCGATCAGCAGCTGGGTCTGGACGGAGCCGGGCCGGTCGACGATGACGACGCGGCCGCGGTCGTCGCCGGTGACGGGGGCGTGGACGGAGGGCTCGGCGGCGGAGCCGGTCCAGGTGCCGAGGGTGCTCTCCAGCAGGGCGGGCAGGTCGACGCCGGTGAGGTCGCCGACCACCACGACGGTGGTGGTGGCGGGGCGCACATGGGCGTCGTAGAAGGCCTTGACGGCGGCGCGGTCGATCGACTTGACGGTGTCGGCGGTGCCGCTGCGGGGCCGGGAGAGGCGGTCCGCGGCGTCGAAGAGCTCGGCGTAGAGGGCCTTGGCGGCGCGCCGGGCGGGGTTGGCCTGCTCGTGGACGATCTCGTCGAGGCGGTTGGCGACGAGGCGCTCGATCTCCTCGGCCGGCAGGGCCGGGGCGCGCAGGGCGTCGGCGAGCAGGGTGAGGCCGCGCTGGAGCCGGGAGGCCGGGACCTCCAGGGCGACCCGGATGCAGGGGTGGTCGGCGTGGGCGTCGAGGGTGGCGCCGGCGCGTTCGAGCTCGCCGGCGAACTCCTCGGCGGTGAGGGTGTCGGTGCCCTCGTTGAGGGCGCGGGCGAGGATGGCGGCGATGCCGTCGAGTCCCTCGGGTTCGGCGGCGAGCGGGGCGTCGAGGAGGACCTCGACGGCGACCAGCTGCTGGCCGGGCCGGTGGCAGTGCAGGACGGTGATGCCGTTGCCGAGGGCGGCGCGCTCGGGGGCGGGGAACGCCCACGGGCTGGGGGTACCGGGCCGGGGCTGGGGGTGGAAGGTCATCGCGGGGACGTAGTCGGTGCTCATACGGCGGCACCCTCCTCTTCGGAAGCGGCGTCGGAAGCGTCGTCGGCGGTCGCGGTCGGCTCGTAGACGAGGACGGCCCGGTTTTCGGGGTGGAGCCGGGCCTGGGCGACGGCCTGGACCTCTTCGGCGGTGACGTCGAGCACCTTGGGGAGGGCCTCGTTGAGCAGCTTGGGGTCGCCGAACAGGACGGCGTAGCGGCAGAGTTCGTCGGCGCGGCCGGCGACGGTGGTGAGCCGGTCGAGCCACTCGCGCTCGATCTGGGCCTGGGCGCGCTCCAGTTCCTCGGCGGTGGGGCCCTCGGCGGCGAAGCGGGCGAGTTCCTCGTCGACGGCGGCGTCGATCTGCGCGATGGTGGCGTCGCCGGAGGTCTTGACGTCGAGCCAGCCGAGGCTGGGGGCGCCGGCCAGGCGCAGCAGGCCGAAGCCGGCGGCGACGGCGGTGCGGTCGCGCCGGACGAGCCGGTTGTAGAGGCGGCTGGACTCGCCGCTGCCGAGGATGGTGAGGGCGAGGTCGGCGGCGTCGGCCTCGCGGGTGCCGTCCTGGGGCAGGCGGTAGGCGGCCATCAGGGCGCGGGAGGGGACGTCCTCGGTGAGGTTCTGGCGGAGTTCGCGGCCGATGGTGTCGGGGAGTTCGCCGGAGCGCGGGGGCTGCTTGCCGTCGTGGGCGGGGATGGAGCCGAAGTACTTCTCGACCCAGGCGATGGTCTGCTCGGGGTCGATGTCGCCGACGATGGACAGCACGGCGTTGTTGGGCGCGTAGTAGGTGCGGAAGAACGCGCGGGCGTCGTCGAGGGTGGCGGCGTCGAGGTCGGCCATGGAGCCGATGGGGGTGTGGTGGTACGGGTGGCCGTCGGGGAAGGAGAGCGCGGTGAGCTTCTCGAAGGCGGTGCCGTACGGGACGTTGTCGTAGCGCTGGCGGCGTTCGTTCTTGACGACGGCGCGCTGGTTCTCCATGGACGTCTCGTCGAGCGCGGCGAGCAGGGAGCCCATCCGGTCGGCCTCCAGCCAGAGGGCGAGCTCCAACTGGTGGGCGGGCATGGTCTCGTAGTAGTTGGTGCGCTCGAAGCTGGTGGTGCCGTTGAGCGAGCCGCCGGCGCCCTGGACGAGTTCGAAGTGCCCGTTGTTGGAGACGTTGGCGGAGCCCTGGAACATCAGGTGCTCGAAGAGGTGGGCCAGGCCGGTGCGGCCCTTGACCTCGTGGCGGGAGCCCACGTCGTACCAGAGGCAGACGGCGGCGACCGGGGTGAGGCGGTCCTCGGAGAGGACGACGCGCAGGCCGTTGGCCAGGCGGTGCTCGGTGATGGCGATGCCTCGGCTGGAGGCGGGGGCCGGGTTGGCCATGCGCTCGGGTCCTTCCCGTCGTCGATGTCGGGGTTCGTGTGGCGTCCCCCATTGTGGTGCAACGCGCGGGGAGCGTGTTCGTGCCCGCGCGGAAGCGGCGTTCGCCAGGGGCGGAAGAGGGCCGCTGACCGGGAGTGTCGGCGCGAGGGTCCACAATGGGGGCGCCGCGCCCTGTTGACCGCGCCCGGTTGACGGGTCGCGGCGGCAGGACGGCGAAGCAGGACGGCGACGTCCGTCCGACGATTTGACCGACGGCCGACGACCGACCGACGACACAGCCAGCGACACGTAAGGGAGCCCCGCCGCGATGGCCCGCCGCAGTTCGCAGACCCCGCCGCCCGGAGACTTCGAGGAGCGGATCCTCGACGTCGACGTCGTGGACGAGATGCAGGGCTCCTTCCTGGAGTACGCCTACTCGGTGATCTACTCGCGTGCGCTGCCGGACGCGCGGGACGGTCTGAAGCCGGTGCACCGCCGGATCCTGTACCAGGCCAACGAGATGGGCCTGCGTCCGGACCGCGCGCACGTGAAGTGCGCCCGTGTGGTGGGCGAGGTGATGGGTCGGCTTCACCCGCACGGTGACGCGTCGATCTACGACTCGGTGGTGCGCATGGCGCAGCCGTTCTCGATGCGGCTGCCGCTGATCGACGGGCACGGCAACTTCGGTTCGCTGGGCAACGACGACCCGCCGGCGGCGATGCGCTACACGGAGTCGCGGCTGACGGCGGCCTCGATGGCGATGGTGGAGTCGATCCACGAGGACACGGTCGACTTCGGGCCGAACTACGACGGCAGCGAGCAGGAGCCGCTGGCGCTGCCGGCGGCGTTCCCGAACCTGCTGGTGAACGGCGCGACGGGCATCGCGGTGGGCATGGCGACGAACATGCCGCCGCACAACCTGTCCGAGGTGGTGGCGGCGGCCCGGCACCTGATCAAGCACCCGAACGCGGACCTGGACACGCTGATGCGGTTCGTGCCCGGCCCGGACCTGCCGACGGGCGGGCGGATCGTGGGTCTGTCGGGGATCCGGGACGCGTACGAGTCGGGCCGCGGCACGTTCAAGATCCGGGCGACGGCGACGGTGGAATCGGTGACGGCGCGCCGCAAGGGCATCGTGGTGACCGAGCTGCCGTACAACGTCGGCCCGGAGAAGGTCATCTCGAAGATCAAGGACCTGGTCAACGCGAAGAAGCTGCAGGGCATCGCGGACGTCAAGGACCTGACCGACCGCGAGCACGGGCTGCGGCTGGTGATTGAGGTGAAGAACGGCTTCGTGCCGGAGGCGCTGCTGGAGCAGCTCTACAAGCTGACGCCGATGGAGGAGACCTTCGGCATCAACAACGTGGCGCTGGTGGACGGGCAGCCGCTGACCCTGGGCCTGAAGGAGCTGCTGGAGGTCTACGTCGACCACCGGTTCACGGTGGTGCGCCGGCGCAGTGACTTCCGCCGCCGCAAGCGGGAGGAGCGGCTGCACCTGGTCGAGGGTCTGCTGGTGGCCCTGGTCGACATCGACGAGGTCATCGCGATCATCCGGTCGAGTGACAACGCCCAGCAGGCGAAGGAGCGTCTGATGGAGCGCTTCTCGCTGTCGGAGACGCAGACCGGGTACATCCTGGACACCCCGCTGCGCCGGCTGACCAGGTTCGACCGGGTGGAGCTGGAGCAGGAGAAGGCGAAGCTGACCTCGGAGATCGCGGAGCTGACCGAGATCCTGGAGTCGGACAGCAAGCTGCGCAGCGTGGTGTCGTCCGAACTGGGCGCGGTGTCCAAGCAGTTCGGGACGGAGCGGCGGACGGTGCTGCTGGAGGCGGGGGCGGCTCCGTCGGCGGCGCTGGCGGTGCCGCTGGAGGTCGCGGACGACCCGTGCCGGGTGCTGCTGTCCTCGACGGGGCTGCTGGCGCGGACGGCCGACGGTGAGCCGTTCGAGCTGTCGGAGAAGCGGGCGAAGCACGACGTGATCGTGTCGGCGGTGCCGGCGACGGCGCGGGCGGACGTGGGCGTCGTGACGTCGGCGGGCCGGGTGCTGCGGCTGCCGGTGATCGACCTGCCGGCGCTGCCGCCGACGCCTTCGCCGACGCTGGCGGGCGGGGCCGCGGTGAACGAGTTCCTGCGGCTGGAGCCCGGGGAGCGGGTGCTGGCGCTGACCACGCTGGACGAGTCCTCGCCGGGGCTGGCGCTGGGCACCGTGCAGGGTGTGGTGAAGCGGGTGGTGCCGGAGTGGCCGGCGAACAAGGACGAGTTCGAGGTCATCGCCCTCAAGGACGGCGACGAGCTGGTGGGCGCGGTCGAACTGCGCACGGGTGAGGAGGACTTGGTCTTCGTCACCTCGGACGCGCAGCTGCTGCGCTACCCGGCGGGCCAGGTTCGTCCGCAGGGCCGTCCGGCGGGTGGCATGGCGGGCGTCAAGCTGGCGGAAGGCGCCCGGGTGCTGTCGTTCACGGCGGTGGATCCGGCCGCGGACGCGGTGGTGGTCTCGGTGGCGGCGGCTTCGGGCACGCTGTCGGGTGTCGAGCAGACGTCCTGGAAGGTCACCCCGTTCGAGCAGTACCCGCGCAAGGGCCGGGCGACCGGTGGCGTGCGCTGCCAGCGCTTCCTGCGCGGCGAGGACGGCCTGGCGTTCGCCTGGGTCGGTGCCGCCCCGGCCCGGGCCGCCACCGCCAAGGGGGCGCCGGTCGACCTGCCGGAGCGTGATCCGCGCCGGGACGGCTCGGGCACTCCGGTGACGACTCCGATCGCGGTGGTCGCCGGCCCGGCGTAGCAAGGGTTCGGGAGGGCGGGGTGCGCGTGGGCGCCCCGCCCTCCGGCCTGCCCGGAGGTTCCCGTTCCGGGCGGTTCCGGGCTCCTCGCAGGCCCCCGGGCCGGGACGAACCGCTGAGGGTAGCCTTGCCTAGATGAGCACCTGTACGACCCTTTCGCGTGAACTTGCGGAGCCGCTGGCCGCGACCGCCGCGGTGGCGACCACCTGGCTGCTGGTGGAGCAGAACGGCCCGTGGGGCGCGAAGGCACTGGGCGAGAGCCACCTCGACCGGGCGACCGGGCGGGCACTGGAGGCCGCCACGGCCGGTACGGGCGTGCGGGTGGCGCTGGTCCGGCGGCCGGGCCGGCACGCGGACTGCCTGCCGACGGCGCGGCACGGGGTGGTCGTCGCGCACACGGTGCCGGGCCGTGGCTGGGTGCGCCGGGCCCAGGTGGCGGACCCGGCGGAGCTGCTGGAACTGGACTTCGCGGCGCTGGGCGCCGGTGACCACACGGGCTTCGGGGCGGAGCACGTCGGCGGCCCGATGGCGCTGGTGTGCACCAACGGCCGCCGGGACCGCTGCTGCGCGCTGCTGGGCCGTCCGCTCGCGGCGGAGCTGGCGGCGGCCGGGCACAGCGAGGTGTGGGAGGTGACCCACCTGGGCGGGCACCGCTTCGCGCCCACGATGCTGGTGCTGCCGTACGGCTACGCGTACGGGCGGCTGACGCCGGAGAGCGCCAAGGAGGTGCTGGCGGCGACCGCGGCCGGGCACATGGTGCCGGAGTGGTCGCGGGGCTGCTCCGGCTGGGAGCGGCCGGGGCAGGCGGCCGAGCACGCGGTGCGGCTGGCGACCGGCGAGACCCGGGTGGACGCGCTGACCGTGGCCCAGCGGCCGGACGGCGAGGGCCGCTGGCTGGTGCGGGTGGTGCACCGGGACGGCCGGGCGTGGGAGGTGGACGTGATCGAGACGGTGAGCGAGCCGCCGCGTCCGGAGAGCTGCGGCAAGGCGGCGGGGACGCCGTCACGGATGGACGTGCTGTCGGTCCGGGGCGTGTAGCGGCCCCGCGCCCGTGGGGGTGAGCGCGGGACCGCGGCCGGGCCGGGGATCCCATGACCCGGTGCCCCGATGACCCGATGACCCGATGATCAGGTGACCCGTGACCGGTGACCCGGTGACCGAGGATCCTGGGATCCGGATCAGCCGGTGGTGGCCTTGCCGACGAACTCCGTGGTGTACGTCCGGGACAGGTCGATCGTCCCCTCCTTGCCCTGGACGTCCGGGTGGAAGGCGGCGAGCACCGCGAGCACGGTCCTGGGCCCGTCGGCGGGCATCACCCCGTCGGTGGTGAACATCGGCAGGGTGGACTTGATCGCCGCCGCGTACTGCGCGGCCCCGCCCTGGGCGTAGTCGGCGGGCATCTGCGCGGCGATCTCCTCGGGGGTGTGGGTGGACATCCACTTGAGGGTCTTCACGAAGGCGTTGGCGAGCTTCTGGGTGGTGTCCTTGTTCTTCTCCACCCACTCGGTGCTCATGTACAGCGAGGACGACGGGTAGAGCCCGCCGAGCGCCTGGCGCGAGCCCTCGGGGGTGCGCATGTCGTAGAGGACCTTGCCGAGACCCTTGTCGAGGACGTTGGCGACGGTCGGGTCGGTGGTCATCCCGGCGTCGATGCTGCCCTGCTGGAGAGCGGCGACGAAGGTCTGGCCGGCGCCGACGGCGATCGGGCTGAAGTCGCTGACGGAGGCGCCGTTCTTGACCGCGAGGTACTTGGTGAGGAAGTCGGTGGAGGAGCCGATGCTGGTGACGCCGAGCTTCCTGCCCTTGAAGTCGGCGCCGGACTTGATGGCGTCGGCCTGCTTGGTGGAGACCAGTTCGACCTCGCCGGGGGCCTGGGCGAACTGCACCACGGACTCGACGTGCTTGCCCTTGGCCTGCAGGTCGATGGTGTGGTCGTAGAAGCCGACGGCACCCTGGACGTCGCCGGCCAGCAGCGCGGTGGTGGCGTTGACACCGGCCGGCTCGGTCAGCAGCTCGACGTTGACACCGGCGTCGGCGAAGTAACCGAGCCGCTGGGTGAGCATCGCGGGCAGGTAGATGACCTTGTCCAGGCCGCCGACCATGATCTTGACCTTGGGTCCGTCGACCTGCTTGCCGGCCGGGGCGGCGGCGCCGTGGGCGGAGCTGGCGGCGTCGTTGGCACAGGCGGAGAGCGGGAGGAGCAGGACGGCGGCGAGGGCGGCGACGGCTGATCTGCGCATCACAGGGGGAGCCTCTCTCTTCTTACGGGCGGGGGGAGTTCAGCCGCTCTGCCGACGGCGGCGGGGAGTTCAGCCGAGTGGCAGGCAGGCGGCGGGAGTTCAGCCGCGTGGCAGGCGGGGACGGTCAGCGGCCGTCGCCGGCGTCGGCCGGCTTCCAGCGGAACAGCTTCTTCTCGGCGAAGGTCAGCAACCCCTCGGTGACCAGCGCGACGACCGCCAGGATGGTCATGGCGGCGTACACCCCGGCCGCGTTGAAGGTGCCCTGGGCGGCGGCGACCAGCAGGCCCAGACCCTTGGTGGCGCCGATGTACTCGCCGACGATCGCGCCGATCAGCGCGAAGCCGAAGCTGACGTGCAGGCTGGTGAAGATCCAGGTGGTGGCGGCGGGGATGACCACCTGCAGGGTGACCTTGCGGTTGTCGGCGCCCAGGATGCGGGCGTTGGCAACCAGGTTGCGGTCCACCTCGCGGGCGCCCTGGAAGGCGTTGAAGAACACCGGGAAGAACACCAGCACCACCGCGGAGGCGACCTTGGAGGCCGGGCCGAGGCCGAACCAGATCAGGAAGATCGGGGCGAGCACGATGCGCGGGATGGCGTTGAGCACCTTGACGTACGGCCCGAACACATCGGCCAGGAAGCGGACCCGGCCGAGCGCGATGCCCAGCAGCACACCGCAGACCACGCCGATCACCCAGCCGCTGAGGGCCTCGTACAGGGTGTAGCCGATCTGCTCGCCGAGCGAGCCCTGGGCGGTGCCGTGGGTGATCCACTGCCAGATCTGGTCCCAGATCTTCGACGGCTGCGAGAAGTTGAACGGGTCGATGACCTCGGTGCGGGCGCACACCTCCCACAGCCCGAGGAAGGCGACCAGCACTGCGGCCCGGGCCGTGTGGACGGTCAACTTCCGGTTGCGGGCGGCCCGTTCGCGGGCCTCGGTGCGCGTTCCGGTGGCCGGGGACTTCCCGGCCGCGGTCGCGGCGGTCTCGGACGCGGTCTCAAGCGGCACGACCCGCTCCTCTCTCCCGGGTGATGCGCACCTCTTCGCCGAGCGAGGCCCAGATCTCGCGGTACAGCTCGACGAACCTCGGTTCCAGCCGGACGGCCTCCACGGTGCGCGGTCGTGGCAGGTCGACGGTGAAGATCTCCTTGACGGTCGCGGGCCCGGCCGTCATCACGACGACCCGGTCGGCGAGCGCGATGGCCTCGTCGAGGTCGTGGGTGACGAAGACCACCGACGAGCCCGTCCCGGCCCACAGCTCCAGCAGCTGGTCGGACATCAGGGCACGGGTCTGCACGTCCAGCGCCGAGAACGGCTCGTCCATCAGCAGGATGGTCGGGTCGTTGACGAAGGTCTGGGCGAGCGCGACGCGCTTGCGCATGCCGCCGGACAGCTGGTGCGGGTAGCGGTCCTCGAAGGCGGCCAGGCCGACCCGGCCCAGCCAGTCCCGGGCCCGCTCCTTGGCCTCGGCGGCGGGCACGCCGCGGAAGCGCGGCCCGGCCATGACGTTGGACAGCACGGTGCGCCAGGGGAAGACGGCGTCCTGCTGGAAGACGAACCCGACCTTGGGGTCGATCCCGCGCACGGGCCGGCCGTACACCCGGACGTCGCCCTCGGTGGGCTCCTCCAGGCCACTGACCAGGGTCAGCGTGGTGGACTTGCCGCAGCCGGTCGGGCCGACGACGGCGACGAACTCGCCCTGGGCGACGGTCAGGTCGAGATCGCGGACGGCGGTGTGCAGCGCCCCGGAGGGGGTGCGGAAGCGTTTCGTCGCGCCCGTCAGCTCGATCGCCGGGGTGCTCATTCCCCACCTCGCTTCGCCCGGCGGGCGCTTCGCGCCGGTGGCACCTCTCGATGGTTCACTCGCTGCGCTCGCTCACGCATTCGTTCCTCCCGGGTCAGTGCTTGCCCCGGAAAGGTAGGAGCGGGCCCGGCCTCGGCGGGAGCCTTCTCCGCGTAGTGCGACTTCTCCGCCTTGAGGGGTGTTCTGCTCGTTTTGCTTCCGCTACAACTGCGGGACGCGGGCTGACAGAAACACGCCGGAAACATAGGGTGTCCCGACCCCCGGTACCCCCCGCCCGCACCACCCCGAGAGGAGGCCCGGATGAAGCTCCCCCACTGGCCCCGCCGGGTCTTCGCCCAGCTCCTGCTGAGCCAGACCGTCGTCACCTTCGGTGTCGCCGCCGTGACCGCCGGGCTCTTCCTGGCCCCGGTCAGCAGCGAACTGGACCACGACGCGATGCAGCGGGCGCTGTCCATCGCCCAGGCCACCGCCACCGACGAGACGATCGCCCGGGCCGCCGACACCCGCGACGTCGTCACCGCGCAGCGCAACGCCGAACAGATCCGGCTGGCCACCGGCGCCAGCTTCGTCGTGGTCACCGACCTGGACGGCATCCGCCTCTCGCACACCGACCCGGGCAGGATCGGCCAGCGGGTCAGCACCGACCCCGAGCCGGCGCTGGGCGGCCGCAGCGTCACCGCGATCCAGGAGGGCACCCTGGGCCGCACCGCCCGCGGCAAGGTGCCGCTGCGGACGGCGGACGGCCGGATCGTCGGCGAAGTGTCGGTCGGCATCAGCGACGACTCGATCCGCCGCCGCCTGCTGAAGATGCTCACCGGCATCCTGCTGTGCGCCGGCGCGGGCCTGGCGGCCGGGACGGCCGCCACCCTCGTCCTGGCCCGCCGGCTCAAGCGCCGCACCCACAACATCGCGCTCGCCGACATCTCCGCGCTGCTGGTCGAGCGCGAGGCGATGCTGCACGGCATCCGCGAGGGCATGGTGGCGCTGGACGAGCGCGGCCGGATCCGGCTGGCCAACGACGAGGCCGTCCGGCTGCTCGGCCTGCCCGAGGACTGCACCGGCCGCCCGATCGCCGAGGTGCTGCCGCCGGGCCGGCTGGCCGACGTGCTGACCGGGCGGATCACCGGCGCCGACCTGCCCGCCGTACGGGACGACCGGGTCCTGGTGGTCAACCGGACGGCCACCACCGAGGGCGCGGTGGTGACGCTGCGCGACCGCACCGAACTGGAGTCGCTGGTCCGCGAGCTGGACACCACCCGCAGCCTGACCGAGGCGCTGCGCGCCCAGGACCACGAACACGCCAACCGGATGCACACCCTGCTCGGCCTGCTCGAACTCGGCCGCCACGAGCAGGCGGTGGCCTTCATCTCGGAGCAGTCCGGCTCGCACGCCGTGGTCGCCGCCCGCATCGCCGAGCAGGTGCAGGACCCGCACGTGGCGGCGCTGCTCGCGGGCAAGACCGCGGTGGCCGGCGAGCGCGGGGTGCGGCTGGTCCTGTCCCCCGCGGCGCACCTGCCCGACGCGGTGGTGGACGCCCGGGCGCTGGTGACGGTGCTCGGCAACCTGATCGACAACGCGGTGGACGCGCTGGTGCCGGGCGGGGGCGGGCGGCTGGAGGTGACGTTGGCGGCGGCCGGCTCCACCCTGCTGCTGCAGGTCGCGGACAGCGGCCCGGGCGTGCCGGAGGAACTGCGCGAGCAGGTCTTCGAGGAGGGGTGGACCAGCAAGGACGCGCCCGCGCACCGTCCGCGCGGGCTGGGCCTGGCGATGGTGCGGCGGCTGGTCGAACGGACCGGCGGCCGGATCGTGCTCGACACCGGCCCGCTGGGCGGCGCCCGGTTCACCGTGGAGCTCCCCGAGGCCCTGCTCACCGCTCAGCTCGTGGAGGCGTGATGATCGACGTACTCGTGGTGGACGACGACTTCCGGGTCGCGGACGTGCACGCCGCGTACGTGGCCAAGGTGCCGGGCTTCCGGGTCACCGGCACCGCCCACAGCGCCGGGGAGGCCCTGGCCGCGCTGGAGCGCCGCCCGGTCGACCTGCTGCTGCTCGACCACCACCTGCCGGACGAGACCGGCCTGGCCCTGGTGCGCCGGCTGCGGGAACGGCAGGTGGCCTGCGACGTGATGATGGTGACCGCCGCCCGGGACGTCTCCACCGTGCACGCCGCGATGCAGCACGGCGCGCTGCAGTACCTGGTGAAGCCGTTCACCTTCGCCGGGCTGCGGGACAAGCTGGTCTCCTACGCCCAGCTGCGGCACGCGCTGGCCGCGCCCGCCCGGGAGGCCGGCCAGGACGAGGTCGACCGGCTGTTCGCGACCCTGCGCAGCGCCTGCGCGCCCACCGGGGCGCTGCCGAAGGGCCACTCGGCGCCCACCACCGACCTGGTGCTGGGCGTGCTGCGGCGGGCGGGCCGGCCGCTGTCCGCCCAGGAGGTCGCCGACGCCACCGGCCTGAGCCGCTCGACCGCCCAGCGCTACCTCAAGCAGCTGGAACGGGACAGCCGGCTGCGGCTGACCCTGCGCTACGGCGACACCGGCCGCCCCGAGCACCGCTACGGGCTGGCCGCGCGGAGCGCGTAGGGCGTCCGCCCCCGGACGCGCGGCGCAACCCGCCCCGGACGTGCGGGAACCCCGGCGGCCCCAAGCCCGCCGGGGTTCCCGGGGCGCGGCCCTAGGCCGCGCCCGCACCGGTGAGGGCGCGCACCTCCAGCTCCGCGAAGCGGTCCGCGTCGGCGGGCTCGGGCGAGGTGAGCGTCCCGATCCACCCGGCCAGGAAGCCGAGCGGGATGGAGACGATGCCGGGGTTCTCCAGCGGGAACCAGTGGAAGTCGACGCCGGGGAACAGCGCCACCTTGGAGCCGGAGACCACCGGCGAGAAGAAGACCAGCACGATCGCCGGGACGAGTCCGCCGTACACCGACCAGACCGCTCCCCGCGCGGTGAACCGCGACCAGAACAGGCTGTAGAGCAGCACCGGCAGGTTCGCCGAGGCAGCCACCGCGAAGGCCAGGCCGACCAGGAAGGCGACGTTCAGCTGCTGGGCGTAGAGGCTGATCACGATCGCCGCCGCGCCGATGCCGGCGGCCGCGAAGCGGGCGACCACCACCTCCTGCTGTTCGCTGGGCTTCTCGGCGGCCTCTCCCCCGCGGCGGCGGCGCGGGCCGCTGCGCCAGGCGCCCGCCCAGATGTCGTGGGCGAAGGCGGCGGAGGAGGCCAGGGTCAGTCCGGCGACCACGGCGAGGATGGTGGCGAAGGCGATCGCCGAGATCAGCGCGAACAGCACCACCCCTCCGGTGCTGCCGTTGCCGCCGCCGAGCACCAGGGCGAGCAGCGGAACGGCGGTGTTCCCGGCCGAGTTGGCGTGCCGCACCTCGGCCGAGCCGATCAGCGCGGTGGCGCCCAGGCCGAGCGCGATGGCCATCAGGTAGAAGCCGCCGACCAGGCCGATCGCCCACATCGTGGAGCGGCGGGCGGCCCGGGCGGTGGGCACGGTGTAGAAGCGGGACAGGATGTGCGGCAGGCCCGCGGTGCCGAGCACCAGGGCCAGGCCGAGACTGAAGAAGTCCAGGCGGCTGGTGAAGCTGGCGCCGTACTTGAGCCCGGGTTCGAGGTAGCGGTGCCCGGCCCCGCTGTGCTGGGCGGCCTGGCGCATCAGCGCGAAGAGGTCGCCGTGGAAGCGCACCACCAGCAGCACGGTGAGCAGCACCGAGCCGGCGATCAGCAGGAAGGCCTTGACGATCTGGATCCAGGTGGTGGCCCGCATGCCGCCGATCGTGACGTAGACGATCATCAGGGCGCCGACCGCGATGATGGTCCAGGTCCGGGCCTGGGCGCTGTCGGTGCCGAGCAGCAGGGCGACCAGCGAGCCGGCGCCGACCATCTGGGCGACCAGGTAGAGCAGGGTGACCACGACGCTGGCACCGCCGGCCGCCGCCCGCACCCGCCGACTGCGCAGCCGCAGCGCGAGGACGTCGGCGAGGGTGTACCGGCCGGCGTTGCGGACGAGTTCGGCGACCAGCATCAGCACGACCAGCCAGGCGACCAGGAAGCCGATGCTGTACAGCACGCCGTCGTAGCCGTACAGGGCGATCAGCCCGGCGACGCCGAGGAACGAGGCGGCGGAGAGGTAGTCGCCGGAGAGCGCGAAGCCGTTCTGCAGCGGGGTGAAGTCCCGCCCGCCGGCGTAGAAGTCCTCGGCGGCGTTGCCCTGGCGGCCGACCCAGAGGGTGATGCCGAGGGTGACCAGGACGATGACGGCGAACAGCACGACCGCCAGGCTGTGGTGCTGGCCGGTGGGGGCGACGGGGGGCGGGGTGGCGGTGGTCATCACGCCGGTGGTGGCCGTCATCGCAGCTGGTCCTGGGTGTCCCAGCGCAGGCCCAGGGCGACGCGGTCGCGCTTGGTCCGGGCGTTGCGGGCGTAGAGCCAGGTGAGCAGGAAGGTGGAGGCGAACTGCAGCAGGCCGAGCAGCCAGGCCACGTTGAGCGGGCCGGCCACCGGGCTGCGCATCGCGCCGGGCACGGCGGCGTCGGCGGCGACGTACAGCAGGTACCAGACGAAGAAGGCGGCGCAGGTCGGGAAGACGAACGTGCGGTAGCTGCGCCGGATGTCCTGGAAGGCCGCGCTGGCCTGGACGCTCCGGTAGACCTCGGTGCTGTCGGCGGTGCTCACCGGCGCCGGCTCCTGGGCCACCGGGGCCGGGGCGGCCGCCGGAAGCGGCGGTACCGGCGGTACGACGGGCGGGGCGAAGGGCGGCATTGCGGGCGCCGTCTGCGGGACGGGCGGGGCGGCCACCGGCTCGGTGGCGGCGGTCGACTCGGCGGCGGCCGGACGGACGGGCCCCGGTTGGGCCGGTACGGCCGTTCGGCGGGGCGCGGCAGCCTGCTCGGAAGCGGTGGCGGTGGCCTGAGCGGCCCACCAGTCGAATCGCTGCCCCTGGCCGGGACTGCTGGTCTGCTGCTGTGGCACTGCTGCTCCTGGGCCGGGCCGGGCGTTCTGACCCGAACCATCATGGAGGGCGCCGGACACCGTCCCTGACCATTGCAGATACCTTCACTCGATGAGGTGATCGATCATCTGACGGACGCTCATCCGACTACTGCTGCGTACCGGTGATTCCGTGTCGGAAGGCGTACGCGACCGCCTGCGCGCGGTCCCGCACCGCGGTCTTGGCGAACAGATTGTTGATGTGCGTCTTCACGGTGGCCTGGCTGACGAACAGCCGCTGGGCGATCTCGGCGTTGGAGAGCCCCTCGGCGATCAGTGCGAGCACCTCCGCCTCCCGGACGGTCAGTCCGTCCGGCAGCTCCCCGGCCCGGCTGGCACCCGGCCCGGCCGGGGCACCGGGAACGCCCGGCACGCCCGGCGACGAGGACTTCGACGGAGCCTCCGAAAGCCTTTCCAGCAGCCGGAGTTGGACCTGCGGCGAGAGTCCGGCCGCACCCGAGCGGACGTCCGCGATGGCCTTGGCGATCTCCTCGCCGCCGGCGTCCTTGGTGAGGTACCCGCGCGCCCCGGCCTGCAGCGCCGGGAACAGCGACTCGTCGTCGGCGTAGGTGGTGAGCACCACGACCTCGGTCCCCGGGTGCGCGGCCCGGATCCGCCGGGTCGCCTCGACGCCGTCGACGCGCGGCATCCGCAGGTCCATCAGCACCACGTCCGGGTGATGGCGCTCCACCAGGGCGACGGCCTCCTCCCCGTCCGCCGCCGCGCCGACCACCTCGATGCCGGGCAGCAGCCCCAGCAGCATCACGATGCCCTCGCGCACCACCGTCTGGTCGTCCGCCACCAGCACCCTGGTGACCGCGGCCGTCATGCCGGCACCCGCAGCAACACCCGCCACCCTCCGTCCTCCGGGCCCGCCAGCAGCGTGCCGCCGAGCAGTTCCGCGCGTTCGCGCATCCCCAGCAGACCGTACCCGCTGCCGCTGTCGGCCAGGACACGGGAGGGCGACCCGCCCGGGGACGGCTCGCCGGGCTCGCCCGCGGACTGGCCGCGCGGCGCCCGGGCGTTGCGCACCTCCAGCTCCACCGCGTCGTCCAGGTACCGCAGTTCGACCGAGCACCGGGCGCCCGGCGCGTGCTTGCGCACGTTGGTCACCGCCTCCTGCGCCGTGCGCCGCACCGCCAGACCGGCCTCGGCGGCCAGCGGCCGGGGCGTGCCGGTGACGATGAACGGGGCCCGCTCCCGCCCGGTCAGCTCCACCAGGAACTCCCCGACCGGTGTGAACTCCCCGCGCAGCGCGGACAGTGCCTGCCTGGTCTCGACCAGCCCGTCCTGCGCCATCCGCCGTGCGGCGACGACCCGTTCGCGGATCTGCTCGCGGTCCGTCCCGGCGTCCAGCATCAGCCGGGCCGCCTCCAGGTGGACCAGCTGCGCGGAGAGGCTGTGGGCGAGCACGTCGTGGATCTCCCGGGCGATCCTGGCCCGTTCGGCGAGCGCCGCGCTCTCCGCCTCCGCGGCCCGGGCGGCACGCTCCTGGACCAGCAGCCGGCGGGCGGTGCCGCGCGCCTCGATGTCCAGCCGCAGCAGGAACCCGAGCAGGGCGGTCCCGCCGATGGTGGCGACGATGCTGAGCCAACTCGCCCAGCTGGCCGCGGTGTACGAGCCGAGCGAGGCCGTGCCGACGACCAGCGCGGGCGCGGGTGGCAGCCGGACCAGCGCGATCACGGCCAGTCCCACCCAGACCAGGTCGGCGAGTGTGTAGGCCCTCCCCCAGTCGGCCAGCCAGGCGGCCCCGACCAGGACGGCGGCCAACAGGTAGGAGGCGACCGGGCGCTGCTCCCTGCTGGCCTGGAGGAACCCCACGCAGAGGGTGGCGACCGCGGCCAGTCCGGCCGCCGCGGCCGCCACCGCCCAGCCGGTGTACCTGCCGTCGGCGAACGTCCCCCAGCCGACGACGGCCAGCAGGACGAGCCGGCCGAGCACGGTGAGGACCCGCCGCGGCCGGCTCTCGGCGTCGCGCTCCATCCCCTCCCGGGACGGCCAGCGGGTCCAGTACCACCCGGCCACGGGTGCCTCCTCGGTGCTCACTGCGATCGATCGGTGCGGTCCGTCAGTGCAGTACGGCGCTCGCCTGCGCGGGATCCAGCGTCCGGGCCCTCCAGTTGACCACGAGCGAGCGGACCAGCAGCAGGACCGCCATGCCGAGCATCAGCGAGCTGCCCGCCTGGTGGACGCCGAGGGCCGAGCCGATCGCGTACAGGCCGATCCGGACGGCGAGCATCCCGCCCCAGGCGGCCAGCGTGGCCTTGGTGCCCTTGACCAGGACCTTGCCGTCGTCGGCCCGCCAGATCCGGACGGTCCAGCCCCAGACCGTTCCCATGGCGAGTACGGCGACCAGTCCGGCCGCGAGCAGGGTGGCCGACAGCACGGCGTGCTGGTGGTCGATGATCTGCGGATCGCGCAGCGCCAGCACGCCCAGGATCAGCGGCAGCAGCCAGAAGCGGCGCTCCGTGTCCAGGCGCTGGACGCGCATCTGGCGCTGGACCACCAGGACCACCACCGCGGCGATCACGAGGAGGTTTGCTACGGCAGACATGGGAGGTTCTCCGTCCCGGGGAGAGGCTTTCGCTGACCTCTCCGACGCTACGGATCCACCGTTCCCCGCTGATCGGCGCCGGGGTGGAGCCCGGGTGGAACCGGCTGCGCGAGGGCCCTCCACCCGTGGGTGGAGGGCCCTCGCGCGCCGGGTGCGTCAGGCGTCGATGCGGGAGCGGTCCAGGGTGGCCGCCGAGTCCACGATGAACTCCTTGCGCGGGGCGACGTCGTTGCCCATCAGCAGGTCGAAGATCTTCTCGGCTTGCTCCAGGTCGCCCAGGTTGATCCGGCGCAGGGTGCGGTGGCGCGGGTCCATGGTGGTCTCGGCCAGCTGGTCGGCGTCCATCTCGCCCAGGCCCTTGTACCGCTGCACCGGCTCCTTCCAGCGCTGCCCCTTGCGCTGGAACTCCAGCAGAGTGGAGCGCAGCTCGGCGTCGGAGTAGGTGTAGTGGTACTTCTCCTGGCCGCGCTTGGGGTTGGTGAGCTCGATCCGGTGCAGCGGCGGGACGGCGGCGAAGACCCGGCCCTGCTCGACCATCGGCCGCATGTAGCGGTGGAAGAGGGTCAGCAGCAGGGTGCGGATGTGCGAGCCGTCGACGTCGGCGTCGGCCATGAAGATCACCCGGCCGTAGCGGGCCTGGTCGATGTCGAAGGTGCGGCCCGAACCGGCCCCTATCACCTGGATGATCGCGGCGCACTCGGCGTTCTTGAGCATGTCGCTCACCGAGGCCTTCTGGACGTTGAGGATCTTGCCGCGGATCGGCAGCAGCGCCTGGAACTCGGAGTTGCGGGCGAGCTTGGCGGTACCGAGCGCGGAGTCACCCTCGACGATGAACAGCTCGCTGCGCTCGACGTCGTCGCTGCGGCAGTCGGCCAGCTTGGCCGGCAGCGAGCTGGTCTCCAGCGCGGTCTTGCGGCGCTGGGCCTCCTTGTGCTGCCGGGCGGCGACCCGGGTGCGGGCCGCGGCGACGACCTTCTCCAGCACGGCCCGGGCCTGCTGCTTCTGGTCCTTCTTGGCCGAGGTGAGGAAGGCCTTGAGCTCCTTGGCGACGACGGCCGCAACGATCCGGTTGGCCGCCGAGGTGCCGAGCACCTCCTTGGTCTGGCCCTCGAACTGCGGCTCGGCGAGCCGGACGGTGACGACGGCGGTGAGGCCCTCGGTGGCGTCGTCCTTGGTGATGTCGTCCTCGGCGACGCGCAGCAGCTTGCTGGAGCGCAGCACCTCGTTGACGGTCTTGGCCAGCGAGCGCTCGAAGCCGGTGACGTGGGTGCCGCCCTTGGGGGTGGCGATGATGTTGACGAAGGAGCGCAGGGTGGTGTCGTAGCCGGTGCCCCAGCGCAGCGCGATGTCCACGCCGAGGTGGCGGGTGACCTCGGTCGGGGTCATGTGGCCGAGGTCGTCCAGGACCGGCACGGTCTCCTTGAAGGTGCCCTCGCCGCGCAGCCGCAGCACGTCGCTGACCGGCTTGTCGGGGGCCAGGAACTCGCAGAACTCGGCGATGCCGCCGTCGTAGTGGAAGACCGACTCCTCGACCTGCTCGCTCTCGGTGAGCCGCTCGTCACGCACGACGATGGTCAGGCCGGGGACGAGGAAGGCGGTCTGCCGGGCACGGTTGTGCAGGTTCTCCAGGGAGAGCTTGGCGTCCTTGAGGAAGATCTGCCGGTCTGCCCAGTACCGGATCCGGGTGCCGGTGCGGGTCTTGGGCACCTTGCGGGTCCGGGTGAGGCCGTTGGCGGGCTCGAAGGGCGCGTCCGGGCTGGCCTCGGTGAAGATGCCGGGGGTGCCGCGGCGGAAGCTGATCGCGTGGGTGTGGCCGCCGCGGTCGACCTCGACGTCCAGGCGGGCGGACAGCGCGTTGACGACCGAGGCGCCGACACCGTGCAGGCCGCCGGAAGCCGCGTACGAGCCGCCGCCGAACTTGCCGCCCGCGTGCAGCTTGGTCATCACGACCTCGACACCGGACAGCCCGGTCTTGGGCTCGACGTCGACCGGGATGCCGCGGCCGTTGTCGCGGACCTCGACCGAGGAGTCCGGGTGCAGCAGGACCTCGATGCGGTCGCAGTAGCCGCCCAGCGCCTCGTCGACCGAGTTGTCGATGATCTCCCAGAGGCAGTGCATCAGACCGCGGCTGTCGGTGGAACCGATGTACATGCCGGGGCGCTTGCGGACGGCCTCCAGGCCCTCCAGGACGAGCAGGTGCCGCGCGGTGTAGTTGGAACCGTCGTCGCCGGCCAGCAGCGCGGACGGCACGGTCGTTTCGGCACTCACGCGGCACTCTCCTCGGTGAAGTTCTGTCTCATCGGTCACATCCGGACGCATCCGGACCATCCGCCAGTGCAGCACGCCGCACCGACAGTCGTCGCTCCGTGTGCTCGCACCCCTGCGACGGGTGCACAGCACGGCGGGCCGGCCCGGCGCAGCTTGTACGCGCTGCGCGAACAAGGACCGCACCCGGCCGTGGGCCCCGGGGGCGCCATCTCCTCCCGGTACCACCGGTCCTGGCGGATCGTGGGGTCCGGCTCAGGCTCCGGAACTGCCGTTATGCAGGCTACCGGGGCCCGGGACGGGGCTTATGCTCCAACCCGGCAGAGGATTATGCTACGCGGACCTCGACCCCGGTCCCGATCGGACGTTCGAGCGATGGGCGGATCCCGGGTTTTCGGCACGCATGAACCACCGGCCCCCGGGGCACGTCCTCATCAACACAGCAGAATCCTCAGAGAAGAAAAGCCACGAGCGGGAACGTTTTCGGCCTGGTTGGATGTTGACCCTGGTACGACAGCTCGTCGAGCTAGAGAAGAGGCGACGTGACTACTGTTCTGACCCCTGCGAGCCCGCTGACCGCGGCTGACCGCTGCGACCGCTGCGGCGCCCAGGCCTACCTGCGCGTCGTACTCGCCAGCGGCGGAGAGCTGCTCTTCTGCGCCCACCACGGCCGGAAGTTCGAGCCCGAGCTCAAGAAGATCGCCGTGGAGATACAGGACGAGAGCGGCCGTCTCACCACCAGCACCACCGCGACGGCCGTCGACGACGAGCGCTGATCACAGGCGCCCAACCAGCCGGCGTCGAGCTGTGTCCGGTCGCGCACGGCGCGCGACCGGGGAGCCGGGTGGTCGGCCCCTCCGGGGCCGGCCACCCGGCTTCGCTGTTTTCCACCGACGCGGCGTCAGAACGTCACCGCGCCATCACCCACAGCAATGCTCAGAGCGCGGAGCGCAACGCGTCCGTGACCGAGGACAGCCGGGTGTACACCCCGGGGTGGGCGGCCTCGGCGCAGCCCGTCCCCCAGGACACCAGCCCGGCCAGCCGACCGGCCACGACCAGCGGGCCGCCGCTGTCGCCCTGGCAGGCGTCCTTGCCGCCCTTCTCCTCGCCCGCACAGACCATGCCCCGGGCGTCGAACTTGCCGTCCGGCCCGCCCGGATAGGCGTGCGCGCAGGTCTGGTCCGGGACGATGTGCACGTCCACCCCGCGCAGCACCGGTGAGTAGTCGCCCCGACCGCTGGTGTCACCCCAGCCGTAGACCTGCGCATCGGTCCCGGCCGCGTACGGCGCGCTGTCGCCCTGGCCGACCATCTCGACCACCGGCCGGGCGCCCTGGGACTCGGCGAGGGTGAGCACCGCCACGTCGTTCATGTTCGCGGTGAAGTCGTAGTCGGGGTGGATCCAGATCTGCTGGACGGCCACCTCGCGGCCGGCCGAGCCGCGCATGTCGTCCCGCCCGACGATCACCTTGAGGCCGGGCCGGTCCACCCGGCCCCTCTTGGACTCGTCGTAGAAACAGTGCGCGGCCGTCACCACCTTGGTCGGGGTGACCAGCGCGCCGCCGCAGAACTGACCGGAGCGCCCACTGCCGAACTGCTGGCGGCTGGCCAGCGCCACGATCCACGGGCGGTCGGCGGTGCTCACGGCGTCTCCCCCGACCACCCGGCGCTGCGCCTCGGCGGGGGCGGCCGTGCCGAGGGCGGCCAGCGGCAGCGGGACGGCGGCGAGCAGCGCCAGCAGGGCGCCCCTGCGCCGACGGCGGTCCGTCCTGGCCGCCGCCCTGGCCGCGGACGGGACGGCGGTCGGGATGGCGGTCGGCACGGCGGTCGGGGCGGCCCGGCGAGGGGCGGGGGTCGGCAGGTCGGCTCGGTCCGGGTCGGTCAGCACCTTGACTCCACAAGGCTCGGCAGCAGGCAACCGGCACAGCGTAGGTGCTCGACTACACTGCGCGACTCCTTCCCGCAGCGCCGCCACCCGGACGGGCGACGCGGGCCACCCGGACGCTGACGAACCGCCCCCGAACGGCCCGAAGGCCCGGAACCGTGCGGTTCCGGGCCTTCGTCGCGTACTGCCGTCGATCAGTCCAGGTAGTCGCGCAGCACCTGGGAGCGGGACGGATGGCGCAGCTTCGACATGGTCTTCGACTCGATCTGGCGGATGCGCTCACGGGTGACCCCGTACACCTTGCCGATCTCGTCCAGCGTCTTCGGCTGACCGTCCGTCAGACCGAAGCGCATCGAGACCACGCCGGCCTCGCGCTCGGAGAGGGTGTCCAGCACCGAGTGCAGCTGCTCCTGGAGCAGGGTGAAGGAGACCGCGTCGGCCGGGACGACCGCCTCGGAGTCCTCGATCAGGTCACCGAACTCGCTGTCGCCGTCCTCGCCCAGCGGGGTGTGCAGCGAGATCGGCTCGCGGCCGTACTTCTGGACCTCGATGACCTTCTCGGGGGTCATGTCGAGTTCCTTGGCCAGCTCCTCCGGGGTGGGCTCGCGGCCCAGGTCCTGGAGCATCTGGCGCTGGACGCGGGCCAGCTTGTTGATGACCTCGACCATGTGCACCGGGATGCGGATGGTGCGGGCCTGGTCCGCCATGGCGCGGGTGATCGCCTGACGGATCCACCAGGTCGCGTAGGTCGAGAACTTGTAGCCCTTGGTGTAGTCGAACTTCTCGACCGCACGGATCAGACCCAGGTTGCCCTCCTGGATCAGGTCCAGGAACAGCATGCCGCGGCCGGTGTAGCGCTTGGCAAGCGAGACCACCAGTCGGAGGTTGGCCTCCAGCAGGTGGTTCTTGGCGCGGCGGCCGTCCTCGGCGATGATCTCCAGCTCGCGCTTGAGCTTGGGGGCGAGCTTGTCGGCGGCCGAGAGCTTGTCCTCGGCGAACAGGCCGGCCTCGATGCGCTTGGCAAGCTCGACCTCCTGCTCGGCGTTGAGCAGCGGGACCTTGCCGATCTGCTTCAGGTAGTCCTTGACCGGGTCGGCGGTGGCACCGGCGACGGCGACCTGCTGGGCCGGCGCGTCGTCCTCGTCGTCGTCGGAGAGGACGAAGCCCTCCGACTCCTCCTCCGGACCGGCCTCGGTCTCGGTCTTGTCGCCGGGCAGCGCGACGTCCTCAAGCAGCTCCTCGTCGCCGAGCAGCTCCTCGTCGCCACCCTTGCCGGCCTTGGCGGCGGTGGTCTTCTTGGCGGCGGTCTTCTTGGCGGGCGCGGCGGTCTTCTTGGCCGCGGCCTTCTTGGCCGGGGCGGCCTTCTTCGCCGCGACCGACTTCACCTCGGTGACGACGCCGGCCGTCTCCTCGACGGTGATCTCGGCGGACACCGTGGGGGCGGGCGCCGCAGCGGCGGCCGCGACGGCCGGAGCCGCGACGGGGGCGCCGGGGGCGATCCGCACGGGCGGCTTGGTCGGGGCCGACGGAGCGGCCGGGGTCCGGGTGGTGACAGCCTTGGTGGCGGTGCGCTTGGTGGGGCTCTTGGCAGCAACGCTCTTGCGCTTGGCGCCGGCCGGCTCGGCCGCGCTGACCATGAGGTCCACCCCCTCCTCAATCAGCACCTGGTTGAGGCTGCGCATGACGTTCTTCCACTTGGTGACCGGGATCTGGTCCGCCTCGAACGCCTGGCGCACGTCGTCACCGGCGATCTGCCCCTGGGCCTTGCCCCGCTCGATGAGCGCCAGCAGAGCCGCGGACTCGGCGATCTCGGGGGGAAGCGAACGGGATGTGCTGGCCGACACGAACAACCTCTCGGACGATGAGTGGACTCGAACCCGTACCGGCCGCCCGAGCGGGCGGGGAAGGAGATCGCGCGCCGGACGCGCGGTGTCGATTCCGACCGACTCGGGCTTGAGGACTGGGTTTGCAGGACGGCAGCAGCGCCGCGGACCAACACAGCATTCTGACATGTTGGAGTATTCCGGAGCTGCTTCCGCTCAGGACACATCGCTGCTACTCGTCAAGTGTTACGCATGGCCTTCGTGTCGCGGGTCACACCGCTCGGCGCCCGCGGCCCCGGGGCCGGGATCCATCATCGCGCACTCTCGGCGAAATCGGTTGTCATGAACGAGTCGCGCTGGCGGGCGGTGTCGGCGCGGGCAGTCGCCAGGCGCAGTGGCGCGGGATAGGGGCCCGGCGCAGGGGCGCGGGGCAGTGGCCCGGCGCAGTGGCAGGGGGCAGTGGCCCGGCGCAGTCGCGGGGTCCGACGCGCCGGGAAGGCGGCCGGACGGCCGGCCCGGGCGGTCGACGCCGCGCAGAGGCCCTCCGACTGCGCCGCGCGGTGCGGCCGGAGGGCCCTGGAGGAGCGGGACCGCGCCCGGCGCGCCCGCTCGCCGAGAACAGCCCGCTCAGTGCTCCCGGGGCGCTGGGACGGAGGGCTCGATCTCGGGGTGGACGGTGAGCAGCGCCCGCATCGCGGCCTCGCCCGCGGTGCCGTCGCCGGTGCCCAGCGCGTCCACCAGCCGGGCGTGCAGGCTGACCGAGGACTCGGAGGGGCGCTCGCAGGAGATCGCCGGACCGCCCGAGACCTGCAGCGCGCAGGACACGATCCCCGACAGGTGCTCCAGCATCCGGTTGCCGGCCATCTGCAGGACCAGGGCGTGCAGCTCGGCGTCCGCGCGGGTGTAGGTGGACAGGTCCGCCTGGGCGGCGGCGTGGCCCATGATCTCGACCAGCTCGACCAGCCGCTGCTGGACGTCCTCCCGGCCGTGGCCGGCGGCGAGGCGGGCGGCCAGCGGCTCGATCGCCCAGCGGAGCTCGAACAGCTCCCGCCGCTGCTCGTCCCGCTGCGGGCCGAAGGCGCGCCACTCGATGATGTCCGGGTCCAGCAGGTTCCAGTCGCCGACCGGGCGGACCCGGGTCCCGACGTTCGGGCGGGCACTGACCAGGCCCTTGGCCTCCAGCACGCGCAGCGACTCGCGGACCACGGTCCGGGAGACCTCGAACCGCTGGCCGATCTCCTCGGGCACCAGCGGACGGTCGGCGCCGAGGTCGCCGGAGACGATCATCTGCCCGAGCTGCTGGACCAGCTGGCCGTGCAGACCGCGCCCACGGCTGCTGGTGGTCTTGCGGCCGACCCGGCCGATGTCGGACTCGGCGCCCTCCCAGCGGGGCGCCGGCGGGGTCGGCCGGTCGGCGTACGAGAAGCGGTCCAGATCGCCGGGGCCGTGGATGGGCCCATCGGCGGAACGGGCGGGGGTCATGGGGGGGTGCGCAAGGGTACTCACGCCTCCTTTGTCGGCGATCGACAGGCGCAGCTTGAGAATTCTCGTGAAAAGCACACGAAAGGGTGATCGACCGTGACTGGATAATTGACTTCTTATCAGGAAGAACCGCTCATTACGGTCACTGCTGGTCGATCTTGCTGCTTCGGGACAGCGCGCGGCGCCGGGGCGCCCCACCGGGGCCCGCCGCGAGACGCGACGGGCCCCGGTGCGAGGTGCGGCGACTGCCGGGGTCGGCCCCGGGCGGTCCGGGTGGGTCTACAGCGAACGGCGGCGGGCCTGGACGAGCAGGGCCGCCAGCAGCAGGGCCGCCGCGGGGGCCGCGACCGCCGCCAGCAGCGCCGGGTCCGTCAGCGCCGCGCTCCCGGCCGTGGCCTCGCGCGCTCCGCCGTACACCCAGCCGTAGGCCCACTCGATGCCGGACTGGAAGGGCAGCAGCTCCGCCGCCCTGGTCGGCCACGGACGGCCGGTCCGACGCAGCAGCAGGGCGGCGCCGAACTCCAGCAGCGGCGGCAGCGCGCACAGCAGCAGCACTCCGCCGGCGGCGCTGCGGGTCAGCGAGGCGGTCAGCACGCCGGTCCAGGCGGCCGCCACGGCCAGCAGGACGAAGGCCAGCAGCGCGGCCGGCACCCCGTGACCCACCACCAGCGCCACCGGGGCGAACACGCCCGGCAGGTCGGCCGGACCGCTCAGCCCGACGGCACCCAGTGCCTCCGACACCTCGCCGGACAGCGCCCCGGGATCCGTCCTGGCCGCCGCCGTCACCCCGGCCGGCAGCGCGAGGTGCACGGCCACCGTGTCGAGCACCAGGGTCACCAGCGCCAGCAGCGCCGCCACCGGGCCGACCACCAGCAGCTTGGCCAGCAGCAGCCGCACCCGGCGCGAGTACGTCACCTGGGAGGCCGCCAACCCCGGGTGGCGCACCTCGTGCCCGTAGGAGAGCGCGCCCAGCAGTCCGGCGCCGAGCGCCGCGAAGGGCAGCGGGATCAGCGGGACGGCGGCGGTCAGCAGCCGCACCCCGGCCGGGGCGGCCAGTGGGCCGGCCGGAGCCTGGCTCGCCAGGACGGCGGCCACGACGACATCGCAGAGCAGCACGGCGGAGAGCAGCAGCCAGGTGGAACGCAGGCCGCGCAGGCGGCGCAGCTCGTAGGCCAGGACACGCACGGTTCACTCGCTCCGGTGGTCGTCGGGGGTGGCGGTGGCCTTGCCGGTGGTGATCCGGCCGAGGCGGACGGTGTCGTCGGTGAGCAGGTCGGCGGCGCTCTCGCGGCGCTGCGGGTGCGCGGACTCGGTGCGGACGGGTTCGGTGCGGGCGGGACCGGTGCGGACGGGTTCGGCGGACCGGGCGGGGCGGGCGACGGGAGTCGGGTGGTCGCGGAAGAACCGGTCGGCCGCGGGGGCGGAATCCGGCTTCGGGGCCGCGGCGAGGGCGGGCAGGGCGGCCGGCACGGCGACGACGGGCAGCGCGCGGGTGGACCGGGCCGCCGCGTCGTCGCGGGTTCGGCCCTCCGCGGCGGGCTCGGGAACGGTGGGGGCGTGGGGTCCGGCGAGCGTGGGCCGGGATTCCGGTGCGGTACTCGACCCCGGGGTCGGCGGCACGACCTCGGCAGTGGACACGTCGGCCGACCCGTGCGCCGTCCCGGTCGCGGACTCGTGCGCCGTCCCAGGTGCGGACTCGTGCGCCGACTCGGATTCCGGCCGGAGGCGGAGGTGTCCGGAGCGTCCGGCGGTGACGGGCAGGGCGGCGCGGGGCACCGGCTGCTCGACCACCCGGTCGGCCAGTTCGTGGAGCAGGATCCCGTTGCGGTAGGCGAGTTCGCCGATCTCGGTGCGGCCGATGCCCGCCACCGCGAGGCCCGCGCCGCCGTCCGGGCGCACCTCGGCGCCCTGGCTGACCAGCAGGTCGGCCAGCCGGGCCATCTGCGGCCCCCGAACCGCCACCTCGGGGCTGAGCCTGGTCCGGCAGAACTCCGCGACCGGCTGGTCGGCCACCAGGCGGCCGAGGTCCAAGGTGACCACCCGGTCAGCGAGTTGCGCGGCCTCCTGCGGGGTCCGGGTGGTCACCAGCACCGTTCCGCCCGCGACGGCGAAGGAGCGCAGGAAGGAGTGGAACCACTCGACGTTGCGCGGGGACAGGCCTTCGGTGGGCGCGTCCAGCAGGAGGGTGCCGGGATCGCCGAGCAGCGCGGCGGCCAGCGAGAGCCGACGGTGCATGCCCGGCGAGAAGGTGCGCAGCCGCTGCTCGGCGACGGCGGCCAGCCGGGTCTGCTCCAGCAGCTCGTCGGCCCGCCGCACGGGGACACCGACGGCCGCGGCCAGCATCCGCAGGTGGCCGCGCGCCTTGCGCCCCGGATTTCCGGCCACCGCCGCGATCCCCTCCCCCGGCCCGGGCAGCAGCACGCCGATCTCGCGCTCGGGGTGGCGGATCCGGCGGTAGGGGCGGCCGTCGAAGAGCGTGATGCCCTGGCCGCGTTCGAGTTCGAGCATCAGCCGCAGCGCGGTGGACTTGCCGGCCCCCTCGTCGCCGAGCAGCACGGTCACCATGCCGGGCCTGGCGTCGAAGGTCAAATCGAGAACGGCGGGCGGTGCGCCCTTGCGGCGGACCTTGGTCAGTCCGGTGATCTGGATCATCGCTGGCTGCTCCCATGCCCTCGGCCGACCTGCTCGACGCCAGCACATTAGGGGTCAGCAGCGCCGATTCCGGGCATTACCGAACCGCCACGGGCCCGCCGCCCGCCCACCTCACCCGATCAGGGGACAATCCGATCCTGCGATTCACGGGGCCGGCGTGCTCCGCGGGCCGTCGTCGAACCGGCCCGGGGTCGACGGACCGGTCAGCAGGAACTCCGCGGCACCGGGCGGCAGCGTCTGGCCGACGCACTCCCCCTGGAACTCCTCGACGGCGGCCTTGCCCGCGACGGCGATCTCGGCCAGTTGCTCCTCTTCGGCGCTCAGAGTCTCCTGCACCGAGATGATCGCGCCCGGATTGAGGTGCGGCTCGGCCTTCAGTGCGGCCAGCTGCCGCTCGGTCGTGGCGACGGTCGCGCTGAGTCTCCTGAAGTCCGCCACCTGGCTCTCGATGAGGTTCCGCTGCCTGACGCAGTCGTCGTTGGTGGCCATCACGGGTCTCCCGGGGTCGAAGGCCTTCGGTCCGGTGGCCGAAGCGTCCAACGCCACTGTGCGGCCGGTGCCCTCACCTCCGCCCCCGCGCAGGAGCCCGTTCGGCCGCGCCCCGGGCGAAGCCGGGTGCGGGTGAGGAAGGGCCCCGCCCTCCAGGCGCTCAGGAGTCGGGCCGGAGCATGGGCGGGTTGAGGACGGTCGCACCGCCGGCCGTGAAGAGCTGGGCAGGGCGGCCGCCCTGGCGGGTGGTCGTACCGCCGGAGGGGAGGAGGAACCCGGGGGTGCCGGTGACCTTGCGGTGGAAGTTGCGTGGGTCGAGGACGACGCCCCAGACCGCCTCGTAGACGCGGCGCAGCTCGCCGACCGTGAATTCGGTCGGGCAGAAGGCGGTGGCCAGGGAGGAGTACTCGATCTTGGAGCGGGCGCGCTCCACTCCGTCGGCGAGGATCAGACCGTGGTCGAAGGCGAGCGGGACTCCGTCGGCCGGGCTCTCGCCGAGGAGCTCGCTGACCGGGGCCCAGCGGGCGCTGCTGGCGTCGCCGCCGGCCCGGGGGGTCGGGAGGTCGGGGGCGAGCACCAGGTAGGCGACGCTGACCACGCGCATCCGGGGGTCGCGCTGCGGGTGGCCGTAGGTGGCCAGCTGCTCCAGGTGGGCACCGGCCGCGCCGGGGCCGACCGCCTCGTGGCCGGGGGCGGAGTGGGCGCGCAGGCCGGTCTCCTCGGCAAGCTCACGGGAGGCCGCCTCGGCCAGGCCCTCGTCCGGGCGGACGAAGCCGCCGGGCAGCGCCCAGTACCCCTGGTAGGGCGGCTCACCCCGTCTGACCAGCAGGGCGCAGAGCGAGTGGTCGCGCACCGTCAGAACCACCAGGTCAACCGTGACAGCGAACGGGGGGAAGGCCGACGGATCGTAGCGCGACATGGCGACGATCATAGTCGTCTCTCTGACGATAAGCACAGGCCCGCGCACGGAGCGCTCAGCCCCGGTGACCGTGGCCGCCCGGCACGGTTCGCGCACGGGCGGCCGTGGGCCCGGGCGGCGCGCGACGTGGGCGCCTGCGGCCGGGCCCGGGGGTCAGCGAGCGACCAGCTGCAGCTCGGCGGACGCCTCCTCCACCATCGCGACCCCGATCCGGCTCACCCGGACCGAGAAGGGCTCGCCCGCCACCCGCAGGCCGGTCAGTTCGAGTTCGCCGAGCGGGGCGGTGCTGGCCGGGCGGACCAGGACACGGCCGCCCGGGACGTCGGGTCGGACTCCGGCGAGCGCGAACACCGCGTGAACGGCTCCGGCCGCGGAGACCGCCGCCGGACGGCAGGCGGCCGGGTGCGGCACCGGGGGGCAACCGAGGGCGCGCTGGTCCCCGGCGTACATCTCCGGGAGTCGCCCGTCGAAGTGCGCGGAGGCGGCGAGCAGGCCCTCCAGCAGGGTGCCGGCCTCGTTCTCGTGACCGGCCTCGGCGAGTCCGGCGATCGCCAGCGCCGTCTCGTGGATCCGCACCGCGCCGCCACGGTGGCCCAACGGGTTGAAGCGGGGGGACTTGGCGCTGAGCGTTCGCAGGCCCCAGCCGCTGTCCAGTTCGGGCGTGACCAGGCGTTGGGCGAACAGCCGGGTCTGTTCGCGGTCCAGCAGGCTTTCGTGCCGGCCGCCGTCGACGGCGAGCCCGGTGTCGAGCAGGTGCACGAGGGAGGAGGCGAGGGCCGGCAGCGGCTGGCCGCCTGGGGCCAGTCCTGCGGCGGGACGGCCGCCGGAGAGGTCGTCGACCCAGAAGCGCGCGCGGAAGCGGCCGCGCAGTTCGGCGGCCCAGTCCCGCCACTCCTCGGCTCCCGGTCTGGCGAAGGCATCCAGGAGTTCGGCGCCGTGCAGTGCCGCGCGGTGGGCCTGCGCCTGGACCTCGGCGCGGGCGGCCACCGGGTGGGCGGCCCGGTCCTGCGCCGGTCGGCTCAGATCGGTGACGAAGCCGTCCACCAGACCCTCGCGCAGCGCGGCCAGCGCCCGCTCGGCAGCCGGGAGCAGTTCAACGACCTCCCCTCGGGGCAGGCCCCAACGCCAGGCCTCGGCCAGCACGGTGACGAACAGCAGGGTGGCCTCGGTGGCCGTGCAGGTGGGTGGCAGTTCGGGGCCGCCGTGCCGCAGGGCGCCCGGCAGCAGGCCCTCGGTGCGGCCGGGGACCGGAGTGAGCTGCTGGCGGCGGGCCAGCGCGCGCAGGGTGCCGGCCGCGAGCCGGGTGCCGAGCGGGAGGGTCAGCCTGGCGGCCCAGAGCGCGTCGGCCGGGGCGAGGCCGAAGCGCCAGGGTGCGCCGGAGGCCGGGTAGAGGTCGGTCGGGCGGTCCGGGTCCGCGAACAGCAGCCCGCCGAGGGCGTCCAGGGAGCGGTCGACCAGCAGGGCGGCGCGCGGGTCGTCGCTGCGCACCTCCGGTTCGGCCCAGGGCAGCGGGACGCCGGTGCCACGCCCGGCGGGCGGGCGCGGGCCGCCGGGGGCGCTCTCCAGCTCGGCGCGCAGTTCGACCGACCAACGGGCGCCGGGCTGGACCTCCAAGTCCCAGCGGAGCACCCCGGCCCCGGCCAGGACCGCGTGCGGGGAGGGCTTGGCGCTGACCACGGCACTGTGCACCGGGCCGGACCAGCGCAGCCCGGCGGACTGCACCTGCCCGGGCAGGTCGGGCGGGCGGTGTCCGGCGGCGATCTCGCCGACCGGGCCGAGGTCGGTGCCGAGGGCGATCTCCAGCGGCAACCGGGCCGGCCGGGCGCCGGTGTTGCGCACGGTGACGGTCTCCACCCCGTCCGCGTGGCGCAGCCGCTCGACGGTGAGCGCCGGATCCGGGTCGAGGTCGCCGGGGACGCGGACAGCGCCGAGGAAACGGGCCTGGGCGGAGCTGGTCAGGGTTCCCTGGAGCGGCAGCGGCTCCATGCCGCCCAGCCGCAGTTCCATCCGGGCCAGCACCCGGACACCGTTGCGGTAGAAGCCGTGCAGGCCGTGGCCGCGCAGCTGGCCGTCCGGGCCGGAGGCGGCCATCGCGGGGGCGTTGACGCAGAGCAGCGCGTGGTGGACGGCGGGAGGCTGAGGGCGCGGCGGGGCCATGGGCCGTCCGGGGCCGATGGGTGCGCCTGCGGGCCCCGCCGGTCCCTGGTCGGGGCGGCCGACCGGTCTGGGCGCGCCGACCACGCTCTCGGCCGGCGCGGCCTGTAGTGGCCTCATGGCGGTCACCGGACTCTCCTCCCCTCGGCGGTCCGGTGGCCGGTCAGGCCGGTGGGCCGCGAGCATGCTCGATCGCGTGCTGATGGTGCCCGGCCGGCGGGGCTCGCCCCGTCGGCCGGTGTGCCGAGTCTGGCCGTACCCGGCGGTGGGCCGTGCCATGCGGTGTGCGGTACCGGGCGGGTACCGCAGCCGCGCCTTCGCGTCGGGCACGTCGTCGTGCCCGGCACCTCGTCAGGTCCCGCACCCTGGCCTGCCGGTGACGCCCTCCTGTGACGGCCTGCCCGTGGCGCCCTGCCTCGCGACCCGCGCCCGACGGGCCGGCGGTCACCCTCGGGACGGTCCGCGCCGCCGGGCGGCCACCCGGGACCGGACTACGGTTGGACGCCGCCCGCGCGCAGGGCCCCCGGGGTGAACGCCGCGCACCGCCACCAGGTCACGCCCGGCACGGCCGCCGGTGCTCGCGCTCGGCCCGCCGGGCGGTCGTGCCGCCTCCGTCGGACCGTCGCGGGATGTGCCGCCATGTCCCCCGGCCGTCCGCGTCCCCCCGCCCGGCTCCGGCGCCGCCCGATTCGGTGAACGGGGGCGGTCGAACCGGTGCTCGACCGCGCCAGGATACGGTGCGGGGGTCGCGGCGCCCGTACCCGGTGACCCCGTGGACCGCGACGCAATCGCTGTGACCAGCAGAGACCGAGGAGTTGCATGTCCACCGTCAGCCGACTGCCCGGGATTGTCACGACCGACCACGCCTTCCAGGTCCCGCTCGACCACACCTCCGCCGAGGGCGAGCAGATCGAGGTGTACGCCCGCGAGGTGGTGGCATCGGGCCGCGAGCGGGACGACCTGCCCTGGCTGCTCTTCCTCCAGGGCGGCCCCGGCGGCAAGGCCGCCCGCCCGCTCGGCCGGGACGCCTGGCTGGATCGCGCGTTGGACGACTACCGGGTCCTGCTGCTCGACCAGCGCGGCACCGGGCGGTCCACGCCGGCGACGCGCCAGACCCTCGCCCGCCGCGGCGGCCCGCAGGAGCAGGCGGACTACCTGGCCCACTTCCGCGCGGACTCGATCGTCCGGGACGCCGAGCTGATCCGGCACCGGCTGCTCGGCGCCGACAAGCGCTGGAGCGTGCTCGGCCAGAGCTTCGGCGGCTTCTGCACCCTCACCTACCTCTCGTTCGCCCCCGAGGGCCTGACCGAGGCCTTCATCACCGGCGGCCTCGCCGGCCTCCGCAGTTCGGCCGACGACGTCTACCGCGCCGCCTATCCGCGCGTCGTCCGCAAGAACGAGGACCACTACCGCCGCTTCCCACAGGACGTCGAGGCCGTGCGGCGGATCGTCGCCCACCTCGCCGACTCCCCCGCCACCCTGCCGGACGGCGGGCTGCTCACCGTCGAGGCCTTCCAGGCCCTCGGGATGATGCTCGGCGGCGGCAGCGGCTCCGGCGCCCTCCACTACCTGCTGGAGGAGGCCTGGGTGGAGGGCCCGGCCGGGGCCGAGCTCTCCGACACCTTCCTGGCCGGTGTCCAGGCCCGGCTCTCCTTCGTCGAGGGCCCGCTGTACGCCGTGCTGCACGAGTCGATCTACGGCCAGCGTTCGGTGGACCAGGGCGGCACGGCCTGGTCGGCCGAGCGGGTCCGCAAGGAGTTCCCGGAGTTCGACGCCCGGGCGGCACTGGAGACCGACGCTCCGGTGCTGTTCACCGGGGAGATGATCTACCCCTGGATGTTCGACACCGACCCGGCGCTGCGCCCGGTGCGGGAGACCGCGGACCTGCTCGCCGCCCGCACCGACTGGCCCGACCTCTACGACCCGGCGCGCCTGGCCGCCAACACCGTGCCCGTCGTGGCGGCGGTGTACCACGACGACATGTACGTGGACACCGCCGACTCGCTGGCGACCGCCCGCGCGGTGCGCGGCCTGCGGACCTGGATCACCAACGAGTGGGAGCACGACGGTCTGCGGGTGAGCGGCGGCAAGGTGCTGGACCGACTGATCAAGATGGCGCACGGCGAGGCGTAGCGGCCTTCCGACCGGTGGGGCGGCGAGCGGTTCAGTGGGAACGGTGTGCTCCTCTCGCCGCATGCCTTCCGGTCCGACAGCGGTGGAGCCCGGTGCCGGACCGGAAGGCGGCCGAGGCGCAGGCCCCCGCCCGGCCGAGCCGCACGCCCCGGGCGGGCTTCGCCCCGGTCACCGGACCGCACCCGGGCACCGGGAGCAGGGCGACCGGCCCCGGGCCGCTCCGCTGCGGCCCCGGTTCCCCGGGAGCGGAGGAACCGCTGGGATTGCCCGGGCTACCGGGAGCGTGGTCGGCCGGGACCACGGGTGCGGACCCGCCCCTGCGCCGACCGCCCCGCCGCCGTCGGCGCCCGCCGCCCGGGGCCTGACCGGACCCCGGCGGCACCGGCTCGCCACCGGCCCTGGGCCCGGGCTCCGGGGCGGACTCCGGCTCGGGCCCGGACTGCGCCGTGGCCGCGCGCTCCTCGCGGCGTCGCCGCTGGGCCTCGACGGCGGCGAGCAGCGCACCGGGCGTCATGCCGTCGTTCATCGACTCGTAGAGCAGCTCGGCCAGCAGGTAGTCCGGGGAGAGCCGCAGGACGTGGCCGAGCACCACCCGGGCGGTGGCCATGTCCCCGGCGACCCACGACGCCCAGGCCAGCAGGGTGAGCGGGGCCACCGCGCAACCGTCGTACGGCGGCACGGCGCGGCGGGCGAGGAAGCGCCAGAGGCGCTCGGCGGGGGCGAGCTCGGCGGGCCGGACGTACTCGACGCCGCGGTCCCGGATGAGGCGGTCCCGCAGGGCGAACAGCAGCCGGGCCGTCCGCTCCTCGTCGAGTTCCCTGGCTCCGGCCGCGAACTCCGCGAAGGCCTGCTCCAGCAGTTCGAGGCCCTTCTCCCGGGAGACGCCCCCGGCGAGCGGCTCGGTCCGCACGAGCGCTTCGCGCTGCGGTTCGTCGTCCGGCGGGCCGATCGGGGCCAGCGCCCCGACGATCGCCTTCCGGCTGCCGCGCGGCACCAGGCCGGCCACCGTCGCGGCGGCGGCCGCCGGTCCCGGATCGGGCCCGCGCCGCACCGGATTGCCCGCCGGATCGCAGCACCCCTGTCGGCGGCAGAGGAAGGACCACCAGCGGTCGTCCGAGACGCACAGCGACTCCTTGACCGCCACTCCCCTGCGTCCGAAGGCCGCACGCAGGTCGTCGGCCAGCGGCCGCAGCCGCTCCACCGGCGGCGGTGCGTGCGCCGTGGCCGGATCCTGGCAGAGGTAGAGCAGCACCTGGAGCGGCCGGCCACCGTGCCGCTCGGAGAGGGCGACCAGCAGCGCGGCCGTCTCCTCCGCCGCGGCGGGCCACTCCGCGGGCGAGACCGGGAGGTCCGCCCGGATGACCCCGCCCTGGTGCAGGCCGGGGCCCTGGAGGCCGACCGCGACGATGCTGTCGTCGGGGTAGAACCCCAGGAAGTAGGGCAACAGTTCAGCCATGTCGGCCGGGCCGCGCATGACGATCGGCCGCTGCCCGGAAGCCGGGCCGAGGGACAGGGTGATGTGTTCGTTGTTCATCGCGTTCATGGCCGTAAGAGTGCGCGCTCCCCGACGGCGGCCCCGGAATTTTCTTCTTTCCTGTGGATAACTCGGCCTCCGGATTTTCCTTCATCCATTCGGAGCACACGACACTCACTCGGAAGAGCGGATTTTGACATCCGTTCAGCTGATCTCCGGATGAAATACACTCCACCTTCCCCGGCAGCACCCAGCCCGCATTCGCCCCTTGTCGGCGGCATGGGGTTACATCGACGCCATGAAGCAGCCCGACATCCACACCATCGCCACCGCCGACCGCGCCGGGGTCCGGGCGCGGGCCGAGGCCGTCCTGCGCGAGCTGGCCGGCCCCGCCGCCAGCCTGCGCGAGGACCAGTGGACGGCCATCGAGGCCCTCGTGGTCGACCACCGCCGCGCCCTGGTCGTCCAGCGCACCGGCTGGGGAAAGTCCGCGGTCTACTTCATCGCCACCGCCCTGCTTCGCGCCGGCGGCGCCGGGCCGACGGTGATCGTCTCCCCGCTGCTCGCCCTGATGCGCAACCAGGTCGAGTCGGCGGCCCGGGCCGGCATCCACGCGCGCACCATCAACTCGGCCAACACCGAGGAGTGGGAGGAGATCCAGTCCGAGGTCGCCGCCGGCAAGGTCGACATCCTGCTGGTCAGCCCCGAGCGGCTGAACAACCCGGACTTCCGCGACCAGGTGCTGCCGAAGCTCGCCGCCTCCACCGGCCTCCTGGTGGTCGACGAGGCGCACTGCATCTCCGACTGGGGCCACGACTTCCGCCCCGACTACCGCCGGCTGCGCACCATGCTCGCCGACCTGCCGCCGGGCGTCCCGGTGCTCGCCACCACCGCCACCGCCAACGCGCGGGTCACCGCGGACGTCGCCGAGCAGCTCGGCACCGGCACCACCGACGAGCACGCCCTGGTGCTGCGCGGTCCGCTCGACCGGGAGAGCCTCACCCTGGGAGTGCTCGCCCTGCCCGATCCGGCGCACCGGCTCGCCTGGCTGGCCGACCACCTCGACCGGCTCCCCGGCTCGGGCATCGTCTACACCCTGACGGTGGCCGCCGCCGAGGAGGTCACCGCCTTCCTGCGCGAGCGCGGCTTCCCGGTAGCTTCCTACTCCGGCCGCACCGAGGACGCCGAGCGCCGCACCGCCGAGGCCGACCTGCTGGCCAACCGGGTCAAGGCGCTGGTCGCCACCTCCGCGCTCGGCATGGGCTTCGACAAGCCCGACCTCGGCTTCGTGGTCCACCTGGGCTCGCCCAGTTCGCCGATCGCCTACTACCAGCAGGTCGGCCGGGCCGGGCGTGGTGTGGACCGGGCCGAGGTCCTGCTGCTGCCCGGGCGCGAGGACGAGGCGATCTGGCGCTACTTCGCCTCGCTCGCCTTCCCGCCGGAGGAGCAGGTGCGGCGCACCATCGACGCGCTCGCCGAGGCCGGCCGCCCGCTGTCCACCGCCGCCCTGGAGCCCAGGGTGGACCTGCGCCGCGCCCGGCTGGAGACCATGCTCAAGGTGCTGGACGTGGACGGCGCGGTCCGCCGGGTCAAGGGCGGCTGGACGGCCACCGGGCAGAGCTGGGAGTACGACACGGCCCGCTACGCGAAGGTCGCCGCCTCCCGGGAGGCGGAGCAGCGGGCGATGCGCGACTACGCCGCGACCACCGGCTGCCGGATGGAGTTCCTGCGCCGCCAGCTGGACGACGAACAGGCCGCGCCGTGCGGGCGGTGCGACAACTGCGCGGGGCCGCTGCACACGCCGGAGGTCTCCGAAGCGACGCTGGCCGCGGCCCGGGCCGCGCTCGGCCGCCCGGGCGTGAGTTTCGAGCCCCGCCGGCTCTGGCCCACCGGGATGGACGCGCTCGGGGTGCCGCTGAAGGGCCGGATCCCGGCGGGCGAGCAGGCGGAGACCGGCCGGGCGCTCGGCCGGCTGTCCGACATCGGCTGGGGCAACCGGCTGCGCACCCTGCTCGCCGAGCAGGCGCCGGACGTGCCCGTGCCCGGCGAGGCGGTGGACGCGCTGGTGGCGGTGCTCGCCGACTGGGCGCGCGGCCCGGGCGGCTGGGCCGGACCCGCGACGGCGGAGGGCACCCGGCTGGACCGCCCGGTCGGCGTGGTGACCATGGCCTCCTCGACCCGCCCCCAGCTGGTCGGCAGCCTCGGCGCGCGGATCGCCGAGATCGGACGGCTGCCGCTGCTCGGCCGGATCGAGTACGCCGGCGGGCGGCCCCCGCACGGGGCCCGCAGCAACAGTGCCCAGCGACTCCACTCGCTGGCCGGGGCGCTGGTCCTGCCGCCGGAGCTGGAACAGGCGGTGGCGGCCGCCGCCGGGCCGGTGCTGCTGGTGGACGACCTCGTGGACTCGGGGTGGACGGTCACCGTGGCCGCCCGGCTGCTGCGTCGGGCGGGGGCCGGAGCGGTGCTGCCCCTGGTCCTGGCCGTACAGGGGTGAGCGGGCGGCGACCGGCCGCCGCACCCGCAACCGCCTTCACTCGAACGGCCCAACAGAAAGGAGTTGGCGGGGCGATTTCGATCACACCGGAGACCCGACCCGAGAAAGGAGTGGCCACCATGCCGACGACAGCTCGCCGTGACCTTGGCGCAGTGCGGATCAAGGCCGGGTGGCACCCGGAGCGCGCCGGGGCCTCCGTGGAACATATCCGGCAGACCATGGGCTATCGGATGGCGTTCGTCATTTCATCATTGCCGCTCCGGCCCCGTTACCCCGAGAATTGGGAGGTACCCGAAACCCGGTCCGCTGGACCCGCCCTTCGGCGTACCCAGGCACCCGCCTGCCCGCGGGCCAGGAAGGAGGATCGTGATCAACGGTATCGGCCGAGGTCAACATCCCCTCTCCAGGAGTTCGGCGCCCAGACGGCTGCTGGACCTGGAGACCTGGACCGCCTCGGGGATCCCGTTGCTGCGCGATCCGCGCGAGTTCGTCCTGGAACTGCACCAGCGTCACCTGCCCCAGCCGGGCACGGTCGTGGTCGCCGTCCTGGACGCGCTCCACCACCTCGCCGCCTCGGCCTCCTTCACGCCCTGGCCGCACGACACCGACGGCTGGCAGCACCGGAACGCCCTGCTGACGCACCTGCGCCGGGTCACCCCGCACGACCTGCGACTGCTCACGCCGACCCGGACGGCCGTGCTGCTGCGCTGCCGCGACGGCGCGCCCGGCTGGACGGAGCAGGACGGCGCCTGGATGTGGGCGCTCCGGGACGCGGCCGGGCTGCACGGGCTGCGCTGCGGCTCGTACATCGGGCTCACCCCGGCGGGCTGGCAGATCCTCGGCGACGGACGCGGCGGGCGCAATCCGCACGCGGGTTCGTGGGCGGACGGGCCGGTGCACACCGTGACGGAACTGCCGCCGCGATCGGCGCTCGACGACACCCCGCGCAGCCAGCGCGCCCGGCAGCAGGCGGCCGAGCAGGCCAAGCGGGCCGACGCTCCGTTGCGCTCCCAGCAGTCCGAGCCCCCGTGGGTCCCCTCGCGGGTCACGGCCGTCGAACCGAACCGCCGCACCGGCACGCGCTGAGCGGCCCGGAACGCGCCGCCCCGAACGACCAGCTCGCGCACCGGGCGCCCGGCCCGGACGCCCGGTCCGGCCACCCGACCCGGGCGCCGGTTTCCGCTACGGGCACAGCCATGAGCACGGGAAAGGGCTGCGGCAAAGCACAACAGGACCGCGCACCAGGACCGCGTAACGGGACAGCGCGGCCGGTCGGCGCACTGCGGACGGACTCCGGGCCCGGCGCCGTGAGGCGCCGGGCCCGGAGCGAAGACGACTGCCGGACCTCCGGTCAGGCCTTGACCGGACGCCCCGGTGCGGCACCGACCGCCGCCGCGGCGGCCGGGCCGGCCTCCCCGCAGACCACCAGCAGCGAGGTCGCGCGGCCCAGCGCCCCGGTGTACGCCTCGGCGGCCCGGGCGGCCGAACCGCCGTTGACCACCAGGACGACCACCTCGCGGCGGACCGGCCGGGTCAGCGCGGCGTCGGCGTAGAACACGTCCCCGCCCTCGGTGAGCTGCGCCCAGTAGCGCTCCTCGCCGAAGGAGAGCTCGTGCTGCTGCCAGGGGTGCGCCTCACCGACGGTCAGCACCAGGATGTCGCCCGGGTCGCGGCCCGAGTCCAGCAGGCGGTCGACCGCGTCATCGGCGCGCTCCAGCGCCTGGGCCGGGGTGGCGGCGACGCGCTGGACCTCGACCTGCGGCGTGGCCGGGGCCGGGGCCGGGCGGCGCGGCGCCGGACCGGGCTTGGGGATCAGCCGCGGCGGGCCCGGGCGGTCGGCACGCGGCGGTGCCGGACGCGGGGGCGCCGGACGGGGGCCGGGCACCGGGAGCGGTGCGGCGGCGGTGGTGGCGGGTGCGCTGGCGGGTGCGCTGCCGGTGACAGTCGCATGGAGGGCTTGTGCGTCCGACTCGCGGGGGAAGGGAACGCCGGGGCCCGGGAGGCTCTCGTGAATCTCCGGCTCCTCGGGGAAGACAGGCATACCCGGATATCTATCAAATGCCGGTCGAACGCGCACGGGCGCCCCACCCCTTGGGCACCGGGCCTCCCCGCTCCCGCCCGGGGCAATTCCAGACGGACTGTCAGAAACCGAGCGTCAACTGTTCGTCGGCGGAGCCCTCGGCCGCACCCACGACGTCCCGACCGCGCTTCAGGTGGCGCCACTTCGGCAGTGCGTCCAAGTACGCCCAGGAGAGCCGGTGGTGCTCGGTGGGGCCGAACTCCTCCAGTGCGGCGCGGTGCACCGGGGAGGGATATCCGGCGTTGTCCGCGAAGCCGTACTCCGGGCAGGTTCCGCCCAATTCGGCCATCAGTCCGTCGCGGTGGACCTTGGCGAGCACCGAGGCGGCGGAGACGCAGATGCAGGACTGGTCGCCCTTGATCACCGTGCGCACCCGCCACGGGCCGCCGAGGTAGTCGTGCTTGCCGTCCAGGATCACCGCGTCGGGCTCGACCGGCAGCGCCTCCAGCGCGCGGACGGCGGCCAGCCGCAGCGCCGCCGTCATGCCGAGCTCGTCACACTCCTGCGGCGAGGCGTGACCGAGTGCGTACGCGGTAACCCACTCGGCGAGCACCGGCGCGAGGGCCTGGCGGCGCAGTTCGGTGAGCAGCTTGGAGTCGGTGAGCCCCTCCGGCGCCCTGCGCAGACCGGTGACGGCCGCGCCGACGGTGACCGGTCCGGCCCATGCGCCGCGCCCCACCTCGTCCAGCCCGACCACGATCTTGGCGCCCGCCCGGCGCAGCGAGCGTTCGACGGAGTGCGTCGGCGGGACGATGGGCATCACGGACTCCGTTCGGCAAAGCAGCCCCGTCGGGCAGGACAGCCCGGTTCGGGCGAGGCAGCCCGCTCCAGTGGGGCAGTCTCCAGCCTAAGCCCGCTCACGGACCCTCCCGGACGCCGCCCACCCACCTGCCCGCCTGCCGCCCATCTGCCGCCCGGGACGGCCGCCCGGGACGGCCGCCCGGGACGGCCGCCCACGCAGCGGCCACCCACCCGGCCACCTGCCGCCCACCTGCCTCCCGGGAGGACCACCCAGACACGCCCGCCGGCGCCCGGCTACGGCTGCCGGACCATCGGGACCAGCACGTCGTCCACCAGCCGGACCGCGAAGTCGGGGGCCAGCCCCCCGTCGAAGACCTTGACCTGGAACATCAGCATCGCCGGGACGACGTCGGCAACCAGCGGGGAGACCGCGTCGGGCCTGACCTCCCCGCGCGCGACGCCGCGACGGAGGATGTCCAGGATGGTGTCCTTGGTCGGCCCGATCACCCGCTGCACGATGAAGTCCTTGAACACCTCGGCCTGTTGCTGGGACAGCTCGGCCATCAGTGCGTGCAGGGCGGCGCCCGAGCGGGAGCCGATCGCGTCCGTGAACAGCTCGATGAGCTGCAGCAATTCGGCACGGGCGGACCCGAGATCGGGGACCCCGTGAGGGCGTGGGAGAGTGGAGTCCAGGGCGTCGATGACGAGTTCAACCTTGGACGCCCAGCGCCGGTAGAGCGCGGCCTTCCCGGTTCGCGCCGCAGCGGCGACGCCTTCCATCGTCAGTCGCGCGTACCCGCCGGAGGTGAGCTGGTCGAGCGCGGCTTCGAAGATCGCGTTCTCCAACTCCTTCCCCCGACGCCGCACCGGTCGCACCAGCGCCTCCCGGGCGGCCCGCATCGAACAACGGGACTCGGGTTCCGCCGCCACGCCGGAACCCGCGGGCACCGCAGGCTCCACCGCCACGCCGGGATCCGCAGGCGCGGCGGACGTCGCCGGCACCCCGCACGACCCCGGCGCCCCGGACACCCCCGGCCCCACCCGCACCGGGAACGGCGGATCCGCCTCCTCCGCCGGTCGGGCGGCCGCCCGACCGGACGCCCGGTCCGCCGTCAGGCGCCGCACCAACCGATCCATCGCCAACCTCCGTAAGGAACGCTTGCGTTCACTATCCGCGCCAGGATATCGTCCAGATTAGTGAACGGCACCGTTCCTTCCTAGGCCGCGCCACCGCGCAGCGGCATGTTCGCGCCAGCAGATCCGCGGCAGAACCAAGCACCCAAGCACCCAAGCACGTAGCCAGCAGGGGGCACATTCGTGGCTATCTCCGACACACTCAGCAAGAACGCGCCACCGAAGGACGGCCAGAGCCGGGGGAAGGGCATCACCCTGGCAGTCATCGCGGCCACCCAGCTCATGGTGGTGCTCGACGCGACCATCGTGAACATCGCTCTGCCGCACATCAAGGACGCGCTGAACTTCTCCACCACCGACTTGTCGTGGGTCATCAACGCCTACACGCTGACCTTCGGCGGGCTGCTGCTGCTCGGCGGCCGGGCGGGCGACATCCTCGGCCGCCGCCGGGTGTTCATCTTCGGCACCCTGCTGTTCGGCCTGGCCTCGCTGCTGGGCGGCCTCGCCCAGGACAGCACGCTGCTGCTGGCCGCCCGCGCGCTCCAGGGCATCGGCGGCGCGATCTGTTCACCGACCGCTTTCGCCCTGATCGCCACCAACTTCGAGGAAGGACCGGAGCGCAACAAGGCGTTCGGCGTCTTCTCGGCGGTGGCCGGTTCGGGCGCAGCGATCGGCCTGCTGGCCGGCGGTGTGCTCACCGAGTACCTCGACTGGCGCTGGGTGTTCTTCGTCAACGTGCCGATCGCCGTGCTGATCGCGATCGCCGCGCCGCGCTACATCACCGAGTCCGAGCGCCACCCGGGCCGGTTCGACATCCCCGGTGCGCTCACCTCGACGCTCGGCCTGGTCGGCCTGGTCTACGGCTTCATCCGGGCCGCCTCGGACGGCTGGTCGGACGGTCTGACGCTCGGCTCCTTCGCCGCCGGGGCGATCCTGCTGGCCGCGTTCTTCGTGATCGAGCGGCGCACCGACCAGCCGATCACCCCGCTGCACCTGTTCGCCGACCGCAACCGCACCGGCGGCCTGGTGATGATGCTCTGCCTGGCCGCGGCCATGTTCGGCATCTTCTTCTACGTCGTCCTGTTCGTGCAGGGGCCGCTCGGGTACAGCCCGCTCAAGGCGGGCGTCTCGTTCCTGCCGATCAGCGTGTCGATCATCATCGCCGCGCAGGTCGCGTCGAGCCTGCAGGCCAAGTACGGCCCGAAGCCGTTCATGGCGGGCGGCGCGCTGCTGGTCACCGTCGGCCTCACCTGGCTGACCCAGATCCACAAGGACAGCGGCTACCTGGACGGCGTGCTCGCCCCCACCGTGATCTTCGGCTTCGGCATGGGCCTGATCTTCGTCCCGGTGATGCTGCTCTCGGTCGCGGGCGTGCCGGGCGAGGAGACCGGTGCCGCTTCCGGCCTGCTCAACTCGATGCAGCAGATCGGGGGTTCGCTCGGCCTCTCGATCCTGACCACGGTCTTCGCGCACTACGCCGTGCCCGAGTTCAAGGCGCAGTTGCCGAGCTTCCTGCAGAGTGCCTCGCCGGACCAGTTGGCCTACTACCACGCCAAGAGCGACTTCCCGCCGGGTTCCGACGCGGCCAACTCGGTGCTCGCCCAGGGCATTTCGCACGGCTTCATCGTGGGCGCGGCGCTCGCCGGGGTCGCGCTGCTGGTCGCACTGTTCGCCATCAAGGCGAAGCCCGGCGACCTGCCGAGCGGTGACTCCGCCGGCATCGCGATGCACTGATCCGCCGCTGAACCACCACGGGCCGGCCGGGAGCAACGCGCTCCCGGCCGGCCCGGCCGTTCCCCCTCGCCGCTCCCCCTCCGCGGCCCGCTCCCCCTCCGCGGCCCGGGCCCCGCCCCACTCCCGCTCCCGCTCCCGCTCCCGCTCCCGCTCCCGCTCCCCGACCAGGGCTACCGCTACCAGCCGCCCCCGGACACCAGCCCGGCCCACTCGCAGGCGCCGCGCCCCCGCACCGGCCCCTCCATCAGCGGCCGGTCGGCCAGGACCCCCCGGGCTCGCAGGACCGAGGTCCCGGCCGCGTACCAGGGCCGGACGTCGCGGTCCAGGTCGACCCGGATCAGTTGCAGCGCGCAGCTCCGCTGCGGCTCGGGCAGCCGGTCGAGGGCGGGCACCGCGTCCGCCGACAGTTCACGGACGTTGCGCAGGTCGATCTGCTGCGAACGCTCGTACCGGGCCACGTTCTGCTCCGCGACGATCGCGTCCGGTCCCATGAGCCCGTACACCGCGACGGTGAGCATGCCGCTGAGGACGACGGCACGCGGCAGCCAGCCCGTGCGGCGGGTGAGCCCGGCGGTGATCAGCAGCAGGAAGACGACGCCCAACCAGACCTCGACCACCAGCACCCACAGCCGCAGCCGGGTGAGCCCGGAGGCGTCCACGTAGAACCACATCCGGCCGAGCGCCGAGGCGACCACCGCCAGCGCGAGCACGCAGAGCAGCCCGAGCAGGATCCGCGCCAGCCGGCGGTCGGCCGGGGTGGTGCGCGGCGCCCAGCGCTTGGCGACGGCCACCACGACCAGGGTCAGCACGGTGATCACGCTCAGCTGCCAGAAGCCCTGCCGGGCGTACGCGGAGCGGCTCATGCCCGTGCTGCTCAGAACGGCGTCGGCACCGCCCAGCACCACGACGGCCTGGATCACCGCGAAGGCGCCGAACATCAGGTTGAGCGCGACCAGGGGCAGCGCCCACTCCAGCCGTCGGCGCTCCCGCCCCGGGCGCACCGCCAGCCGGTCCCAGCGGCGCGGGCCGGCCCCGATGTGGGCGAAGCCCAGAGCGGTGAGCGTCCCGATCGCGAACAGCAGCCCGCGCAGGGGAAGTTGCCGGACGTCGACAGTGGGACTCAGGTCGGTCAGCAGGTCAGCCATGGCGGGGTCGGCGCTCGCGAACAGCCGGCCGAAGACGACCAGCAGCGCGACGGCGACCGCGAGCGCCTTGAGCACCGGGACGATCCGCCCGCGGCCGGGCAGCGCGCGCCCCTCCATGGCGTCCCAGACCCAGCCCACGCCCGGTACCGCCTGCCAGAGCACGGCCGGCAGCGCGAGCAGCACCCCCGACCAGCGGCGGCCGCCGTGCAGGGCGAGCGAGGCCAGGCCCAACGCGCAACCGGAGGCCAGCAGCGCGGGCCAGCCCGCGTCCCAGCAGGCAGGCACGGCGAGCAGGGCGAGGGCCAGCAGGCTCCAGACAGCCGTCCAGGGCCGGATCCGGCGACCGGCCGCGCGGGCGACAGCACCCGCGACGGCGGCCGTGGCGGCACCGCAGATCAGCAGGTTGGCACCTACCCCGTCGTACAGCAGCCAGGCCGCCAGCAGACCGGTGACCAGGGCGAACAGAAGGACCCGCGGCGTGGCCGCCGCCCGCTGCTCGGGGTCGGTGCCGTGAAGCCGTTCGGCGAACGTCGGCCCGGACGCCTCCGGCGGATCGTACGGCCCGTGCGGCCCGTGCGGCCCGTGCGAAGCGGCCGGTGCGTACGGCGCGTACGGCCCGTGCGGTTCCGCCGACGCGTACGGCGCATACGGGTCGGATGCGTAGGACGCGTACGGGTCCCCCGACCCCTGGGGGTCGGAGGTGGGCTGCGGATCGGTCGGGGCAGGCGTGGACGGGCCTGTCATGGGTCCCCCTCGGTGGTCGGCGGGCACGCGGAAGCCACCCTCCGGGCGGTCCGCCGGCGGACGCGTCAACGCCTTCGCCGCAGCCGACTGTAGACCATTCTGAACAAGTTCAAAAGAATCTTCTGAACATGTTCAGAATGGTCTGACCAGGCTCTCCCCCTCCATGACCGCCCCGCGACTGTCCAGCGCCCGCCGGGGCGTCCGCCCGGCAACCGCCCCGGCTACCCCTTCACCGAGCCGGCCAGCAGCCCCCGGACGAAGTACCGCTGCAGGCTGAAGAAGACGATCAGCGGCACGGTGATCGACAGGAACGCCCCGGCCGTGAGCAGTTCCCAGCGCCCACCGAGCGAACCGGACAGCTGCGCCAGCCGGACCGTCATCGGCGCCACCTCCGGCGTTCCGCCCGCGAAGGTGAGGGCGACCAGCAGGTCGTTCCAGACCCACAGGAACTGGAAGATCGCGAAGGAGGCCAGGGCCGGCGCACACAGTGGCAGCACGATCGACCGGAAGATCTTGAAGTGCGAGGCGCCGTCCACCACCGCCGCCTCCATCAGGTCGCGGGGCAGCTGGGCGATGAAGTTGTGCAGCAGGAACACCGCCAGCGGCATCGCGAACATGGTGTGCGCCAGCCAGACCGGCGCGTAGCTCCCCTTCAGGTCCACCGCGGGGATCAGCGTCAGCGAGCCCAGGTGGGCGCCGCTGGAGAACAGCCGCAGCAGCGGGATCAGTGCCATCTGGAGCGGCACCACCTGAAGGGCGAACACCGTGAAGAACACCACGTCGCTCCCCCGGAAGCGCACCCAGGCCAGCGCGTACGCCGCCATCGCCGCCAGCACCAGCGGGAAGAAGGTGGCCGGGATGCTGATCGCCAGCGAGTTCACCAGGAAGGGCATCAGCCCGGTGGAGCCGCCGGAGCCGCCCTCGAAGAGCACCGCGTGGTAGTTGCCGAGGCCGAAGTCCGGGTGGATCAGGGCGTTCCACCAGCCGTCGGTGGTCACGTCCTGCTTGGGGCGCAGTGAGGTCACCAGCAGCCCGAGGGTCGGGATCGTCCAGAGCACCGTCATGGCGATCACGAACGCCGAGGCCAGCGGGCTGCTGAAGGGCTTCCGCACCGGGTTCCGGTGACGGGCGGTCCCCCCGCCACCCACCGGGCCCCGGACACCCGCCGAGCCCCGTTCGCCCACCGTGCTCCCGTCACCCGCCGAGCCCCGGTCGCCCACCGTGCTCCCGTCACCCACCGCGTTCCCGTCACCCACCGCTTCCCGACCGCTCACCGCACCTCACGCTCCCTCCGCAGCTGGACGATGTTGTAGGCCACCAGCGGCAGCACCGCGAGGAACAGCAGCACCGCGAGGGCGCCGCCCCGCCCGTCGTCGAACTGCACGAAGGACTGCGAGTACATCTCGTTGGCCAGCACCTGGGTGCCGAAGTTGCCGCCGGTCATGGTGCGGACGATGTCGAAGGCCTTGAGCGTGATGATCATGACGGTGGTCAGCACGACCATCACCGTGGTGCGGATCATCGGCACGGTGACGTGCCAGAACAGCCGCACCCCGGTGGCGCCGTCCAACCGGGCCGCCTCCACCACCTCATCCGGGATCGCCTTGATCGCCGCCGACAGCACCACCATCGCGAACCCGGTCTGCACCCAGACCATGACGGCCATCAGCAGGAAGGTGTTCAGCGGTTGGGTGAGCAGCCAGTTCGGCGGGTCCGACCAGCCCACCGCATGGGCGAGTTGGCTCAGCAGGCCGATCTGCGGCTGGCCCTTGCCGCGGGCCTCGTAGACGAACTTGAAGATGATCGAGGCGCCGACCAGCGAGATCGCCATCGGCATGAAGATCAGCGACTTGTAGACGGCCTGACCGCGCATCCGGTCCACCAGCAGGGCCAGCACCAGGCCGAGGCCGGTCGCCACCAGGGGGGCGACCACCAGCCACAGCAGGGTGTTGACCAGCACCTTCTGCACCGAGTCGGTGGTGAACGCCCAGCCGAAGTTCTCGCCGCCGACGAACTTGCCGCCGTCCGCGTCGTGCAGGCTCAGGTACACGGTGCGGATCAGCGGTGCCACCAGGCCGACGACCAGCAAGAGCACCGCCGGCCCGAGGAAGACCAGCACGGCCAGGGGTCGGGCCAGGCGGCCGCGGGCCCGGCCGGCCGCCAGGAAGACCACCAGCAGGATGCCGAGGAAGCCCGCGATCGCGCCGATGCTGTTGCCGAACTTGACCGCCGCGTCACCCCAGGCGCCGACGGCCAGGGGGCCGGCGGCCGGCGGTGAGCCGGATACGGACATGGCTGCACGTCCCTTCGGGTCCGGTGGGAAGGGGGCGGGCGGTGCGGGTGGGTGGTCCCGCACCGCCCTCGACAGGTGGTTCCGGTATGCGCACTCCGCCCCGACGACGAGCACCCGCCCCGAGGCCCGGCCTGACGGCCGGCCCAGGGGCCGACCCCGGGCGGGCGGGGCGGGCCGGGCGAGCCGGGCTACTTCGGCCAGGCGGCGTCGATGTCGCCCGCGACCTTCTGGACCGACTGCCCCTCCGCGAACCAGGCGGTCAGCGACTTCCACTCCTGCCCGGAGCCGACGGCCGCCGGCATCATGTCGGAGGCGTCGAAGCGGAAGGTCGCGCTCGGGTCGGTCAGCGCCTCCGCCGAGAGCTTGTCGATCGGATCGGTGTACAGGCTCTTGTCCACGCCCTGGTTGGCCGAGACCCAGCCGCTCGCGGTCTTCACCCGGCTGCTCGCCCAGTCCGAGCTGGACAGGTAGTTCTGCACCGCCTGCACCTCGGGCTTGCCGGAGAACGCGGCCAGGAACTCGCCGCCGCCCTCGACCGGGTTGGCGATCGCCGGGTTGACCGCGGGCAGGTGGAAGGCGAAGACGTCGCCGTCCGGGGCGACCTTGGTGCCCTTGGGCCACTGCGCCTCGTAGAAGGAGGCCTGCTGGAGCATCGCGCACTTCCCGGTGAGGATCGGTGCGCCCGCGTCCTGGAACGTGGTGGTGGCGATCGACTTGACGTCGCCGTAACCGCCGTTCACCCAGGCGGGGTTGAGCATCCAGTCGGCGACGGTCTGCATCGCCGTGGTGATCTTCTGGTCGGAGAACTTCACCTGGTGGCCGACCCACTGGTCGTAGACGTCGCCGCCGTACGTGCCCAGCACCACCTCTTCCAGCCAGTCGGTGGCCGGCCAGCCGGTGGCGGTGCCGGAGGCGATGCCACCGCACCAGGGCTTGGGGCCTCCCGCCTTGGCGATCCGGTCGCTGAGCGCCATCAGGTCCGCCCAGGTCTTGGGCACCTGGTAGCCGGCCGCCGCGAAGGCCTTCGGCGAGTACCAGACCAGCGACTTCATGTTGGCGCTCATGGGGGCCGCGTAGAAGGTGCCGTCGACGGAGCCGTAGGTCTTCCAGACCGGGCTCCACTTGTCCTGGTTGGCGACGGTCTGGGCGGGCGGCTTGACCACCTTGCCGCTCTTGACCATCTGGGCCAGCAGGCCCGGCTGCGGGATGATCGCGAAGTCCGGGGCGTTGCCGCCGGCCACCCGGACCGGCAGCTGGGACTCGAAGTCGTTGGACCCCTCGTAGCTGATCTTGATCCCGGTGCACCTGCTGAACTCGGCCCAGGACTTCTCCAGGTTGTCCGACTCCGGGCTGAGGATGGAGGCGAACATCGTCACCGTGGTGCCCGAATGGCCCGCGTAGGGCTGGTACTTGGCACAGTCACCGGTCAGCGTCTGGGCGGCTCCACCGCCGCCACCCGAACCGCCGGAGCTGTTCGAGCAGGCCGCGGTCAGGGCCAGTGCCGCCAGCAGAGCGGGTGCGGCGACCAGTCGGCGGCGGGAACTCGGGGTCGGCGCGGTCGGGTTGAGGGTCAATGCGGTCCTCCTCGCCAGGGCGTGCTGCCTGGGGTGGGCTGAACGACATCGCGCTGTACCGGAGATGGGCGGGCAGGGGTAGCCGGGAGGGTCGGTCGGCCGAACCGATTGGACGACGTTAACGCAGCCGTCGGCCGCCGCCAAGGTCCATGGTCGACCTTCACCGACCGGTGCCCCCACCAAGACCCCCGAAACCCGACGGCCGGCGGAACGACGACAGGAACGACCACAGGAACGACCACAGGAACGACCGCAGGAACGACCGGGGGGCCGAACGCCGAAGCCCCGCCCGGAGCCCGGACGGGGCTTCATCGCTGACGCGTCGTCACCACAGCCGGACGGGCAGCTCCAGCAGGCTGTTCACCACCAGCGACGGACTCGGTCGCAGCTCGCCGTCCGGCACCGCCAGCGAGAGCCCCGGGAAGCGCTCGAACAGCGCCGGCAGCGCGACCCCCGCCTCCAGCCGGGCCAGCGGCGAGCCCGGACAGACGTGCGGACCGTGCCCGAACGACAGGTGCCGGGCCGGGTCCCGGGTGATGTCGAACAGCTCCGCCGTCGCCCCGTGCTGCAGCGGGTCCCGGCCGATCGCGTTGTACGAGACCAGCACCGGCTCGCCCGCCGGGATCACCAGCTCGCCGACCTCGATGTCCTCGGCCGCGAAGCGGAACAGGAAGTTGCTGGTCGGCGGCGTCCAGCGGAGCGACTCCTCGACCACCGCGTCCCAGGACACCCGGCCCGAACGCACCAGCTCCAGCTGGTCCGGGTGCGCCAGCAGCGCCCGCACCGCGTTGCCGATCAGGTTGACCGTGGTCTCGTGGCCGGCCGCGATGATCACCCGCAGGGTGGCCGCCGCCTCCGCGTCGGTGAGCGCCCCGCCCTCGGTGTCCGCCGCCAGCAGCACGCTCGCCAGGTCGTCGCCCGGCGCCGAACGGCGCTGCGCCACCAGGCCGTTGACGAAGGCGTTCAGCCCGGCGACGGTCGCCTGGATGCCCTCGGGGTCGGGCTTGATGCCGAAGAACCGCTCGTACAGGTCGCGCAGCAGACCGTGGTCCGACTCCGGGACGCCCAGCAGCGAGCAGATCACCGTCATCGGCAGCGGGAAGGCGAAGGCGGTCTTGAGGTCGACCACCGGCTCCCCCGCCGCCAGAACGTCCAGCAGCGCGTGGGTGGTCTCCTCAACCCGCGGCCGCATCAGCTCGACCCGGCGCGGGGTGAAGGCCTGGGCGACCAGCGCCCGAAGCCGGCGGTGCTCGGCGCCGTCCGTGGTCACCATGCTCGGGCCCGGCACCGCCAGGCCGATCAGCGGCCAGGTCTTCGGCACCTCGCCGCGCTGGTAGGCCGCCCAGTGCCGGGCGTCCTTCACCAGCCGGGTGTCGGTGAGCAGGTCCCGCGCGGCCGCGTGCCGCGTCACCGCCCAGGCGGAGACCCCACCGGGCAGCACCACCGGCACCGCCGGGCCGGCGGCCCGCAGCAGGGCGCCCTCGGCGGCGTTGTCGCGGGCCAGCGGGTCGAGGGCGATCGGGGCCGGGGCAGCGGTCATCGGCGGCAACTCTCCTTCGCGTACGGGGACATCGGGTCGACTCGGGCGTGGGCCCGGTGGTCAGTAGCCCGGGGTGAACGAGACGGGCAGCGCGACCAGCCCGCGCACCCAGGCCGAGGGCCGCCAGACCAGGGCGTGCTCGGCCACCGCCAGCCGCAGGTCCGGCAGCCGGTCGAGCAGTACCTCGATCGCGGTGGTGGCGATCACCTCGGCCGCCTCCTGGGCCGGGAACGGGCAGCCGTGCTCGCCGTACGAGTAGCTCATGTGCGCCCGGTTGCCCTCGGCCGGACGGCCGTCGGGCCGGCGCACCGCCGGGTCCGCGTTGGCCCCGGCGAAGCCGAGCAGCAGCATGTCCCCCTCGCCGATCCGCTGGCCGCCGAGCTGGGTGTCCCGCACCGCCCAGCGACCGGCGAAGATCTGGACCGGCGTGTCCTCCCAGAGCGCCTCGTTGAGCGCCTGGCTGATGCTGCGCCGTCCGCCCGCCAGCGATGCGGCGAAGCGCTCGTCGGTGAGCATCAGGCGCAGCGCGTTGGAGATCCAGTACGAGCTCGGCTGGTGGCCGGAGATCAACAGCACCCGCAGGTCGCGCATCACCTCGTCGTGGGTCAGCCCGGCCTGGTGCTCCAGCATCCGCGAGGTCACGTCGGCACCCGGGTGCTCGGCCTTCTCCTCGACCAGCGCGAGCATCAGCTCCAGCAGCCGCTGGGCACCGGCCGGGGCGTCCGCGCCGCCGTCCAGCATCGCCAGCAGCGCCGCGATCAGCTGCGGCGCCTGCTCCTCGTCCAGGCCGAGGACCCGGCACAGCACCAGCAACGGCATCCGGTGCGCGTACTCGGCGACCAGGTCGGCCTCGCCGCGCCCGGCGAACTCGTCGATCAGCCGGTCGGCGATCTCCTCGGAGTGCTTGCGCAGCTCGTACGGGTCGATCCCGGCCAGCGCGTCGGTGACGGCCCGGGACCGGCGGACATGCTCCTCGCCCTCGGCGTAGAGGACCGACGGCACCGGGGCCATCATCGGCTTCAGCGGCCAGTCGGCCGGCAGGGTGTCCCAGGCGTGCCAGCGGCTGGAGTCCCGGCCGAACAGCTGCGGCTGGCCGGTGACCTGCTGCAGCTCCCGGTAGCCGATGACCAGCCAGGCGGGCACGCCGCCGGCCAGCTCGACCGGGGCGACCGGCCCGTGGGCGGCGCGCAGCTCGCGGTAGAGCTGGGCCGGGTCGGTCTGGAAGCGCGGCCCGTACAGCGGCGTGGCGCCGGCGTGCGCCGGGCAGCCCGGGGGCGGGGTGACGGCGGGCTCGGTCACGGGGTGCTCTCCTCGTACGTCAACGGGGTCTCGGCCCCGGCCAGGGCGGCCAGGTGCTGGACCAGTTCGATCAGCACCCGCTTGCCGGACTCCCGGTCGCGGGCGTCGCAGTCCACCAGTGGGACCTCGGGCGGCAGGTCCAGGGCCTCACGGACCTGCTCCAGGGTGTGGCCGGGTTCGCCGAAGTTGTTGCGGGCGACGATGAACGGGGTGCCGTGGTGCTCCAGCCGGTCGATCGCGTACCAGGAGTCCTCCAGCCGCCGGGTGTCCACCAGGACGACCGCTCCCAGGGCGCCGCTGAACAGCCGGTCCCAGAGGAACCAGAAACGTTCCTGCCCGGGCGCGCCGAACAGGTACAGCACCTGCCGCTCGGACAGGGTGATCCGGCCGAAGTCGAAGGCGACCGTGGTGGAGCGCTTGCCCCAGCTGCCGGCCGGGTCGATGCCTTCCCCCGCCCGGGTCATCACCTCCTCGGTGTTCAGCGGGCGGATCTCGCTGACCGAGCCGACCAGGGTGGTCTTGCCCACCCCGAAGCCGCCGACCACGACGATCTTCAGCGCGTTGTCGGCGGTCGCCCGCAGCGGGGTGCGCCCCACCGGCGGGACGTCAGAGCCGTTGGAGGCCATGCAGCACCTGCTTCAGCGTGTCGAGATCGGGCAGCCGGGCCTTGTTCGGCGCGAACCGGGGATGGCGGGCGGTGACCGCCCCGGACTCCAGCAGGTCGCCGAGCAGGATCTTCACCACCGAGACGGGCAGCGACAGCTCCGCCGCCACCTCCACGACGGCGGTCGGGGCCTCGCACATCCGCAGGATCCGGGCGTGCTCCGACTGCATCCCCGGCGCCGGCTGCCGCTCGGCGACGATCAGGGTGACCAGGTCGAAGGCGTTCTCCGGGGCGCGGCTGCGGCCCCCGGTGATGGTGTAGAGGCGGTCCGGGTCGTCGTCCCGGCCCGGCAGCACCGGCCCGCCGGTCATATCCCGGCGCTCTCTTGCGCGGCGGCCTCGCCGGAGTCCGAGCCCCGGGCGGGCGCGCTGAGGTGGATGCCGATCTGCTCGATCAGGCCGTGCATGTTGTGGCCGACCACGCCCACGTCCGCGTCGTCGTCCGTGACCACCGCGAGGTGGGCGCCCTCACCGGCCGCCACGATGCACAGGATGCCGCCGTGGAACTCGGTCATCGACTGCCGCACACCGCCGCTGCCGTCGCCGAACTCGATCGAGGCGCCGTGCGCCAGGCTCTGCAGACCGGAGGCGATCGCGGACAGCTGGTCGGCCTGGTCGGCGCTCAGCCCGGCGGTGTGGCAGAGCTTGAGGCCGTCGGCGGAGAGAACCAGGGCGTGCCGGGTGCCGGGGGTTGCCGCCAGCAGGTTTTCCAACAGCCAGTCGAGGTCGCGGTCGGGGGCGCTGCTCATCAGGTGTCCTTCTCGGTGACGGGGGAGGCGTCGGGCGTGGGGTCGGTGTCCGCGGTCGGCGTCGGCCCGGAGGCGGTCGGCGTCGGCCCGGAGGCGGGCAGCGCCGGCTGGGCGGCCCGGCGGAAGGCGCCGAAGCGGGCGGCGGCGCGGGCCGCGTCGGTCCGTACGGGCTTGGCGACCGGGGCCGCGGCGGAGGTGGTGGTGGCCAGGGTCTGCCCGCGGCGGCGCTGCGGCAGGCCGCTGTCGGTCATCCGAGCGGGCGCGGCCGGGGCCTGGGCGGGGACGGCGGGTGCCGGGACGGCCGCGCCGGCCGGTACGGCGGTCGGCACCCGAGCCGGTGCGGCGTCGGGCGCGCCGGGAGCGGGCGGCAGTGAGGCGGGCGCCGGGCGGGCGGGGGTGAGCGCGGGGCGCACGGCCTCCGCCGCGGGCGCGGGCGCCGTGGCGGGAGCTGCGGCGGGGGCCGGAGCGACGTGGGTGACCAGCTGCTGCGGGATCAGCATCACCACACCGGTGCCACCGCGCGCTGACGGCCGGAAGGAGATCTGCAGGCCGTGCTTGCGCGCCAGCACGCCGACCACCGCGAGGCCCAGCCGGGTACCCGCGGAGAGCGTGGCGAGGTCCAGCGGCTCGGCGGAGACGGCGCGTTCGGCCCGGCGCAGCCAACTGTCTCCCAGGCCCAGCCCGCTGTCCTCGACGGTGACCACCAGACCGGCGGGCACCTCCTCGACGTAGACGTGCACCTCGGACGGCGGAGCGGAGAAGTTGGTGGCGTTGTCGAGCAGCTCGGCCAGCGCGTGCATCACGCCCTCGGCCGCGAAGCCGGCGACCGCGGCGGTGCTGGCGTTGTGCAGCCGCACCCGCTGGTAGGCACTGATCCGGCCGAGCGCGCCGCGCAGCACCGACTCCACCGCGATCGGCTTGGCCCAGCGGCGGCCCGAGCGGGCGCCGGTGAGGACCGCGATGCTGTCCGCCATCCGGCCCGCCTGGGCGGTCGAGTGGTCGAGTCGCAGCAGGTCGCCGAGGACCTCCTCGTCGTGCCGGTGCTGCATCTCGCGCAGTTCCGCGTGCATGCTCGTGGCCAGGGCCTGGACCCGGCCGGCGGCGGTCGCGCAGACCGCCAGTGCGGCGGCCCGCAGCCGCTCGCCCCGGCCGATCTCCTCACCGACGGCGCGCAGCAGCGCGTACTGGGGGTGCTTGCGGTGGGCAGCCAGCGCGCTGTCCACGGCCGCGCCCCCGCGCAGCTTCTTCACCACCTCGGGCAGTACGGCCTCGGGGATCCGCTCCAGTTCGGCCCGCTCGGCGGCGGCCCGCTCCCGCTCCGACTCCGCCTCGGCCCGCTCGGTGTCCAGCCGGATCCGCAGTCCGGCCAGCTCGGTGTGGGCGGCGGCGAGCTCTGCCTCGGCGCGGGCCTGCTCGGCCCGGGCGGCGTCCCGTTCGGCGAGCGCGGCGGCGGCCCGGTCCAGGGCGGCCGTCTCGGCCTGCCGGGCGGTGCCGGCGGCGACCAGCGCGGCCCGGGTCTCCTCGTGCTGCGCGGCCAGTTCCTCGGCGAGCCGGCGGGCGCGCTCGGCGCCGGTCGCGGCGACGCCCACCGCGATCAGCCAGAGCACCGCCACGGCGGCCACGGCGACGGCGGTGAGCGGCTGGTGCGCGTGCAGGGCCCGGGCGATCCCGACCGGTGCGGCGACCATCGCCAGCAGGACGGCGGCCGCGGTCAGGGCGGCGGTGCGTGGCGCCGGTCGGCGGCGCGGCCGACCGTCGGGGCTGGTGGCTTCTCTCATCGGTGCGGTCCTCGGCAACGTCGGCGGGCGGCGGCGCGGGCGGCGGGTCGGCGACGGTCGCGGCCGCCGACAGCTGGTCGGGCGCATACCAGACCGCCCGGCGACGTCGCGAAACGTCGACGGGCGGCTGATCGGTTCACGCTTTCGGCCGATCATATCGATTCAGACATTGGCCTCAACCCGCTAGTTGACAGCCAATCTCCTTCATTCCGCTGACCGGGGTCGCTCAGGACAGTCCGGCCTCCACCGCCCGCCGCACGGCCGCCGGGTCCAGCCCGTGGTCGGTGACCACCCGCAGCCCGAGGCCGTCCTCCACCCGGAGCACCCCGAGCAGCAGGTGGCCCACCGCGATCTCCCCCGACTTCAGCCGCAGGGACTCGCGCAGCGACAGCTCCAGCGCCTTCTTCGCCCCCGGGCCGAATGGGCTGCGCGCCGGCTTCGACCCGCCGGACCGGAACCAGCTCCGCCGCCTGGGCTCCTCGTCCGCCGGCGGGTCCAGCGCGCCCTCCCCGAAGGCCGACTCCACGGCGGCCCGGACGGCGTCCAGGTCCACGCCGATCGAGGCCAGCACCTGGGCGTCGTCCCCCGGCCCGAGCAGCCGGACCACGAGGCGGCGCGCCGCCTCGTGGTCCAGGCCCATCCCCGTCAGGACCGCGGCCGCCCGGTCGTCCGGCCGGGCCAGGAGCGCCAGCAGCAGGTGCTCCGTCCCGACGTAGCCGTGCCGCAACCCCCTCGCCTCCTCCTGCGCGCCGACCACGACCTGCCGCGCCGCCTCGGTGAAACGCTCGAACACCGCTCAGCCCCCGTCCTCGCCCTTGCCGGGCGTCCGCCGTGCGTACTTCTTGTGCACCGCCTGCCTGGTGACCCCGAGGCAGACCGCGACGTCCTGCCAGGACCAGCCCTGCGACCGGGCGTTCTCCACCTGCAGGGTCTCCAGGCGGTCCGCCAGATCACGCAGGGCGCGGACCGCCCGGAGCCCCACGGCGGGGTCACGACTGCTCGCGGCGGCCGCGAGCTCTCCGCTCTCGCTCATGCCGTCAACTCTGGTTGACATCCGAGGAAATGTCAACCCTGATTGACAGCTGCGGAGCTTCGGCCACGAGCTGCCGGCCACGGGCGGCGGAGCTCAGCCGCGGAGCTCACCCGAACCGCCGGGCCAGCGCCTCCTCGAACGTCCCCCGTCCCACCGCCCGCTCCGGCGCCGTGAGCCCACCCGCCCGCAGCGCCCGGCCCACCGCCCCCGGAATCCGCAGCGGCAGCACCGGCCGCCGCCGGCCCGACGCCCGCAGGTACGCCTCGGCCAGCTCCCGGTACGACCGCACCCGCGGCCCGCCCACCTCCGGCGCGAACCCGGCCGGCTCCCGCCCCACCAGCCCGGCGACGTGCTCCGCCACCTCCCGGACCTCCACCGGCTGGATCAGCGCGCCGCTCACCACCGGGAACACCGGCAGCTTCGCGCTCAGGTCGAAGGCCTTCAGCAGCAGGTCGTGGAACTGCGTCGCCCGCAGCACCGTCCAGCCGAGCCCCGACTCCCGCAGCACCCGCTCGCAGCCGAGCTTCGCCCGGTAGTACGCGATCGGCACCCGGTCGATCCCCACGATCGAGACGTACACCAGGTGCCGCACCCCGGCCTCCCGGGCCGCCGCCACCAGCCGCCCGAACGCCGGCACGTCCTTCCTCCCCTGGGTGGTCGCGCAGTCCACCACCGTCCCGACCCCGGCGACCGCCGCCGCGATCCCCTCCCCGGTGACCAGGTCCCCGACCACCCACTCGACGCCGTCCCCCGCCGCCCGCGCCCGCCGGCTCAGCCCCCGCACCGCCACCCCGCGCGCCACCAACAGCCGCACCACCTCCCGGCCCAACGTCCCCGTCGCCCCGGTCACCAGCACCGTCGCCATCACCGCACCACTCCTCTCGGAACACGCCGTCGCCCCTACTGACCGGACACCGCCCGCATTCGTGACATCGGCTCCCGCGGGCAACGCGAAGAGGCGGGGCGAGGACGTCAAGTCCTCGCCCCGCCTCAGCGGTGGCTCACCCGCGCGGGGTCGGTCCGGCGATCAGCTGCAGCCGCTGGTGGAGCCGCAGCCCTCGCAGAGGTAGCAGCTGCCGGCGCGGCGCATCTTGGTGCCGCAGGAGAAGCAGAGCGGCGCGTCGGCGTTGAGGCCGAGCTGGATCTCCATCAGCTCCGTGGAGTTGTGGGCCTGCTTCGGGGCCGGCTTGGGCGCCTCGACGGCCGGGGCCGGCTTGGCCGCGGCGACCGGGGCGGACTGGGCCAGCGACTCGGTGTCGAGCTCCTCGGCCTCCAGCGGCTCGTAGGAGCCCGTCTCCAGGTGGCGGGTGCGCTCCTCGACGGAGTGGATGCCGAGCGCCGAGCGGGTCTCGAACGGCAGGAAGTCCAGCGCCAGGCGGCGGAAGATGTAGTCGACGATCGACTGGGCCATCCGCACGTCCGGGTCGTCGGTCAGACCGGCCGGCTCGAAGCGCATGTTGGTGAACTTCGAGACGTAGGTCTCCAGCGGCACGCCGTACTGCAGGCCGACCGAGACGGCGATGGAGAAGGCGTCCATCATGCCCGCGAGGGTCGAGCCCTGCTTGGACATCTTCAGGAAGACCTCGCCGAGGCCGTCGTCGGGGTAGGAGTTGGCGGTCATGTAGCCCTCGGCGCCACCGACCGTGAAGGAGGTGGTGATGCCCGGACGGCCCTTGGGCAGGCGCTTGCGGACCGGGCGGTACTCGACGACCTTCTCGACCGCGGCGGGAACGGCGGCGGTCTCCTCGGCCTTGCCCTCGGAGTCCTTCTTCTTGGCCGAGAGCGGCTGGCCGACCTTCGAGTTCTCGCGGTAGATGGCGAGCGCCTTGACGCCCATCTTCCACGCCTCGAAATAGATCTCCTCGACGTCCTCGACGGTCGCGCCGGCCGGCATGTTCACCGTCTTGGAGATGGCGCCGGAGATCCACGGCTGGATCGCCGCCATCATCCGCACGTGCCCCATCGGGGAGATGGAGCGCTCGCCCATCGCGCAGTCGAACACCTCGTAGTGCTCGGTCTTCAGGCCGGGGGCGTCCACCACGTTGCCGTGCTCGGCGATGTGGGCGACGATCGCCTCGATCTGCTCGTCCTGGTAGCCGAGGCGCTTGAGGGCGCGCGGGACGGTGCCGTTGACGATCTGCATCGAGCCGCCGCCGACCAGCTTCTTGAACTTGACCAGGGCCAGGTCGGGCTCGACGCCGGTGGTGTCGCAGTCCATCATCAGGCCGATGGTGCCGGTCGGGGCGAGCACCGAGGCCTGGGCGTTGCGGAAACCGTTCTGCGCGCCGATGCGCAGCACGTCCTGCCAGGACTTGTTGGCCGCGAGCCAGACCGGCGCGTCCAGGTCGTCGAAGGAGACCGCGTCCAGGGAGGCGTCGGCGTGCTGCTTCATGACCTGCTGGTGGGCGGCCGCGTTGCGGGCGTAGCCGTCGTACGGGCCGACCACACCGGCGAGTTCGGCGCCGCGGCGGTAGGCGGTGCCGGTCATCAGCGAGGTGATGGCGCCGGCCAGGGCGCGGCCGCCCTCGCTGTCGTAGGCGTGGCCGGTGGCCATCAGCAGGGCGCCGAGGTTGGCGTAGCCGATGCCGAGCTGGCGGAACGCGCGGGTGGTCTCGCCGATCTTCTCGGTCGGGAAGTCGGCGAAGCAGATGGAGATGTCCATCGCGGTGATGACCAGCTCGACGACCTTGGCGAAGGCCGCGGCGTCGAAGCTGTCGTCGTCGCGCAGGAACTTCATCAGGTTCAGCGAGGCGAGGTTGCAGCTGGAGTTGTCCAGGTGCATGTACTCCGAGCACGGGTTGGACGCGTTGATGCGGCCGGACTCCGGGCAGGTGTGCCAGTGGTTGATGGTGGAGTCGTACTGGATTCCGGGGTCGGCGCAGGCCCAGGCGGCCTCGGCCATCTTGCGGAACAGCTTCTTGGCGTCGACGGTCTCGATGACCTCGCCGGTCATCCGGGCGCGCAGGCCGAATTCGGTGCCGTTCTCGACGGCGGTCATGAATTCGTCGTTGACGCGGACCGAGTTGTTGGCGTTCTGGTACTGGACGGAGGCGATGTCGTCGCCGCCGAGGTCCATGTCGAAGCCCGCGTCGCGCAGGGCGCGGATCTTCTCCTCCTCCTTCACCTTGGTCTCGATGAAGGCCTCGACGTCCGGGTGGTCGACGTCGAGCACGACCATCTTGGCCGCGCGGCGGGTGGCGCCACCGGACTTGATGGTGCCGGCCGAGGCGTCGGCGCCGCGCATGAAGGAGACCGGGCCGGAGGCGTTGCCGCCGGAGGACAGCAGCTCCTTGGAGGAGCGGATGCGGGAGAGGTTGAGGCCGGCGCCGGAGCCGCCCTTGAAGATCATGCCCTCTTCCTTGTACCAGTCGAGGATCGACTCCATGGAGTCGTCGACGGACAGGATGAAGCAGGCGCTGACCTGCTGGGGCTGCTTGGTGCCGACGTTGAACCAGACCGGCGAGTTGAAGCTGAACACCTGGTGGAGGAGGGCGTGGGTCAGCTCGTGCTCGAAGATCTCGGCGTCGTCCTTGGTGGCGAAGTAGCCGTGCTTCTCGCCGGCGGCGCGGTAGGTGAGCACCACGCGGTCGATGATCTGCTTGAGGCTCCACTCGCGCTGCGGGGTGCCGACGGCGCCGCGGAAGTACTTGGACGTGACGATGTTGACGGCGTTGACCGACCAGAAGTCCGGGAACTCCACGCCCCGCTGCTCGAAGTTGATCGAGCCGTCGCGCCAGTTGGTCATGACGACGTCGCGCCGCTCCCAGCGGACCTCGTCGTACGGGTGCACGCCAGGGGTGGTGTAGATGCGCTCCATCCGGAGACCGCCCTTCGGGGCCTTGGCGCCCTTGGCCGCGGCCTTCTCGGACTTCGACCCGCGTGCGGAACCGCTCGTGGTGTCTGTCACTTCTCGCTCCTCCTCCTGGGCAAACGCCCGAAGTGCCCCGAAAAATCCGGGCACCGCTGGTTCGTTCTTCCGGTGTGCGGGCAGGGGGGACCCCGCCCGCTCACGCACGGTTTGTAGTGTTCCGTGCCCCGTTTTCGGGCACGCGTGGGCCCACGCGGGGCCTGTGGTGCTGACGGCCCGCTGGGGACCGTCGTCGCGTTGGCTCGTGGCGGGCCCGAGGGGGCCCGGCGCGCCTCCTAGGGCGCGGCGGCGGTAACGGGCACGCAGGCGCCGTCCGCCTCGGTGGCGGGCCGCTCGGCGCGGAGTTCCGCGATGGCGGCCTCGAAGTCCTCAAGTCCGTCGTAGGCCTGGTACACGCTGGCGAAGCGCAGGTACGCGACCAGGTCGAGTTCCTTCAGCGGGCCGAGTATGGCCAGCCCGACGTCGTGGGTGGTCAGCTCGGCGTTGCCGCTGGCGCGTACGCACTCCTCGACCCGCTGCCCGAGCTGGGCGAGGGCGTCCTCGGTGACCGGGCGGCCCTGGCAGGCCTTGCGGACTCCGGTGATCACCTTCTGGCGGGAGAAGGGTTCGGTGACGCCGCTGCGCTTGACGACCATGAGCGCGGCCGTCTCCACGGTGGTGAATCTGCGGCCGCAGTCCGGGCACTGTCGACGACGGCGAATGCAGCTGCCGTCCTCGGTGGTCCGGCTGTCGACAACGCGGCTGTCGGAGTGCCGGCAGAAGGGGCAGTGCACCTGGGGATCCCTCCCTGGCAGGACGTGCGGACCGGTTGAGTCTATGCGATGCGCCCCCGGCCTCGGCAAGCTGATCATGCGACGCGACCACTAGTACTGGGCACGGAGAGGACTCTAGCCACTACATGTAGGTCTTCGGGGGATGCGACACCCATGGCGTGTCGACGCCGATTAGACTTCCGGGGTCGACATCCGGTCGAACAATTGCTCGATGTACAACAAAGCCTTGATCGAGTCAGCCAACTCCCGAATAATTCACTCGAACGTGTGTTTGGCGCAACCTTTCGATAGGAGGTGCGTTGGGCTGGAAAAGGGAGAGGACAGCCGTCGAGAGGGGCCGCCGTGAACACCATCGAAAGCAACACCATCCCGGTGCAGGAACACTCCCAGTTCAAGGTGGGGCAGCGCACCACGAATCAGCAGAGCGTGGACATCAGCATGGACCGTAGCGAAGACCACCGCCTCTCCGGCCCGGCCGTTTCCACCACCGGCCGCGTCCCCGACCAGCCGATCGAACACTCCCCCGCGATGGACGACACCCACGCCTCCCCGGCCCGCGCGATGCCCGGCCGCCCACCCGGCATCCGCACCGACGAGGCCGGCCTCACCGAGCGCCAGCGCCGGGTGATCGAGGTCATCCGCGACTCCGTCCAGCGCCGCGGCTATCCGCCGTCCATGCGCGAGATCGGCCAGGCCGTGGGCCTGTCCAGCACCTCCTCGGTCGCCCACCAGCTGATGGCCCTGGAGCGCAAGGGCTTCCTCCGCCGCGACCCGCACCGCCCGCGCGCCTACGAGGTCCGCGGCGTCGAGGTCGCCCGCCCCAACACCGCCGAGACGGCCGGCCGTCCCTCCACCTCCTACGTGCCGCTGGTCGGCCGGATCGCCGCCGGCGGCCCGATCCTGGCCGAGCAGACGGTCGAGGACGTCTTCCCGCTGCCCCGCCAGCTGGTCGGCGAGGGCGAGCTGTTCGCGCTCACCGTGCGCGGCGACTCGATGATCGAGGCGGCCATCTGCGACGGCGACTGGGTCACCGTGCGCCGCCAGCCGGTCGCCGAGAACGGCGACATCGTGGCCGCGATGATCGACGGGGAGGCCACCGTCAAGCGGCTCAAGCGCGAGGACGGCCGGATCTGGCTGATGCCGCACAACCCGGCCTACGAGCCGATCAACGGCGACAACGCCACCATCCTCGGCAAGGTCGTCGCCGTCCTGCGCCGCCTCTGACGACGCCCGCGCAACCCACCCACCGGAGAGGGGCTCCACCGCCACGGCGGGGAGCCCCTCCGGGCGTTCCCGGGGCAACGCCCGGAGGGCCGAGGCCGCGAGGGCCGCTCAGCCCCACTCAGCCCCCTCAGCCCCACTCGCCCCGCTCAGCCCACTCAGCCCCGCTTGGCCACCGGCCGCACCGGCGGCGCCGACGCGTCGATCGCCGCCAGTGAGCGGCGCACCTGGTTGCGGTCCGTGGTGTACCAGAACTCCGGCATCGAGGACCGGAAGAAGCCCCCGTACCGCTTGGTCTCCACCCGCGGGTCGAGCACCGCCACCACGCCCCGGTCGTCCGCCGCACGCACCAGCCGGCCCGCGCCCTGCGCCATCAGCAGCGCCGCGTGCGTCGCCGCGACGGCCATGAAGCCGTTCCCGCCGTGCTGTTCGACGTCCTTCTGACGGGCGCTCATCAGCGGGTCGTCCGGCCGCGGGAAGGGGATGCGGTCCATCACGACCAGCTGGCAGGCCGAGCCGGGCACGTCCACGCCCTGCCACAGCGAGAGCGTGCCGAACAGGCAGGTGGTCGCGTCCGAGGCGAAGTCCCGGATCAACTCGCCCAGGGTGTCCTCGCCCTGGAGCAGGATCCGGTGGTCCAGCCGCTCCCGCATCGCCTCGGCGGCCGCCTGGGCGCCGCGCATCGAGGAGAACAAACCGAGCGTCCGCCCGCCGGCCGCGCCGATCAGCTCCTCCAACTCGTCCAGCATGTCCGGCCGTTCGGGATCGCGCCCGGGGTCGGCGAGGTGCTTGGCGACGTACAGGATGCCCTGCTTGGGGTACTTGAACGGCGAGCCGACGTCGATCCCCCGCCAGTACGGGACGGCGTCCTCCCCGAAGCCCGGCTCCGGATTGTCGCCGGGCGTGCGCCGGTCCGGCAGCCTGGTCTCCTTGGGCAGGCCGAGCGAGCCGGCCACGCCGTTGAAGTCCCCGCCCAGCTTGAGGGTGGCCGAGGTGAGCACGACCGAGCGCTCCTTGTAGAGCCCCTCCCGCAGCAGCCCGGAGACGCTCAGCGGCGCGACCCGCAGCGAGGCGGTGCCCAGCCCGTAGCGGTCGCTGCGCTCGATCCAGACGACGTCGTACTCGGAGTCCTCCAGCAGCCGCTCGGCCGTCTCGTGCAGGGTCTCGGCCGAGGCCATCGCCTGCTTGCGAACCGCGTCCTCGTCGCTGAGCCCCTTGTCCCTGGTCTCGCCGAGCGAGGTGATCACCTGCCGGGCGGCGTCCCGGATCGCGGTGACCGCGTACGCCAGGTACTCGGGCAGTTCCTCGACCCGGCCGGGCTGGGCGGTCTCCATCAGGCCGTGGTAGTTCTCGGCGGCGGCCTGGAGCAGGTCCACGGCCTTCTCGTTGGCCAGCCGGGCCGCCCGCTTCACCGCCCGGTTGACGGCGCCGACGGTCAGCTCGGCGGTGGCCGCGCCGGTGACCCGGTTGACCAGCTCGTGCGCCTCGTCCACGATCAGCAGCCCGTGCTCGGGCAGCACCGGCGCGCCCTCGATCGCGTCGATCGCGAGCATCGCGTGGTTGGTGACCACGACGTCCGCCAGCTTGGCCCGCTCCCGGGCCTTCTCCGCGAAGCACTCCTGCCCGTACGCGCAGCGGGTGGCGCCCAGGCACTCCTTGGAGGTGACGGACAGCTGCGCCCAGGCCTTGTCCGAGACGCCGGGGCTCATGTCGTCCCGGTCGCCCGTCTCGGTCTCCTCCGCCCAGTCGCGCAGCCGCAGCACCTCCTGGCCGAGCTTGCCCGCGGGGCCGCCGAGCGCGTCCACCGGGTCGAACAGGCCCTCGCCCTCGTCGCTCGGGGTGCCCTCGTTGGCGCGGTGCAGGCACAGGTAGTTGGAGCGGCCCTTGAGCATCGCGAACAGCGGGCGGCGGCGCAGCACCGGGTGCAGCGCCTCGACCGTGCGCGGCAAGTCCCGTTCCACCAGCTGGCGTTGCAGCGCCAGGGTGGCGGTGGCGACCACCACCCGGTCGCCGTGGGCGAGGGCCGGCACCAGGTAGGCGAGGGACTTGCCGGTGCCGGTGCCGGCCTGGACGAGCAGGTGCTCGCCGTGGTCGACGGCGTCGGCGACGGCCTCGGCCATCCGCACCTGGCCGGGGCGCTCGACGCCGCCGACGGACTCGACCGCGGCGTGGAGCAGCTCGGGGATCCGCGAGCGCGGGACGGCGACGGCGTCCTCGGCCTCGTCGCCGAGGTCCGTCGCCCCCTGGGATTCAAAGTCGTGGGATTCGGAGTCGTTCGTCATGACCCTTCCACCCTACGGGGCGGGGGTGACAATCCGGTCCCGCTCGACCGGAACCCGGACCTCCACGGCGACCAGGGCGTTCGGCACCGTCCCGTGCCGGACGGCGTGCGGGCGGTGCGGGCGGTCCTGGTAGCCGTCCATGATCAGCCGGTTGCGGTTGAGGCAGAGCCGGTCGATCCGGGGCCGGAACAGGTCGAACAGCTCGAAGCGCTCGCGCAGCTCGGGGAAGCGGTCCTGGTAGCGGTGGATCTCGGCGCGCAGCAGGGCCCAGAACTCGGTCTCGGGCAGTCCGGTCTGCGCCTCCAGCAGCGGGGCGAGGTAGCGGAAGACGCCGATGAACAGCCCGGAGTGGATGAACTGGCACAGGCCCTGGGGGTCGTCCCGCAGCAGTACGTCGGCGACCTCCGCGGGCAGGTCGCGCAGTTCGGGCAGATCCTGGTCGCTGAGGTTGACGTCGTCGACGAAGTCCTTGACCGCGAGCCGGGTCGGGGTGCCGCGGTCGTCGAAGACCACGATGGCGTTCTCGCCGTGCGGGGAGAAGACGAGTCCGTAGCGGTGGAGGAAGTGCAGCAGCGGCGGCAGCATCGCGGCGAACAGCCGGCCGGTCCACTCGGCGGGGGTGAGGCCGGAGCGGGTGATCAGTTCGGCGGCGAGCGCGCGCCCGTCGGAGCCGGTCTGTAGCAGGGCGGCGAGGGTGCGGGCGCGTTCGTCCGGGGCGAGGAAGGGGCCGAGCGGTTCGCGCCAGATCGCGCCGAGCAGTTCCTTGTACTGGTACGGGGATTCGGGCATCTCCCGGTAGACGGGGTGGTCGACCGTGACGGAGGCGATCTCGCCGAGCAGGATCACCCGGCACTCGTCCCGCAGGTACGGGTCGGCGTCGCGCAGCCGGTGCAGCCAGGCGGTGACGGCGGGCGCGGCGAGGGTCCGTTCGACCGGCAGTCCGCGCCAGACCAGGGTGTTGAGGATGGACAGCGGCAGCTTGACCGTGCAGCGCTCGGGGTGGGCGGTGTTGAAGAAGGAGCGGATGGACTGCTGGGGCAGCCGTGGGTCGCCGTCCGAGGCCAGCGGGACGATCTCGCCGGAGGCGATCCAGGGCGCGAACAGCGGCAGGACCGTCTCGTCCCACTGCCAGGGGTGGACGGGCAGCAGCAGGTAGTCGTCGGCGTCGGCGCCGAGCGGGGCGCGCAGCGCGTCGACGTCGTCCAGCTCGCGGGCGTACAGCTGCTCGGGGTGCTCCAGGCCGGGTACGCCGCGGTACTGGGCGAGCCGGCGGTGGACGGCGATCCAGGGCAGCGGCCGGGGGCTGCGGGCCTCCGGGGCCCAGCGGGCGGCGTCGGTGCCGGAGAAGCCGATCCGGCCCTTGCTGGGGACGATCCACGGGTGGCCGCCCTGCCGGCCCTCCAGCGCGGGGTGGTCGAGGTCGGCGAGTTCGGCGGCGGTGAGCGCGGTGGCGAGCTGGCGGGCGTCGGCGGTCAGGGTGGCGGAGAGTTCACGGATCAGGTGGGCGGTGGTCTCGCCGCGCATCCCGAGGGTCTCCCGGGCGTACGGGAGGAAGCGCAGCGGGTCCAGGCCGTCCGGTCGGGAGCAGCGGATCGACTCCGGGTCGACCTGCCAGCTGTCGTAGGCGCCGCGCCGGGCCGCGAAGCGGTACTCGGCCTCGGGCAGTTTCAGCAGGTACTCGCCGTCGAGGGCGCCCGGGACGGGCCTGAGCAGTTCCTCGTAGGCGAACTCGCCGAGCATCTTGGCCAGCAGGGCGCGGCCGGCCCGCTGCCAGTGCCCGGCGGTGAGGTGCGGGGGCAGGTAGAGCGGCGGTTCAGCGGCCGACGGTTGCGGCACGGGTCAGCTCCTGGGGGCGGGGGACGACGGGGGCGGGGTGTTCGGGCCGGGCGGTGGCGCCGGTCGGAACAGCGCCGGTCGGAACGGCGCCGGCGGCCGAGCGGGTGGGGGCGGCGGGGACGGGCGGCGCGAAGCCGGTCCAGGCGGTGCGGTCGGGCAGCCGGTGGACGGTCCGCCCGGTGACGGCGTTGAGGATGACGGCGGCCCGGTGGGCGCCGAGGCCGAGGTCGGGGGTGCCGACGCCGTGGGTGTGCAGCTCCGCGTTCTGCACGTAGAGCCCGCCGGTGAGCCCGGGCCGGGTGGCGACCCGGTGGTCGAGGTCGACCCGGTAGCGCCCGGACTCGTCCCAGTCGATCAGGTGGGCGAGCGGTTCGAGGGCGGCCGGGCGGGCGGCGCGGTAGCCGGTGGCGAGCACCACGGCGTCGGTGCGCACCACGTGCTCGGCGCCGGAGTCGGTGTGCCGGCAGTGGAGTTCGAGGCCGCCGCAGGGGCCGGGTCGGGCGTCGGTGACGGCGGTGCCGGGAGTGATCTCGACCGGGGCGGCGTCGATCGGGCGGCCGATGGTGCGCTCGTAGAGGTGGTCGTGGATCTCGGCGAGGGTCTCGGCGCTGGCGGCCTTGTGCAGCTGCCACTGGGCGGTGACCAGGGCGTCCCGGACGGGCCCGGGCAGGCCGTGGAAGTAGCGGGTGTAGTCGGGGGTGAAGTGCTCCAGGCCGAGCTTGGAGTACTCCATGGGGGCGAGCGCCCTGGTGCGGGTGAGCCAGCGCAGCCGGATGCCGTCGCCCTCGTGGCGGCGGAGCAGGTCGAGGAAGACCTCGGCGCCGGACTGGCCGCTGCCGATCACGGTGATGTCCCGGGCGCCGGCCAGGTCGGCGCGGCGGTCCAAGTACTCGGCGGAGTGGAAGGCCCGCGGGTGGTCCGCCAGGGCGGCGAAGGCGTCGGGCAGCACGGGCCGGGTGCCGACGCCGAGCGCGAGGTTGCGGGCCCTGGCCTCGGTGCGCCGCCCGGTCGCGGTGTCCCTCAGCTCGACCCGGAACAGCGCGCCTTCCCGGTGCAGGGCGGTGACCTCGGTGCCGAAGCGGCAGTTGGGCAGCCGTTCGGCGGCCCAGCGGCAGTAGTGGTCGTACTCGCGGCGGGGCAGCTGGAAGCGTTCGGCGAAGTAGAACGGGAAGAGCCGGTCCTGGGCGCGCAGGTAGTTGAGGAAGGACCACGGGTTGGTGGGGTCCACCAGTGAGACCAGGTCGGCGAGGAAGGGCACCTGCATCCGGGCGCCGTCCACCAGCATGCCGTGGTGCCAGCGGAACTCCGGGCGCTGGTCGCAGAAGAGGGTGCGCAGGCCGGGTACGGGATCGGCGAGGGCGGCGAGCGAGAGGTTGAACGGGCCGATGCCGACGCCGAGCAGGTCGTACGGGGGGTCGTGCGGGAGGAGGGTGTCCACTGGCGTTTCCTAGGCGGGGAGTCGGGCCTGCAGGACAGGCCCTGCGTCGCGGTCACGGATCATCAGGGCGGCGCGCTTGCCGGGCAGGTCGAGTTCGGCGACGGCCCGGAACCCGGCCCGTTCGAAGGCGCGGACCGAGCGGCGGTTGCGGACGTGCGGTTCGGCCACCACCCGTCCGCAGTCGGGCAGTCGGCGGAGAATCATTTCTGCGAGCGCGGCCAGCAGCTGGGCCCCGAGGCCCCGGCCCCGGCTGGCGGCGGGGCCGAGCAGCAGGTGCACGCCGGTGTCGTGCGGCCGGGCCGGGTAGTGCGCGGCGAGCGGGTCGAGGTCGGCGCGGTAGACCTCCCAGTAGCTCATCGGGGCGCCGTCGAGCAGGCCGAGGCAGGGCACGCTGCGCCCGTCGCCGTCGAGTTGGGCCCGGAGGTGCCGCTCGGTGACGGCCGGCGGCCCGGCGAGCGCCCAGAACTCGTCGATCTCGGGGTCGTTCATCCAGCCGGTGAGCAGTTCCAGGTCGGCCGGCAGCCGGACCGGGCTGAGCCGGAACCGGCCGGCCGGGGTGGGGACTTCGCCCCACCCGGGCAGGTCGTCCAGCATCAGCCGCTCGCCACCGGGTTGGGGATGTCCACGTACACGGACTGGGTGGCGACCGGCCCGACCAGCTCGTCCAGGCCGTTGATCCGGGTGAGCAGGTTGGCCTTGCAGGGCAGGACGGGCGCGTCCAGCAGCAGGGCGGGCAGCGCCGAGCCGGTGGCGGCGGCCCGCGGGCCGGCCAGGAACCGGCGCAGCCCGGCCAGCAGCACGCTCTCGTCGGCGAGCCCCTGGGAGCCGAGCGCGCCGATCAGCCCGAGCACGTGGTTGATGCCGAGGTAGTAGGCGAAGTGGTGGTCGATGACGGCGTCGGGCAGGAAGGTGTCGCTCTGCGCGCCGAGTCCGGGCAGTCGCGCGGTGAGCCGTTCGGCGGCGCTCTCCCGGTAGTAGTAGCCCTGGTTGTCGCGGTAGCGACCGCCGCTGGGCCAGCCCTCGGCGTCCAGCAGGACGATGCTGTTCTGCTGGTGCGCCTCCAGCGCGACGCCGCCCCGGCCGTCCATCCAGAGGACGGGCAGCACGACGGCGTCCAGGTAGCGCAGGAACCATTCGGCGGCGACGGTGGGCAGCGGGCGGCCGGTGCGGGCGGCGAGCGAGCGCAGGGTGTCGCCGAGCCGGGACGGCACGGTGGTACCGGTGCCGCGCGGCTGTTCGGCGACCAGCCCGGCCACGCACAGCGCGCGCTCGGTGGGCGCGAAGGGCTGGGCGCGCAGCACGGTGTCCAGGCCGCCGGGGTCGCCGAGGTCGGGGTGGTCGACGCCGATCCAGGCCGGGTCGCGGACGATGTCGAAGCCGGGGTGGGCTGCGCGCCACTCGGCGGCGAGCCCGCTCTCCAGCAGCCGGTGCACCTCCAGGCCGCGGTGGAGTTCCTTGCGCAGGTTCTCCCGGCGGGAGTTGGTGATCCGCAGGCCGAGCGAGAGCTTGAGCATCCACGGCGTGCCGGGCCGGTAGACGGTGCGCACCGAGGAGGTGGGGTACCAGGGTTCGCCGGCCGGGCCGAGGTCGTGCAGCAGTCCGTCCGCGAGCAGGGCGGCGACGGCCGGGCGGTGGGCGAGCTCGCGGGCCTGCCAGGGGTGCAGCGGCAGGGCGGCGGTGCCGGGCGGCAGGGCGGCACCGCCGCCGAGCAGGGCGGCGGTGAGTCGGTCGGCGCTCCGGGCGACGGCCGAGCCGGTCGCGAGGAGTGCGCGGTCCACGGCGAACCAGTGCAGCTGGAAGGAACCGTGGAGTTCGGGCGAGTAGGCGGCGCTCTGGGCCGGGCCGAGGCCGTCGCGGCTCTTCGGGGTGGGGTGCAGCGGGTGGCCCAGCAGCAGGGACTGTTCGGCGGAGAGGAAGTGGGAGCTCTCCGGCCCGCCGGGTTCGGCGCCGGTGCGGCGGTGGGCGAGGATCTCGGCGGTGCGCATCACCGAGTCGGCGACCCGGGCGGCGAGGTCGGCGACCTGTCCGGGGTCGGGCCGTTCGGCGGCCGCGGCGGCGAGCAGCGCGGCGGCGGTGACGGCGTCCACCGGGGCCGCCGCGGTCCCCTCGCCGGCGGAGAGGGTGGCCGGCCCGAAGCGGTGCCAGCCGCCGGACGACCAGTAGCGGACCGGGGCGGTGAGCCGGGCGGCACCGCCCAGGACGTCGATCCGCAGTCGGCCGTCCGCTCCGGGGCGGGCACCGGTCTCCCGCGTCCAGCACCTCAACAGCGCCTCCAGAGCGGCCTGTTCGGCGGCGACGGCGGGGTCGGGGTGCAGCAGCGGGTCGGGCGGGGCGGCCCGGCCCGCCGTCGGCGGCGGTACGGGCGGGGCTCCGGTGAGGGTGGTGCTCAAGGCTGCTCCTTGGTGCGCGTGGAGGTGCGGACGCGCGCTGGTGGCGGAGGAGGTGGGCGGGCGCTCGCACCGTCGCGTCAGGTAAGGGTTACCTATCCCTGACGGGAGATCACAAGGATGGATCACTCGTCCGGGTGAAGACCGGGGATAGTGCACCAACGGGCGTTGCAGCCCTGCTGTGCCAACGAGGGGAACGGCCACGCGTCACGGACCGGTGACCACCGGTCAGTTCCGGAACCCGGGGGGCGGCCGCCGCCGTCCTTGCCGTCGATGGAAGACTCCAGGGCGGCGAGCCTACCGAAGTCCGCACCGAGCACAGGGGGAAGCGCACAGATGCCATCGATCCACCGGTCGGCCCTGGCCGCCGCCCTGGTCACCGGAACACTGCTGGCCGCGAGCGCCTGCGGACCGGACGGCCCGGCGGGCGACGACCGGACCGCGGCGCCGCCGCCCGCCACGGACGCGAGCGCCTCGACGAGCCCGGGCGGCGGCGTCATCGGCGGGATCACCCTGCCGTCCGGCCTGCCGAGCAGTCTCCTGGAGGGCCTGCCGAAGAGCTGGGACGACCTGAAGAAGTGGAAGTTCGACGACTGGGACCAGTGGGCGTCCAAGCACGTCTTCAACAACCCGGTGGTGAAGGACTTCTGGAACCCGGACAAGATGGGCGACGCCAAGCCCGCCGACCCGGCCCCGCCGACCGCCAAGCCGGCCGCCGACAACGGCGTGACCGACCCGGAGCCGCCGGTGGTCAAGGCCGTCCAGGTGCCCCGCCCGTACCTCAAGCAGCCCTCCGGGAAGGTGTTCTTCTCCGCCCAGGGCGGCCGCGGCAACTGCTCGGCGACGGTGATCGCCGACCCGCAGCACCCGGGCAGGAGCAACCTGGTCTGGACCGCCGCCCACTGCGTCCACCAGGGCAAGGGCGGCGACTTCTACAAGGACCTGGTCTTCGTCCCCGCGTACAACAACTCCGGTGCCTCCAGCGGCGGCAGGAAGGCCCCGCTGTCCGAACTGGCCCCGCTCGGCACCTGGTGGACCGACCAGGTCGTCACCTCCCCGCAGTGGATGGTCGAGGGCGGCGCGACCGGTGACGCCGCCAACCAGTACGACTTCGCCGTGATGCGCGTGCACAACCAGAACGACACCGGCAAGTCCCTGGAGGAGACGGTCGGTTCGGCTGCCCCGGTGTGGTTCGACGCGCCCCGCGACCAGCTCAAGGTGTCGGCCGTCGGCTACCCGCTGGTCAAGCCGTTCGACGGCCAGGAGCTGTACAGGTGCGACGGGGGCAAGCCCACCCGGCTGTCCTTCGACGCCAAGCGCCCGTCCATGCTGACCGTCGGCTGCAACATGACCCAGGGCGCCAGCGGTGGCGGCTGGTTCGCCACCATGCCGGACGGCCGGACCGCGCTGGTCAGCAACACCTCGATCGGCACCCAGGAGCACACCTCGCTGAGCGGCCCGTACCTGGAGACGGTCGCCAAGCAGGCCCTGGACTGGATCTCCAGGAAGCAGTGACCGGCACCACCACGGGAGTCTCCTCAGCTTGCGCACCATCCGCACCACCAGCATTGACAGCACCATGAGCAACACCAGCACCACCAGCGGTACCAGCACCACGAGCGACACCGGCGCCGGGAACTCCAGGGCACGGCGGGCCGCCACGGCCGGCGCCGCGCTGCTCGCCGCCCTGACGCTCACCGCGGCCGCCTGCGGCCCGGACGGCCCCGCCACCCCGGTCGCCCCGCCCGCGGCGCTGCCCAGGGCCGCGCCGACCAGCCTGGGCGACCTGAGCGGCTGGAAGCTGGAGGACTGGGCCCGGTACGTCGCCGACAGCGGATTCAGCAACCAGGTGGCCCCCGGCTACTGGACGGCCGCCCGGACGGAGGCCGCCAGGGCCCGGCCCACCCCCGAGTACTCGCTGAGCGCCGCCTCCCCGGCCGCCGTTCAGCGCGACACCCCGCCGGCCGCCGTCCAGGCCCGTCCGCAGCCGCACCCGTACGGCCCGGACGCCGCCCTGGTCGGCAAGCTGCTGATGACCACCTCGCAGGGCGACGCGGTCTGCTCCGGCACGGTGGTCTCCGACCCGCTCAACCCGGGCCGCAGTGACCTGGTCTACACCGCCGCCCACTGCCTGCACGACGGCAAGGGCGGCGGCTGGGTCAAGAACCTGGTCTTCGTGCCCGCCTTCAACCGGGACGGCCGGGCGGCCCGCGGCAAGCCGTACGACGACCGGCAGGCCGCCCCGTACGGCCGCTGGACGGCGGTGCGCGCGCTGGTGTCGCCGACCTGGCTCCAGGAGGGCGGCGTCGGCGCCCACGACCAGTACGACTACGGGATCGTCCGGGTGCGCGGGGAGTCCGACTCCGGCCGTTCCCTGGAGGAGACCGTCGGCGGCTCCGTCCCGGTCTGGTTCGACGCCCCCCGTGAGCGGATCACCTCGGCCACCGTCTTCGGTTACCCGGTCGAGCGGCCCTTCGACGGCACCGAGCTGCAGCGCTGCGACTCCGCCGCCGCGCCGGGCCGGCTGTCCTTCGACCCGGCCCGCCCGCCGATGTACGTGATCGGCTGCACCATGACCGGCGGCGCGGGCGGCGGCGGCTGGTTCATCACCAGGGACGGCAAGCCCAACCTGGTCAGCGTCAGCTCGATCGGCAACCGCAACCCGGCCGGCTACCTGGCCGGGCCGTCCCTCCAGGAGCAGGCGAAGCAGGCCTTCGACTACTTCGCCAAGAACGTGAAGTAGCCCCCGGACGAAAGTCGTCCGGGGGCTGCTCCAGCGGGCCGGTCAGCCCTGCAGGGCGACCGTGAAGTGCTCCAGCTCGGCGGCCAGCTCGGCCGGCACCTTGGCGTGCAGCAGCGTGCCCTCGCCGGTGTGCTCGGTGGCGAGCAGCTCGCCCTCCTTGTGCACCCGGGAGACCAGCGCGCCCTGGGTGTAGGGCACCAGGGCCCGCACCTCGACGGCCGGACGCGGCAGCTCGTCGTCGATGAGCTTCAGCAGCTCCTCGATCCCCGCCCCGCTGCGGGCCGACACCACGATGGCGTGCGGCTCGCGGCGCAGCAGGCGCTGCAGCACGTGCGGGTCGGCGGCGTCCGCCTTGTTGATCACCACGATCTCGGGGACGTTCTGCGCGTCGACCGAGACGATGACCTCGCGGACGGCGGCCAGCTGCGTCTCCGGCTCGGGGTGCGAGCCGTCCACCACGTGCAGGATGAGGTCCGCGTCGGCGACCTCCTCCATGGTCGAGCGGAAGGCCTCGACGAGGTGGTGCGGCAGGTGCCGGACGAAGCCGACGGTGTCGGCCAGGGTGTACAGCCGCCCGCTCGGGGTCTGGGCCCGGCGCACGGTCGGGTCCAGGGTGGCGAACAGCGCGTTCTCCACCAGCACGCCCGCGCCGGTGAGCCGGTTGAGCAGGGAGGACTTGCCGGCGTTGGTGTACCCGGCGATGGCCACGGACGGCACCTGGTGGCGCTTGCGCTCCTGGCGCTTGGTGTCGCGGCCCTTCTTCATGTCGGCGATCTCCTTGCGGAGCTTCGCCATCTTCTCGCGGATCCGGCGCCGGTCGGTCTCGATCTTGGTCTCACCGGGACCACGGGTGGCCATGCCGCCGCCCGAGGAGCCGGAGCCACCGCCACCCATCTGCCGGGACAGCGACTGACCCCAGCCGCGCAGGCGCGGCAGCATGTACTGCATCTGCGCCAGCGAGACCTGCGCCTTGCCCTCCCGGGACTTGGCGTGCTGGGCGAAGATGTCCAGGATCAGGGCCGTCCGGTCGACGACCTTGACCTTGACCACGTCCTCCAGGTGGATCAGCTGGCCGGGGGTGAGCTCACCGTCGCAGACCACGGTGTCGGCGCCGCTGGAGGCGACGATGTCGCGCAGCTCCTGCGCCTTGCCGGAGCCGATGTAGGTGGCCGCGTCGGGCTTGTCGCGGCGCTGGATGACGCCGTCCAGGACCTCGGAGCCGGCCGTCTCGGCGAGGGCGGCGAGCTCGGCCATCGAGTTCTCCGCCTCCTCCAGGGTGCCGTCGGTCCAGACGCCGACGAGCACCACGCGCTCCAGACGGAGCTGGCGGTACTCGACCTCGGTGACGTCTTCGAGTTCGGTGGAGAGGCCGGCGACCCGGCGCAGGGCTGCGCGCTCGCTGCGGTCGTACTGGTCGCCGTCGTAGTTGTGGCCGAGGTCCTCGTCGATGGCCGCGAGGTCCTCGTCCATGAGGGCTTCCGCCCGCAGACCGTCGAGGCGGCGCGGGGCGTCGGCGTGGTCGCGGGTGTCGAACGTGGAGGTCATTCTGTCCTTTGGTCGCTGGAATGCTGCGGCGGAGGCCCTTGGGTCCCGCCAGAGCCCCTGTGCTCTGGGAACGCCGTGGACCGACCGTGAATTCCCCATGATGGTCCCACGCCCGGCGGGGGCGGGTCACCCCCATTTCCACCGGAGTGCCGGGCCTGCGTCCCCTCGGGGGCGTGCGGACGGCTCACGTCGTACACCCCGGAGACCCTGAGCATCGCCCGCATCAGGGCTGGCAGGGCACCCGGCTCGGGCAGCTCGACGGTGTAGGTGTGCCGGACCCGCAGTTCCTGCGGCGGCTCGACCTCGGCGGAGACGATGCCCACGCCCTCGGCGGAGATCGCCGCGGTGAGGTCGGCGAGCAGCCGGGGCCGGTTCAGCGCCTCGGCCCGCAGGGTGGCCCGCAGCAGGGTCGGCCGGTGGCCGGCCGCGGGGGCGTCCTCCGGCTGCCAGCGGACCTCCAGCTCGGCGCGCCCGTCCGCGCGCAGCCGCTGCCCGGCGGGGCAGCCGGTGCGGTGCACGGCGACCGCGCCGCCGCGGATCGGGTAGCCGGCCACCTCGTCCGGGGGGACGGGCGTGCAGCAGCGGGCCAGCCGCACCGTCGCCCCGGGCCGGTCGGCCACCGCGACCGGGGCGGACCGCCGCTCGCCCGCCGGGTGCGCGGGCGGGGCGGGCTGGCCGCCGGCCGGTCCGGTGCGCACCACCGGCAGCCGGGCCGGGTGGTCGGCGAGCCAGCGCTCGATGGCCAGCCGGGCGGCGGGGGTGCGGGCGTGCGCCAGCCACTCCGGGGAGGGCCCCGAGGGTTCGGCGCCGCGCTGGCCGCTCCCGGCCGGCGGGCCCTCGGTGAGCACCGCGAGCACGTCCCCGTCCTGGAGCACGGTGGACAGCGCGGTCAGCCGGCCGTTGACCCGGGCGCCGATACATCGGTGGCCGGTCTCCTCGCCGAGCAGGTAGGCGGCGTCCACGCAGCTGGCCCCGGCCCTGAGCTGAAGCGTTTCACCGCTCTCCGTCACCACGGTGATCTCGCGGTCGCCGGCCAGGTCGGCGGTGAGCGCGGACCAGAAGGCGTCCGGGTCGGGGGTCTCCTGCTGCCACTCCAGCAGCCGGCTCAGCCAGCCCGGCCGGGCCGGGTCGGTGCGGTCCAGCTCGTCGGCGTCCTGGGCGGCGCCGGCCCGGGACGGGTCGCCGAGCGCGACCACCCCGGTCTCGGCCACCTCGTGCATCCGCCGGGTCCTGACCAGCACCTCCACCACCGCGCCGTCCAGCGCCACGGCGGTGTGCAGCGACTGGTAGAGGTTGAACTTGGGGGCGGCGACGAAGTCCTTGAACTCCCCCGGCAGCGGCGTCCAGCAGGTGTGCAGCTCACCGAGCACGGCGTAGCAGTCGGCGTTCTCCTCGACCACCACCAGCAGCCGCCCGAAGTCGGCCGGCTGCGGCCGCTGCGGCTGCCCGTCCGGGCCGGGCGCGGCGGCCCGCTTGACCAGCACCCGGTGCAGCGAGACGCAGTGCCGGGGCCGTACCGTCACCTCGGCGGCGATCCCGGCCTCGGCCAGCTGGCGGGCCAGCCGGCGGGCGAAGGGCTCCAGCAGGGCGTCCGGCTCGGCCTCGTGAGCGGCCATCAGGGCGCGGGTGCGGGCGTGCTCCTCGGGGTGCAGGGTGGCGAAGACGATGTCCTCCAGCTCCGCCTTGAGCACCTGGATGCCGAGCCGCTCGGCCAGCGGGATCAGCACGTCCCGGGTGACCTTGGCGATCCGCACCTGGCTGGCCGGCTTCATGTGCCGGATGGTGCGCATGTTGTGCAGCCGGTCGGCGAGCTTGATCACCATCACCCGGACGTCGTCCCCGGTGGCGACCAGCATCTTGCGGAAGGTCTCGGCCTCGGCGGCGGCGCCGAAGTCGACCTTCTCCAGCTTCGTCACCCCGTCGACCAGGTAGGCGACTTCCGGGCCGAACCCGGCGCTCACCTGGTCCAGCGTCAACTCGGTGTCCTCGACCGTGTCGTGCAGCAGCGAGGCGACCAAGGTGGTCGTCCCGGCGCCGAGTTGGGCCAGGATCATGGTGACGGCCAGCGGGTGGGTGATGTACGGCTCGCCGCTCTTGCGCTTCTGGCCGCGGTGGCTGGCCTCGGCCAGCCGGTACGCCCGGGCCAGCAGGGCGAGGTCCGCCTGCGGATGGTGCTGCCGGTGCACCCGGACCAGCGGTTCCAGGGCGTCCGGCACGGGCGGGCGCCCGGTCGCCAGTAAGGCGGCCCGCCCGGCCCGGCCGAGGGCGGCCCGGCCGAGCTCCCCGAGGGGCCTCCTGGCCCCGCCCTGCCGTGCGCTCGTCGGCTGCCCCGCGAGAGGGGGCTGCCCGGCTTCGATGGTCATCGGCACCTCCGGCAACGTCGCCGGGCGCTGCCCCTCCCCGTGGGGTGATCGACCCGGTGGTCCATGCTACCGAGCAGAGCACGTTCCGCGACGCGGTGATTCCCGTCCGCGAGCGGTATCACCCGATCGGGGGGATTCGTCACCGCGCGAACTGGGCAAACCGGGCCGTCAGGCCTGGGTCAGGGCCGCCCACCAGCGCTCGTCGAGCCGCCCCTCGGCCACGATCACCGCCGGTCCGGTCATCTCCACCCGGCCGTCCGGGTGCTCGGTGATGACCAGTCGGCCGCCCAGCACGTCCACGGTGTACGAGACCGCCTCGCCGGTGACCGCCGGGTCCACGCCGTCCCGGCGGATGGCCGCCACCGCGACGGCGCAGGCGCCGGTGCCGCAGGAGCGGGTCTCGCCCGAGCCGCGCTCGTGCACCCGCATCGCGACGTGCCGCGGGCCGCGGTCCACCACGAACTCGACGTTGACGCCCTCCGGGTACGCCCCCTCGGGGCTGGTGAGCGGCGCGGTGTGCAGGTCCCCGGCGTGGTCCAGGCTCTCCACGAAGGCCACCGCGTGCGGATTGCCCATGTTGACGTTCAGCGCGGGCCAGCGCCGCTCGCCGACCGCGACCTCGATGCCGTCCGGGCCGGGCAGCCGGGCGCGGCCCATGTCGATGGTGACCTCACCGGGAGTGCCGTCCCCGGCGTCCTCGGCGACCTTCGCGGTGAGCACCCCGGAGCGGGTGGCGATCGCCAGCTCACCCGGCTTCGCCAGGCCCGTCCCGACCAGGAAGCGGGCGAAGACCCGCAGGCCGTTGCCGCACATCTCGGCGATGCTGCCGTCGGAGTTGCGGTAGTCCATGAACCACTCGGCCCGGTCGGCCTGGTCCGCGGCGGCCGGGTCGGCGGCCGCGCGCACCACGCGCAGCAGCCCGTCGCCGCCGATGCCGGCCCGCCGGTCGCACAGCGCGGCGACGGCCTCCGGGCCGATGTCCAGCACGCCGTCCGGGTCCGGCACGATCACGAAGTCGTTCTGGGTGCCGTGGCCCTTGAAGAAGGGGAGGCCGGCCCGCTGGGAGGAGGTCTGCTGGGGAGAGGATGCGCTCACCCCTCCGATGGTACTGATGCCCGCCCGCCCGCCACCGGGCGGGAAGCGGCCCCGCCCGGCTCAGCGCAGGTAGGCGACCCGCCAGACCGCGAGCGCGCAGGCGGCCAGCGCGATCAGGGTGTAGACCACGATGGCCTTCCAGCCGGCCCGCTGCCCGGAGCCCCGGCGCGGCAGCCCCGGCCACTTGTAGCCGGCGTGCCGGGCGGCCATCGCACCCCAGCCGAACGAGGCGGCGGTGAACAGCAGCCCGAGCATCCCGATCATGGTGGCCCGCGCCCCGGCGGAGCCGAAGGCGAGCGGGAAGGCGAACATCAGCGAGCCGAGGGTGCCGAGCAGCGCGATCGGCAGGGTCTGCCACCAGCGGAGCCGGCGCAGCGGCCGGATCTCCCGCTCGTGCACGGCGGCGTCCGGCGGGGTGCGGGTGTCCAGCGCGGGCACCGCGGAGGCGTAGGAGGTCGGCGCCTCCAGGCCGGTCAGCACGGGGAGGTCGCCCATCGTCGACTCGTCGAACTCCTCGGCCGGTGCGGTGACGCTCCCGCTCTGGCCGGGTTCGGGGCCGGTACCCGTCGACACACGGCCTCCCCTGACAGTTCGACACGAGCGGACTCGCGGCCGGGCACGGTCGACCCGCGCGGGCCGACCCTTATGGCATCGATGATGGCATGTCCAGAGGGGACGTTCGGGGCCTGACCGGGGTCCTCGGGTGATCCGTGGCCATCACGTGATCGGGCCGTGACCCCCGGTGCGCTCTGCACGGTCACCTGCGCGCGCAGGTGCACCGCCGAATTGGCCGGAACCCGTCCTACGCGGCCGGAACTCCCTGACGTCCGATCAGTTCGAGGGAGCGGTCCAGCAACTCGACCGGGTCGGTGCCGGCCGGCCGGGAGAGCCAGTGGATGCGGTCGTCCCGGCGGAACCAGGATTCCTGACGGCGGGCGAAGCGCTTGGTGGCGCGGACGGTCTCGGCCCGCGCCTCGTCCTCGGTGCACTCGCCGGCGAAGTGGTCGAGCACCTGCTGGTAGCCGAGCGCCCGGGAGGCGGTCCGGCCCTCCCGCAGCCCGGCCTTCTCCAGCTCCCGCACCTCGTCCAGCAGCCCGGCCTCCCACATCCGGTCCACCCGCAGGGTGATCCGCTCGTCCAGCTCGGGGCGCGGGACGGCGACGCCGATCTGCACCGCCTCGTACACCGCGGTGTTGCTCGGCAGGTTGGCGGTGAACGGCCGCCCGGTGATCTCGATGACCTCCAGGGCGCGGACGATCCGCCGGCCGTTGCCGGTCAGGATCGCCTCGGCGGCCGCCGGGTCCAGCTCGGCCAGCCGCCGGTGCAGCGCGTACGGGCCGGCCTGCTCCAGTTCGGCCTCCAGCCGGGCGCGCACCCCGGGGTCGGTGCCGGGGAACTCCATCTCGTCGATCGCGGCCCGGACGTACAGCCCGGAGCCGCCGACCAGGACGGGGGTGCGCCCGGCGGCGAGCAGCCGGTCGATCTCGGCCCGGGCCAGCCGCTGGTACTCGGCGACGCTGGCGGCCTCGGTGACGTCCCAGACGTCCAGCAGGTGGTGCGGCACGCCCCCGCGCTCGTCCATGGTCAGCTTGGCGGTACCGATGTCCATGCCCCGGTACAGCTGCATCGAGTCGGTGTTGATCACCTCGCCGCCGAGGCTGCGGGCGATGGCGACGGCCAGGTCGGACTTTCCGGCGGCGGTCGCGCCGACGATGCTGATCACACGGGAGCTGCTCACCGCTCCAGTCTCGCAAACCGCCGCGGCGGCCGGGACCGGGCTGCCGCCCGCCCCCGACTGCGCGAGGATATGACTGTTCCCCGGACCGCCTCCGGCCGTCTCCGCGGTCGACCGCCGCTTTTGCGAACGCTTTACCCGTCGGGTGCGTTGTGCAGGGGGAAAGGGAACGAAGGAGATCGCCATGGGTCTGATGGACAACCTCAAGGGCAAGGCCGAGGAGCTCAAGGAGAAGGCCAGCGAGCTCGCGGGCAAGCACAGCGACCAGATCGACCAGTTCGTGGACAAGGCCGGCGACGCGATCGACAAGGCCACCAAGGGCAAGTACAGCGAAAAGATCGAGCACGGCACCGGCAAGGCCAAGGACGCGGTCGGCGACTTCGCCCACAAGCCGAGGCCGGGCGGCGAGGAGGGTCAGACCCCCCGGCCCCCGCAGCCGTAGCCGATCAGGACCAGGACGCCACGAAGTACCCGACGCCGTACGGGGCGTCCTGGTACCCCAGCCGCGCGGTGAGGCCGGCGCCCTCGGCGGCGCCGGCCAGCACCTGCCAGGGCGCCCGGCCCTCCGCCTTGAGTTCGGCGGCCAGCGCCGGGTCGACGGCGGCGAGGGCCGGCAGGTCGGCGGAGCCCAGGGCGGCGGCCAGCGCGGCGTCGAAGCCCTCGGCCCGCTCGTCCAGGTAACCGGGCGCCTTCAGCGAGCGGCAGGCGCTGCCGTCGCCGAGGACCAGCAGGGCGACCCGGTCGGCGAGGCCGGCCAGGCCCTGGCCGAGGCCGAGCATCCGGTCCGCGGGGGCGTCGGCGGGCACCGCGCAGGCGTGCGTCGGCAGGGTCACCCCGGCGCGCTCCAGCAGCCAGGCGCCGACGGTCAGCGAGGGCGCCAGCTCCGGCCCCTCGACCCGCGCCCCGGGCAGCTTGGCGACCAGCGGCACCCCGTAGCGGTGGAAGGACCCGGCCCCGCCCTCGGTCCACACCTCGGCCTCCGGCCCGGCGCCCACCACCACGACCAGCTGCGGCTCGGCGGCGACCAGCGCCGCCAGCGCCTCGTCGCAGGCGGCGCGCAGCGCGTCCAGCTCGGGCGCGGCCCCGGCGGCGACCTCGGGGACGAGCAGCGGCGGACAGGGGCACACGGCGGCGGCTACCAGCATGCTGATCACTCTAGGCCCTCCGCCCGCGACCCGGGCCCGGGGACGACGGCGGCCCGGCGGGAGCGCAGGTGCTCCCACCGGGCCGCCGTCAGGACGCGGGCGTCAGTCGCCGCAGCAGGCGCCGCCCGCCGGGGCGGCCAGCGGCAGCTCGGCCGGGGCGCCGATCTTCGGCAGGCCGAGCATCACGCCGGCCGGCTTGTCGGCGGGCTTGGCCTGGCGCTTCTCCCAGGCGTCGCCGGCCCGGGTGCGGCGCACGGCCAGGGCCGGGCCCTCGGCCAGCAGGTGGTGCGGAGCGGCGTAGGTGATCTCGACGGTCACCATGTCGCCGGGGCGCACCGGCTCCTCGGGCTTCGTGAAGTGCACCAGCCGGTTGTCGGGCGCGCGCCCGGACAGCCGCTGGGTCCGGTCGTCCTTCTTGCCCTCGCCCTCGGCGACCAGGACCTCCAGGGTGCGGCCGACCTGCTTCTTGTTCTCGTCCCAGGAGATCTCCTCCTGGAGCGCGATCAGCCGGTCGTAGCGGGCCTGGACGACCTCCTTCGGCACCTGGTCCGCCATCTCCGCGGCGGGGGTGCCGGGGCGCTTGGAGTACTGGAAGGTGAAGGCGTTGGTGAAGCGGGCCTCGCGGACGACGTGCATCGTCTCCTCGAAGTCCTCCTCGGTCTCGCCGGGGAAGCCCACGATGATGTCGGTGGAGATCGCCGCGTCCGGCATCGCCTCGCGGACCTTGCGGATGATCCCGAGGAAGCGATCCTGCCGGTAGGAGCGGCGCATCGCCTTGAGGACGCGGTCCGAGCCGGACTGCAGCGGCATGTGCAGCTGGTGCATCACGCTCGGGGTCTCGGCCATCGCGGCGATCACGTCGTCGGTGAAGTCGCGCGGGTGCGGCGAGGTGAAGCGGATCCGCTCCAGGCCCTCGATCCCGCCGGCCGCGCGCAGCAGCTTGGAGAAGGCCTCGCGGTCGCCCAGGTCGGAGCCGTAGGCGTTGACGTTCTGGCCGAGCAGGGTCACCTCGATGACGCCCTCGTCCACCAGCGCCTCGATCTCGGCGAGGACGTCGCCGGGGCGGCGGTCCTCCTCCTTGCCGCGCAGCGCGGGGACGATGCAGAAGGTGCAGGTGTTGTTGCAGCCGACCGAGATGGCGACCCAGGCCGCGTACGCGGACTCGCGGCGGGTGGGCAGCGTGGAGGGGAAGGTCTCCAGCGACTCCAGGATCTCGACCTGGGCCCTGCGCTCGACGGCGGCCCGCTCCAGCAGCGCCGGCAGGTGGCCGATGTTGTGGGTGCCGAACACCACGTCGACCCAGGGGGCGCGCTTGACGATGGTCTCGCGGTCCTTCTGGGCCAGGCAGCCGCCGACGGCGATCTGCATGCCCTGGTGGCGGCTCTTGGCCGGCGCGAGCTGCCCGAGGTTGCCGTACAGCTTGTTGTCGGCGTTCTCGCGCACCGCACAGGTGTTGAACACGACCAGGTCCGGGTCGCCGTCCGGGCCGGCCTTGACGTACCCGGCGTCCTCCAGCAGGCCGGACAGCCGCTCGGAGTCGTGGACGTTCATCTGACAGCCGTGCGTGACGACCTTGTAGCTCTTCAATCCGCTCTCACCGCTCACCAGACCAGGGTACGGGCAGCCGCGAGCCGGTTTTTCCGGAGCTTCACCGCGGCGGTCCCGGGGCTTCGCCGGTCGGCTCCCGCAGCTTCGCCGGTCCGTTCCCCTCCCGTTCGGCCGGAGCGCCTGGCACTATCCCTGCATGACCCCCACCGAACCATCACGTCTCGGCGCCGCCGTCCGCCGCGCGGCCCGCAGCCCGTTGTGGCGGACGGTGCTGGTCCTGGTGCTGCTGGTGGCCGGCCTCGGCGGCTGGTGGCTGTCGGCGGGCCGCTCACCCGGGTACCCGCGCGGGGAGACCCGCTTCGCGACCGGCGTCCCGCGCGGGGTCTACGACCGGTACGGGCAGCTGCTGCGGGCCCACGTCTCGCAGACCATGCCGGGGGTGCGGCTGGCCCTGGACAGCACCGACGGCTCGGTGGAGAACCTGACCAGGGTGATCAACGGCCAGGACACCTTCGCCATCGCCACCGCCGACGCGGTCGCCACCTACCAGGGCCCCGGCAAGGAGCGGCTGCGGGCGATCGCCCGGCTGTACGACGACTACCTGCAGCTGATCGTCCCGGCCGACTCCCCGGTGCACCGCACCGCCGACCTCAAGGGCCTGCGGGTCGGCGTCGGGCTGCCGAAGTCCGGGGTGAACGTGGTGACCAGGCGGCTGCTGACCGCGGCCGGGCTGGACCCGGACCGCGACATCACCGCCGTCCCGGCGGGCGTCAGCGACGGCTCGGACGAGCTGCGCGAGGGCAAGCTGGACGCCTTCTTCTGGTCCGGCGGCCTGCCCACCAGCGCGCTCACCGACCTCTCCGAGCACTTCCGGATCCGGGTCGTCCCGCTGGCCGACCTGTCCGAGGCGCTGCACAAGGCGGAGGGCGACGGCGTCGACGCCTACCGGGCGGCCACCATGCCCAAGGGCACCTACCCGAACGCCGAGCCCAAGGACCCGGTCGCCACCATGGCCGTGCCCAACCTGCTGGTCACCCGGGACGACGTGGACCCGGGCCTGGTGGAGGGCATGACCCGGGCGGTGATAGACAGCCGGGACCAGATCGGCGCCCAGGTGCACGCCGCCCAGCTGGTCGACCTGCGCACCGCCGTCTACACCGACCCGCTCCCGCTGCACGAGGGCGCGGCGCGCTACTACCGGTCGGTGAAACCCTAGGGCCTCACGGTCGTTCGGGCCGCGGCACCGCCAGGGTCACCGCGAGCCCGGTCGGCTTGACCGGGGCGAAGCCGAGCGTGCCGCCGCTGGCCGCCAGCAGGGTGCGGGCGATGGACAGGCCCAGCCCGGAGCCGTCCACGTTCTGGTGCCGCGCGCTGCGCCAGAACCGGTCCCCGGCCCGGGACAGCTCGTCCTCGGTCAGCCCCGGCCCGGCGTCGCTGACGGTCACCGCGACCTCGTCCCGGCGCACCGCGACCCGCAGCCGCACCTCGCTGCCGGACGGGCCGAACTTGAGCGCGTTGTCCAGGACGGCGTCCAGCGCGGAGCCGAAGCCGATCGGGTCCACCATGCCGATCGCCAGCGCCGGGCCGTCCCAGCGCAGGTCGATCCCGCGTTGCTCGGCCACCGGCCGCCAGCCGTCCACCCGGGCGAGGGTCAGCTGGGCGAGATCGGTCTGCTCGGGTTCGGGGCGGGCGTGCTCGGCGGTGGCCAGCCCCAGCAGGTCGTCCAGCACCCGGGCCAGCCGGGAGCCCTCCTCCCGCACGCCGCCGAGCTCCTCCTCGTGCCCCTCGGGCAGTTCCAGGCCGAGCACCTCGACCCGCAGCAGCAGGGCCGAGAGCGGGTTGCGCAGCTGGTGCGAGGCGTCCGCGACGAAGGCCTTCTGCTGGTCCATGGCGTGCACCACGTGGTCCGCCATCTCGTTGAACGACCTTGCCAGCCGCTGGAGTTCGGGCGGTCCGCCGCCGGGTGCGACCCGCGCGGCCATCCGGCCGGTCGCTATGTCGTGGGTGGCCCGGTCCAGGGTGCGCACCGGGCGCAGCACCCACTCGGTGAGCCGCACGGCCAGCAGCACGGCGACGGCCATCGCGGCCGCCTCACCGCCGGCGAGCACCAGCCACTTGTGCAGCACCCGGGCCCGCAGCGCCCCAGCGGGGGACTCGCTCAGCACCACCGCGACCACGTCGCCGTCGCGCACCACCGGGGCGGCGACGGTGATCGTCCGCTCCTCGGACCACGGCCAGACCTGTGGCGGGTTGTGGCTGCGCCGCCCGTCCAGCGCCTCCTGGAAGGCCTGGGCGCCCCAGCCGACGGCGGGCACCCGCCAGTCGCGCGGGGCGACCGCGATCGGCGCGCCGTCGCGCTGGAAGATGCCCAGGCGCACGCCGTACAGGTCGAAGTAGCGCTGGACCTCGGCCTCGATCGCGTGCCGCCGGCTGAGGTCGCCGGGGGCGGGCTCGGGGTCGGCCTTGAGCGCGGAGTCCAGGGCGGCGGCCCCGGAGGTGGGCAGGTCCTGGGCGAAGCGGGCGGCGTCGTCGAGCCGGTCGACCACCACCCTGCTCTGCTCGGCCGCCGCGAACGCCGCCGCGAGCGGCAGCCCCAGGGCGGCCAGGACGCAGAGCATGAGGGCGATCAGGATGCCGAGCAGGCGGGTGCGCACGTGCGGTCAGTGCTCCGCGGGGGCGGACGGGGCCTGGGCGGCCGCGGGGGCGGACGGGGCCTGGTCGGCCGCGGTGGAGGTCGGGCCGTCGGGGATCAGCCGGTAGCCGACGCCGCGCACGGCCTCGACCAGGCCCGGCAGCGCGAGCTTGTTGCGCAGCGAGCCGATGTGCACCTCCAGGGTGCGGCCGTTTCCCTCCCAGCCGCTGCGCCAGACCTCGCTGAAGATCTGCTCGCGCCGGTAGACCACGCCGGGGCTCTGGGCGAGCAGCGCCAGCAGGTCGAACTCCTTGCGGGTGAGCGGCACGTCGCGGCCGTCCACGCTGACCCGGCGGCGCTCCCGGTCGATCCGGATGCCGCGGGACTCCAGCGGGCCGCGCTGCTGCGGTACGGCGTCGGGCGCGGGCGCCGCCACCGAGGACGGCTGGGCGCCGCGGCGGGCGACCGCGTGGATGCGGGCGAGCAGCTCGCCCATGTCGTACGGCTTGGTGACGTAGTCGTCGGCGCCCAGGTTGAGGCCGTGGATCCGGGAGCGGACGTCGGCGCGGGCCGTCACCATGATCACCGGGACGCCGCTGCCGGCCCGGATCCGGCTGCACACCTCGAAGCCGTCGCGGTCGGGCAGCCCGAGGTCGAGCAGCACGACGCGGTACGGCTCGTTGCCGTCCGGCACCAGGGCGTCCAGCGCCTCGTGCCCGCTGCGGGCGTGCCGCACCTGGAAGCCGTGCCGTCCGAGCACCGCGACCAGCGCCGCGGCCACGCGTTCGTCGTCCTCGACGAGCAGCAGTCGCATCCCGTTCTCCTCCCTCCCCCACGTGGTCGCCGGGCCGATTCGGTGGGGCCCGGTCCTGCGCAGTATGGGCCAGTGCGCGGCCCGGCGCCAGGTTCGACCGCGTACCGGGCCCGTGGGGGACGGCGAGCACCGGCACGGATCCCCGCTGTGACGTGCCCCGCGGGCCCACTCGCGAACAGTGCGTACGCACCGTGTGGCCGTTTCGTGATCCTCAAGTTCCGCTCAGATCGGCTGACGGGGCAGCGTCAGCGCTCCTAAGGTCACCCCACCGGGGGCTGCGGCTCCGCCGGTCGCGGCTCCCGGATTCGCACCACCTTTGCCGTCCAAGGGAGTTGGGACTTCCGGGTAGGCACGAAACGACCCAGTTCGACACAGTTAGGGAGCAGGCGCGATGACCGAGAGCCCGGTCGAGGACTCCACCCCCGCAGCCGCCCCGCTGGTCGTGCTGAGCAACGTCAACAAGCACTACGGCGCACTGCACGTGCTCCAGGACATCGACCTGGAGATCAGGCAGGGCGAGGTGGTCGTCCTGATCGGTCCGTCCGGATCCGGCAAGTCCACGCTCTGCCGGACGATCAACCGGCTGGAGACCATCGACTCCGGCACGATCACCCTCTCCGGCCGCCCGCTGCCCGCCGAGGGCCGGGAGCTGGCCAAGCTGCGTGCCGAGGTCGGCATGGTGTTCCAGGGCTTCAACCTGTTCGCGCACAAGACCGTGCTGGAGAACGTGGTCCTGGCCCAGGTCAAGGTCCGCAAGGTGATCCGCTCGCACGCCGAGAAGACCGCCCGCGAACTGCTCGACCGGGTCGGTGTCGGGGCGCAGGCGGACAAGTTCCCGGCCCAGCTCTCCGGCGGCCAGCAGCAGCGCGTGGCGATCGCCCGGGCGCTGGCGATGAAGCCGAAGGTGATGCTCTTCGACGAGCCGACCTCGGCGCTCGACCCGGAGATGGTCAACGAGGTGCTGGAGGTCATGCGCCAGCTGGCCGCCGACGGCATGACGATGGTCGTCGTCACCCACGAGATGGGCTTCGCCCGCTCCGCCGCGAACCGGGTGCTGTTCATGGCCGACGGGAAGATCGTCGAGCAGAACACCCCGGACGCGTTCTTCACCGCGCCGCGCTCCGACCGCGCCAAGGACTTCCTCTCGAAGATCCTGCACCACTGACGCTTCGAGACCACGCGGGGCCGCCTCCGGCAACGGCGCCGGACGGCCCTGCCCGTGTACGACTTCCAGACGCCAGAGCCCGGTCCGCACCGTGGCCCAGCCCCAGGAGTACAACCCCCATGAGGACTTCCCGCACCCTCGCCGTCGCGCTCTGTGCCGTCGCGCTCACCGCCACCGCCGCCTGTGGCAAGGACGGCACCCCCGCCTCCAACGCGGCGACCGCGAGCAACGCCCCGGCGCTGCCGACCTACACGGTCAAGACCGACGCCAAGGTCGACTCCCCGGTCATCGCCGAGGCCAAGAAGCGCGGCCAGCTGATCATCGGCGCCAAGGCCGACCAGCCGAACCTCGGCTGGGAGGACGTCGCCAGCGGTGACCGCAGCGGCTTCGACATCGAGATCGCCAAGATGGTCGCCGCCGACCTCGGCTTCACCCCGCAGCAGATCAAGTGGCAGACCCTGGTGTCCTCGCAGCGCGAGCCGGCCATCGCCAAGGGCCAGATCGACTTCTACGTCGGCACCTACAGCATCAACGACGAGCGCAAGAAGACGGTCTCCTTCGCCGGCCCGTACTACATCGCCGGCCAGGACTTCCTGGTGAAGAGCGACAACACCTCGATCACCGGCCCGGAGAGCATCAGCGGCAAGAACGTCTGCACCGCCACCGGCTCGACCTCGATCAAGAACATCCAGCCGTACAACCCGAAGGTCACCCAGTTCGACACCTACTCGGCCTGCGTCGAGAAGCTGATGTCGGGCGAGGTCGACGCGGTCACCACCGACGACGCGATCCTCAAGGGCTACGCCTCCAAGTACGCACCCAAGCTCAAGGTGGTCGGCAAGCCGTTCACCAAGGAGAACTACGGCGTCGGCCTGGGCAAGGACGACAAGGCGCTGCGCGACGCGATCAGCGACGCCCTCAAGGCCCACGAGGACAACGGCGACTGGAAGAAGGCCTACGACGCGACCCTGGGCGCGTCCGGCTCGGCCGCCCCGGCGATCCCGACCCTCGACCGCTACTGATCCACCCCCGCTTCCCGACCATCTGTGAGAGGAGGGCCGCCGGATGGGGTTCCTGTTCGAGCAGGACAACTTCGCGTTGTTCCGCGACGGCTTCCTGCAGACGATCGAGCTGAGCGCGCTCAGCGCCCTGCTCGCCCTGCTGCTGGGCACCCTGCTGGCGGCCTTCCGGGTCTCCCCGGTGCCGGTCCTGCGCGCCTTCGGCACCACCTGGGTGACGCTGTTCCGCAACACCCCGCTGACCCTGCTGTTCTTCGCCGTCACCTTCGGCCTGCCGCCGCTCGGGGTGCACTTCAGCCACCTCACCTTCGCGGTGCTGGCGCTCGGCGGCTACACCGCCTCGTTCGTCTGCGAGGTGATCCGCTCCGGCGTCAACACCGTGCCGCTCGGCCAGGCCGAGGCGGCCCGCAGCCTGGGCATGAACTTCTTCCAGACCCTCACCCTGGTGATCCTGCCGCAGGCCTCCCGGACGGTGCTGGGCCCGATGAGCAGCGTCTTCATCGCGCTGCCCAGGAACTCGGCGATCGCCGGCGCGTTCAGCGTCAGTGAGCTGTACAGCGCCCAGCAGACCTTCTCCGAGCGCGGCTACTCGATCTTCTCGATCTTCTTCTGGGTGGCCTGCGCCTACCTGCTGATCAGTGCGACGGTCGCCTCCTTCTTCCGCTTCCTGGAATCCCGACTGGCGGTGGTCCGATGAGCGAGCGCAGCGAGCACATGATCAAGAGGTGCGCGTGGGCGAATGCCCCTGCCGAGCGTAGCGAGGTGGGCGCATGAGCGAGCGCAGCGAGCACATGATCAAGAGGTGCGCGTGGGCGAATGCCCCTGCCGAGCGTAGCGAGGTGGGCGCATGAGCATGCTCCAGCGTCAGCGGCAGGGCTCGGCGAGCGTCCTCTACGACATCCCCGGCCCCCGGACCCGCGCCCGCTACCGGCTGTTCGGCGTCCTCTCCCTGCTCGGCATCGCGGGTCTCCTCTGGTACGCCGTCAGCGCGCTCGCCGACAACGGCCAGTTCGACGCCGACCTCTGGGACCCGTTCCAGTACAACTTCGTCCAGCAGATGATCGTGGACGGCCTGCTGGCCACCCTGAAGGCCTTCGGCCTGGCGGCCGCCTTCTCGCTCACCCTGGGCGCGCTGCTGGCCTCCGGCACGCTCTCCGACCACCGGCCGGTCCGCTGGGTCTGCACGGCGATCGTCCAGTTCTTCCGGGCGATGCCCCTGCTGATCCTCATCGTCGCGCTCTACTACGCGTTCTTCGCCAAGGACCCGATGTGGGCACTGGTCCTCGGCCTCACGCTCTACAACGGCTCGGTCCAGGCCGAGATCATCCGCAGCGGCGTCAACGCCGTGCCGCGCGGCCAGGGCGAGGCGGCGTACGCCCTCGGGATGCGCAAGACCCAGGTGATGTCCACCATCCTGGTGCCGCAGGCCGTCCGCTCGATGCTGCCGTCGATGATCGGCCAGCTGGTCGTCACCCTCAAGGACACCTCGCTCGGCTACATCATCACGTACAACGAGCTGCTGTTCATGGGCAAGAAGATCGCCAGCCAGCCGATGAACGCCGCGGGCTTCCCCTACATCCCCGTGGTGCTGGTGATCGCGCCGATCTACATCGCGCTGTGCCTGCTGCTGACCGCGCTCGCGCGGTGGATCGAAGCACGCGGCCGTCGCGGCGCGAACCGGCGCACTTCAGCTGCTGCTTGACGGACACGCAGGTGAACTGTTGCATTGCTGTTCGTGACACCTCCCGGGAGCATCCACGCGGCATATGCGGCAGCGGTAACTGACGCCGGCCCATGGGCCGGTTCGCGCCCGGAGGTCCCCGCATGGACCCGGTGATCGTGGTCGGGGCCGGACCGGTCGGTCTGGCCCTGGCCCTCGCGCTGGCCCGGCACGAGGTGCCGACCGTCGTCCTGGACGAGGGCTCCGGGCTCTGCCCCGAGGGCCCCCGCAGCGTCGTCCTCAGCGCCGACGCCACCGCCTTCCTGACCCGGATCGGCTACTCCCGGGCCGTCTCCGACTCTGCGTTGTGGGACTCCTTCGCCATCTGGCGCCGCCGCCAGGAGGTGCTGCGGATCGACCTCACCGACTCGCCCACCTTCCACCTCCCCCAGCACCGCCTCCAGCGCGGCCTGCGGGACGCCCTGACCGGCACCCCGCTGGTGCGGCTGGTCCCGCTGAACCGGGTCGTCGAGCTCGAACAGGACCGGGACGGCGTCAGCGTCCGCACCCACGGCACCCAGGACGGCTCCAGCACCTGGTGGCGCGGCAGCCACCTGGTCGGCTGCGACGGCGCCCGCTCCACCGTCCGCAAGCTGCTGAAGATCCGCTTCCCCGGCCGCCCCGCCGTCGACCGCAACGCCATCGCCACCGTCCGGGTCGACCTGCCCTTCGACGGCGCCCGGCTGCACCGCGAACCCCCGTGGCGCGGCGACCGCGAGGCCACCGCCCGCCCGCTGCCGGACGGCGTCTGGCGGTTCGACTGGCGGCTGCCCCCGGGCCGGCCCGCCCCCACCGAACCGGTCGACCCGCACGCCACCTGGCCCGGCATCGTCACCGGCGACACCCTGCTCACCCGGGTGACCTCCACCCTCACCGGCTGGTGCGGCGAACTCCCCCGCTACGAGCTGCTCGCCGCCGCCGACCACACCGCCCAGCAGCGCCTCGCCGCCCGCTTCCGCAGCGGCCGCTGCTTCCTGGCCGGCGACGCCGCCCACCTGCACGGCGCACTCGGCATGCAGAACCTCGCCGACGGGCTGCGCGACGCCGACAACCTCGCCTGGCGGCTCGCCCTCGCCTGGCACCTCCACTCCGGCGGCCCCCAGCCCGGCGGCTCCCTGCTGGACGGCTACGAGGCCGAGCGCCGCGGCGCGGTCGGCGCCCGCCTGCGCGCCGTCGACCAGTCCATGCCGCTGCTGCGCCCGCTGCGCGGCTGGCAGCAGACCCGGCGCTCGCTGCTGGTCGGCGGCTTCCGCAAGCACGCCCCGCTGCTCGCCGACGGCCAGCTGGGCACCGGCCGCTTCGGCGGCGCGCCCGCCTACCCGGCGGCGCCCTCCGGCGTCCCCGGCCGGGTGCCGGTGCAGCGCGGCGCGCGCGGCGTCACCTCGCTCAGCGAACTGCTGCCCGCCACCGCCCCCGGCGTGCTCGTCCCGGACCTTCCGGTGCTCGCCGACGACGGCACCCCGGACCACCTGCACGCCCGGCTCGGCGCCACCTTCCTGCTGCTGCTGGTCGCCCCCGGCACCGCGGTCTGGTCGGCCGAGCACTGGCTCGGCGCCGGGCTGATGCCCCGGCTGGCCGAGGTCGCCGCCGCACTGCCGGTGCCGGCCGAGGTGCTGGTCACCGAGGAGTACCCGGGCGCCGGGCCGCACACCGTGCTGCTGATCCGCCCGGACGGCCACCTGGTCGGCGTCACCCAGGGCGCCGCCGCCGAGGACCTCCTGGCCCTCGCCGACCGCGCCCGCGGCGGCCCGGCCCCGATCACCGCCCAGTCCGAACCGGAGCCCGCCCAGGAACCCGAGGAAGTGGACTCCGCCAGGTCCTAGCCGGCTACCGCCGTGGCCCGGCTCTCCCGGACCACCGTGACCCGGATCTGGCCCGGGAAGGTGAGCTCCGCCGAGACCTGCCGGGCCACCTCCCGGGCGATCAGCTCCGCCCCGAGGTCGTCCACCGCGTCCGGCCGCACCATCACCCGCACCTCGCGCCCGGCCTGCATCGCGTACACCTCGGCCACCCCGGCGTGCGAGCGCGCGATCTCCTCCAACCGGGCCAGCCGCCGCACGTACAGTTCCAGCGACTCCTTGCGCGCCCCCGGCCGCCCGCCTGAGCAGGCGTCGGCGGCCTGGGTCAGCACGGCCGTCACCGTACGGGGCTCCACCTCGCCGTGGTGCGCGGCGATCGCGTGCACCACCTCGGGGTCCTCGCCGAACCGCCGGGCGAGATCCGCGCCGACCGCCGCGTGGCTGCCCTCGGCCTCGTGGGTGAGCGCCTTGCCGATGTCGTGCAGCAGCGCCGCCCGGCGCACCGGCTCCGGGTCCACCCCCAGCTCGGCGGCCATCATCCCGGCCAGGTGCGCGGACTCCAGCAGGTGCCCTAGCACGTTCTGCCCGTAGGAGGCGCGGTAGCGCAGCGAGCCCAGGATGCGCACGAGTTCGGGGTGCATCCCGCCGACCCGGGCGTCCAGCAGCGCGTCCTCACCGGCCCGTACGCAGCGCTGCTCGACCTCCCGCCGGCTGCGCCCGTGGACGTGCTCGATCCGGCTCGGCTGGATCCGGCCGTCCTCGACCAGCTGTTCCAGGGTGAGCCGGGCGGCCTCCCGGCGGACCGGGTCGAAGCAGGAGAGCTGCACCGAGGCCGGGGTGTCGTCGATGATCAGGTTGACGCCGGTGACCGCCTCGAAGGCACGGATGTTGCGGCCCTCCCGGCCGATGATCCGGCCCTTCATGTCCTCACCGGGCAGCCGGAGGACGGTGACGGCGGTCTCCGCCGTCTGCTCCGAGGCCAGCCGCTGGATCGCGCCGGCGAGGATGTCCCGGGCCCGGCGCTCGCCCTCCTCCTTCGCCCCGCGCTCGATCTCCCGGACCGTGACGGCCGCCTCCCGTCGGGCCGACTCCGCGGCCTCACGCAGGAGTTGGGCGCGCGCCTGCTCGGCGGAGAGCCCGGCGGCGCGTTCCAGCGCCTCCGCCCGGCGGGCCGCCAGCATCTCGACCTCACCTCGCGAGCGCTCCAACTCGGCCGAACGTTCGGCGAGTTCGTCCTCCCGCCGGCGCAGCCGACGCAGCTCCTCGGCCAGGACCTCCTCGCGGCGGGCGAGTTCGGCCCGCTGTCGAGCGGTCTGCTCCTCGGCCTGCCGGCCGGCCCGCTCCGCCTCGGCCAGGGCCTGCCGCCGCGCGGCCCGCAGCCGCCCGATCACCACGGCCAGCACCGCGAGCACCAACAGGACGGCGACGCCCGCCCCGACGATCGGCACCAGGGCGCCACCCGTGCCGGTGCCCGCCGAGATCCTCATCCGCCCCACCCCCCGTCCCCGCGCGGGCTGTCCCTGTACGGGCCGTCGCAGCGCGGGGCGCGTCCGGAAGCGGCCCCGCAACTGGTGCGAGGCTAGGTGCAGGTCACGAAAGGGTCAAGACCAGCCCTGATTCAGACCAAGAACCTGCCGGACCTCCGCTACTCCCACTCGGCCGCGAACGGTTCGCCGGACGCCTCCACCTCCAGCGCGCCGCGCACCACCCGGAAGGCCAGCCCCTCGGAGTAGCCGCGCCGGGCCAGCATCCCGACCAGCCGCCGGGTGCGGACCTGCGGGTCCAGCCCCCGGGTGGACCGCAGCTTGCGCTCGACCAGCGCCCGGGCCGCGTCCGTCTCGTCGTCGTGGTCGAGCTGGGCGACGGCCTGCTCGACCAGGTCGGCGGCCACACCCTTGGTGCGCAGCTCCTGGGCCAGCGCCCGCCGGGACAGGCCCCGGACGGCGTGCCGGGACTCCACCCAGGCGGCGGCGAAGGCGGCGTCGTCGATCAGCCCGACCTCTTCCAGTCGGGTGAGCACCTCCTCGGCGACGTCCTCCGGGATCTCCCGCTTGCGCAGGGCGTCGGCGAGCTGCTTGCGGGACTTGGCCGCACCGGTGAGCAGCCGCAGGCAGATGTCCCGGGCGCGGCTCTCCGGATCGGCCTCCTCCTCGGCCCGCTTGCGGGAGCTACGGGCGGTGCGCTCCTCCTCGCCCGGCAGGCCCTCGGCGGAGCGCGCGCGCCGGCCCCGTCGGGCTCGGACGGGCGAGGCGGCCGCACCCCCGTGACCGGCCGCCTCGACCCCACCCGAATCCCGCCCGACCTCCGGCTCCCCGGCCAGCGCCGAGCGACGCCGGCGGCGGCCGCTGGGCAGCTCGGAGGCGGAGACCAGGCCGAGTGCCTCGACCGGCGTCACCTCCGGCTGCTCCCGGTCGAGAGCCGGTCCGGGCGCCGCGCCGCGCGCCACCCGGACCGGAGTCCGTTCGAGCCGCGGCCGCGGCTCGGGTTCGGGCTCCGCGACCGCGGCGAACCAGTCCGGCGGCCCGTAGTCGTCGTCCTCGGGGCCCGCCGGGCCGCCGCCCACCATGTCGTCCTGCGTCAACGGCTCAGGCCTTGGCAGCCGCCGTCTTCTTCGCCGCGGCCGTCTTGGCGGCGGTCGCGGTGATCGGCTTCGCGGCGCCGTCGGCCGCGGCGGCCTCCGGCGCGGCCTCGGCCGGCTCCTCGGTCTTCGGACCGATGCCGAGCTTGCCCTTGATCTTCCGCTCGATCTCGTCGGCGAGCTGCGGGTTGTCCCGCAGGAAGTTGCGGGCGTTCTCCTTGCCCTGGCCGAGCTGGTCGCCCTCGTAGGTGTACCAGGCGCCGGACTTGCGGATGAATCCGTGCTCCACACCCATGTCGATCAGGCCGCCCTCGCGGCTGATGCCGATGCCGTAGAGGATGTCGAACTCGGCCTGCTTGAACGGCGCGGCGACCTTGTTCTTGACGACCTTGACGCGGGTGCGGTTGCCGACCGCCTCGGTGCCGTCCTTCAGGGTCTCGATCCGGCGGATGTCCAGTCGGACCGAGGCGTAGAACTTCAGCGCCCGGCCACCGGTCGTGGTCTCCGGCGAGCCGAACATCACGCCGATCTTCTCGCGCAGCTGGTTGATGAAGATCGCGGTGGTGTTCGACTGGTTCAGCGCACCGGCGATCTTGCGCAGCGCCTGGCTCATCAGGCGGGCCTGCAGACCGACGTGCGAGTCGCCCATCTCACCCTCGATCTCGGCGCGCGGGACGAGGGCCGCGACCGAGTCGATGATCACCAGGTCGATCGCGCCGGAGCGGATCAGCATGTCGGTGATCTCCAGGGCCTGCTCACCGGTGTCCGGCTGGCTGACCAGCAGGGCGTCGGTGTCCACGCCGAGCTTCTTGGCGTACTCCGGGTCGAGCGCGTGCTCCGCGTCGACGAAGGCGACCGTGCCGCCGGCCCGCTGGGCGTTGGCGGCCAGGTGCAGGGTCAGGGTCGTCTTACCGGAGGACTCGGGGCCGTAGATCTCGATCACCCGGCCGCGCGGGATGCCGCCGACCCCGAGGGCGACGTCCAGGGCGGTCGACCCGGTGGAGATCACCTCGACCGGCTCGTTCGCCTTCTCACCGAGGCGCATCACCGAGCCCTTGCCGAACTGCCGCTCGATCTGGGCGAGCGCGGTCTCCAGGGCCTTCTCGCGGTCCGTACCTGCCATGGCTTTTTCCCTCGGGTTCTGTGCTGTGCGCTTCATCGTCATCGACGCTAGCGCGTCCCACTGACAAACGAGCCCCACCCGGCTCCGCCTGTGGAAAACTCCTCGCCGGAGAGTACAAAAGAACATCTGTTCGATTCAACCCTCGCAGCTCCGAACACGCCGCGGGGCGGGTCGACCGGGTCTCCCCCGGTCGCCCGCCCCGCACCGTCCGTCACTCCGCGTCGCCGCCGACCATCCGGCGCAGCCGTCTCGCCGCCTCCCGCCGCAGCTCCCGGCGGGCCCGCCGCTGCTCGCCCCGGTCGATCCGCGGATCGGTCGCCACCTCGTACCGCCGCACGTACGTCCCGACGAAGCCCTGCAGCGTCGCCGCCGCCGGGATCGCGATCAGCGCGCCCACCGCCCCCAGCAGCGCCGCCCCCGCGATCACCGCGCCGAAGGCCACCGCGGGATGCACGTCCACCGTCCTGGCGGTGATCCTCGGGTGCAGCACGTAGTTCTCGACCTGCTGGTAGACCACCGTGAAGACGAGCACCCACAACGCGTCCACCGGCTCCACGGTCAGGGCGACCAGCACCGGCAGCGCACCCGCCAGGTACGTCCCGATGGTCGGCACGAACTGCGACATGACGCCGACCCAGATCGCCAGCGCGGCCGAGTACGGCAGGTCGATCAGCGCGAACATCACCCAGTGCCCGGCCGCCGACACCACCGCCAGCACCGCCCGGGAGTACAGGTAGCCCCCCGTCTTGGCCAGCGCGATCTCCCAGGCCCGCAGCACCTCCGCCTGCTTGGCGGGCGGCAGCAGCGAACACACCGTCCGCCGGACCCGCGGCCCCTCGGCGGTGAAGTAGAAGGTGAACAGCCCCACCGTGAACGTCTGGAACAGCCCGCCGATCAGCGTCGACGAGACGCCCCAGACGTTGTCCGCGGCCTGCTGGGCGTATCCCTCGATCGTCCCCGAGTCCTTCAGCAGCCGCTTCTGCAACTCCCCCAGCGACAGTTCCTGGTGGAACGTCCGGTTGACCCAGCCGATCAGATTGTCGACCAGGTGCGGCATGTCCCCGGCGATCTTCGCGACCTGGTCCACCAACAGCGTGCCCAGCGCCGCGAGGAAGCCCACCACCGCCACCCCGACCGCCACGAACACCAGGAAGGTCCCCACCCCCCGGCGCACCCCCCGCGCCGCCATCCGGTCCACGGCCGGCTCCAGCGCCAACGAGAGGAAGAACGCCACCAGCAACATCACGAACAGGTCGATCAGCTGCCGGAAGGCCCAGTCCGCGAGCTGGAACAGCCCGACCAACACCAGGAACAACACCATCGCCCGGGGCACCCAGGGCGGCATCCCACCCCACAACACCCCACCACGCCCCGCCCGTTCCCCCTCGGCACCCGGCAGGCGCTCCCGCTCTCCACTCGTAGTCACCCGAACAGTCTGGCCCACCACCCCCACCCCGACCGCTCAGCGCAGCAGCGCCGAAACCCCCTGCGTCTCACACACCACCCGCCACACGTCCTTGGCCTCCCACCCCGCCTCCAGCGCCTGCCGCACCGTCCGCCCACCCAACTCACTCATCACATGATCAGACGCAAACGACTCCGCATACCCCTCCCCGAAGTGCGCGTACATCCGTCGCCAGAACTCGGTCAGCCTCATACCCTCCAGTATCTCCGGAGGCCCACCCAACCCCCCTCCCGCGCACACCCCTCCCCCCCCCGTGGGCGCGCGGGCAACGCCCCGCGCGCCCACACCCACCCCTCCCCCCACCGTGGGCGCGCGGGCAACGCCCCGCGCGCCCACACCCACCCCTCCCCGCCCACACCCACCCCACACCCAACCAAGGCGAGAGGGACGCGCTGCGGGAGGGGGCGGTGGAGGGGGTGGGTGCGGAAGGGGGCGTAACGGGTGATTTTCAGACTGCCAACGGCGACCAGC
>NZ_JBVJLM010000022.1:0-112102 GCF_055584725.1 Kitasatospora sp. NPDC101108
GGTCGCCGTTGGCAGTCTGAAAATCACCCGTTACGCCCCCTTCCGCACCCACCCCCTCCACCGCCCCCTCCCGCAGCGCGTCCCTCTCGCCTGGGTGGGGTGGGAGGGGGAGGGGTGGGAGGGGGAGGGGTGGGTGTGGGCGGGGAGGGGTGGGCGCGCGGGGCGGTGCCCGTGCGCCCACGGTGGGGGGAGGGGTGTGGTGGCGCATGGGGTGTTGCCCGCGGGCCCGTGAGGGGGTGGGTGCGTGGGGGTGGGGTGGGTGCAGGGTGAAGGTGTTGCGTGGTCAGGGAGTGTCGGGGTGGGGCGGGTGGTCCTGGCAACGGCTGAAATCCCACTCGCCACTAGCATGGTGCCGAATCTCACCCGTCCCACCGGACCGTGGACGGTACCGGCAGGGGGACGCTTCCAGACATGACGGGGAATCAGATGGCAGGGGATCACCCTACGCCGGGTGCGGGCGACGCAGCCGGCAGCGGCCCGCAGGAAAACCGGGGCGTTTCGTTCGGGCGCCCGGCAGGCGGCGTGGATCCTGCCGCCGTCGCGGATCAGATGACGCAGCTCGACGGCTCGGCGATCCCGGGTCAGGCCGCGCCCGTCGGCCCGCCGCCGCCGGCCCAGCCGCCCGCGCCGCCGGCGCAGCCGCCGACCGGGGGTGCCGACTACGCGGCGTACGCGCCGACCGCGGCCGGGGGGTTCCCCGCGCAGACGCCGCCGCCCGGTGCGCCGATCGGCCCGTACGACCCGGTGCCCGGGGGCGGTTACGCCACGCCGGACCCGTCCCAGGGGTACGGGTACGACTACCAGCAGCAGGGGTACACCTACCCGGGCATGCCGGTGCCCGCGGCGCCCAAGCAGCGCAACCCGGTGATGCTGTGGGGCGGGATCATCGGCGGTGTGCTGGCGATCGCCATCGTGATCGGACTGGTCGTGCTGCTCCAGCCGGGCCCCAAGCCCAACCCGAACCCGGGTCCTGTGGCCGACTCGGGCGGCACCAGCACCAGCACCTCCTCCGGAGGAACCAGCGGGACGACCGGGGGCACCACGGACTCGTCCAACGCCACGTACAAGGTCGCCTGGAACGCCGCCAAGGACCCCAACGGGGACTCGTCCTCGCAGCTGCTCGGCGTCTGGGGAGCCACCTCGGGCTCCGACTCGTTCGCCGTGCGCGCGGACACCAACGGCATCCGGGCGTACAACCTGGCGGACGGCAAGCAGGCCTGGAACATCCCGGTGCCGTCCGGCAGCAAGGAGCTGTGCACCGCCTCCCGCTCGCGCAACGCCAAGAACATCATCGCGGTCTCCTTCAACACCGGTGACTACGACTGTTCCACCATCGGTGCCGTCGACATCGCCCAGGGCAAGCTGCTCTGGAGCGTCAAGGCCAGCCCGGACAAGCTGTCCAACCCGGCCCTGAGCGTCACCGACAAGGTGGTCGCCGTCGGTTCCCTCGGCGCGCTGAACATCGACAACGGACAGTCCGTCTGGCAGTTCAAGGGGCGCGGCAAGGACTGCACCGTGTACGGCGCCGCGGCCGGCTCCGTGATCGCGGCCAGTGACCGCTGCTACGACACCGGCCTCCAGAAGTCGGTGCTGCAGGTCGTCAACGCCGAGACCGGCAACCCCGTCAGCCAGGCGATCCCGCTCAACGGCCAGATCGAGCGCATCGACGCGGTCATCAGCACCCAGCCGCTGGTGGTCCTGATGTCCGGCGGCACGAACGGCGACTACATCCTGCCGTTCGACGACAGCTACAAGCCCGGGAACCCGATGTCGACCAAGGAGGCCGGCTCGGACAGCCTGCGCCTGTCCGGCCAGTCCGACCCCATCAGCAACAACGTGGTCGTCGGCAAGACGCTGTACGTCCAGGTCGACGGCGGCAAGTCGGGCATCAACGCGTACGACCTGGGCACCGGCAGGCGCATCTGGTCGGCCAGCTCCCCGTCGTCCAGCAACGACATGCGCCTGGTCCCCGGCACCACCAAGGACGGCAAGGTCCGGGCCATCGTCGGCCAGGGCTACGACAAGCCGGCGAAGCTGGTCGCGCTGTCGCCGACCGACGGCTCGATGAGCGACATCGGCACCATGGCGATGCCGAACGGCCTGGACATCGGGATGAGCATGGTCCAGTACTTCATTCCCGACGACAACAGCCAGGTGGTCGCCTACCGTCGCGGCAGCGGCTACGCGCCGCCGCTGACGAAGTGGTCGAAGTGACGTAGGGGGACTGGCGTCCCCAGCAAGGGCGGGGCGGGTCCGGGCCGATGGTCCCGGGGCCGCCCCGCCTTCGGTTTATCCGGTCGGGGCACCCCTCGGGCATGCGAGGATTCGGTCCATCAGCCTGACGAAGGAGTGCAGCGAGTGCCCGGCACCAACCTGACCCGCGAAGAGGCCCGCACCCGGGCCGACCTCATCCGGGTGGACGCGTACGACATCGAGCTCGACCTCGGCTCGGCCCGCGACGGCGGCACCTTCCGGTCCACGACCGTGGTCCGGTTCACCGCCACCACCCCCGGCGCCGACAGCTTCATCGACCTCGTCGCCCCCGGCGTCGAGGAGATCACCCTCAACGGCGCGGCACTCGACCCGGCGAGCTTCGCCGACAGCCGGATCCCGCTGCCCGGTCTGGCGGCCGAGAACGAGCTCCGGGTGGTCGCCAACTGCGCGTACAGCAACACCGGTGAGGGCCTGCACCGGTTCGTCGACCCCGTCGACGGCGAGACCTACCTGTACACCCAGTTCGAGGTGCCGGACGCCCGGCGGGTCTTCGCGAACTTCGAACAGCCCGATCTGAAGGCCACGTTCGCGTTCACCGTGACCGCGCCCACCGGCTGGGTCGTGGTCTCCAACTCGCCGACCCCCGAGCCGGTCGGCGAAGGCGCCACGCAGGTCTGGAAGTTCGAGCCGACCGGCCGGATCTCCAGCTACATCACCGCGCTGGTCGCCGGCCCGTACGTGGGGGTCTTCGACGCCTACGAGAAGGGCGAGCAGCGGGTGCCGCTGGGCGTCTACTGCCGTCCCTCGATGCGCGAGTACCTGGACGCCGAGGCGATCTTCGCGGTCACCAAGCAGGGTTTCGACTACTTCCAGGAGAAGTTCGACTACCCGTACCCCTTCGCCAAGTACGACCAGCTCTTCGTCCCGGAGTTCAACGCCGGCGCGATGGAGAACGCGGGCGCCGTCACCCTGCGCGACCAGTACGTGTTCCGCTCCAAGGTCACCGACGCCGCGTACGAGGCGCGCGCCGCGACGATCCTGCACGAGCTCGCCCACATGTGGTTCGGCGACCTCGTCACCATGGAGTGGTGGAACGACCTCTGGCTCAACGAGTCCTTCGCGACCTTCGCCGAGGCCGTCTGCCAGGCCGAGGCCCCCGGTTCGAAGTGGCCGCAGTCCTGGACCACGTTCGCCAACCAGATGAAGACCTGGGCCTACCGGCAGGACCAGCTGCCGTCCACCCACCCGATCATGGCGGACATCAACGACCTGGAGGACGTCCAGGTCAACTTCGACGGCATCACCTACGCCAAGGGCGCCTCGGTGCTCAAGCAGCTGGTGGCGTACGTCGGCCAGGACGCCTTCTTCGAGGGCGTGCGCGCCTACTTCAAGCGCCACGCGTGGGGCAACACCCGGCTCAGCGACCTGCTCGGCGCCCTGGAGGAGGCCAGCGGACGCGACCTCAAGGCCTGGTCCAAGGCCTGGCTGGAGACGGCCGGGATCAACGTGCTGCGCCCGTCCCTGACGGTGAACACGGACGGTGACATCGAGTCGTTCGCGGTTCTGCAGGAGGCGCCCGCGCTGCCCGCCGGCGCCAAGGGCGAGGCCGTGCTGCGGCCGCACCGGATCGCGGTCGGCCTGTACGAGCTGGTCGACGGTGCGCTGGTGCGCACGGACCGGATCGAGCTGGACGTCGACGGCGCCCGCACCGAGGTGCCGGAGCTGGTCGGGCGCCACCGGCCGGCCGTCGTGCTGCTGAACGACGACGACCTGTCGTACGCCAAGATCCGCCTCGACGAGGACTCGCTGGCCGTCGTCACCGAGAACCTCGGCGGCTTCACCGAGTCGCTGCCGCGTGCCCTGTGCTGGGCCTCCGCCTGGGACATGACCCGCGACGGCGAGCTGGCCGCCCGCGACTACCTGTCGCTGGCGCTGTCCGGCATCGGGCGGGAGAGCGACATCGGCGTCGTGCAGTCCGTGCAGCGCCAGGTCAAGCTGGCCCTCGACGCCTACACCGACCCGGACTGGCGCGAGCAGGGCCTCGCCCGCTGGGCCACCGCCGCCGAGGAGCACCTGCGGGCCGCCGAGCCCGGCAGCGACCACCAGCTGGCCTGGGCCCGCACCCTCGCCTCGGTCGCCCGCACGGACGGTCAGCTGGACCTGCTGGCCGGGCTGCTGGACGGCTCGGTGGAGATCAAGGGCCTGGCCGTGGACACCGAGCTGCGCTGGACGCTGCTGTCCCGGCTCTCCGCCACCGGCCGGGCCGACGAGGCCGCGGTCGTCGCCGAGCTGGAGCGGGACAACACGGCGGCCGGCCAGGAGCACGCGGCCACCTGCCGCGCCTCCCGCCCGACCGCGGAGGCCAAGGCGCAGGCCTGGGCCTCGGTGGTGGAGTCCGACAAGCTGACCAACTATGTGCAGGAGGCCGTGATCGCCGGCTTCCAGCAGTCGGACCAGCGAGAGCTGCTGGCGCCGTACGCGGAGAAGTACTTCGCCGTGGTGAAGCACATCTGGGAGACCCGCAGCCACGAGATCTCGCAGCAGATCATCGTCGGGCTGTACCCGGCGCTGCAGGTCTCCGAGGCGACGCTGGCCGCCACGGACGCCTGGCTGGCCTCGGCCGAGCCGGCGCCGGCGCTGCGGCGTCAGGTGGTCGAGGCCCGGGCCGGGGTCGAGCGCGCGCTCAAGGCGCAGGCGGTCGACAAGGCGGCCGGGGCGCGGTGAAGCGGTTTCTGAACGCCTGAAACCCCGAAGGGGGCGCCGGACGGATCGTCCGGCGCCCCCTTCGGGGTTGTGCGGGGTGGTGCGGGGTGGTGCAGGTAGTGCAGGTCCTGGTGGACGGTTACTTCTTCTTCTTGCCGTACGGCATGGCCGCCAGGCCCGCGATGATCGCGAACGCGGCGAGCGGGATCAGCACGTACAGGCCGATGGTCTGGCCGACGCTCAGGCCGGGGCCCGGGTCGTCACCGTCGTCCCTGGTGAGGGCCATGGCGGGCGACGACAGCAGCATCATCAGCGTGACCGTTGCGGTGACCGCGCCGGCTCGCAAAGCGTTCCTCTTGTCCACGTTTCCAACTTACCCGGCACTTACCGGAGGGCGCGCGTCGGGGTGGGGCCGGGGGCTCCGGCTACGGGTGCTGGGGCTACGGGTGCCGGGGGGTTACGGGTGCCGGGGGTTGGGCGGGGCCAGCAGGTGGGCGAGCAGGCGGGCGGCCGGTGCGGTGGCGAGGCGGTCGAGGGTGACCGGGTCGCCCGTGCCGTCGGCGACCGGGAGGCGCCAGTTCGGGTACTGGTCCCAGGTGCCGGGCAGGTTCTGCGGGCGCGGGTCGCCGACCAGGTCCGGCAGCCAGACGCCGACCAGCTCCGCCGGGGTGGAGCGGAGGAAGCGGTAGAGCGCCGGCATCGACAGCGGCTCGTCCGGGCTGAGCAGCCCTCGGTCGATCAGTTCGGCCCGCCAGTCGGCCAGCTCGGCGGCGGCCTCCTGCTGCTCCTCGGGGAGCGGGCGGGCCAGCAGGCCGAGGCGGTGGCGCAGCTCGACGTGCTCACCGGAGAGGCGGGCCGCGGTGCTCGGCAGGTCGTGGGTGGTGAGGGTGGCCAGACAGCCGGAGCGCCAGCGGTCGGGGGGCAGGATCTGCCCGGTGCTCTCCCAGTCCCGCTCGAACCAGAGGACGGAGGTGCCGAGGATGCCCCGGGCCGCCAGCTCCTCGCGCACGCCCGGCTCGACGGTGCCCAGATCCTCGCCGATCACCGCGGTACCGGCCCGGTGGGCTTCCAGGGCCAGCACGCCGAGCATCGCCTCGGCGTCGTAGCGGACGTAGGCGCCCTCGGTGGGCGGGTGGCCGTTCGGGACCCACCAGAGGCGGAAGAGGCCCATCACATGGTCGATGCGGAGGGCCCCGGCGTGGCGGGTGACCGCGCGCAGGAGTTCCGCGTACGGGGCGTAGCCGGCGGCGGCCAGGGCGTCCGGACGCCAGGGCGGGAGGCCCCAGTCCTGGCCGTGGGCGTTGAAGGCGTCCGGCGGGGCGCCCGTCGAGATGCCGCCGGCCAGCACGTCCTGGAGCGCCCAGGCGTCGGCGCCGTCCGGGTGGACCCCGACGGCGAGGTCGTGGATCAGACCGACCGGCATGCCGGCCTCGCGGGCGGTGCGCTGGGCGTCGGCGAGCTGCTGGTCGACCTGCCAGGCGAGCCAGCGGTGGAATTCGACGTGTTCCTGGAGCTCCTTGGTGGCTTGCTCGATCTGTGGGCCGTTCGGGTGACGCAGGCCCTTCGGCCAGTGGTGCCAGTCGGCGCCGTGCGCCTCGGCCAGGGCGTTCCACAGCGCGTGCCGGCGCAGCCACTCGCCCTCGCGCCGCTGGAACGCCTCGTACGCGGCCTGACGGCCCGGGCCGCGCGGGACCTCGTGGAGGAGCTGGAGGGCCTCGCACTTGAGTGCCCAGACGGCGTCGCGGTCGACCAGGCCGTCGTGGGCGAGGACTTCGTCACGAAGGCGTGCGGCGCGGCGGGTGAGGTCCTCGGCCTGCTGTCGCTGTTCGGTGTCGAGGTAGGCGTACTCGGGGACGGCCTCGATCCGCAGGTGCACCGGGTCGGCGAAGCGGCGGGAGGACGGGCGGTACGGGGACGGGTCGGAGGGCGTGCCGGGCAGGGCTTGGTGCAGCGGGTTGATCTGCACGAAGCCCGCGCCGAGGCCGGCGCCCGCCCACTGGGCGAGCTCGGCGAGGTCGCCCAGATCGCCCATGCCCCAGGAGCGGTCGGACAGGACCGAGTACAACTGGGCGAGGAAACCCCAGCTACGGCCGGGGAGTTGGGGCAGCCGCTGCGGGGCGACGATCAGCGGCGCCTGTTCTCTTCTGCCGTTGCACTCCGCCGTGAGGGTGTGCCGCCCAAGCGGCAGGTCGGCGGGCAGCCAGTGCGAGTGGCCACGCGGCAGCTCCCAACCGCCGCCGTCCTCCAGCTCCACGCGCAGCCGGGCGTCGGCCGGCACGTCCAGCGCGGTGCGCCGCCCCTGCCGGACCACCACACACGGCGGCAGCAACTTCTCGCGCTGCTCGGCACGGTGACGCTCCAGCGCCTCCCGCACCTCCTCCGGCGTCTCCGCCGCCACCCCCAGCGCCCCCAGCACCGCCACCAGCGTCCGCGCCCCCACCGCCTGCCCACCCGGCCCGGGGTAGCGGGCATCCACCCCGTACGCCTGCGCCAGCGCCACCAGTTCGGCCGGCGGTGGCGGCGCATCCTGCGCCGGCACCTTCAGCCCGTCAGCTCCGTCACTGTCGTGGTAAGCGGCCACTCGCGGCTCCTGCGATGTCTCGGCAACACCCGGGTAGGACTCCCAAGTCCTACCCGCGTGACGACCCGATGACGCTGCGCGACACGACGGTGGCCGCACGGGCCTGCGGCTGAGGATCGTCGGAACAGTGCGGTTACGTCGCATCCGCGTCCTGAGCTGCTGGTTCCCGGGTCCGTTCCGCCTCTCGGCGGGGCGGGCCCGAGGTGTGTCAGGGGTGGTTCGGGTGGTGGGATGAAGTCGGGCAAAGTGGTCATAGCCGTCGGTGACATTGACACCGGGTTGGGTAGCTGGTGGGGTTGCTCGCGTTGTGGTCCAGGCCTGGCGAGGAGGCCCCTGTGCAAGCCCGTGTGTCCGTTGTGGCCGGGCGGCGGCTGCGGCAGCAGTTGGAGCAGACTCCGGCGCTGCGCGAGGTGCTGCACCATCCGGCGGCCCTGGCGGCGCGGCGGGCGACGGCGCGGACGTGCCGTCAGCTGGCGCCGCGGACCGCGGACCGGGTGATCGCCGATCTGAAGGGGACGGAGCCGCTGTTGGCATCGGTGCGGGCGGAGCGTGCGGCCGGGCGGCCGGGGCGGCGGGCGATGCAGATCGCGGCCGGGGTGGTGACCGCGGCGGTGGTCGGCGGGCTGCTGGCCGGTCCGCTGCCGTCGACGGCGTACGCGGCGACGCCCGGGCCGGACGTGGTGAGCACCGCGCCGCAGACGCCGCTGGGGAGTGTGACCGACCCGCAGGTGTTCCCGCATCCGCAGGAGCAGACCGTGGCGGGCAAGGCCGTCACCGTTCCGGCCGCCGTGACGCTGGTGACCGCGCCCAAGGTGGACCGGGGCGCGGTGGACGCCGTCCGCGAGGTGCTGACCGTGGCCGGGGCGACCGACGTGTCGCCGCAGGCGGACGACGGGACGCCGGCGGCCGGCTCGCTGGTGGTGTACGTCGGCGGGCCCGCCGAGGGCGCCGGGGGCGATGTGGACCGGACGCTGCGCCAGCTGACCGCCGCGGCCGGCGGCAAGGACGGCTCCGCGCCGTCCACCGCGGGCATGCCCCCCGGCGGCTACGTGCTGTCGGCCGGTCAGCTGCCCGCCCAGGGCGGCGGGACGTACGGCGCGGTGGTGCTGGCGGGTGCGGACGCCGCCGGCACCTTCTACGCCGCGCAGAGCCTGCGCCAGCTGCTCGCCGCCGTACCGGCCGGGCAGGGCCAGGGGCCGGGCGCGGCCGGGCTCGGCGTGCCCGGAATCACGCTGCGGGACTGGCCGAGCGGCGCGGCGGTGCGCGGCACCGCGGAGGCGTTCTACGGCACCCCGTGGACCACCCAGCAGCGGCTCGACCAGGTGGACTTCCTGGGCCGCTCCAAGCAGAACTTCTACCTCTACGCCCCGGGTGACGACCCGTTCCGGCTCAACCGCTGGCGCGACGCCTACCCCGCCGACCAGCAGTCCGACCTGCGCGAGCTCGGCGACCGGGCCCGGCTGAACCACGTCACCCTCGGCTACGCGATCGACCCCGGGCAGTCCCTCTGCTTCACCGACGACGACGACGTCGACGCGCTGGTCAAGAAGCTGGACGGGCTGCGCAAGCTCGGCTTCACCGCGTTCCAGCTGCAGTTCCTGGACGTCAGCTACGACGAGTGGCACTGCGGCGACGACCGCGACGAGTACGGCACCGGCCCGGCCGCCGCGGCCAAGGCGCAGGCCGCGCTGGTCAAGAAGGTGCAGGACCGGCTGATCGCGAAGAACCCGGGCCTGGCGCCGCTGTCCGTCGTCCCGACCGAGTACCACAAGCAGGGCTCCACGCCGTACCGCAAGGCGCTGGCCGACGCGCTGCCCGCCGGGGTGCAGGTGGCCTGGAGCGGCGGCGGGGTGATCCCGGAGAAGATCACCGGTGCCCAGGCCTCGGACACCGGCAGCCTGTACGGGCACCCGCTGGTCACCATGGACAACTACCCGGTCAACGACGCCAGCCCGGACCGGCTCTTCCTCGGTGCCTACACCGGCCGCGACCCCGAGGTGGCGACCCGCTCCGCCGTGCTGCTGACCGGCGCGATGCAGCAGCCGGTGGCCTCCCGGATCGCGCTCGCCACGGCCGGAGACTTCGCCTGGAACCCGGCCGGCTACAAGCCCGACGACTCCTGGCGGGCCGCGGTGCGCTCGCTGGCCGGGCCGACCGGCGCCGGCGCGACGCCCGCCGGGTCGGCGCTGGCCGCCGTCACCGCGCTGGCCGGCAACAGCACCTCCTCGCCGCTGGCCAAGCAGGAGTCCGGCTACCTGCAGCCGCTGCTGGACCAGCTCTGGGCCAACGCCGAGCCCACTTCCGGCGCGGCCCCCGACCTCAACAAGCTGATAGCGGCGGCGGCCCCGCTGCGGGACGCCTTCACCGCGATGGCGGGCGCCCAGCAGACCCTGGCCGGCACCCAGGCCACCGCCCAGCTGGCCGCCGAGGCCGGCCCCTGGCTGGGCCCGCTGCGCGACTACGGGCTGGCCGGGCAGGCCGCGCTGGACATGCTGCTGGCCCAGCACGGTGGCGACGGGGCGGCGGCCTGGAAGGCCCGCGTGAGGCTCAACCAGCTGCGGGCGCAGCTCGCCCAGGCCCCGGCGACCATCGGCGCGGGCGTGCTCGGCCCGTTCCTGGACCGCGCCGTGCGCGCCGCCGACAACTGGTCCGGCGTGGTCAGCGGCGGGATCACCCCGACCGCCAGCATGGGCACCGCGCACGACCACATGCCCGCGCTGATGGTCGACGGCCAGGCCGACACCTTCTACTGGAGCTCCGCTCCCCCGCAGGCCGGCGACTCGGTCGGCGTCGACCTCGGCGCGGGCCGGCAGATCAGCGGCGTCACCGTGCTGATGGGCGGCTGGGGCGCCGGTCCGGACGCCCAGAACGCCGTGGACGACTACATCCGCGACGGGGTGCTGGAGTACAGCACCGGCGAGGGCGGCTGGAAGCAGCTCGCCGTGGTGAAGAACCAGAAGACGGTCAGCGCCCAGCTGCCGGCCGGCACCGTGGTGCGGGCGGTGCGGCTGCGGGCGACCGCCGCGCAGAAGACCGCCGTCGCGGTGCGCGAGTTCACCGTGACCGCCCCGGACGAGTCCCCGGCCAGCGTCTCCGGCGGGCCGGCCGCGCTGCCGGGCTCCTCGGCCGCGGCCGTGCTGGACGGCAACCCGGACACCGCGTACCGCGCCGCCGAGGCGCCCACCGCTCAGGACGAGCCGCTCGTCGTCGAGCTGGGCAGCGCCCGCCCGCTGGACCGGCTCACCGTGCTGACCGACCCCAACGTGCGCGCCACCGCCACCGTCGCGGTGCGCCACGCGGACGGCAGCTGGGTGGACATCGGCACCGTGCAGCCCGGCTACAACGAGCTGCCGGCCGGCGGGCAGGCCTCCGACGCGTTCCGGCTGACCTGGAAGCCCGGCGGCGACCCGCCGGTGGTCAACCAGGTGATCCCCTGGTACGCGGACGCCCCGGCGGCCCGGCTGAGCCTCGCCGACCCCGCCGTGGACGTGGTCACCGGCGCCGCCGCACCCGCCAGGACCCAGGCCACCGTCGAGGCCGGCCGCCCCGAGGGCACCACCGGCGAGCTGCACACCGAGGTGCCGGCCGCCGCCAAGGGCCTGACCGTGACCCCGTCCGGCCCGGTGACCGTGCCGCGCGGCGGACGGGTGGGTGTGCCGCTGCTGGTCACCGCCGCGCAGGGGACGCCCTCCGGGACGTACCAGGTGCCGGTGTCGTACGTGGCGGGCGGCACGACCATGAAGCAGGTGCTGCAGGTCCACGTGGTGCCGCCGACCGGCGGCCCGGACCTGGCGGTCGGCTCGCAAGCGAGCTCCTCGGGCGACGAGACGCCGAACTTCCCGGCCTCGGCGGTCGCCGACGGCGACCCGAAGTCCCGCTGGTCCTCGCCGGCCAAGGACGACGCCTGGGTGCAGCTGGCGCTGCCGCAGGCGTCCCACCTGGGGGCGGCGGTGCTGCACTGGCAGTCCGCGTACGCCTCCTCGTACAAGATCCAGGTCTCGGCGGACGGCAGCAGCTGGACGGACGCGGCGACGGTGGACAACGGCAAGGGCGGCGACGAGACGGTGCGCTTCGACGCGCCGAACGTGCGGTACGTCCGGATGCAGGGCGTGGCGCGGGCCACCAAGTTCGGCTACTCGCTGTACGGCATCGAGCTGTACGCCGTCACGGCTCCGGCCGCCCCGCCGCAGCCGCCGGCCAACCCGCCGGGGCAGCCGGGCCAGTCGGGGGCGCCGGTCGCGCCGCCGACGACGAAGCCGTAACGGTCGCGGTAGCCGTAGCCGCAGCCGCAGCAGTCTCGGCGGAACAGCGGCGGGCCGCCGGGCTCCCCTTCGCGGGGGGCGCGGCGGCCCATGAGGCGCGTACCGACGTGTGACGGGCGGGCCCTTGTGTCGCTTCGGTCAGGCGGAGAGCGGTTCGGGCTGCTCGCCGCGGCGGACGGGGGCGGGGTGGGCGGCGTGGGCGGCGTGCGCCCGGCCGATCGGGACGGAGTGGGTCGGCTCGGTATGGTCGTGGTGCTCGTACTCGCCCCACTGCGGGGCGCGCAGCTGGTCACCGCCGCCGTACGGCTCCAGGTAGGGCCGCCAGCGCGGGTCCTTGATCCCGGTGCCGATGATCCGCCAGGCGAGGCCGCTGGGCGGTGCGGGTGGTCGTTTCATCCGCCAGCCGAGTTCGGTCAGGTGGCGGTCGGCCTTGGTGTGGTTGCAGCGGCGGCAGGCCGCCACCACGTTGTCCCACCGGTGCTGGCCGCCCCGGCTGCGCGGGATGACGTGGTCGACGCTGGTGGCGGCGGCCCCGCAGTAGACGCAGCGGCCGTGGTCGCGGGCGAACAGCGCCCGGCGGGTGAGCGGGACGGGCCCGCAGAACGGGACCCGGACGAAGCGGGTCAGACGGACGACGGACGGCGCCGGTAGGGCGCTGGTGGCGCTGTGCAGAGTGACTCCCGTGTCCTCCAGGCTGACCGCCTTGTGGTTGAGGACCAGGATGAGTGCGCGGCGCATCGATACGACGCCGAGTGGCTCGTAGGACGCGTTGAGGACCAGGACATGCGGCACGGATGCCTCCTTGGACGCCTGCGGCGCGTGGCTCGCGCCGGGACGAGCGGTTGGATCCCGCAACGAGTGCGCGATCTCCCCCAGTGTCGCCTTACGCCTTCGTACGGCGCCACCACTCCTGTGTAACGGACCTGACGTGAACTCCGGGTGTGGTGTCTGTCATAGCCGGTATGCCCGGGGGAAGGTCCGGTTGCACCCGGGTGCCGCCGGGGCGGGGGCGGGGGCCGGCCGGGCAGCGCGGCTCACCCGGTCGGAGCAGCCCGCTGGGCCGTACGGGGGCGGGCCTGCGGCCGTTCGGGGTGGTGGGGCCGGTGGGTGCGGGGGGGTGCGGGCAGGGCGCGGGGTGGTGCCGGCGGGTGCCCCCGGGGGAGCGCACCGGGGCGCTGACGGGGCGTCCGGAGTGCGCCGTACGCCCCGCTCGCGGTCCGGGCAGGTGTTCGGCGCCGGATAGGCTAGCCCGCACGGTCCGTGGGCCGCTTGCGCGGCGCGGACCGGTCAGGCCCCCTGCAAGGAAGGTTCCGCACGTGTTCCGCTTCGGCGCCACCGGTCCGATCGACGCGTCCTCGGCGCTCTCCACCCCGACGCCGGCGCCGTCCCCAACCGCGCCGGAGCTGCCGCAGCTGCGGATCCCCACCAGCGCGCAGGAGGTCACCGACACCACCAAGCAGGCGGCCAGCTGGTTCGACACCCACTGGCAGAGCTGGCTGGCGGCCGGCCTGCAGATCGTCCTGATCATCGTGCTGGCGCTGGTGCTGCGGGCCGTGGTGAGCAAGCTGATCACCCAGCTGATAACGCGGATGGCGCGCGGCCACGACCACCAGGAGGAGAGCCGGCTCGGCGGGCTGCTGGCCAACCACGGGGTGGTGAACCCGGAGCGGCGCCAGCAGCGCTCGGAGGCGATCGGCTCGGTGCTGCGCAGCGTGGCGTCCTTCACCATCCTGGGCACGGCGGCGCTGATGGTGCTCTCCGCGCTGGGGATGAACCTGGCGCCGCTGCTGGCCAGCGCCGGTGTGGCCGGTGTGGCGATCGGTTTCGGCGCCCGCAACCTGGTGACGGACTTCCTCTCCGGGGTCTTCATGATCATGGAGGACCAGTACGGCGTCGGCGACGAGATCGACACCGGGGTGGCCACCGGCACGGTGCTGGAGGTCGGGCTGCGGGTGACCAAGCTGCGCGGGGCCAACGGCGAGATCTGGTACATCCGCAACGGCGAGGTGAAGCGGATCGCCAACATGAGCCAGGGCTGGGCGACCGCCTCGGTGGACGTGCAGGTCGGGTACAAGGAGGACCTGCAGCGGGTCGAGGACCTGATCCAGGAGACCGCCGAGGGGCTGGCCAAGGAGGCGCCGTACGACGAGCTGGTCTGGGCGCCGGTGTCGGTCCTGGGCGTGGAGTCGGTGGCGGCGGACTCGGTGATGGTGCGGGTCGAGGCCCGGACCGCGCCGGGCAAGGCGTCGACGGTCTCCCGGGCGCTGCGCCAGCGGCTGAAGACGGCCTTCGACCAGGCAGGGATCAAGGTCAAGGAGGAGGCCACCGCGGTGGCCACCGGCGTCTCGATCACCGCGGCGGAGCCCGCCCCGCCGTCCGCCCTCGCCGACCCCGCCTCGCCCCGCTACCGCGCGAGCGAACCGATCCCCCTGCCCAAGCCCCCGACGGACGACCCCACGACCGCCAAGCCGTAGGCCGTTCCGTCGCCCGAGGGCCCCGCTCCCACTCCGGTGGGGGCGGGGCCCTCCGTCATTCCAGGTGGCGCTCCGGCTGCCGGCGGCGCCCGGGTGGGCGGTAACGCTTCGGCATCCGGGGGTTCGGGGGCCATTGACACCCCGGTGAGGCGGACCGTACGGTCCTGTGCCAAGCGACTGGAAAGTTTCCTAACAGTTCACGTCGATCGGTGGGAAGGGGAGGATTCCGGGCATGACCAAGAGCACCGCCAAGACCCCCCTCGCCGGCACCCCCAGCCTGTTGCGCGCCATCAACGACCGCGCCGCCCTCGAACTGCTGCTGGAGAACGGGCCGCTGTCCCGCACCCAGATCGGGGCGCTGACCGGGCTGTCCAAGCCGACCGCCTCGCAGTTGCTGTCCCGGCTGGAGGCGGCCGGGCTGGTCCTGCCGGTCGGGACGACCGAGGGCGGCCCTGGCCCCAACGCGCAGCTGTACCAGGTGAATCCGGCCGCGGGGTACGTCGCCGGACTGGACGTCACCAACAGCGGGATCAGAGTCGCCGTCGCCGACATCACCGGCAGCACGCTGGCCGAGCACAGCGTGTCCACCAGGGGCGTCCCGGCCGCCGGGACGGTGCCGCGGGTGGCCGCGGCCGTCGGCGAGGCGGTGCGGGCGGCCGGGGTGCCGGCGGGGGGTCTGCGGACGGTCGCGATCGGGGTCGGCGGCGCGCCGGACCCGGTCACCGGGAAGCTGCACTACGCCTCCCACCTGCCCGGCTGGCACTCGCCCCGGCTGGTGGCCGAGCTGACCGAGGCGATCGGCGCACCGGTGTCGATCGAGAACGACGTGAACCTGGCCGCGGTCGCCGAGCAGGTCTCCGGCGCGGCGGCCGGCTTCGAGGACTTCGTCCTGCTCTGGGCCGGCGCCGGCGTCGGCGCCGCGATCGTGCTGGCCGGGCGGCTGCACCGCGGCTTCACCGGCGGCGCCGGCGAGGTCGGCTACATGCCGGTGCCCGGTTCACCGGTCGAGTGGGACGCCCGCCGCCGCAAGTTCGGCGGCTTCCAGGCCCAGGTCGGCGCACCCGCCGTCCGGGCCCTGGCGCGCGAGCACGGGCTCGGCGCGCCCACCGCGGAGGAGTCGATCGCCAAGGCCCTGGAGACCCCGGGCGCCGGTGACGCGTTCCTCACCGAACTGGCCGGACGGCTCGCCGTCGGGCTGTCCGTGATCGTCGCCGTGGTCGACCCCCAGCTGGTGGTCCTCTCCGGCGCGGTGCCGAGCGCCGGCGGCGAGCGGCTGCGCGCGCTCGTCGAGGACGAACTGGCCCGGATCTGCCTCGCCCGTCCGGAGATCCGCAGCAGTGCCCTGCCCGGCTCGCCCGTCCTGCTCGGCGCCCTGCAGCGCGCCCTGACGGACGCCCGTGAGGCGGTCTTCTCCACCCACTGACTACCCACCCGCCGAACCACCCCCTCCGACGCCCCTGCACCCACCTCTCCCCGATCCCCTACGCGGGCCCCGAGGCGATGACGCCTGCCCGCGCACCCCCAGGAGGACCTCGAAGTGCACGCCACCACCTCCCGCAGAGGCCGCCGCACGATGGCCGCCGTCGCGGGCAGCGCCGTCCTGGCCCTGTTCGCCTCCGCCTGCACCGGTTCCAGCGAGTCGGGCGGCAACGACGACTCCGCCGGCGGCAAGGACGTCACCATCACCTTCTGGCACGGCTGGAGCCAGGACAGCGAGGTGAAGGCGATCAACGACACCATCGCCGCCTTCGAGAAGGCCCATCCCAACATCCACGTCAAGCCGGTGGGCAACGTCGCGGACGACAAGGTCAACCAGGCCCTGCGGGCCGGCGGCGACGACGCGCCGGACGTGGTGTCCTCCTTCACCACCAACAACGTCGGCATGTTCTGCTCGACCAAGGCCTTCATCGACCTCAAGCCGCTGTTGCAGAAGAGCGGCATCGACGCGGCCAGGACCTTCCCGGCCGCGATGCTCAACTACACGCAGTTCCAGGGCAACCAGTGCTCGCTGCCGCTGCTCGGCGACGCCTACGGGCTGTACTACAACAAGAAGGCCTTCGCCGCGGCCGGCATCGGTGCCCCGCCGAAGACCTTCAGCGAGTTCGCCGACGACGCCAGGAAGCTCACCGTCGCCGACGGCGACTCGTACCAGCAGCTCGGGTTCATGCCGCTCTACCACGGCTACGAGTCCACCACCGAGCACTTCCTCGGCCAGTACGGCGCCACCTACTTCGGTGCCGACGGCAAGTCGAACATCGCCTCCGACCCCAGGGTCGCGGCGATGCTCAGCTGGCAGAAGGGCCTGGTCGACCAGCTCGGCGGCTACGCCAAGCTGGACAAGTACCGCGCCACCTTCGGCGAGGAGTTCAGCGCCAAGAACCCGTTCCAGACCGGCCAGGTCGCGATGGCCATCGACGGCGAGTGGCGCACCGCCTCGCTCGCCGAGAACAAGCCCGACTTCGACTGGGCCACCGCGCCGTTCCCCGTCCCGGACGACCAGGCCGCCACCTACGGCCGCGGCTACCAGACCGGCACCATCGTCGGCATCGCCGGCACCAGCAGGAAGCAGGCCGCGGCCTGGGAGTTCGTCAAGTTCCTGACCACCGACACCGACGCGGTGGTCGGCTTCGCCAACGCGATCCACAACGTGCCCAGCACCTTCGACGCGCTCAACTCGCCGAAGCTGGTCGGCGACGCCAACTTCAAGACCTTCCTGGACGTCGCCAAGAACCCCGACTCGGGCACCACACCCGCGAGCGTCAACGGCGGCGGCTACATCGTCTCGCTGCAGAACCTCGGCTACGACATCGAGTCCGGCAAGCAGCCGGACGTCCGGGCGGGCCTCGCCGCCACGGCCAAGCAGATCGACACCGACATCGCCCAGGCGAAGTAGCGGGAACGGTCCACGGAGCTCCCCATGTCACTCGCGTTCGGCACCCGCAAGGGCGCTGGGACCGGGGCGACCGACCCGGCGGCGCGGTCCACGCAGCACCTGCTGCGCCGGAAGCGCCGCCGGGAGGCGGCCCGCACCCTCGCCTTCCTGTCCCCCTGGCTGATCGGGTTCGGCGTCTTCTTCGTCTACCCGCTGGTCTCCACCGTCTACTTCTCCTTCACCCAGTACAACGGCTTCGGCAACCCGACCTTCAACGGCCTGAAGAACTGGAACTACGTCCTCGACGAGCTGCCGACCTTCTGGCAGGGCCTGCGGAACACCGTGTGGCTGGTCGTGATCATGGTCAGCCTGCGGGTCGCCTTCGGCCTGGGCATCGGGCTGCTCATCACCAAGGTCAGGACCGGCGCGGGCTTCTTCCGCACCGCCTTCTACCTGCCCTACCTGGCCCCGCCGGTGGCCGCCACGGTGGCCTTCGCCTTCCTGCTCAACCCCGGCACCGGCCCGCTCAACCACCTGCTCGGCGAGCTCGGCCTGCCGCAGCCCGGCTGGTTCGCCGACCCGGACTGGTCCAAGCCCGCGCTCACCCTGCTCGCCATGTGGGGCGTCGGCGACCTGATGGTCATCTTCATGGCCTCGCTGCTCGACGTCCCCAAGGAGCAGTACGAGGCGGCCGAACTGGACGGCGCCGGCCCGTTCCAGCGGTTCCGGTACGTCACGCTGCCGAACATCTCGCCGATCATCATGTTCGCGGTGGTCACCGGGGTCATCCAGACCATGCAGTACTACACCCAGGCGATCGTCGCCGGGAAGGTCGCCAGCGGCATCGCGGGCAACTCCGGCCAGCCGTTCGAGCCCGGCTTCCCCCAGGGCTCCACCTGGACCCTGCCGCAGATGGTCTACAACCTCGGCTTCCAGCGCTTCAACTACGGCGCGGCCTGCGTCGTCGCCCTGGTGCTGTTCGCCCTGTCGATGGCCGTCACCTCGATCCTGCTCCGCCGCAGGTCCGGCTTCATGGCGAGCGACGACTAGCGGACGGATGTGAGGACCCTCCCATGACTCTCAGCTCCACACTGACCGAGGCGCCGGCCCGCGCCGCCACCGGCACCGCCGCCGCCCGGGCCGCCCGGCGCCGGGCGCTGCTCAACTGGGTGGCCGTGCACTCGCTGGCCGTCGCCGCCGCGCTGTTCTTCCTGCTGCCCTTCGTCTTCGTCTTCCTCACCTCGGTGATGAACGACCAACAGGCGCTCACCACCGACTACTGGCCCACTTCCTGGAACTGGGGCAACTACGGCAAGGTCTGGGACACCCCCGGCTTCCTCACCTGGTGGCGCAACACCCTGGTGTACGCCGGCGCCGGCACCCTGCTCACCGTCGTCTCCAGCCTGCCCGTCGCCTACGCGCTCGCCAAGTTCCGCTTCCGCGGCCGCAACCTGGCGCTGATGGCGGTGATCGCGATGATGATGCTGCCCCCGCAGGTCACCGTGATCCCGATGTACCTGTTCTGGGCCAAGCAGATGGGCCTGGGCGGCTCACTCTGGCCGCTGATCATCCCGATGGCCTTCGGCGACGCGTTCTCGATCTTCCTGCTGCGCCAGTTCCTGATGACCATCCCGAAGGAGTACATCGAGGCCGCCCGGATCGACGGCTGCGGCGACCTGCGCACCCTGCTGCGGGTCGTCCTGCCGATGGCCAAGCCGGCCATCGCCGCCGTCGCCCTGTTCCAGTTCTTCTACTGCTGGAACGACTACTTCGGCCCGCAGATCTACGCCAGCAACAACCACGAGGCCTGGACGCTCAGTTACGGCCTGGAGTCGTTCAAGGCCGCCCACCACACCAACTGGAACCTCACCATGGCCGCCACCCTGCTGGTGATGGCCCCGGTGATCGTCCTGTTCTTCTTCGCTCAGAAGGCCTTCATCGAAGGCGTGACACTGACAGGGGTCAAGGGCTGATGGCCGCCACACTCACGTCCGGCAGGACCGCGCTCAAGCTGGCCGTCGTCGGCGGCGGTTCGACGTACACCCCCGAACTGATCGACGGCTTCGCCCGGCTGCGCGACACCCTGCCGATCGGCGAACTGGTGCTGATCGACCCGGCCGCCGAGCGGCTGGAGCTGATCGGCGGGCTCGCCCGGCGGATCTTCGCCAGGCAGGGGCACCCCGCCACCGTCTCGGTGACCACCGACCTGACGGCGGGCGTCGCGGACGCCGACGCCGTACTGCTCCAACTGCGGGTCGGCGGACAGGCCGCGCGCAACCAGGACGAGACCTGGCCGCTGGAGTGCGGCTGCGTCGGCCAGGAGACCACCGGCGCGGGCGGGCTCGCCAAGGCGCTGCGCACCGTGCCGGTCGTCCTCGACATCGCCGAGCGGGTCCGCCGGACCAACCCGGACGCCTGGATCGTCGACTTCACCAACCCGGTCGGCATCGTCACCCGCGCCCTGCTGAGCGCCGGGCACAAGGCGGTCGGGCTGTGCAACGTCGCGATCGGCTTCCAGCGCAGGTTCGCCGCCCACCTGGGGGTGGACCCCGAGCTGGTCCGGCTGGACCACGTCGGGCTCAACCACCTCACCTGGGAGCGCGGGGTGACCCTGCTGGACGCGCCGGGCGCCGTGAGCGGCCGGGAGGTGCTCCCGGAACTGCTGCGGGACTTCGGCAAGGAGATCGCCGACGACCTGCACCTGCCGCAGGCCTTCGTCCAGCGGCTCGGCGTGGTGCCCTCGTACTACCTGCGGTACTTCTACCAGCACGACGCCGTGGTCGAGGAACTCCGGGCCCAGGGCTCGCGGGCCGCGCAGGTCGCCGAGATCGAGCGGCAGCTGCTGGAGCTGTACGCCGACCCCGCGCTGGACACCAAGCCCGAGCTGCTCGGCAAGCGCGGCGGCGCCTTCTACTCGGAGGCCGCCGTCCAGCTGATCTCGGCGCTGCTGGGCACCGGCGGCGGGACGTCCGTCCAGGTGGTCAACACCCGCAACGACGGGGTGCTGCCCTTCCTGCCCGACGACGCCGTCATCGAGGTCCCGGCCGAGGTGGACGCCGACGGTGTCCGGCCGCTGCCGCAGCGGCCGGTCGAGCCGCTGTTCGCCGGACTGGTCGCCGCCGTCACCGCGTACGAGCACCTCGCGCTCGACGCCGCCCTGCACGGCGGACGCGACCGGGTCTTCGACGCCCTGCTCGCCCACCCGCTGGTCGGCCAGATCGAGCTCGCCGACCAGCTCACGGACCGGCTGCTCGCCCACAACCGCGAGCACCTCGCCTGGGCCTGAACGCCCCCAGCGCCCGGCCCGCCGCGACGGCGGGCCGGGCACCGCGAGGAGACCGACCACCCCGGCCGGGGCTCCACGGCCGGGCCACGTACGAGCCCGGGGACCAGATGACCCACCAGCCCGAACCGCTCCTGTCCGGCGTCCTCGCCATCGACGCGGGCAACTCCAAGACCGACGTCGCCCTGATCGGCGCCGACGGCACCGTCCTCGGCACCGCCCGCGGCGGCGGCTTCGCCCCCCAGAAGGTCGGCGGGGCCGCGGCCGTGGCCGGCCTCGCCCCCCTGGTCGAGCAGGCCGCCGCGGCCGCCGGTCTGGCCGGCACCGCCGGAGTGCTCACCAGCCACGTCAGCGCCTGCCTGGCCAACGCCGACCTGCCGATCGAGGAGGAGGCGCTGCGCACCGCCCTCGAATCGCACCCCTGGGGCCTCAGCAACACCGTCGTCAACGACACCTTCGGCCTGCTGCGGGCCGGCACCGACGGCCCGCGCGGGGTCGCGGTGGTCTGCGGTGCCGGGATCAACTGCGTCGGACTGCTGCCGGACGGGCGCACCGCCCGCTTCCCGGCGCTCGGCGAACTCACCGGCGACTGGGGCGGCGGCTCCGGACTCGCCGTCAACAGCATGTGGCACGCCGTCCGCGCCGAGGACGGGCGGGGCGGGCCCACCGCGCTGGCCCGGGCCATCGCCGAACACTTCGGCCTGCCCAGTGCCGGGGCGGTCGCCGAGGCCGTCCACCTCGGGCACCTGCCGGCCGCGCGGCTGCACGAGATCGTCCGGCTGCTGTTCGCGGTCGCGGTCGAGGGGGACGCCGTCGCCCTGGAGCTGATCGACCGGCAGGCCGACGAGATCGTCCGGCTCGCCGTGGTCGCGCTCGGACGGCTGGAACTGCTGGACTCGCCGACCCCGGTGGTGCTCGGCGGCGGGGTGCTCGCCTCCCGCCAGCCGCTGCTGCTGGACAACCTGACGGCCCGTCTGGCGCGGGCCGCGCCGCTGGCCGAGCCGCGGGTGGTCGTCGCGCCGCCGGTGCTGGGCGCGGCGCTGCTCGGGCTCGACCACCTGGGCGCGGACGGGGCGGCGCAGGCGCGGGTGCGCGAGGTGTACGAGGCGCAGCGGACGGTCGCGGCCTGACCGTTCGCCCTGCCCGAGACCTCCCGCCCCCGCCGGATCCGCACATCCGGCGGGGGCGGGAACCTTTCGGCACGCCCGGCGTGCACCCCGGTGCCGACCGCCACCGCCGCCCGGGGAGACTTGTGCCATGGCCGTGCCCCGCATCCTCCTCGCCGCAGCCGCGTTGACCGTGACCGCCCTGGCCGGCCTCACCGGCTGCACCCCCGCCGAGTCCCGCCCGACGGTGGCCGCCGCGTCCTCCGCCGCGGCCCTCGCCGACGACGGCGCGGACGAACCGCTGGACGACGAGATCGACTTCGGCGACGACCTCGGTGACGACGGCGCCTACACCGCGGGGCCGGTCGCGGCCCCCGCGGACCCCGGTGCCCCTGCCGACCCCGGTGCCTCCGCGGATCCTGCCGACCCCGCCGACCCCGCCGACCCCGCCGACCCCGGCGCCTCCACCGACCCTGGCGCCTCCGCGCCGGAGTGCACGGCGCCCGCGGCCGTCCCCGGCCACCAGGTGATGATCGTGGTCGCCGCCGGTCCGGCCGAACTCACCGCCCAGCCCGCCCGCTTCAGCTGCACGCCGCCCCGCTACGGGGCCACCGGCAGCCCCGTGCACTACGGCTTCGCCGCGTCCGGCGTCACCGCGACGCTGGTCGACCGCTCGAACGGGGAGGCGGCGAAGCCCGTCCAGCTGGACGAACTGGTCACCCACCTCAACGACTGCCTCGCCGACCGCGACCCGGCCGACCCGTACGGCTGCCACGGCAACGCCTACGACGTGGTCCTGGACCCGCACGGCCGGATCGTGCGGATCGCCGAGGTCGGAGTGCCGACACCGTAGGGCACTCGGCCGGGGGTGGGAAGGGGGCCGGGGTGGGCGGTTCGTGCAGGTAGTGGGGAGGGGCAATACGGTGTAAAAGCCCCCTTCAACTGTTGAGATTCGCCGTCGCTACGCGCATCAACGCGGCGTCAGCTGGGGGCTTTTGACTTTCGATACCTTTTTCGGGGACGCGCTTGGGGCTGGTCTTACTCTCGGCGCCGTTGACCCGGTTTCGGCGGCGGTGCTTTGCTTCCGGCCGTCGGCAGTGAACCGGTCCCCCATCCCCGCTTCACCGGTCGTTCATGACGAACGGTCGGTGGCAACCGGCTTGCCCGCCGTCGCCCCTCCCCCTTTGTCCCCCACGGTGTCGCCGCGCCCTACCGGTGTGCGGTCGGCATGAGAGAGGAACCCTCACGATGGGCATGTCCCCCACCTCCCGCCGGGCGCGAGTCCGGGCCCTGACCGGGCTCAGCGCGCTGGCGCTGGCCGCCACCGGCTTCGCCGCCGCCCCGGCCGCCCAGGCCGACCAGCCGGGCAGCGAGTTCGCCGGACAGAGCCACCCGTACCGGCACGGCACCGTCCCCACCAAGGAGGCGGCCGAGCACGCCAACGCCAACTCGGCCGCCGCGACGCGCACTTCGAACCTGCACTACGGCGGCGGGGTCGACGGCATCGGCGTCACCACCGGTGCGCCGAAGGTGTACGTGATCTTCTGGGGCTCCCAGTGGGGCACCGCGGGCACCGATGCCAACGGCTACACCACGCTGACCGGTGACCCGTCGGGTGAGGCCGTCCGCGCCCAGCAGCTGTTCAAGGGCCTCGGCACCAACAACGAGACCTGGTCCGGCGTCATGACCCAGTACTGCGAGGGCGTCGCCAAGGGCGCCACCACCTGCGCGTCCACCGCCGCGCACGTCGGCTACCCGACCGGCGGCGCGCTGGCCGGCGTCTGGGTCGACAACTCCGCCGCCGCCCCCGGCCAGGCCACCGGCAACCAGATCGCCAACGAGGCGATCAAGGCCGCCGGGCACTTCGGCAACACCACCTCCGCGTCCAACCGCAACGTGCAGTACGTCGTGCTCTCGCCGACCGGCACCCACCCGGACGGCTTCAACACCTCCACCGGCAACTTCTGCGCCTGGCACGACTGGAACGGCGACACCACGCTGAGCGGCGGCGCGGCCACCTCGCCGTACGGTGACGTGGCGTTCAGCAACGACCCGTACGTGACGGACATGGGCACCTCCTGCGGCCAGAACTACGTCAACAGCGGCACCGCGGGCCTGCTCGACGGCGTGACCATGGTGTTCGGCCACGAGTACGCGGAGACCGTCACCGACCAGAACCCGGCCGGCGGCTGGACCGACTCGACCGGCTACGAGAACGCCGACAAGTGCGCGTGGAAGGGCGTCGGCGGCACCGGCGGCTCGCAGAACGTCGCGTTCGCGACCGGGTCGTTCGCGATGCAGGGCACCTGGTCGAACGCGGTCAGCGGCTGCCAGATCTCGCACGCGATCGTCCCCTGACCAGGGCCCCCGGGCAGCGTGGGGCGGCTCGGGGACCGGATGATCCGGCGGATCCGAACGGCCTGAGGGGTCACGTGTCCTGAGGATCCGGACCGGAGAAGCGCCGGGGTGGGCTGTGTGGGCCCACCCCGGCGCTTCGCGCTGTCCACCGCACGTCGCTACGAGGGCGCGACGAGGCCGAACTCGTAGGCATGGATGACCAGGTGGACCCGGTCGCGGGCGCCCAGCTTGGTGAACAGCCGGGCGACGTGCGCCTTGGCGGTGGCCACGCTGATGGTGAGCTCCTCGGCGATCTCCGTGTTGGACAGGCCGCGGCCGACCAGGGTGAGCACCTCGCGCTCGCGCTCGGTGATGCCCTCGGCGGACTTCCGGGGCCGGGCGGAGGCGTCCGGCCGGGCGGCGAACTCGCCGATCAGACGGCGGGTGATGCCGGGCGCGAGCAGCGCGTCGCCGGCGGCGACCACCCGGACGCCGTCCAGGATGGTCTCCAGGGCGAGGTCCTTGACCAGGAAGCCGCTCGCCCCGGCGCGCAGCGCGCCGTACACGTAGTCGTCGTCGTCGAAGGTGGTGAGGACGAGCACATGGGTGGGCAGCTCGGGGTCGGCGAGGATCCGGCGGGTCGCCTCGATGCCGTCCGTGCCGGGCATCCGGATGTCCATCACGGCGACGTCCGGGCGCAGCCGGGTGACCAGCTCGACGGCCTCGGCGCCGTTGCCGGCCTCCCCGACCACCTCCAGGTCGGGGGCGTCGGCCATGAGCACTCGCAGACCGGTGCGGATGAGCGGCTGGTCGTCGACCAGGACGACGCGGATCACGGTCCCACCTCCGGGGCGGCTGTTGCGGACGCTTCGGTCCGAGCGGGAATCGGCAGACGGGCGGCGACCCGGAAGCCACCCCCGGGGCGGGGGCCGGCGCTGAACTCGCCGTGGAGCAGGGCGACCCGCTCGCGCATACCGGCCAGGCCGTAGCCGGTGCCGGTGGAGTGGGCCGGCGCGCCCGCGCCCAGGTCGACGACGGTGACGGCGAGTTGCTCCGCGCCGTAGTCGACCGTGACGTGGCAGTCGCGGGTGCCGGAGTGCTTGACCACGTTGGTGACCGCCTCCTGGACGATCCGGAAGGCGGCGAGGTCCACCTCGGGCGGCAGGGCACGGGCTTCGCCGCCGCGGGTGAGAGCGACCCGCACCCCGGCGCCCGCGGCCTTCTCCACCAGGCGGTCCAACTCACCGAGTCCCGGGGCGACTTCGAACGGGGCGGGCTCGCCCTCGCCCTGCCGCAGCGCGCCCAGCACCCGGCGCAGCCCGGCCAGGGTCTCCCGGCTGGTGGCCTCGATGGCCTCCAGCGCCTTGCGGGTCTCGGCGGGCTGGGTGTCCATGACCCGGCTGCCCATGCCCGCCTGGATCGCGATGATGCCGATGTTGTGGGCCACCATGTCGTGCAACTCCCGGGCGATGCGCAGCCGTTCGGCGGTCACGACCTGCTCGGCGGCACGGCCGCGCAGGGCCTCGGTGTGGGAGCGGCTCTGGCGGACGGTGTTGCCGATCAGCCAGGCGATCAGCACGGTCGCGGCGAGGCCCCCGTAGGCGTAGGGGTTCACGGGGTAGCCGTTGACCGCGCCCCAGACGGACAGCCCGGCGAGCAGGGCCAGCGGCATCGCCGTCGCGGTCGTCGACACCGGGCGCGACCGGGTGGCCACGCAGTAGGCGACCACCGTCTCGGCGATCAGGAACTGCACCGGAGCCGTCTCCGGGACGCCCCACATCCCGAGCGCGTAGACGCCGCCCGCCAGCGCCACCGCGACGGCCGCCAGCGGCAACCGGACCAGCAGGAAGGCCACCAGGGTGGTGACCACGGCCGTGACCACCAGGGGCATGTCCTCCACGTTGCCGTGGTACTCGAAGAGGAGGCGCATCTCGTCGACCCGGGTGAAGAACCGGAACACCACGACGGCCGTCCAGAACGCCCCCACCCACACGCCCGCGGGCAGGCGCCTGAGCAGGGGCGGGCGGGGTTCGATGATCATGACGCGATGGTAGCGGCGGGCCGGGCGGCGGCACATTGGCCCGCGGGCGTAATCCCGGGGGCGGGGGCGGCCGCTCCCGGTTGTGTCCCGCCGCCCGATGCCCGGGCACGCCCCTGACCGGCACCGTTGTCCCCGTGATCGAGATCGAGCGACTGACCAAGCGGTACGGCGCCACCACGGCCGTCGACCAGTTGACCTTCACCGTCCGGCCGGGCACCGTCACCGGCTTCCTCGGCCCCAACGGAGCGGGCAAGTCCACCACGCTGCGGATGGTCCTGGGCCTCAACACGCCCACCGAGGGCACCGTCACCGTCGACGGCGTGCCCTTCGCCGGCCGGCCGCGCGGACTGCGGCACGTCGGCGCCCTGCTGGACGCGGGCGACGTCCACGGCGGGCGCAGCGCCAGGGCGCACCTGTCGGCGCTCGCCCGCAGCAACCGGATCCCGCTCGGGCGGGTCGACGAGGTGCTGGCCGAGGTCGGGCTCGGCAAGGCCGCCGGGCGGCGGATCGGCGGCTACTCGCTGGGCATGAAGCAGCGGCTCGGCATCGCCGGCGCCCTGCTCGGAGATCCGCCCGTGCTGCTCTTCGACGAGCCGCTCAACGGGCTGGACCCGGAGGGCGTGCTGTGGGTGCGCGGGCTGTTCCGCCGGCTCGCGGACGAGGGGCGGACGGTCTTCGTCTCCAGTCACATGATGGCCGAGATGGAGCACACCGCCGACCGGCTGGTGGTGATCGGCCGCGGCCGGCTGATCGCCGAGGAGAGCCTCGCCGAGTTCTCGGCCCGCCACGCGGATTCCAGCGTGACGGTGCGGACGCCGCAACTCTCCCTGCTGGCCGACGCCCTGCGCACCGAGGGCGCCGAAGTCGGCCAGGTGGAGCCGCAGTTCGCGGTGGTCACCGGAATGCCCGCCGAGCGGATCGGTGAACTCGCCCGGTGCCACGGCGTGGTACTGCACGAGCTCGCCTCCCGGACGTCGTCCCTGGAGTCGGCGTTCATGTCCCTGACCGCCGACAGCGTCGAGTACCTGGCTGGAGAGGCCCGATGAGCACCATGACCCTGACCCGTACGGAGAGCGCCCGCGCCACCGAGCCGGCCCCCCGGTTCACCGACCTGCTCGCCGCCGAGTGGATCAAACTGCGCTCGCTGCGGTCGACGTACTGGGTGCTGGCACTGGCCTCGCTGGTGGCGATCGGGATCAACCTGAACGCCGTCCACTCCGACCTGACGTACATCGACCACCCGCCGCGGCCGGTACCCGGCCTCCCCCCGTACCGCTACGACGCGCTCTACCACAGCCTCAGCAGCATCGCCTGCTACGTGATGGCGATCGCGGCCGGCAGCCTGGGCGCGATCACCGTGTTCGGCGAGTACACCAGCGGCATGATCCGCACCACCTTCGCCGCCGTGCCCGACCGGCGCGGGGTGATCGCCGCCAAGGTGCTGCTGATCGGCGGGATCACCGCGCTGGCCGGGGCGGTGGTGTCCACGGTGTCCTTCTTCGCCTGCAACGCCATGCTGGCCTCCCGGCACGTCGGGCTCTCCATCACCCAGGGGGTCAGCCTCCGGGCCGTCATCGCCTATGCGGCGATCGTGCCGGTCTGCGCGCTGATCGGAATGGCCCTGGGCGCACTGCTGCGGCACGCCACCGCCTCGATCGTCTCGCTGGTGATGCTGCTCTTCATCCTGCCGCTGATGTTCGGCGGGGACCGCTACCGGTGGCTCAACGAGATCGGCAGCCACCTGCCGATGGCCACCGTCAACCGGCTCACCTACAACCCCGACTCCAACTCCACGATCAGCAAGTGGGCGCCGAGCGTGCTGGACTCGTGGATCACCATGGGTGCGTGGGCGGTCGTCTCGGTGGCGGTGACGGTGGTCGTGGTACGGCGGCGGGACGTCTGAGGTGTCCCCTCGCCGGGGTCACGGGATGAGCTGGGCGCCGATCAGGCCGCGGCCGGCCTCGACGGCGGCCCGCCAGACCGGGACGACGGCGTCGAACAGGGCGGGGACGTCGTCCGAGTCACCCAGCACCTCGTACGCCCGCTCCCTCGCCGCCGCCCGTGCGGTCCCGTCCAGGTCGAACACCCCCTCCACGGCCGGCAGCGCCACCCGCACCTCCCCCGGGGTGAGGACCAGGTCGCCGAACCAGCCCGGCAGACCCGCCAGCCGCTCGGGGCCGAGGGCGTGGGCCAGGCCGAGCACCGGGTAGCGGTTGCGGGCGGAGACGCAGAGGGCCGGCCCGATCTCCGGACCGCAGTCGTTCCAGGCGTCGTACAGCCCGTTGACGTCCTGCCCGAACGGGCCGGACACCAGCGCCTCCAGCTCGTCCGCGCCGAGCCCCTCGCCCTGCTCCCAGCGCCGCCGCAGCGCGACCTTCCCCGGTTGCGCCGCGTGCCCGTCGAGCAGCGCCTGCAGCTTCGGCCCGTGCCGCTCGATCGCGGTGGCGGGAGCGGGGACGAGGAACCACATGCCCGAGTAGCTCATGGCCCCCGAGCGTAGACGCGGGCCCCGACAGCGGGCCTTGCTCAGGCCGTGGGGGCGGCGGCCTTGGTGCGGAAGGCGGTGAGGGTGGCGGCCGGGATGCCGCAGGCGGGGAGGAAGGAGGCGGCGCCGCCGTGGCGGGTGCGGACGTGGGTGAGGAAGACGGACATGGCCTCGGCGGGGGCCTGGAGGAGGGGGGCCGGGATGCTGAGGTGGCGGCCCTGGGAGTCGGTGACGCGGCTGGTGCCGCTGCCGTTGAGGGCGGTGCGGTGGCGCTCGGCGAGGTTGGCGAAGATCTGCGGGAGGGCGTCGGCGGTGCGGGCGTAGTCGTCGACGATCCGTTCGGCGGGGACGTCGAGGAGGTCGAGCAGCAGGGCGGTGAGCAGCCCGGTGCGGTCCTTGCCGGCGGCGCAGTGCAGCAGGACGGCGCCGGGGCGGGTGGCCGCCTCGACGGCGGCGGCGACGGCCTCGGGGGCGGACTCGGCGAGCAGCAGGTAGAACTCGCCGAGGTCGGCGGCGGTGGTCATGGTCGCCATGTGGGCGGTGAGGACGTCGGTGGCGGGGTTGACCGGGGCGGCGACGACGGCTATCCCGGCGGCTTCGGCGGCGGCCCAGTCGGCGGGCCGGATCTCGCGGGGGTCGCGCAGGTCGACGACGGTGCGGATGTCGCAGGAGCGCAGCTGGGCGACGACGGCCTCGTCGGCGGCCGGGTAGGGCTGGGCGGAGCGGTACAGCACGCCGGGGCGGATCCGCAGGCCGTCCGGGTCGCTGAGGACGGCGGGGTCGCGGAAGTTGACCAGGGACATGCGAGAGGCCTTTCGGTGGAGCCGCACACGGAGGGGAGAGGGCATCCAGTAGGACATCTAGACGTCTAGATGTCCAATCCCCCGCCGGGGTTCGGAGCACCTTTCCATCCCACTCCCGCCGGGCCGCCACGGCGAGCCGGAGCGGCGGCCGCCGGCTTCGTGGGCTTCGTAGGATCGGGTGCGTGGCGACGAACCTCCCGAGCACTCCCCCCAACACCCCGCTGTACCGCCGGCTGGCCCGCCGGCTCCAGGAGCGGATCGACGCCGGCGGCTACCCCGCCGGCGCCCGGCTGCCGAGCGAGCCGGAGCTGAGCGCCGAGTTCGGCGTGAACCGGCTGACCGTACGGCAGGCCGTCGCGGAGCTGGAGCGGGCGGCCGTGGTGGAGATCCGCCGGGGCGTGGGCACCTTCGTCCGCCCGCCGGCGGTCCGCGTCTCGATCGCGGTGGACCCGCGCAGCCAGCGCTTCGACCTGGGCAGCGTGCACGAGGCCCTGCCCGAGGGGGAGCAGGGGGACGGCGAGTTCGTGGTCGCCGCCCCGCCGGTCACCGGCTCGGCGGAGGACGAGGAGGCCGCCCGCCAGCTCGGCCGGGCCTCGGGCGGGCTGTCCCGCCTCGACTCGGTGATCCGCCTCGGCGGGCGGGCCCGGGCGGCATGCAGCTACTGGGTCCCGTTCGGGCCGCTGCCCGCCGAGCTGGTGCGGCCCGGGCACGCCGGGAACCTGGTGCGGGACCTGGCCCGGGCGGCCGGGGTGGAGCTGGAGTACGACTGGCGGGCCTTCGGCGCGATCGGCGCGGACCTCGCGGACGCGGAGCTGCTGGACGTACCCGCGGGCACCCCGCTGCTGGTGCGCGAGGGGGTCAGCTGCACCCCGGACGGCACCCCGTCGCTGTACGTCCGGCGGCGGATCGACGGCAGCAGCGCGCGCTTCGTGCTGCACTTCCGCGAGCGGTAGGGCGCGAGCCCCGGCCGCGAGGACCCTGATAGGGTTCACCGCCCGAAATTCAGGCCGCACGGGGTGGGCAGGACACGGTGACCGAGACGGACGATTGCGACATACCCACCGAGCTGGCCGAGGCGTACCTCGTCCTGCTCGCCGACGTCTCCCGCACCGGGCGCCTGCTGCGCCGGGACGAGCTGGAGGGGCTGCGCCGGCTCGGTGAGCAGTGCGCCGAGGCCGGTTACGGGCTGCGCGAGGTGGTCTCGCACTGCCTGGCCGCGGCCCGCCGGGCCTGGCAGACGCTGCCCGGGGCGACGGCCGCGGCCAGCGTCGGCGAGCTGCGCCGGACCGGCGACGCGGTGCTGGCCGCCACCGACGCGGCGCTGGCCGCGCTCGGCGAGGGACACGAGCGCTCGCAGCGCCTGGCGGTCCGTCAGGAGGAGGCCGCCCGAAGAGAGTTCATCGACGACCTGCTGCACGGCCGCAGCGACCTCGGCCTGCTCGCCGAGCGCGCGGAGCGGTTCGGGCTGCGGCTGGCGGGCGCGTACACGGTGGCGGTGGCGGTCGGCGACGAGCCGTTCGCGGACGTCCATCCGATGGTGCACCGGGTGGAGCGGGAGCTGGCCGGGCGGTTCGGCGAGCGGGACGTCCTGCTCGCCAGCAAGGACGGCCGGCTGGTGTGCATCGCCCCGGACTCCGAGCGGGCCGTGCTGGACGCCTTCGCGGACCTGACGCTGCGCCCCGGCCCCGGCTACCGCCCGGTGCTGCGGGTGGCGACCGGGCGCCGGCACTCGGGCGCGAGCGGGGTGCTGCGCAGCTACGACGAGGCGCTGGACGCACTGGACTACGCGCAGCGGCTGGACCTGCCGGCCTGCCGGCTGAAGGCCGAGGAGCTGCTGGTCTTCCCGGTGCTGATGCGGGACCGGGCGGCGATGGCCGACCTGGTGCGCAGCGTGCTCGGCCCGCTGACCGAGGCGCGCGGCGGCGCCCGTCCGCTGCTGGACACCATCGCGGTGCAGGCGGAGGCGGCGTACGTGAACGCGGAGGCGGCGCGCCGGCTGGGGCTGAGCGTGCGCACCCTCGGCTACCGGCTGGAGCGGATCAAGGTGCTCACGGGGTACGACCCGGCGGACGCGCTGCAGCGGTTCACCCTGGAGACGGCGGCCATGGGGGCGCGGCTGCTGAACTGGCCGGAGCAGCCGCTGTAGGGGCCGTCCTCGAACGGCCCGGCAAACGGCCGATGACCTGCCCGGGGCCGTCCTGTTGCCCGCCTGTTGCAGTGTCACGGGGAACGCGCGTACCAGGGTGTCAAAAGGCCGTAAAGATTGCCGGATCCTGGCAATGTGCGGGCGCCTCCCCCGCTGCCATGATCTCCCCGGCGCCGATGTGCGGCGCCGCCGGAAGGGCGGGGGAGCATGGCCGGGACGGGGGACTTCTTCGCGGCCGCGCTGGCCTTTCCGACGGCGTTGTTCAGCTTCGCGCTGTTGGTGGTGGTCGGGTACTGGCTGCTGATGCTGATCGGCGGCCTGGGGTTCGACGCCGTGCACGGGGGGCACGGCGTCGGGCACCACCCGGGTGCCGGGCACGCCGGGCACGCCGGGCACGTGGGCCCGGTGGGTCACGTCGGACACGGTGCCGGGGGGCACGGTGTCGGGGGGCACGCGGCCCACGGGACGCCCGGCGGGCACGGTGCCGGCGGGGGGAGCACCGGCGGGGGGAGCGCCCACGGTTCCGAGCACGGGAACGGCCACCACGGGGGCGTGCTGGACGGGCTGGGGCTGGGCGGGGTGCCCGTGACGGTGGCGGTTTCGCTGCTGGTCGCGCTCGCCTGGTTCGTCAGCCTGGCCGGCACCGTCCTCACCTCGGGGGCACCGGCGCGCGGCGGCGTGTTCGCCGTCGCGCTGGTCGCCTCCTGGGCGGGCACCCGGGTGCTCGTCCGGCCGCTGCGGCGGCTCTTCCCGGAGGACCGGCCGGTCACCCGGGCCGACTTCGTGGGCCGGGTCTGCGTGATCCGCACCGGCCGGGTGACTGCCGACTTCGGGCAGGCCGAGGTGACCGCCGAGGACGGCTCCACCGCGACCGTCCAGGTCCGCACCGCCGACGCCGAGCCGGGACTGACGGCCGGGCGCACCGCGCTGATCTACGACTACGACCCGGACGGCGAGCACTTCCTGGTCGCGCCGTTCGACCCGTCCCCGCCGGGCCTCTGACGCCACATCGCTTCCAACGATCCACCCACCACTTCGCACCACCATCTCGTCAAAGGACTCCGTGATGGACACCATCGCCGTGGGTTTCGGCGTACTCGTCGCCGTCGTACTGCTCATCCTGCTCGCCGTCCTGCTCTTCGTGGGCCGCCTCTTCCAGAAGGTCGAGCAGGGCAAGGCCCTGATCGTCTCGCGGACCAGGAAGGTGGACGTCACCTTCACCGGCGCGATCGTCCTGCCGATCCTGCACAAGGCCGAGCTGATGGACATCACGGCGAAGACGGTGGAGATCCACCGGGCCGGCCGGGACGGCCTGATCTGCCGGGACAACATCCGGGCGGACATCCGGATCTCCTTCTTCGTCCGGGTGAACAAGACCGTCGAGGACGTCGTCAAGGTGGCGCAGTCCATCGGCACCGCCCGGGCCAGCGACCCGCAGGCGATCCAGGACTTCTTCGCGGCCAAGTTCGCCGAGGCGCTCAAGACCGTCGGCAAGCAGCTGGACTTCACCGACCTGTACACCCACCGGCACGAGTTCCGGGACCAGATCATCGCGGTCATCGGCACCGACCTCAACGGCTACACCCTTGAGGACGCGGCCATCGACCACCTCGAACAGACCCCGATGAGCCAGCTGGACGGCGACAACATCCTGGACGCCCAGGGCATCCGCAAGATCACCGAGCTCACCGCGATCGAGCACGTGCGCACCAACGAGTACCAGCGCAACGAGGAGAAGGAGATCACCCGGCAGAACGTGGACGCCCGGGAGACCGTCCTGGAGCTCGAACGCCGCCAGGCCGACGCCGAGATCCGCCAGCGCCGCGAGATCGAGACCCTGCGGGCCAAGGAGGACGCGGTGATCGCCCGGGTGCAGGAGGAGGAGCGGCTCAACGCCCAGACCGCCTTCCTGCGCACCGAGGAACTGCTCGGCGTGCAGCGGGAGAACCAGGCCCGCGAGGTCGCGGTGGCGCAGAAGAACCGCGAGCGGGTGATCGCGGTGGAGAACGAGCGGATCGAGAAGGACCGGCTGCTGGAGGTCGTCGGCCGCGAGCGGGAGACCGAACTCGCCGTGATGGCCAAGACCAAGGAGGTCGAGTCCCGCCGCCGGGAGGTCGCCGACGTGGTCCGCGAGCGGGTCGCGGTCGAGCGCACGGTCGCCGAGCAGGAGGAGGCCGTCAAGACGCTGCGGGCCACCGAGGAGGCCGAGCGGATGCGCAAGGCCGTCGTCATCCAGGCCGAGGCGGAGGCGCAGGAGAAGCTCGTCAAGGACATCAAGGCCGCCGAGGCCGCCGAACAGGCCGCCTCGCACAAGGCCCGCGAGTCGCTGGTGCTGGCCGAGGCCCGGCAGCAGGCCGCCGAGCTGGACGCGGCCGCCAAGGTCAAGCTGGCCGAGGGCGTCCGGGCCGAGGCCGCCGCCGAGGGCCTGGCCCGGGTGCAGGTGCGGGAGCAGGAGGCCGCGGCGGTGGAGAAGGTCGGCCGCGCCGAGGCCGCCGTGCAGGCCGAGAAGGCCAAGGCGGCCGCGCTGGAGGTCGGCGCCAGGCTGAAGGCGGAGGCCGAGGGCCTGACCGAGAAGGCCGCGGCGATGGCCAAGCTGGACGAGGCCTCGCGGGAGCACGAGGAGTACCGGCTGCGGCTGGCCGCCGAGAAGGACGTCCGCCTCGCCGGGCTGGAGACGCAGCGGCAGATCGCCGAGGCCCAGGCCGCGCTGGTCGCGACCGGCCTGGAGAAGGCGAAGATCGACATCGTCGGCGGGGACTCGGTGTTCTTCGACAAGCTGGTGCAGTCGGTGACGGCCGGCAGGAGCGTCGACGCCTTCGTCGGCCACTCGCAGACCGCCCGGACCCTGGCCGGGCCGTGGCTGGACGGACGGGCCGACTTCACCGAGGACCTCACCCGGGTGCTGTCCTCGGTGTCCACCGCGGACGTGCAGAACCTGACGGTCTCCGCGCTGCTGCTCCAGCTGATCGGCAGCGGCGGCGAGCAGGCCGGGCAGCTGCGACAACTGCTGGACTCGGCGAAGAAGCTGGGGATCGCCGAGACGCCGATCGGGGCGCTGTCCGCCGCCTCCGTGAACGGCTCCAAGTAACGACCCGGAGGGGCGGCCGGATGACCGGCCGCCCCCGAGCACCCGAGGAACTGACCGTGGACGCCCCCGACACCCGGCTCGACGCCGGCACCTACGAGGTCCTGCGCGACCGGCTCGCCCGGGCCGCCGCCGAACTCGCCGACCGCGCCCAGGCGTTGAACGCCCGCCGGGTCGAGGAGTTCGGCGGCGGGGAGCTGCGGCTCACCGGCACCGGGCGGCTCACCACCGCCCGGCCCTGCCTGCCGCAGGACCTCACCGCCGCCGCCGGGATGCTGCTGCTCGGCACCCGGCCCGCCGGGACCAGGGACGCCGACGGCCCCGGGGACGTCCTCGGCCTCCACCACCCCGACCTGTCCCCCGCCACCGCCGAGGGCACCCTGCTGGACGACCCCCGGCTGCGCCAGGACCTCGCCGACCTGCGCCGCTACTTCCGCGACGCCCGGCTGGAACGGCTGCGCCCGGTCGGCGGCCGACTGCTCGCCGTCTTCCGCACCGGCCCGGCCGCCGCCGACGTCCGGGTGCTGCGCTGGCGCCTCGACGACGACCGGGCCGACTACCAGGACGGGCACGGCGAGCGCGACCACACCCCCGCCGAGGGCCAGCAGCTCGACTGGACGCCCCTCACCCGGGACGACCAGCTGCCCGCCGCCCCCGGCACCGCGCCGCGCGCCGAGCTCGCCGGGGAACTCCACCTCGGCGTGGACGGCGGCCGGCTCACCCTCACCACCCCCGACGGCCGCGAACTCCACCACGAGCCGCTCGCCGAGGCCCTGCAGACCCTCGCCGACGCCCGGATCGCCCACGCCCGGCTCGCCACCCTGCTGCTGGTGCGGGTGCGCCCGTACCAGGAGGAGACCGTCCGGCACCTGGTGGTGCACCTGCCCACCGGCCGCGTCACCAGGATCGACGCGCTCGGCCGGGCCTGCCTGCGGCTGCCCGCCGACCAGGGCGTGGCCTTCCCCGGCGGCTGCCACCTCGCCGACGGCACCGTGCGCGTCTTCGACCAGCCGGTGGACGGCCTGGAGTACGAGCGCACCCTCCTCTCCCCCAACGGCGAGGACGTGCTGTACGAGTTCCGCTCCGCCGTCGACGGACACGCGCTGCTCCAGCCGTACAACTCCGTCCGCCAGGAGGCCGCCGTCCCGCTCGCCTGCCAGGGCTACGCGCTGCTCGACGACGGCACCCTGGTCGCGCTGCGCCCGGCCGAAGACGGCCCCACCCGGCTGCACCCCGTGCAGCTGTGGCGGAGCCCGTTCACCAGCGAGCGCCACGCCGCCCAACAGCCGCCCGGCACCGGCCCGTTGGCCCGGATCGGGAACGCCGACCTGGTCCGCGGCCTGGCCGACTGCCTGGCCCTGGCCCGGCTGGCCGCGGCCGGCGCCGACACCCCGGCCGGGCACCGGGCCGTGCTCGCCGCCTGCACCCGCACCACCGACCGGCACCACTGGCTCGGCCAGGACGGCCTCGGCGACCTCGCCGCGCCGCTCGCCGAGATCCGCGACACCGCCCGGCAGGTGATCGCCGAGTACGAGGCGATCGCCCGGCTCACCGCCCACGCCGCGGCCCGCACCGAGGAGACCGCCGAGCACGTGGAGGGCCTGCTGCGCACCGCGCGCGGCGAGACCCTCGCCGACGCCGCCGAGTGGGTCGACCGGCTGGCCGCACTGCGCCGCGCCCAGGGCCGGGTCGAGGCGCTGCGCGACCTGCCGCGGGTGGACGGGCGGCGGATCGACGCACTCGCCGAGCACCTCGCCGCCGGGCTGGCCGAAGCCGCCGACCGGGCGGTGGTCCAGCTCGCCGAACCCGCCGCCTTCGAGCCGCACCGGCGCCGGGCCGGTGAACTGGCCGAGCAGAGCGCGGCCATCGCCACCGCCGCCGAGGCGGAACCGCTCGCCGAGCGGCTCGGCGAGCAGAGCGAGGCCCTGCAGACCGTCTCCGAGCTGGTCGGCACCCTCGACCTGGCCGACGCCACCACCCGCACCGCGATCCTGGACCGGCTCGCCGACGTGCTCGGGCTGCTCAACCGGGCCCGCACCACCCTGACCGTGCGACGCCGGGAGCTGCGCACCCGCGAGGCCGCCGCCGAGTTCGCCGCCGAGACCGCGCTGCTCGCCCAGGCCGTCACCGCCGCCCTCGCCGCCGCCGACACCCCGGAGGCCTGCGACGACCGGCTCGGCCGGCTCCTGCTGCGGGTCGAGCAGCTGGAGACCCGCTTCGCCGACGCCGACCCGGCGCTCGGCGAGCAGCTCGCCGAGCGCCGCACCGGGATCCACGACGCGCTCTCCGCCCGCCGCCAGCACCTGCTGGAGGAGCGGGCCCGCCGGGCCGACCGGCTGGCCGCCTCCGCCGAGCGCGTCCTCGACACCCTGCACCGCCGCCTCGACGCCCTCGACACTCCCGAGGAGATCGAGACCACGCTCGCGGCCGACCCGACCGCCGTCAAACTGCGCGACCTGGCCCGGCAGTTGACCGAACTCGGCGACCGGGTCCGGGCCGAGGAGCTGACCGGACGGCTGCGCGCCGCCCGCGGCCGAGCCCACCGCGCCCTGCGCGACCGCGCCGAACTCGCCGGGGACGGCCCCGGCACCCTGCGACTGGGCCGCCACCTGTTCGCGGTCACCACCCAGCGCCCCGAACTCACCCTGCTGCCCTGGCGCGGCCGGCCCGCCTTCACCCTCGCCGGCACCGACTACCGCTCGCCCGTCACCGACCCGGCCTTCGCCGCCACCGAGCGGTACTGGGACCGGCCGCTGCCCTCCGAGACGCCCGCGCTCTACCGCGCCGAGTACCTGGCCGGGAGCCTGCTGCTGGCCGCCGCTCCGGACGCGCTGACGGCGGAGGCGCTGTCGGCGGAGGCGCTGTCGGGCTCCCTGGCGGTGGACGGGTCGGCGGACCGGGACGACCTGCTGGAGTACGTCCGCCGGGCCGCCGAACAGCGCCCGGACGAGGGCTACCAGCGCGGGGTGCACGACCACGACGCCGCCCTGGTGCTCCGCGCCCTGCTCGAACTCGCAGCCGAAGCAGGCCTGTTGCGCCACTCGGCGGCCACCCGGGCGGCGGCCCAGCTGTACTGGGCGCACGGTACGGACGAGCGCCGACGGCTGGTCTGGCACACCCGGGCCCGCTCCCTCGGCCTCGCCCGCCAGGCGTACGGGCCGGTGCCGGCGCTGGCCGCACTCGCCTCCGAACTGTCCGGCGCCGTCGCGGAGTTCGTGCCGGAGGTGGCGGACGCCGGTGGCTACCTGGTGGCCGAACTCACCGCCGCGGCACCGGCCTTCGTCCACTCGGCGGGCGCGGCCGCCCTGCTGGACAAGTTCCACGCCACCCCCGAGTCCGCCGGACTCACGGAGGCGCTGGCCGCCCTGCCGGAGGACCCGGCGCTGCTCCCCGCCCGGCGCCAACTGGCCGCCGCCTGGCTGGAGTCGGCCGCACCCGACGCCGACCCGGGCGACCTCGCCGAGGCCGCCGCCGTACTGCTCTGCCCCTCCCTGCCGCGCCGCCCCGCCGAGGGCGCCGTGGCCACCCGGCTCACCGGACTGCTCGGCGACCACCCGCGGATCTCCGGCGGCGCCCTGGACCTGCGACTGGACGAACTGCTCGCGCGCGTCCGCGAGTTCGAGACCGTCGAGGCGCCCGGACACCGCGCCTACCAGCGGCTGCGCGGCGAGCTGCTGGCCGCCGAGCACGCCCGGCTGCGCCTCGACCGGTACCGCCCCGCACCGCTCAACGGCTTCGTCCGCAACCGGCTGATCGACCAGGTGTACCTGCCGCTGATCGGCGACAACCTCGCCAAGCAGCTCGGCACCGTCGACTCCGGCGGGCCGGTCGACCGCAGCGGCCTGCTGCTGCTCGTCTCCCCGCCCGGCTACGGCAAGACCACCCTGGTCGAGTACCTCGCCGAGCGGCTCGGCCTGCTGCTGGTCACGGTCAGCGGCCCGGCGCTCGGCCACCGCGTCACCTCGCTGGACCCGGCCGAGGCCCCCGACGCCACCGCCCGCCGCGAGCTGGAGAAGCTCAACTTCGCCCTGCACGCGGGCGACAACGTGCTGCTCTACCTGGACGACGTCCAGCACACCTCGCCCGAGTTCCTGCAGCGCTTCATCCCGCTGTGCGATGCCCAGCGCCGGATCGACGGCGTCTGGGACGGCGAGGCCCGCGAGTGGGACCTGCGCGGCAAGCGATTCGCCGTGGTGATGGCCGCCAACCCGTACACCGAGTCCGGCCGGCTCTTCCGGCTGCCCGACATGCTCGCCAACCGGGCCGACGTCTGGAACCTCGGCGACGCCGTCGCCGGGCGCGAGGACCTCTTCGCGCTCAGCTTCGTCGAGAACTCCCTGCCCGCCAACCCCCACCTCGCTCCGCTCGCCACCGCCGAACGCGCCGACCTGGACACCCTGCTCGCCCGGGCCGCGGGCACCCCCGGCGGCACCCTGGCCGGCGCCTGGCCGGCCGCCGAGGTGGAGCGGATGACCGCCGTCCTGGCCGGGCTGCTCCACCTGCGCGGCACCGTCCTGGCCGTCAACCGGGCCTACCTGGCCTCCGCCGCCCAGGACGACCGCGCCCGCACCGAGCCGCCGTTCCTGCTCCAGGGCTCCTACCGCAACATGGCCAAGCTCGCCCAGCGCCTCGACCCCGCGCTCACCCGGCCCGAACTGGACGCCCTGCTCTCCGACCACTACCGGGCCGAGGCCCAACCGCTCGGCGCCGACGCCGAGGCTCAGCTGCTCAAGCTCGCCGAGTTGCGCGACGCCCTGACGCCGGAGCAGGCGCGGCGGTGGGCGGAACTGAAGCGGACCTGGCGGGAGGCCTGAGGGGGTGTAGCTGGCTACACCCCCGGAAGTGAACCCCTGGTCATTGAGCCACCCCCGTCCGGCGCGGTGGGATGGGGATCATGAACGCCACGGACTTCGCCGTCGAACTACGCTCCGTCCGCCGGACCTACCGCCGCGGGCCCGAGCCCGTCGTCGGCCTGGACGACGTGAGTGTCGGGTTCCCCTTCGGCACCTTCACCGCCGTCATGGGCCCCTCCGGGTCCGGCAAGTCGACCCTGCTGCGGTCGGCGGCCGGCCTGGAGGCGATCGACGGCGGCGAGGTGCGGGTCGACGGCACCGTCCTGGGCGGGCTGCGCGACAAGCAGCTGACCGTGCTGCGCCGGGAGCGGATCGGCTTCGTCTTCCAGTCCTTCAACCTGCTGCCCGCGCTGACCGCGGCACAGAACGTGGCGCTCCCGGCCAAGCTGTCGGGCCGCCGCCCGGCGGCCGCCGAGGTGACCGCCGCGCTGGCCGCGGTCGGCCTCGCGGACCGGGCCGGGCACCGGCCGGGCGAGCTCTCCGGTGGCCAGCAGCAGCGGGTCGCCATCGCCCGGGCGCTGATCACCCGCCCCGCGGTGCTGCTCGCCGACGAGCCCACCGGCGCGCTGGACACCCGCAGCGGCCGCGAGGTGCTCGCCCTGCTGCGCGGGATGGCCGACGACCCCGGCCGGGCCGTCGTCATGGTCACCCACGACCCGGTCGCCGCCGCCTACGCCGACCGGGTGCTGTTCCTCCGTGACGGCCGGCTGGACGGCTCGCTGGAGCGGCCCACCGCCGAGCAGGTCGCCGCGCGGATGACCGCGCTGGAGGCCGACGCGCCGGCGACCGGCTCGACGGCGGCCCGCCCGTCGAAGACTCACCGGTCGGGGACTCACTCGCCGGAGGCTCGCCCGTCGAAGGCTCGCCCGTCGGGGGCTCACTCGCCGGAGGCCGCGGCATGCTGACCCTCGCCCTCGCCTCCGTCCGGCTCCGCTGGGCCTCCTTCGTCGGCAGCTTCGTCGCGCTGGCCTGCGGCGTCGCCCTGATGGCCACCTCGCTCCTGGTCATCGCCGCCACCGCCGACGTCCCCGACCAGGGCCGCCAGCGCTACTCCCAGGCCCCGGTCCTGGTCGTCGCCGACCTGAACGTCGACTTCACCCCCGCGGCCGGCGGCGACCCCCAGCCCACCCCGGTCCCCGCCCAGCCGGGCCTGCCCGCCGGACTGCTCACCGCCGTCGCCGCGACCGGCCCCACCGTCGCGGACCGCACCTTCTACGCCCAGCTCGCGGACGGCCCGCGCGAGCAGGTCGGACGCGCCTGGTCCGGCGCGGCCCTCGGCGGCTACCGGCTCACCGCGGGCACCGCCCCCGCCGCGGACGACCAGGTGGTCATCGGCGGCGGCCGCCCGGAGCAGGTCGGCACCCGCGTCCGGTACGTCACCGCCGACGGCCCGCACACCGCGACGGTCTCGGGCGTCACCGAGGCCGAGGCGTTCGAACACGCCGTCTTCTTCACCGACGCCCAGGCCGCCCGGTACTGCCCCGCCGTCGACGTGCTGGCCGCCTTCGGCCCCGCCGACGCGGTGCGCCGGGCCGTGGACGCGGCCGGCGGCGCGGCCGTCGCCCGGGTGCTCACCGGCGCCGAACGCAGCCAGGCCGACCCGCACCACGCCGAGGTCAGCGCCCGGCTGGACGACGTACAGACCCCGCTCGGTCTGTCCGCCGCGGTCTCCGGCGGCACCGCCGTGTTCGTCGTGGCCGGCACCTTCGCGCTGTCGATCGCCCAGCGACGCCGCGAACTCGCCCTGCTGCGCCTGATCGGCGCCACCCGCCGGCAGCTGCGCGCCCTGGTCAACCGGGAGGCCCTGGTGGTCGGGGTGCTGGCCTCCGCCGCCGGGTGCGCGCTCGGCGCGGCCGGAGCGGCGCCGGCCGGCCGCTGGCTGGTCGACCACGACATGGTGCCGTCCGGCTTCACCGTGCCGATCACCTGGTGGGGGCTGCTGGTCGCGGCTTCCATCGGGCTGCTGACCGCGATCGGCGGCGTCCTGCTCTCCTCGGTCAAGGCCGGGCTGATCAGCCCCGGCGAGGCGCTCGCGGAGGCGGACGCCGAACGGCGCTCGCGGCTCGCCCTGGCCTTCCGCTGGACCAGCGGCCTGCTGGTGCTCGGCGGCGGCATCGCGGCCCTCGCGGTGACGGCCCGCGTCTGGCCCGACGCGGCGGCCAACGCCGCCGACTCGCTCGGCCTGCTGCTGAGCATCGTCGCGGGCTTCGTGCTGCTGGCCGCCGTACTGGCCGGCCCGGCGATCCGGCTGCTGACCGGGCTGCCCGCCCTGACGGCCCGGCTGCGCGGGCGCCCCGCCGAGGAGGGCGGCGGCATCGTCTGGGCCACCGCCCGGCAGAGCTCGCTGACCGCCTTCCGGCGCACCGCCGCGACCACCACTCCGGTGGTGCTGGTCATCGCCTTCGCCGGATGCCTGCTCGGCAGCATCGACACCATCAACCGCTCGCAGGTCAGCGAGGTCCGCCGCCAGCTGTCCGCCGCCGACCTGGTCGTCACCCCGGCCGGCGCGCCCGGGCTGAACCGGGCCGTGGTCGACCGCGTCCGGTCCGTGCCCGGGGTGCGGGCACTGGTCATCACCCCGACCTCGCTGATGACCGTCGACCCGACCGGCCAGGTCCTGGTGCCGCTCAGCGCCGCCACCGCGGACCCGGCCGCGCTGGCCGAGGTCGACCGCCTCCCCGTCGTCGCGGGCTCGCTCGCCGACCTCGGCCCCGGCTCGGTCGCGCTCAGCCGCACCTGGCCGGGCTCGCCCCGGGTCGGCGGCCAGGTGTCCGTCCGGCTGGCCGACGGCACCCCGCGCGACCTCCGGGTCGCGGCCCTGCTCGGCACCGGCGCCGAGACCGTCCAGGCCTGGGTGAACGACTCCGACGCCGTCACCGGCGGCATCGGCGGCCCGGCCCTGGCCACCCGGATCGACCTGCGGCTGCTGCCCGGCACCGACCCCCGACAGGCCGCCACCGCGCTGCACGACGCCGTGGACGGGCTCGGCGCCCGGCTCACCACACCCACGGAGATCTGGTCCAGCGCCGGTGACAGCACCGAACAGGCCGCCTGGAACGCCCTGTTGATGATCCTCGGACTGGCGATCGGCTACGCGGCCATCGCGCTGGCCAACTCCCTGGTGATGACGGTCAGCGACCGCCGGCAGGAGCTCGCCCTGCTGCGCCTGGCCGGCGCCACCAAGGCCCAGGTGCTGCGCACCGTCGCCGTCGAGACGCTGATGTGCGTGGCGGCCGGCACGCTCCTGGGCGTGCTCGGCACCGTGATCAGCGTCGGCGGCTCCTGGGCCGCCCTGACCGACCTGGTCGGCCCGACGCCCGCGGTCATCCCCTGGACGCCGATGGGCGTGCTCGCCGCCGCCTGCGCGGCCATCGCCCTGACGGCCGCGGTGCTCCCGGCCGCGCTGGCCCTGCGCGGCCGCGACGGGCAGACCATCCTCCGCCCCGCGGCGGGCGCCGCCTGAGTCCACCGCGGCGGCGACACCGGCCTGCCGGTCCACCCGATGGTCCCCGGGCGCCGGTGATGGCCACGGCCCGATCGCGGCCATCACCTCGCCGAACCGCGGGACGGCGGAAATCCCGTCGGCCGATCACCCGGTACGACCACCGTACGAACCCTCCTGACGGCGCAGCCGCCGTGGCGCCGCCGGGAGGGGCTGCCGGTCCGCGGCTAGCTTGTCCGCATGGAGGCTCAGGAACTCGACCTCGCCGGGCTGCGCCGGGTGTACGGACGCCCCGGCAGCCGGTGGTTCTACACCCGGGTGGCGCGCAACGCCCGGCACTGGGGATGGACCGAGCCCGGGCAGTCGAAGTGGCGACTGTGGCGGGCGCAGCGGCAGTTGGAGGACGTGCTCGGCCGCAAGCTGGCGCTGCCCGCCGGGTCGCGGGTGCTGGACGCGGGCTGCGGGGCCGGGGTGGTGGCCAGGGCAATGGCGACCCGGTTCGGGCTGCTGGTCACCGGGATCGACGTGCTGGACTTCCACCTCGCCGAGGCCCGTCGGCTGAGTGCCCGTGCGGCGCTGGACGGCCGGACCGTCTTCCACTGGGGCGACTACCATGAACTGCCTTTTTCTGACGGTGAGTTCGACGGCGCCTACTCGATGGAGACGCTCGTCCACTCCTACCGCCCGGCCCGCGCCCTGGCCGAGTTCCACCGGGTGCTGCGCCCGGGCGGGCGGCTGGTGCTGCTCGGCCCGATGAGCACCGGACCGCTGGAGGAACTCCCGCCGACGGCAAGGGCGTTGCTCGAACCGTACCTGGACGCGATGACGATGACCGGCGCCCGGCTCTACCATGCGGGCAACCTGCCGCAGCTGCTCGCCGAGGCGGGGTTCGAGGTCGAGGAGGCCCTGGACGCCACGCCGTACTACACGCCCACCACGGAGGCGGTGCACGCGTACTTCCGGCTTCCGTGGGAGGTGCTGCGCCGCTTCGGCGACCCGGCGCGATGGCTCAACCTCCGTTCCACGGTGGAGATGTACGACGTGCGGGAGTACGTCGCCTGGTACGTTCACACTGCCGTCAAGCCCGCGAGGTGACCACCGCCATGGACGAGCGCTCCGCCCCTCTGCCGTACCCGAGCGGCTGGTTCTGCGTCGGCCGGACACGCGATCTGCCGCCGGGCCGGGTGCGGACGGCCCGGCTGATGGGCGAGGACGTGGTGCTGTACCGGACCGGGCGGGGCGTGGTGCGCGCGATCGGTCCGCACTGTCCGCACCTGGGCGCGCACTTCGGCGCGGGCGGGCGGGTCCGGGGCGAGGAGCTGGTCTGCCCGTTCCACGGCTTCGCCTTCGCCCCGGACGGCTCCTGCACCGGCTCGCCGGACGGCACGCCCTTCCGCGGTTCGCCGGCGAGGCGGCGGCTCGTCGAGCGGGACGGGGCGCTGTTCGTGTGGCACGGAGGAGCGGACGGCGCGGAGCCCGGCTGGGAGCTGCCGCCGGCGGTCGGGGTGCGGCCGCTCGCCTGGTGGAGCGGGGAGGTGCTCTCCCACCCGCAGGAGGTGATGGAGAACAGTGTGGACTTCCGGCACGTGTCGGTGCTGCACGGCCTGAACACCCGGGAGACCGCGCCGCCGGAGCCGGCCGGCCCGCTGTTCACCGTCCACCAGCGCACCACCACCCGGTTCCCGGGGCTGGGCGCGGTGAGCCTGGAGCAGCCGATGCTGCTGGCCGGGCTGGGGATGATGCGGCTGACGGCCGAACTGCCGGAACTCGGCAGCACACTGCGGGTGTGGCTGCTGCCGACGCCGGTCGCGCCCTGGCGCACCCTGGTGCGGTTCGCGGTGACCAGCACCGTGCCGCTGCCACTGCCGGTGCCGGGGGTCGGGTCGGCGCGGGCGGTCAGGAGCGTCGACCGGGCGGCCTCCTGGCTGGCGCTCCGGGCGGCGGTGCGGATCATCAAGCAGGACCGGCCGGTGCTGGCCCACAAGCGGTACCTGGCGCAGCCGCGGCTGGCGCCCGGGGAGCGCTCGATCGGGCTGTTCCGGCGGTGGGTGGGGCAGTTCTATCCCGGGGGTTCGGCGGCGGCCGAGGTGGCCGGAGTGGCCGAGCCGGCCGGGGGCGCTGAGGCGCCAAGGCGTGCTGAGGCGCCCCGGGCGGCCAGCGACTCCCAGACCGGGTCGGGCAGTCCGGGCACCGACCGTCCCTCCGACTGCCACCGGCGGGCCAGTTCGGCGTAGATGGGCGCCTCCGGGTCGGGTTCCGGAGGGTGCCCCGCCCACTGCAGGATCGTTTCTTCAGCCATCGGCCGATGCCACGAGGCCGAGGCCACCCCAAAACTACTCACATCCACCCAACGCGGCCCCCGTGCACCGGGTCACGGCCACGTCAACCGGGCGGTCCGCGCGTCCACCCGCGCGGACCGCGCCGGGTGCTGAGCCCGGGTGCTGAGCCCGGGCGCCGGGTCGGGGGCGCCGGGTCGGGGGCGCGCCTCAGCGTCGTCGGCCCGCCGCCAGCAGTTCCGCCACCGTCGCCAGCTTCACCCGCGGCCGCCCCTGCGCCGCGCCCCGCTCGCGCTCCGCCCGGTCCACCGCGCGCAGCTCCTTCAGCCCCGTCGCGTCCGGCCGGCGACGCCGCACCAGTCGCTCGAACTCCGCACGCCCCGAGGCCGGTTCGGGCAGCGCACGGGCCACCGCGTCGTCCAGCAAGGCGCCCACCGTCTCCCGGGCGCAGGCCCGGTTGGCGCCGATCCCGCCGGACGGCCCGCGCTTGGCCCAGCCCACCACGTACGCGCCCGGCAGCGCCCGTCCGGTGGCCGGGTCGACGACCCGTCCGCCGCGCTGCGCGACCGTCCCGGTCCGCTCGTCGAACGGCAGCCCCGGCAGCGGTACACCCCGGTGCCCGATCGAACGCACCACCAGCCCGGCCTGCAGGGCGTCCCTCTCCCCCGCCACCCCGAGCGGCTCACCGTCCGCCGTCAGCGTGGTCCGCTCGACGGTCAGCCCCGAGACCCGGCCGTCCTCGCCGGTCAGCTCGACCGGCGCCGACAGGAAGCGCAGCACGATCCGCCGCCCCGGCCCCGGCTCCGCGCCCCCGTCGTGGCGCACCAGCGGCAGGCCGGCGAGCAGCCCGGCCCGCGAGTCCGGCGCGGCCGCCTCGATCGCCGCCCGCACCTCCGGATGGTCCTCGACCACCAGCTCGACGCCGGGCAGCCGGGCCAGCACCAGGAACTCCGGCCTGGTCCAGGCCGCCTGCTCGGGCCCGCGCCGGGCCAGCAGCACGACCTCCCGGACCCTGCTGCGGCGCAGCGCGGCCAGCGCGTGGTCGGCGATGTCGGTGGCGGCGAGCCGGTCGGGGTCGGTGAGCAGGATGCGGGTGATGTCCACCGCGACGTTGCCGTTGCCGACCACCACCACCCGCTCGGCGGACAGCTCCACCGCGTCGGCCGGCACCGTCGGGTCGGCGTTGTACCAGCGGACGAAGGAGGTCGCGGGCAGGCTGCCCGGCAGGTCCTCGCCGGGCACGCCGAGGCGCCGGTCGGCGGCCGCGCCGACCGCGTACACCACCGCGTGGTGGTGCGCGGCCAGCTCCTCGTGGGTGACGTCGGTACCGACGTCCACGTTGAGGTGCATCCGCAGCCGGGGGTCGTGGAAGACGCTCGCGAAGCTCTCCGCGATCCGCTTGGTGGACTGGTGGTCGGGCGCCACCCCGTGCCGCAGCAGACCGCCGGTGACCGGCAGCCGGTCGATCATGGTGAGTTCGGCGCTGGTGCAGCGCAGCAGCTCCTGCGCGGTGTACCCGGCGGAGGGGCCGGTGCCGACCACGGCGATCCGCAGCGTGCCGAGCTCGCCGGGCAGACTGCGCGGGAAGCTGGGCGCGCCCCAGGCGTGGTCGTTGGGGTGGTCGCGGAACCAGTCCCGGTTGAGGTCGCCGAAGACGACGTCCGGCCCGCGCAGCCGGTCGACCGGGAACACCGCGTCCACCGGACAGGCGTCCGCGCAGGCGCCGCAGTCGATGCACGCCTGCGGGTCGATGTACAGCATGTCGGTGCTGCCGAACTCCGGTTCCTCCGGGGTCGGGTGGATGCAGTTGACCGGGCAGACGGACACGCACGAGGCGTCGTTGCAGCAGGTACGGGTGATCGCGTAGGCCATGGCCGGGGTGGGGTCCTCGCTCTAGCTGGTCGGTCGTCCGGGGTGGTCGCTCTGGTTCGTCGCTCCGACTCGTCGCCCTGGTTCGTCGTCAGAGCATGTGCACGCGGCGGTAGACGGCCGCCGAGCGGCTGGTGAGCAGACCGGCCTCGGCGAGGAACGCCATCAGGTGCCGGGAGCTGTTGCGCATCATCGCCTTGCGGTGCTCGTTCTCCTTCACCTCCGCGAGCGCCCGTGCGACGTCCAGCCCGGCCGCCCTGTACACGCCCGGGTGGACCATGCTGCTGACGATGACGTACGCGCCGATCGCGATGCCGGTGGCCGAGGTACGGCGGCGGGCGGGGCCGGCGTGGCGCATCCGCTCGCGGATCTCCTGCCGGGCGAACTTCATGTGCCGCGACTCCTCGACCACGTGGATCCGGGAGGTGCCGCGGACGATCTCCAGGACGTTCTCGCCGCGCATCCAGTCGCGCTGCATGACGTCCAGCACCTCCTCGGCCACCAGGATGCCGCCGTACGCGAGCTCACCCTTGGCGAGCGCCTTGAAGGCGCGCCCGGCCTGGGCGATCACCTTGTTGGGCCGGTAGGCGGGGACGCCCATCTTCTGGCAGGCGCGGGCGAACATGATCGAGTGGCGGCACTCGTCGGCGATCTCGGTGAGCGCGAACTGGAACTCGGCGTTGGCGGGGTTCTTGAGGTACTGGTCGCGCAGCACCATCTGCTGGAGGATCATCTCGAACCAGATGCCGGTGTTCATGATCGAGCAGACCTCGTGCCGGGTGAGGGTGACCCGCTGCCGCTCGGTCATCTCGTCCCAGAGCCGGGTGCCGTAGAGGGTGCTCCACTCGGGATTGAGGCCGTAGTGCTCCTCCGGGAGGGGGGCGTCCCAGTCGATCTCGGTCATGGGGTCGAAGGACAGGGTGGCGGCCGACTCCAGCAGCCGCTTCGATACGTCGTCGTCGGCCGCCGTGTGGCCGTGCTCGGTCGCCTGCCGGGTGAGAGCCATGGCTGCCTCCAGGTGCCTGCTCCTGCGGGTTCCCGCTCCCCCGCTTATTAGACGGACAGTACAATAAGAGCCGAGTGCCGAGAACCCCCCGCGCACGTGCGAACCGACGCCAACCCGCGCGGCGCGCGCCGCACACCCCCAGCCCGGCCACCCCGGCCCGCCGAAAAGCAGCCCCGCAAACGAAACGTCGGCTGGGCCGACTTCCTGTGCACCCGGCGCGCCGCCCCTCCGGGCCCGGGATTGGCGGGAGATGGCTTCCGGGTGGTCAGGAATCGGCCAGGAGGTGGCGGGCGCGGTCTGTCAGGTAGCGGCGTTCCGGGGCGCTGGTGGTGCGGGCGGCGGCTTGGCGGTAGGTGTGGGCGGCGGCTGCGGGGTCCGTGCCGAGGCGGGCGAGGAGGTGGGCCCGGGTGGCGAGGAGGCGGTGGTGGCGGGCCAGGCGTTTGTCGGTGGCCAGGTCGTCGAGGAGGGCCAGGCCGGCGGCCGGGCCGTGGACCATCGCGACCGCGACGGCCCGGTTGAGGGCGACCATCGGGTTGGCGTCGAAACGCAGCAGCAGGTCGTACAGCGCCAGGATCTGCGGCCAGTCGGTGTCCCGGGCCGTTCCCGCCTCACTGTGGACGGCGGCGATCGCGGCCTGGACCTGGTACGGCCCGGCCGCACCGCGCGGCAGCGCGGCGGCGAGCAACTCCAGCCCCTCGGCGATCAGTTCACCGTCCCAGCGGCCACGGTCCTGCTCCTCCAGCGGTACGAGCTCCCCGTACGGCCCGGTGCGGGCGCCGCGGCGGGCGTCGGTGAGCAGCATCAGGGCGAGCAGACCGGCCGTTTCGGCGTCGCCGGGGGTGAGGCGCAGCAGCAGCCGGGTCAGCCGGATCGCCTCGGCGGCCAGCCTCGGTGCGGTCAACTCCTCGCCACCGCTGGCCGTGTAGCCCTCGTTGAAGATCAGGTACAGCACGTGCCGCACCTCGCGCAGCCGCTCCGCCCCGCTCCCGTCCTCCGGGAGCGTCAGCCCGCCGCCGGTGGCCTTGAGCGTCTGTTTGGCCCGGCTGACCCGCTGCCCCATGGTGGCCTCCGGCACCAGGAAGGCTGCGGCGATCTGTGCCGTGCTCAGGCCGCCGACCGCCCGCAGGGTCAGCGCGATCCGGCTCGGCACGGACAGTGCCGGGTGGCAGCAGAGGAACAGCAGGGCGAGCGAGTCGTCGGCGGCCGGGTCGGGGGCGTCGGCCGCCGGGGCCAGCAGTGCCGACCGGGGGGTGGCCAGCGCGATCGCCTCCTCCCTCCGGCGCCGGGCCGCCTCGCTGCGCACCCGGTCGATCAGGCGGCGGCCCGCGACGGTGACCAGCCAGGCGAGCGGGTTCGCCGGCAGCCCGTCCGCCGGCCACTGCACGGCGGCGGCGAGCAGCGCGTCCTGCACGGCGTCCTCGCAGGCGTCGAAGGATCCGCCGTGGCGTCGTACGAGCACGCCGAGGACCTGCGGCGCCAGTTCGCGCAGCAGGTCCTCGACGGCGGCAGCGGGGGTGTTCACCCGTTCGCCGGCGACTCGTGCAGGATCGGCCACAGCTCCACCGGCTCCAGGTCGGCGAACGGCATGTCGGCGGCGATCTGCTGGGCGCGCTCCAGGCTCTCGCAGTCGAGGAGGTAGAAGCTCGCCAGGTACTCCTTGGTCTCCAGGTACGGCCCGTCGGTGATCACCGGCACTCCTTCGGCGCGCCGCACCAGCTGCGCGGCGGCCGCGTCCGCGAGCCCGTAGGCGCCGATGAGTTCGCCGGTCTCCCGGTACCTGGTGTTGAACGCCTCCTGCCGGGCGATCGCCTCGGGCCAGGCCTCGGCGGGGAAGGAGTCCCACTTGGCCTGGTTGCCGTAGATCATCGCGACGTACTTCACGGTCGTTCTCCTCGTCGTCCCGCCCGCCCCTTCGGCGTGCCGTCACCCCTCGGTCGGAGCCGCGGCACGGGCCTTCGACATCGGGCGGAAAGTTTTTCCCGGCCGGGGGCGGCGCGGTGTCACCGCCGGTCGGCCGCGTCGAAGCGGGCGAGGGAGAGGGCCGCGGGTTCGAGGGCGTGCGCGAGTGCCGTCATGGTGGCGGGCTCCAGGCCGCCGAGGGCGTCGGAGAGTTCGTCGGCCACGTCGTGGGCGATCTCCGCCGCCACCGTGCCCGCCGCGACCCGCGGCCCGAGTTTGCTGACGGCGGCCGCGGCGCGGGTGGGGGTGAGGAAGGCGGAGGCCTGGACGAGGAGCCAGGCGGGGACGCCCGCGGCGCCCCCCGGTGGCGGGAGGTAGGGCCGGGCGCCGTCGTAGCGGTCGTCCTCGGCGAAGGCCTTCTGCTTGACCTTGACGACGGGCCGGGCGGCGTCCGACTCGTACCATTCACCGGCCGGTTTGAGCACGTACCCCTCGGCGAGGTTGTCGGCCAGTTCCGGCAGTCCGAACAGCGCCGGGACGCGGCTCGGGAAGGTGACCGGGAGGTCCTGGAGGGCGTTCAGGCTGCCGTGTCCGAGCAGGGGCACGCAGGTGAGGCCTGCGGCGGACGCGGCGGCCCGGAGTTCGCGGTCGGGGATCCAGCACCGCCCTCCGGCCGTCTCCACCGTCGCGTCGAAGGGCAGCCAGCGCAGCCCTGGGGCGTACCAGACGCCGGTCTGCACGGGCTCGGCTCCGGTGACGGCGGGCACGTCGGGGTGCGGGTAGCGGCCGCCGGCGAGTTCGCCGTAGACGGTGACGACGGCGGATTCGCCCCGGGTCGCCCGGAGCACCGCCGCGAAGCGCCCGGCCGCGACGAGGAGTTGCGGCCAGATCCGGCTGACGCCGAAGAAGGCGTCGAGTTCCTCGTCGCCCAGCAGGTCGCGCCGCTTGGCGGGCCGCACGGAGGGGCCTTCGCAGATGACGGCGAAGTGCGCGCCGTGCACTTTCTCCGCCGCGACCCATGCGCGGCTCCCGGGCGTGCCGGGGCGCCGCCGGGCGGGGATCTTCGGGTACGGATTCAGCTCGGCCACGAACAGATCCTCGCTGTAACGCCGTCCCGTGGCAACGGAATTCGGACGGGTCCTCAGCGACCGGCGCCGGTCGCCCACACCCCGGCGAGGTGGGCGTGCAGCAGTTCCTCGGCCTCCGCCGCCGTCCGGTGGCCGAGGAGCACGTGTGCGGTGAGCCCGTCGGCGAGGGCGAGGAGGGTACGGGCTTCGCGCCGGGCGTCGACGGCGTCCGAGGCCTCCGCGACGAGCCGGGCCAGCAGTCCTTCGAGGTCGGCGTAGCCGGCCCGCAGGGCGGCCGCCAGGGCCGGGTTGACGGCGGCCGCGGCGAGGAAGGCGAGCCAGATCCGCGCCTCGGCCCGGTGTTCGTCGCGCAGCAGGGCGATCTCGTCGACGACGTGTCCGACGGTGCTGGCGGCGGACTGGGCGGGGCTGCCGACGACCCGGCCGTGGGCGCGTTCGGTGACGCGGGCGCCGACGTGGCCGAGGGCGAACTGCAGCATCTCCTCCTTGGTGCGGAAGCAGCGCTGGACGGCGCCCATGGAGACGTCCGCCCGGGTGGCGACGTCCCGCAGGGTGACGCCTTCGAGGCCCTGGGCGTCGATCAGCGCGCACACGGCGTCGGCGATCCGGCGGCGCCGGTCCTCGTGGTCGACCTGTTTCGGCATACCGCTCCCCGCACTTCCCGTCCGCGTCCCCGAACGCCGCACGCGCCCCGAAGGTCCGCGCCCGAACGCCCGCATCCGCATCCGCACTAATCCGATGCAAGCGTATCGGATCCCCCGCTAAGGTTCCGATGCAACCGCATCGGAACCAACCCCGAGGAGCCCCCGTGTGGCAACTCCCCGCCACCGCCATCGCCGCCGCCGTCCGCAGCGGCGAGGTGTCCGCCCGCGAGGTCGTGGACGCCCACCTCGCCCGGATCGCCGAGGTCAACCCGCAGGTGAACGCCGTCACCCAGCTGCTCGCCGACCGCGCCCGCGCCGCCGCCCGGGAGACCGACCGGGCCCGGGCGGCCGGCGAGCGGCTCGGCCCGCTCGCCGGGGTGCCGTTCACGGTGAAGGAGTGCATCCGCGTCGAGGGCGTCCCGACCACCTTCGGCACACCGCGCTTCCGTGAGCTGATCGCCCCCGCCGACGCCGTCCCGGTGGCCCGGCTGCGCGCCGCCGGGGCGATCCCGATCGGGCACAGCAACATGCCGACCCTGATCCTGGCCGGGATGCACACCCGCAGCGAGCTCTACGGCGACACCCGCAACCCCTGGGACGCCGCGCGCACCCCCGGCGGCTCCAGCGGCGGGGACGGCGTGGCGGTGGCCACCGGCATGTCCGCGCTGGGGCTCGGCAACGACTCCGGCGGCTCGGTCCGCATCCCGGCCTCGTTCTCCGGGGTCGCCGCGCTCAAGCCGACGACCGGCCGGTTCGCCGCCGACCAGCGGATGCTGGGCCCGGACGACCCCGGACCGGCCTCCCAACTCCTGGTCACGGACGGCCCGTTGGCCCGTACGGTGGCCGACCTTCGGCTCGCCTACGAGACGCTGGCCGGGCCGGACCCGCGTGACCCGCGCGCCGTCCCGGCCCCGCTGTACGGCGAGCCCCCGGACGGCCCGACGAGGGTCGCCGTGGTCGCCGACCCGGGCGGCCACGGCGTCCACCCCTCCGTCCGCCGCGCCGTCGAGGCCGCCGCCGAAGCCCTGCGCGACGCCGGGTACCAGGTGGACGAGGTCCCCGACGTCCCCCGGCTGGACGAGGCGCTGAAGGCCTACCAGCAGCTCACCAACACCGAGTTCACCCCCAGCTGGCCCGCCGTGCGGCAGCTGCTGGGCGAGGGCGGCGACCGCTACATCGAGCTGACCATGCGCCACAGCCCGCCCGTCGACGCCGCCGGGCTGATCGGGCTCATGGGCACCTGGATGAACATCCGCCGCTCCTGGACGGAGTTCCTGGACGCCTACCCGCTGCTGCTCGGCCCGGTCTTCACCGAGCCGCCGGTGGAACCCGGCCTGGAGTCCCGGGACGAGGCCGGGCGGGCCCGGGTCGCCTCGGCGATGCGGCTCTGCTCGGTCACCAGTTTCGTCGGCGTCCCGGCGGTCGCCGTCCCCACCGGGCTGGACACGGACGGCCTGCCCACCGGCGTGCAGCTGATCGGGCGCCCGTTCCGCGAGGACCTCTGCCTGGCCGCCGCCCAGCACGTCGAGGACCGGCTCGGCACCCTCACGCCGATCGACCCCCGGGTCTGACGAGGCGGCCCGACCACCGCCGATGGGCCCGCGGCGGGAGCCGTTCCGACGCCGACGCCCACACCGGCTACTCTTCGTGTCGAATGAGCCCCTCTGCGTGAGAGGATCGCGGCACAGTGCGATCCGATCCCGAGGAGTGGACATGGCCGAGCGCCAGCGCGGCACCGTGAAGTGGTTCAACGACGAGAAGGGCTACGGCTTCATCACCCCGGAGTCCGGCCCCGACCTGTTCGTGCACTTCAGGGCGATCGAGGGGAGCGGCTTCAAGTCCCTGGTGGAGGGCCAGAAGGTCACATTCGAAGCCGTCCAGGGCCAGAAGGGCATGCAGGCCGACAAGGTCCAGGTCGAGGGGTAGCACCCGGCGGATCCGCGCGCGCCCGGGCAGCCGACGGCCGTCCGGGCGCGCCCGCGCTATCGCGCCCGCAGCCCGGCCAGCGTGCTCCGCACCTGCTCGGCCACGGCCGGGGGCAGCGTGCCGTACGTCAGCGCCTCGCCCGTCGCCTGGCCCGGCCCGCTGGCCGCGTAGGACGCCAAGGCCGCCATGACGGCCGCGGAGCCCCCGCCCCGCTCGCAGAAGCCGAGGTAGCCGAAGCCGACCACGGGATATCCGCCCTTCACCTGCCGCTGGTAGTCGAGCTTGACCGCCAACCGGCTGTCCGAGGTCTCCACCGTGCCGGTCGCGGCCATCGTTTCGGCGGCCTGGACGCTCGGGGCCACGTCGGAGTCACCGGTCCGCACCCGGACCGTGTGGAGGTTCCCGACGTTCTTCAGCGGGACGACGCCGATCGACCCGGGTGCGCCGGCGATGACGCCGGGGATGCTCGCCTCGGTCGTGCCGGGCGCGGCCTTCAGCGTGGACTCCCAGACCGCGTCCACCTCGTAGGGCCAGCCGCCGGCCTTGCTGAGGTACTGCTTGAACACGTAGCCGGACCACGCCTGGCCGGCCGGGACCCGGATGTCGATCGGGGAACTCGGCAGCGCCCTGGCCGGGTTGAGCGCCCTGATCGCCGGGTCGTTCCAGGTCTCGATCTGCTTCTGGAAGACCTTGGAGAGCGTCGGGGCGTCGAGCACCAGGTCCGTCACCCCGGGCACGTTGAAGACGACCGCGACCGGGGCCACGGTGACCGGGAGTTGGGACATCCGGCCGTCGGTGCAGTGCCTGCCGTACTGGAACGCCTGCTGGTCGGTCACGGCGGTGTCGAAGGCGATGCCGTCGGCCTCGGCGTTGGCGAAGGAGCTGGCGTTGGCGTACTTGAACGGATCGTCGGTGCGGTCCGTCGGGGGCTTGTAGCTGAGCTCGTCGTTCGGGCAGGCCTTGCCGAAGTCCGCCGTCCACTGCTGGACCAGGGCGGCCTCCATGCCGTCCGCGCCGACCGTGGCCTTGCCCGCCGGGGCGCAGCTGACCCCGGAGGGGAGCGCGGACGGCCCGGTCCGCCGCTGCTGGTCCTGCCAGGCGACGTAGCCGAGCGTGCCCGCCGCGGCGACCACCACGGCGGCCACCGGGGCGCCGATCACCAGGGCCTTCCGCCGACGGGGGCGGCCGGGGCCGACGGTCGGCGGGGACGGAGCGACGGCAGGCGGCGGCCCGGGTGGCGCCGCGGGCGCGGGAGCGACCGGGTTGGGGGCCGTCGGGGTGGCGACCGCCGGCGGCACGGCCGGAGCCACCGGCCCCGTCCGCAGCTGGACGGTCCGCTCCCGGGCACCCTCCGCGATCATCCTCAACAGCCCGTCCACGGTGGGCCGTTGCGCCGGGTCCTTGGCCAGGCACCCGATGATCAGCGGGTACAGCTCGGGCGCCAGGCCGGCCAGGTCCGGCTCCTCGTAGACGACCCGGAAGCCCACCGCGTGCGAGGAGTCCGCGCCGAACGGACCGCGCCCGGTGGCGGCGAACGCGAGCACCGAGCCGAGGGCGAAGACGTCGGTGGCCGTCGTCGCCGTGCCGTCGCGGAACTGCTCGGGCGCCATGAACGGCGGGGTGCCGACGGCGACCCCGGTGCTGGTGAGCTGGGTCTCGCCCGCGCTGCGGGCGATGCCGAAGTCGATGACGCGCGGGCCGTCCTCGGCAAGCAGGACGTTGCCGGGCTTGAGGTCGCGGTGCACCAGCCCGACCCGGTGGATCTCCCGCAGGGCCTCGGCCAGCCCGGCGGCGAGGCGGCGCACCTCGGGCGGGGCCAACGGGCCCTGGCCGGCGACCCGTTCACCGAGGGAGGGGCCGGGGACGAACAGGGTGACCAGCCAGGGCGCCGGGGCGTCGGCGTCCGCGTCGAGCACGGGCGCGGTGAACGCGCCGCTGACCTTGCGCGCCGCCGTGACCTCCAGCCGGAACCGGGCCCGGAACTCGGCGTCCGCCGCCAGCTCGGGCCGGATCACCTTGACCGCCACCTGCCGCCCGGACACCGACCGGGCCCGGTAGACGACGCCCATCCCGCCCGCGCCGAGCCTGCCCTCCAGGAGGTACCCGCCGATCTCCCGCGGATCCTGCTCCATCAAGCTCACGTGCCGATTCCCCCCAGGTGTGTACGGCCGACCGGCCCAGCCTAGTGCGGCCCCTGTTCGCGGGCGGGAGGCGGCTCAGCGTGCCGCTGAGCGGGGAAACAGAACGGCCGGTCGATCCGAGGATCTACCGGCCGTTCGCTGTGCGCGAGGGGGGAGTTGAACCCCCACGCCCTTTCGGGCACTGGAACCTGAATCCAGCGCGTCTGCCTATTCCGCCACCCGCGCATCTGGGTGATGGGTTAACTATAGACCACCCGGAGGGGTGCCTCCGACCACCTGGAGACGGCCGGCCCCTGGTCCGCCCCTGGTCCGCCCCTGTTTGCCGTGGACGACGCACGGCCGCCATGATGTGCCGCCACTACGAAGCAGGAGCGGACGAGCATGGACATCCAGGTCACCTACGAGGCCACCACCGAGGACATCATCGCCTCGGTGACGGCGAACGCGTCCGCCCGGCCCTGGCTGCGGTGGGCCATCGTCGGGCTGTGGCTGCTGCTGGCCGTGGCCTGTGCGGCCGCGGGCAGCATCTGGTTCGCGACAGCCGCCTTCTGCTTCGGGTTCGTGCAGGTGGTGAACATCAACGCGGGCGGCAGGCGGATGGGGCTGAAGGTCGCCCCCCGCTACGTCGGGGCGACGACTGTCCGGATCACCGACGACGCCCTCCAGCTGACCACCCCGGCCACGGACCGCCGCATTCCCTGGTCCGCGGTCAACAAGGTCGCGCACAACCCGGTGGCCTGGGTCGTGCTCTCGCAGAAGGTGGGCACCCCGCCCCAGTCGGCGACGGTCCTCAAGGCGCCGTTCACCGAGGCGCAGCGCGCCGAGTTCGACGCGTTCCTGGCGCGCCTGCCCAAGGTGAGCCACAAGGGCCGGAGCGCGGGCGAGCAGCTCGTACGGCCGACCGCCGGCTGAGAGTCGCCACACCGAGCAGGGGGTCCGGTCCGCATGGAGCTACGGCAGCTGCGCTGCTTCGTCGCCGTCGCCGAGGAGTTGCACTTCGGCCGGGCCGCCGAGCGGCTGCTGCTCGGGCAGCCCGCCGTCAGTCAGCAGGTCCGGCGGCTGGAACGGGAGTTGAAGGTCGAGCTGTTCGACCGGTCACCCCGGTACGTGCGGCTGACGCCGGCGGGCGAGCGGTTCCTGCCGGCGGCCAGGGACGTCCTGGCGGCCGAGGACGCCGCCCGGGCGCTGGCCGCCGACCTGGCCGTGCCCGCGGTCCTGCGGCTGGGCACCGTCAGCGGGCTGGGCGAGCGGCTCGACCTGATCCTGGACACCTGTCAGCGGCAGGCGCCGGGGGTGCGCGTCGAACTGCAGTCGGTGCCGGTGCGGGAGCGGCTGGCGCGGCTGTCGGACGGGCGGCTCGACGCCGCCTTCGTGCGCGGGGCGATCGCCGAGAACAGTCCCGAGCTGCGCTTCCTGCCGGTCTGGCAGGACGAGTTGGTGCTCGCGCTGCCGGCCCGGCACGCCCTCGCGCAACGGCCCGAGGTGGATCTCTCCGACCTCGCCACCCTTCCGCTCCGGCTCACCGACCGCGGCAACAACCCGGCGCTGGTGGACCTGGTGACGGGCGCCTGCGAACGGGCAGGGTTCCGGCCGGTCCTCGGGCCGGCGCACGGCGCCCTCCAGGACACCCTGGCCTCGATCGGCACCGGGACCCCGATGTGGACGGTGGTCTACGCCGCCAACGCCCGGATGACCAACTCCCCCCGGGTGGCCTTCCGGCCCTGCCGCACCCCGCTGGCGCTGCCGACCTCGCTCGCCGTACGGCGGTCCGCCCCGCTCCCCCGGCTGCTCCTGACGGCCTGCCGCGAAACGCCTCCGACCTGGGACGATCAGGATTCGTGATCGCTGTCAGAGCGATTCGGGTCTGGGTGCGGGCGGCCTGATCGGGTGGACTGTTCCCAGCCGGGGAGACCGGCGGAAGAGCCGGACGGAAGAGCCCGGCCGGAGAACCGTTCAGGAGCCGAAGATGCCGATCGTCACCATTCAGCAGGGCCCGCGCAACGTCGAGCAGAAGCGCGAGCTGGTCAAGAAGGTCACCGAGGCGTTCGTGGAGGCGCTGGAGGTCCCCGCCGAGAGCGTGTACGTGTGGATCCAGGAGTACCAGCCGGAGAACTGGGGCGCGGCCGGCAAGCTCACCGCCGACCGGTAGTCAGCGGAGACAGCGGGCGGGCCCGCCGGGACCACCCGGCGGGCCCGCCCCGTCCGTTCGCCCGTCCGCCCGTCCGGCCACCGGATCGGCTCCTCGGCCAGCCCGCGGTCGCACCCGACAACTTTCTCGCCAACTCCGAGCGCTTCGACTTCGACCCGCGCACCGGGCCGATCTCCGCAGTGGCCCGGCTCCCGAACTCCCGGGCCGGAGGGCCATGCGATCGTCCCGGCGCCCGACGAACACCGGGACGCCCTCGCCGACCCGGTCCTCCGCCCTCCGGCCGACGCCCCCTCAGTCCTACGACCTGACATGGCCTGATCTCGACAACACCGGGCGGCGATGGAGTTAGCCTGACGACATGGTTGCAAACTACAAGGAAGAAGTGGCCATGACCGACCAGGAGTTCGTCAGCGCACCCGCCTTGATCCTCCGGTCCCTGGTCTCCGACCCGCACCGGCGAGCCATCACCACCGCCGACCGCGTCGAGATCACCGCCGGCGACTTCGCCGCCGCCACCTACCGGCTCGCCCACGAGCTCCTGGCCCGGGGCGTGGGCCGCGGCGCCACGGTCACCCTGCTCACCGGCAACACCGCCGAGGCGCTCAGCGCCCGCTACGCGGCCGGACTGGCCGGCGCGCGGGTGGTCAACCTGTACGACGGGATGAGCGCTCCGGTGCTGGCCGAGATCACGGCCAGCGTGGACACCACGGTCCTGCTGGTGGACGCCGAACGCTACGCGGGCGCCGCCGAGTTGCTGCCGCTGATCGACGTCCCCACCGTCCTCACCCTCGGCCCCGGACCCGACGGCCCCGCATCGCACCGCATCGGCGAGGACGTGATCGCCGCCTCCGCCCACCGCCCCGCCGAGGAACCCGCCGTCCGCATCGGCCCCGACGACGACCTCGGCATCCGCCACACCGGCGGCACCACCGGCATCCCCAAGGGCATCCTGAGCCTGCACGGCCCCTACCGCGACATGTTCGAGACCGACCTCACCGGCCGTCCCGAGGAGGAGCCGCCCCGCCTCCTCGCCGCGACCTCGCTCGCCCACCTCGCGGGCGTGCTCTCCGACGTGACGCTCCAGCGCGGCGGCTCCGTCGTCCTCCAGCGCTCCTTCGACCCCGGCGAGGTGCTGGCCGCGATCGAACGCGAGCGCATCACCGACCTGTGGGTGCTGCCCCCGCTGATCCACCAGTTGCTCGACCACCCGGCCATCGGCCGCACCGACCTGTCCAGCCTGCGCCGGCTCGACTACGGCGGTTGCGCCGCCTCGCCCACCCGGATCCGCGAGGCCCTCAAGGTGTTCGGGCCCGTCCTGGTCAGCCTCTACGGCATGTCGGAGGCGCAGAAGATCGCCTTCCTCACCCCCGCCGAGCACGCGCGGTTCGGCGACGACGGTCCGCTGCCCGTCGGCCGCCCGTTCCCCGACGTGGAGGTGGAGATCCGCGCCGCCGACGGCACCGTGCTGCCGGCCGGCGAGCAGGGCGAGGTGCACGTCCGCTCGGCCACGCTGATGGCCGGGTACTGGAAGCAGCCCGAACTCACCGCCGAGGTGCTGCAGGGCGGTTGGCTGAACACCGGCGACATCGGCTACTTCGACGCGGACGGCTACCTCTACCTCGCCGACCGCCTCAAGGACCTGATCATCGTCGTCGGCGGCCACGTCTACCCGACCGAGGTCGAGGACCTGCTGCTCACCCACCCGGCGATCGCCCAGTGCGCCGTCTTCGGCGTGCGCGACACCCAGGAGTCCGAGCACGTCCACGTCGCCGTCGTCCCCGCCCAGGGGCAGCGGCCCGAGCTGGAGGAGGTCCGCGCCTTCGTCACCGCCAACAAGGGCCGCATCTACGCCCCCGAGGCCCTGCACCTGGTGGACGCCATCCCGCTGACGTCCGTCGGCAAGCCGGACAAGAAGCGGCTGCGCGCGGCCGTCGAGGGCTGAGCCCGCCCGGGTGCTCACCGAAACCCCACGGAACCCCGCACGGATCCCCACCCGGTTTCACCCCCAGGCGGGGTTTGGCTCAATGAACCACCGGCCCGGTGCCGAGTAGCCAATGGGGGGTGGCGGCGCTGAGGGCCGCCACCCCTCCCCCTCCCTCGTCCATGACCACCGGTCACCCACCGGCGGCCGCCAGGCAGCACTCCACGAAGTCCCGGACCACCGGGTTCCCGTCGTCCGCCGGGGACCAGGCGACCCCGATCCGGCTCGGGCTCACCCCGCTCACCGGGCGGTAGGCGATCCCCGGGCGGGCGTAGAAGCGGGCGGTGGACTCGGGGGCGAGCGCGACGCCGTAACCATTGGCGATGGCGCTCAGCCAGTCGTCCGGGTGCTCGACCACCGCGCCGAAGCGGACGGGGTGCCCCTCCCGCTCGTCGGCCGCGACCCAGTAGTCCCGCCAGCGGCCGGTCTCCGCCGGGGCCGCCACGAAGGGCTCGTCCCACAACTCGCGGAACGGCACCACCTCCAGAGCGGCCAGCGGGTGCGCCGAGGGCAGGGCGACCCAGCGCGGCTCGGTGAACAGTTCGGCCACCCGCAACCGGTCCTGCCCGGGGAACGGCAGCCGCAGCAGCGCGACATCGGCCTCCCCGGCGGCCAGCCCGGCCGTCGGATCCGACCAGGCCGTGTGCCGCATCTCGACCCGCCAGCCCGGGTGCCGGGCGGTGAACCCGGCGACGATGCCCGGCGTCGCCTCGTTGGCGGCGCTGGCCAGGAAGCCGACCCGCAGCACCCGCTCCGCCCGGCTCGCCGCGCCCCTGGTCTCCCGCAGCACCGCGTCCCAGTCCGCGAGCAGTCCCGGCACCCGCGCCGCCAGGCTCCGACCGGCCACGGTGAGCGCCATCCCGGCCCGGGACCGTACGAACAGAGGTACGCCGAGCAGGCTCTCCAGCTGCCGGATCTGCTTGGTCAGCGCGGGCTGGGAGACGTACAGCCGCTCCGCCGCGCGGGTCAGGCTGCCGTCCTCGGCGACGGCGGCGAAGGTGCGCAGCAGGCGGGTGTCCACATCCATTCCGCCAGGTTATGGAAGCGGGTATTGGACGCAAGGGGAGCGCCGCGAAGAGGCTTGGCAGCGGGGTGGAAGCCGCCCCTCCCGCCCCGGCCCGATCTACTCCGTCCCGCCCCGGCACGAAGGAGTCCCATGTCCCTCGCCCTCGTCATCGTGACCACCGTCGCCATCGCCGCCAACGGCGGGATCGCCGCCGCCGACTTCGCCAAGGCCGAGTTCGTCCTGGCCAACTCGGCCGAGGTGAACGTCAGGCCGGAGTGGATCCCGTGGCTGGCCTCGCTCAAGACGGCCGGGGCCGCCGGACTGCTGCTCGGCCTGGTCGCCGTCCCGTCGCTGGGCCTGGCGGCCGCGGTCGGGCTGGTGCTGTTCTACATCGGCGCGGTGGCGACCCACCTGCGCACCCGGGTCATCCACACCATCCACTTCCCGGCCGGCTACCTCGCCCTGGCCGTCGCCACCCTCGCCCTCACCCTCGCCCGCTGACCCCTCGCGGCGCGCTGCAGGACCACCGCGCACACCTCGGGGATGCCGTCCAGGGACGTCCTGATCGGCAGGGAACGCCTACAGCACCGACGAGCCGGGCTGGTCCTCCCGCCCGCGGAAGGTCCGGCGGTACTCCCTCGGTGCCACGCCGACCCGCTTGACGAACACCGGCCGCAGCGACACCGCCGAGGCGAAGCCGCAGCGGGTGGCGACGGTGTCGACCGGTAGGTCGGTCTCCTCCAGGAGGCGTTGGGCGGTGAGGACGCGCTGGTCGAGGAGCCAGCGCAGCGGGGTGGTACCGCTGGTGGCGGTGAAGCGACGGGCGAAGGTCCGTTCGGACATCAGGGCCGCGGCGGCCATCCGGCGGACGGTCCAGGTGGTGTCGAGCGAACCGAGGATCTCGGCGCGGGCCCGGGCGAGCGGGTCGTCCCCGTCGACCGGGGGCACCGGGCTGGGGATGAACTGGGCCTGGCCGCCGGCCCGGAAGGGGGCGGTGACCATGGCGCGGGCGATGGCGGCGGCGGCCTGCTGGCCGTGGGCGGTGCGGACAAGGTGGAGGCAGAGGTCGATGCCCGCGGCGACGCCCGCCGAGGTCCACAGGCCGTCGCCGCCGGTGAACAGCACCTCGGGGCGGACGGTCACCGCCGGGTGGCGGCGGGCGAGTTCGGGAGTGAGGGCCCAGTGGGTGGTGGCCTCGCGGCCGTCGAGCAGTCCGGCCTCGGCGAGCACGAAGGCGCCCGCGCAGAGGGAGGCCACGGGGACACCGGCGGAGGAGACGGCCCGCAGGGCGGCCAGGACCTCCGGGGGGCGCCGGGCAGCCGGGTCCTCGACGCCCGGGACGACCACCAGGTCGCAGTCGACCAGCGCCTCCAGCCCGAGGTCGGGGAGCCGTTCCAGTCCGCCGCCCAGCCGCACCCGGGCCCCGGCCGGGCCGCAGACCCGCAGGTCGAAGACGGGCACGCCGGGCCGGGTGGCCCGGTTCGCCCAGACCTCGCCGATCACCGCGTAGTCGAAGGCCCGAACGCCGTCGAAGATCAGGCAGCCCACAGTTCGCATGGCGGGAACCTATCGATGAGTGGCATCCCTGCCCATCACCCCGCCCCACCGGCGGCCGACACGATGGAGCCATGACGAACACCGACGCCTTCGACGCCCCGCTCACCCTCGACCCCGACGCCGTCCTGCTGCTCATCGACGTCCAACGGGGCTTCGAGGACCAGGACTTCTGGGGCCCGCGCGACAACCCGGAGGCCGAGCGGCGGATGGCGGAGCTGATCGCCGCCTGGCAGGCGACCGGCCGCCCGATCGTCACCGTGCAGCACGCCTCCCGGGTCGGTCCGCTGGTCGAGGGCACGCCCGGCCACGCGCTCAAGGACTTCGTCGCCGGGACCACCCCCGAACTGCACGTCACCAAGACGGTGAACAGCGCCTTCTACGGCAGTCCCGACCTGCACGCCTGGCTCCAGGAGCGCGGCGCCCGGCAGCTGGTGATCACCGGGATCATCACCAACGTGTGCAACGAGACCACCGCCCGGATGGCCGGCAACCTCGGCTACGACGTGATCTTCCCGACCGACGCCATGCACAGCTTCGACATGACCGGTCCCGACGGCACCACCGTCCCCGCCGCCGATCTGGCCCGCGCCACCGCGACCACCCTGCACGCGATGCGCTTCGCCAAGGTGGTCACCACGCGGGCCGTCCTCGACGCCGCGAAGTCCGGCGCCGGGACCGCCGCTAAGGCCTGAACAGCGGCTCGTACGCGTTGCCCTCCGCCGCGTTGAGCAGGACGTACGACGGTCCGAGGCCGAAGGCGACCTCGCGCAGCCGCGCCAACGCCTCGGCCGGGGTGGGCACTTCGAGGCCGATCGCGGCGGCGGCCGCGTCCCGGTCGGCGAGCAGGTCGGGCTCGTCCTCCAAGCGGTCCTGGGCCGCCTCCGCGCTCTCCTCCTCGGTCAGCCGCACGCAGTCCCGCCACCACGGCACCGCGAGCACCAGTCGGACCATCTCCTCCAGCCCGACCGCCACCAGCGCCGCGCCGCCCTCCGAGTCGGCGTACAGGACGGGCCGCTCGTCGCCGCCCTCGCCGCACAGGAAGAAGGTGCCGCCCGCGCCGCACTTGCCCACCTCCTCCAGGCGCTCCCCGGAGGCGAGCACGACCTCCTCCACGTGCGAGTAGGCGTCGAGGGAGAAGTCCCCCGGCCAGAGCAGGTAGTCGACGATCGCGGGGGTGGCCCGGAGGCGCTGGAGGAACGACATGGCGGCCACCCTACGGGGCGGGAAGGACAGTTCAGGCCACCAGCCGCTCGGCCAGGAACTCCTCCCAGGTGCGCCGCCCGTGCTGGGCCCCGGCCGGGCTGAGGTTCGCCCCGGCCCGGTACGCCCGCCCGACCTTGCCGGGCACCCGTACCGGCAGCCGCCGGCGGCGGCGGCCGCGCGCGGTCAGGTACGCCCGGGCCAGCTCGTCCATCCCGTACACCGTCGGCCCGGCCAGGTCCGGCACCTGCCCGGCCGGCCCGTCGAGCGCCAACTCGACCAGCCGGGCGGCGACTTCGCGCACGTCCACAGGCTGCCAGCGGACCCCGCCGGGGGCCGGGAGGAACGGCAGCCTCGCCATCTTCTCGACCACGGCCAACGCCAGGTCGTGGAACTGGGCGGCGCGCAGCACGGTGTACGGCAGACCCGAGCCGGCCACCGCCTCCTCGGCCGCGCGCTTGGCCCGGAAGTAGCCGAGCGGCACCCTGTCCGCGCCGATGACCGAGATGTACACCAGGTGCCGCACCCCGGCCCGCCGGGCGGCCGCGACCAGGCGGCGGGTGGCCTCGTCGTCGCCCTTGGGCCCGCCCGCGAGGTGCAGTACGGTGCCGACGCCCGCGAGCGCCTCGTCCAGCCGGGCGGCCGCCTCGGTGGCGTCGCCGAGCAGGTCGCCGCGCAGGTACGTCACGCCGTCCGCGCCGCCCCGCTCCCGTCGGCTCAGCACCCGCACCGGCAGGCCGGCCGCCCGCAGCAGCGGTACGACCTGCCGGCCCAGGGTGCCGGTGCCGCCGGTGACCAGTACCGGGCTGTTCGTCACGATCGTCTCCGTTTCGTCCCGGGCCGGGAGTTGATCTCCGGCCGTCCACCGCTGTTGGGTGGCTCTGCTGCCCTGACCCGAGGCGACGAAGGAATGTGACACGGTGGACGAGAGATCTGCCCGGACCGCGCTCTTCGAGGAGCACCGCCCGCACCTGCGCGCGGTCGCGTACCGGATGCTCGGCTCGATCAGCGAGGCCGAGGACGCGCTCCAGGACGCCTGGCTGCGCTACGACCGCACCGACACCAGCGGGGTGGGCAACCTCGGCGGCTGGCTGACCACGGTGGTCTCCCGGGTGTGCCTGAACCAGCTGCGCGACCGCGCCGCGCGCCGCGAGGAGCCGCTGCAGCCGGCCGGACCGGACGGCGCGAGCGGCCCCGAGCGCATCCCGGACCCGCTGCTGCGGCGCGAGGGGGTGGTCGACCCCGAGCAGGAGGTGATGCTCGCCGACTCGGTCGGCCTGGCCCTGATGGTGGTGATGGAGTCGCTGTCGCCCGCCGAGCGGGTCGCCTTCGTGCTGCACGACCTGTTCGCGGTGCCGTTCGAGGAGATCGCCCCGCTGATCGAGAAGACCGCCGCCGCGACCCGCCAACTGGCCAGCCGGGCCCGCCGCAAGGTGCAGGGGCAGGCGCCCGCGCCCGACCCGGACCTGGGCCGCCAGCGCGTCGCGGTGGACGCCTTCTTCGCCGCCGCCCGCAACGGCGACCTGGACGCCCTGCTCGCGGTGCTCGACCCGGACGTGGTGCTGCGCTCCGACGGCGGGGCCGGGCAGGCCCGGCACACCGTGGTGCTCAACGGCGCCGCGACGGTGGCGGGGCAGGCCGTCCTGTGGGGCAAGCTGTCGCCGTTCGCCCGCCCCGCGCTGGTCAACGGCACCGCGGGCGCGGTGGTCATCGGCGACAACGGCCGGGCACTGTCGATCATGGCGTTCACCGTCGTGGCCGGCGCGATCGCCGCGATCGACGTGATCGTCGACCCGGAGCGGCTGGCCTCCTTCGACCTCTCGGCCTTCCGGGACTGAGCCCCGACGACAGGGGGGCGGCCGGGTTCCCGGCCGCCCCCCCTGCGGCACTCAGCGCCCGACGGCCCCGTCCAGCTGCTCGCGGATGATGTCCGCGTGCCCGGCGTGCCGCCCGGTCTCCTCGATCATGTGCACCAGCACCCAGCGCAGCGACGGCCCCTCGGCGGCGTCCGGCCGCAGCGAGCGCGCACCGGGGCGGTCGAGGTCCGGGGCGGCCGCGGCCACCGCGTTCGCCCGGGCGATCGCGTCCCGGTAGGCGGCGACCGCCGCGGCCACCGTGAGGTCGGCCGGTACGGCCACCTCGCTGTCGGGGGCCTCCCCGTCGCCCGATCCGCCGTAGGCCCACTCGAACCAGTTGTGCTCGACCACGGTCAGGTGCCGGACCAGCCACAGCAGGTTGGTGCCGGAGGCGACGCCGGGGCGCCGGGCGTCCTCGTCGGCGAGGCCGTCGACCTTGGCGATCACGGCCTCGCGCAGGTAGTCGAGGAAGGCCAGCAGAGTGGTCCGCTCGTCGGCGTTCACCGTCGGCGGACGGCTGTCGGAGAGCTTGCTCGGCGCGGCGCCCAGGGGCGCGGTGTTCTCGGTCACCGCGCCACCCTAGCCATCCAGACGTACCTGATGAACCGTCACCAGCCCTGCGCGCGCACCCACGCCGCCAGGTGCCGGGCACAGTCGTCGACCGACTCCCGCCAGGTGTGGCCCGCGCCGTCCCCGGCCTCGTCGCTGACGTACTTGACCAGCCGGACCGGCACCCCGGCCCGGTGGGCGACGGTGGCGACGGCGTAGCCCTCCATGTCGACCAGGTCGGCGTGCTCGGCGAGCCGCTCCTTGGCCGCCGGGGAGTCGACGAACAGGTCGCCGGTGGCCAGCACCGGGCCGTCGCCCCGGCCGACGACCAGCGGATCGCCGTAGCTGCGGCCGGTCAGGGCCCGCAGGACCTCGCTGTTCAGGTCGTGCTGGATCACCTGGACCACGTGGTGGATGCCCTCCCAGCCCGGGCGCAGCGCACCGGCGGTGCCCAGGTTGATCACCTCGGAGGGCCGCTCGCCCTGGGCGAGCACCGTGGCCAGGGCCGCGGTGGCGTTGACCTTCCCGATCCCGGTGAGCAGCACGGGCAGCCGGTCGTCGAGGTGGGCGGCCTCCTCGCGGACCGCGACGACGAGCAGCGGGCGGTCGGGCGAGATCGTTCCAAGCAGTCGCATGGGGCCCATGGTACGGAGGGGTGGGGTGCCCCACCCGGGATCAGCGCGGCGCGGAGCCGCGACGCCGAGCGGTGACGCCGAGCGGTGAAGGAACCGTGCGGGGCCCGCCCGCGTCGCACGGGTCGCCACTCTCCGCCCGGCCGGCCGCGACCCGGGTGCCTCCGGGTACCGGCCGGCCACGAGCCGGCGCGAGCGGTACGAACGGTACGAACCGTACGAACGACGCGAGCCGTACGGGAGCGTGCAGGAACCGTGCACGACATGCTCAAGATCGGCGCAAGTCAGGTGTGGCCGGAGGGAGTCACGGCCATACTGCTGCCATCGGTCGGGCCCCGGGTGTCGGGTCCGGCTCCAGGGGAGGATGAGGCGGGTGGCATCACCAGTAGGCAACGGCGCACCGGGCGCCGCGTTCCCGGCAGGGCCGAGCGTGCCACCGGCCGTACCGGGGGCGGCGCCGGCGGCAGCGGGGCGGGGTGCGGCTCCGCCCGGCATCCCCGTTCCCCGTACGGCCGGCGCGGCCGCGAAGCGCCCCGGGCCGGACCGACCCGGGCGCGGCGTGCGCGCCCGCCTGGCGCAGGCCATCCGCACGCCCCCGGGCCGGCTGCGGCTGGCCGGGGTGGTGCTCGCGGTGCTCACGGTGGCCTTCGGCGGGCTGACCGCCTGGCAGTTGGAGACCAGGGCGTCGGCCGCCGACCGGGTGGTCTCGTACAGCCAGCCGCTGAGCCGGGACGCCGCCGAGATCCACCGCTCGCTGGCCGACGCCGCCACCACCGCGGCCTCCGGCTTCCTGCTGGCCGGCGCCGAACCCAAGGACGTCCGGGCCCGCTACGAACAGGACCTCGCGCAGGCCGCCAGGCTGGTCTCCCAGGCCGCCGCGCGGACCACCGCGACCTCCCCGGCCCAGGACTCACTCTCCCGGCTGAACCAGCAACTCCCGGTGTACGCCGGTCTGGTGGAATCCGCGCGGGCCGACAACCGGCAGGGCATCCCGCTCGGCGGCGCCTACCTGCGGTACGCCTCCGAGCAGATGCAGACCGTCCTGCTGCCGGCCGCCGCCGAGCTGAACACCATCGAGACCAAGGAGCTGGCGGACGACTACGCCGCGGCCCGGTCGGTGCCGTGGGGCGCGTACGGGCTGGCGGCGCTGACCCTGGCCGCGCTGGGGTGGGTGCAGCTGACCCTGTTCCGCCGCACCAACCGGGTGTTCAACATCGGCCTGCTGGGCGCCACCGCCGCCGTGCTGGCGGGCACGCTCTGGCTCGCCGTGGCCGGAGTGACCACCGCTTCGGCCCTGGAGAAGAGCGACCACGAGGGCGCGACCCCGCTGCGGGCGCTCAACTCGGCCCGGGTGGACGTGCTCAGCGCCCGGCTGGCGGAGAACCTGAACCTGGTCGCGCGCGGCTCCACCGCCACCTACAACGGGCAGTACGCGGACGCCACCAAGCGCCTGGCCGGAATCGCCGGCAAGTCGACCCCGATGCAGCGGCGCAGCGGCTCGCTGCCCAAGGCGCTGGCCCTCGCGCCGAGCGCCGCCGACCAGGCCCTGGCCACCGCCGCCGACCAGTACGACCTCTGGCAGGACCGCTACCAGGACGCGGTGAAGGCCGAGGTCGGCGACGCCGACTACCAGGGCGCCCTGAACAGGACGGTGTCGGCCACCGACACCACCGGCACCGCCGACGCCGCCTTCAACGGCACCGACCGGGCGCTCGCCCAGGCCGCCGACATCGAACAGGCCCGGTTCGGGGCCGCCGCCGACGGCACCGCCGGGGACCTCCGCCTGGCGGCCGGCGCCGCCGCGGTGCTCGGCCTGGTGGCCGCGGCGGCCGCGCTGCGCGGTCTGGGCCGACGACTCGCCGAGTACCGGTAAGGGGGAACGGAACAGATGCGCAGCAGAACCGTACCGACCAGGAGCGCCGCGACGCTGGCAGTGCTGGCGGCCTGCGCGGCCGTGCTCGGCGGGGGCGGCCCCTCCGGCGCCGCGCCGACCGGCGCGCCCCAGGCCGTCCGGTCGGCCCAACAGGCCCAGCAGGCCCGGGAGCAGCAGAGCCAGTCCGACACCTGCGACATCTACGCCAGCGTGCCGCCGAGTCCGGTGGACGGCCCGGCGGTGAAGGCCATCAAGGCCCGGCACAGCCTGGTGATCGGCGTGGACCAGAACAGCTACCGCTGGGGCGCCCGCAACCCGAACACCGGTCAGATCGAGGGCTTCGACATCGACCTGGCCCGGGCGATCGGCACCGCCATCATGGGCGACCCGGAGAAGGTGGTGCTCAAGCCGGTGGCCACCGCCGACCGGGTCGACGCGGTGCAGAAGGGCCGGGTCGACCTGATCGTCCGCACCATGACCGTCAACTGCAAGCGGATGGAGGACGTCGCCTTCTCCAAGCCGTACTTCAGCATCACCCAGCGGGTGCTGGTCCCGAAGACCTCCCCGGCGAAGAACCTCGACGAGGCGATCGGCGGCAGGAACGTCTGCGTCGCCAAGGGATCGACGGCCGCCGACGTCTTCGACCCCGCCAAGAACGGCGCCAAGAAGGACGCGAACGCCCACCTGACGGTCGTGGAGAACCAGCTGGACTGCCTGGTCCTGATGCAGCTCGGCAAGGTCGACGCCACCATGACCGACGACGGCCTGGCGGCCGGTCAGGCGGCGCAGGACCAGACCGTGCGGATCGTGGACGGCGACGTGCAGCCGGAGGTGATCGGCGTCGCCATGCTCAGGAGCAGCCCGGACCTCACCGCGCGGGTCAACCAGGTGCTGGCCGACTACCACGCCGGCGGCGAGTGGGGGCGCAGCTACGACCGCTGGCTGAAGCCGTACATGCTCAACGACGCCGAGCACTACTGGCCGGTCCCGCACTGAGGACCCGGCCCGGGGACCGCTATGGAGGACCGACCCGGTACCGGCCCCGGGGCCGGTACCGGGGCCGGGGCCGGGGATTCCCGGCACGGACGGGTACGGGACCGGTGCGGACGCGGGGCGTTGACGGCGTCTTGACACCCCGCGCCCGCACCGCCCGGACACCCACCGGTTAGGGTTCGGGACGATCACCACGGGGAGACCGGTGGTGGACACGGGGGTTGCCGCGGGACCGTCCGTCGCACGCGACGGCGGCCCGCGCGAGGAAGGAAGGACACCGCGGTGGCGGCATCGGCTGGCCCGGTACTGAGCCGGGAGGAGGTGGACCGCGCGCTGGCGCGCCTCGGCGCGGAGCGGGACGCGGTCGAGTCGGCGCTGCTCGCCCTGCAGGACCACCCGGGCCTGCGGCTGCTGGACGGCGCCGAACTGACCGGACGGACCCTGGAGCGCTGGTCGGTCGCCGGCAAGGGCCTGCCGCTGCTCTGGGCGCTGTTCGACCGCTACTCCGAGGCGCTCGCCTCGGCCCGCGCGGTCCGGGCCCGCAAGGCCAAGCCCGGCAACCCCGAACTCGCCGAGCTGAGCGAGCTGCTGACCGGGGACGCGGTGACCGTCCCGGGCGGCGCGCTGCCGGACGGTCCCCAACTGCTGGGCGCGCCCGCCAAACTGGTCGAGCGGGTCAGCCTGGATGCGCTGATGGCCCGGATGAACTCCTGGTACGCCACCGTGCTGGAGGTGGTCAGCGCCGCCGACGCGGTCTGGTCGGCGCTGCCGGCCCGGATCGACCTGCTGCTGGCCGAACTGCGCCGGGTGCAGACCCTGGCCGCCTCGCTCGGCGTGCGGGCCGGCGGCCACCCGCTGGGCGACGACCTGGCCGGGCTGGCCCGCGACCTCACCGAGCTGCGCACCGAGGTCCGCGAGGACCCGCTGGCGCTGTGGCGCCCGGCCCGGGTGCCCGCCCAGCGCGGCACGGTGCCCGAGGGCGAGGCCTTCGCCACCCCCTCCGGCGTGGTGGACACCGAGCGCTTCGACCGGGCCGGGCGGGCGCTGGACGGCGTCCGGCTGGAGCTGGAGGACCTGCTGCGGCTGCGCGACGACGCCGAGGAGCGCCTGCAGGGCGTCGGCGACCTGCTCCAGCGGGCCGACGCCACCCTGGCCGAGGCCCGCCGGGCGCGCGGCGAGGTGCTGGCGAAGATAGCCTCCAGCGACGTCCCGGCCGTGCCCGGCCCGGCCTCGGCGCTGCGCGAACGGATCGTCACCGCGCTGGAGCTGCGCCAGGGCGGGCAGTGGGGCCGGCTGGCGCCGCTGCTGGACGCGCTGGAGGACGCCGCCGCCAAGGAGCTGGCCCGGGCCCGGCAGTCGCTCACCGAGGTCACCCAGCCGCTGGCCGTCCGGGCCGAACTGCGCGGCCGGCTGGACGCCTACAAGGCGATGGCGGCCCGGATGCGGGTGGCCGAGGACCCGGAGGTGATCGAGCGGTACGAGAAGGCGCGCTGGCTGCTGTGGAGCGCGCCCTGCGACCTGCGGGCGGCGGCCGCGGCGGTGGCCCGCTTCCAGCAGTCGCTGCGTCCGGCCCAGGCCGAGGCCTCCGGCGGCGCGCAGGCGCCCGGAGGCGCACAGGCGCACGAGGACTCACAGGCACACCAGGCGACCGGCCAGACGCCGGTCGACGGACAGGTACAGGGGGGCTGAGGTAGATGGGCGAGGCGTGCGTACGGCCGGACTGCTCCGGCGGGGGCAGGATCGACGCCGACGGCTACTGCGACGAGTGCGGGCTGGCCCCGGCCGGGGCCTCCACGGTGGCCCCCGCGGGCACCGGCGCGACGACCGCGCCCCCGCCGACCGCCGCCGGCCCCGGCTCCCCGTGCCCGCGGGACTGCGCCGGCACCATCGACCCGGACGGCTACTGCGACGAGTGCGGGCTGACCCCGCCCGGCGCCGACACCGGCGTCACCCAGCCCTACGTCCCGTCCGCCCGGGTCGCCCCGGACTCCGCCCGCAGCGGCTCGATCCGCTCGCTGTCGGCCCGCACCGGCTCCGCCCGCTCGATGTCCGGCCGCTCCCGCTCGCACCGCTCCACCCGCACCGGCAGCAGCCGCTCGGTCTCGGTGCGCTCCACCCGCGGCAGCGTCAGCGCGGGCACCCGCAACCGGCTGGGCGCCGGCCTGGTCACCGTGCCGACGGTCGCGACGGCCGACCCGGCGCAGGCGGTGCTGGCCAACCCCGAGGTGCCCGAGCGCAAGCGGTTCTGCTCCAAGTGCGAGGCCCCGGTGGGCCGGGAGAAGAACGGCCTGCCGGGCCGCCCGGACGGCTTCTGCACCAAGTGCGGCACGCCGTACTCCTTCACGCCCAAGCTGCGCCGCGGCGACCTGGTCGGCGGGCAGTACGAGGTGGTCGGCTGCCTGGCGCACGGCGGGCTCGGCTGGATCTACCTGGCGGTGGACCGGCGGGTCAACGACAAGTGGGTGGTGCTCAAGGGCCTGCTGGACACCGGGGACGAGGACGCGCTCGCCGCAGCCGTCGCCGAGCGGCGCTTCCTGGCCGAGGTGGACCACCCGAACATCGTGCGGATCATCAACTTCGCCGAGCACCCGGACCTGCGCACGGGCTCCACCGACGGCTACATCGTGATGGAGTTCGTCGGCGGCAAGTCGCTCAAGGACATCGCCAACGACCGCCGCACCCCGGACGGCCGGCGCGAGCCGCTGCCGGTCGAGCAGGCGATCGCGTACGCCCTGGAGGCGCTGCCCGCGCTGGGCTACCTGCACAGCCGGGGCCTGGTCTACTGCGACTTCAAGATCGACAACGTGATCCAGAGCGGGGACACGCTCAAGGTCATCGACATGGGCGCGGTCCGCCGCTTCGACGACGACGGCCCGATCTACGGCACCATCGGCTACCAGGCCCCGGAGATCGCCACCGACGGCCCCTCCCCCGCCTCGGACCTCTACACCGTGGCCCGCACCCTGGCCGTGCTCACCTTCGACTTCCAGGGCTACAGCACCACCTACCGCGACTCGCTGCCCGGCCCCGAGGACGTCGAGGTCTTCGCCAGGTACGAGTCGTACTACCGCTTCCTGGTCCGCGCCACCGACCCGGACCCGGCCCGCCGCTTCTCCTCCGCCGAGGAGATGGCCGACCAGCTCACCGGCGTGCTGCGGGAGGTGCTGGCCCTCCAGGACGAACGGCCCCGGCCCGCGCTGTCCACCCTGTTCGGCCCCGAACTGCGCGTCGTCGACACCGAGTTGGTGCTGCCCACCACCCAGCCCGGGCAGCTCCGGGTGGCCGCGCTGGACCCTTCGGCCGCCGCCCTCGCCCTGCCCGTCCCCCGGGTCGACCCGCTCGACCCCAACGCGGGCTTCCTCGCCACCCTGCTCGCCACCGACCCCGAGGAGGCGCTCGTCGCGCTCGGCGGCGCCCCCGCCGTCTCGATCGAGAGCCGGCTGCGCGAGCTGCGCGCCCTGCTCGAACTCGGCCGCCACGGCACGGCCGTGCAGAAGCTCGCCGAGCTGGAGCAGGACCACCCGGACGACTGGCGGGTGGTCTGGTACCGCGGACTGGTCGCCCTGGTCGGGTCGGCGGACGGCGGCGAGAACGGCCTGCGCGCCGCCGCCCAGGCCTTCGACGCGGTGTACGACGCCTTCCCCGGCGAGGCCGCGCCCAAGCTCGCCCTGGCCATCTGCGCCGAACTGCTCGGCGACGGCGGCGACGCGGCCGAGTTCTACCGCCTGGTGTGGACCACCGACCACGCCTACCTGAGCGCCGCCTTCGGCCTCGCCCGGGTCCGCCTCGCCGAGGACGACCGGCCCGGCGCGGTGCGCGTGCTGGAGTCCGTCCCGGCCACCTCCAGCCAGTACACCGCCGCCCGGATCGCCGCCGTCCGCGCCCGGCTGCGCGAACGGGCCGCCACCGACCCGCTCGCCGCCGACCTCGCCGCCGGCTCCGACCAGCTGACCGCGCTGCGGCTGGACGACCGCCGCCGCGAGGAGCTCTCCGTCGAGGTGCTCGGCGCGGCCCTCGGCTGGGTCGGCGCCGGCTCGGCCGGGGCGCAGCAGGGCGCCGACCTGGTGGTACTGGGACGTCCCGCGGTGGAGCGGGAACTGCGCTTCGCCCTGGAACAGTCATACCGGGTACTCGCCCGGTTGGCCGACCGGGCCGAGACCAGGATCGAGATGGTGGAACGGGCCAACCGGGCCCGCCCCAGGACGTGGGTGTAGCCGATGCCGCAGCAGACCGAGTGCCCGAGCTGTTCCGAGCCGATGGAGCCCGACGACGCCTTCTGCGGGCGCTGCGGGACCGGCCGGGACGGCCGGGCGGCCCCGGGCGCGATGCCCGCCGGCTGGGCCGCCGCCCGCGGCGAGGCCGTCCCGCCGCAGCGCGGGCCGGTCTGCGTGAACTGCGGGCAGCCGCAGGTCACCGAGGACGGCTACTGCGAGGGCTGCGGCAGCGCCCAGCCGCGCCCGCGCGACCACATGGAGAAGGCGCTGGCGGGCGTCGCCGGGGTCAGCGACCGCGGCGTGCGCCACCACCGCAACGAGGACTCCTTCACCGTCGCCGCCAGCTCGCTGCCCGGCGGGGAACCGGTCGTGGTCGCCGTGGTGTGCGACGGCGTCTCCTCCTCCGACCGCCCGGACGAGGCCTCGGAGACCGCCGTCGACGCCGCCTCGGAGTCGCTGCTGACCTCGCTGGAGGCCGGCCGGGACCCGGAGGAGGCGATGCGCGCCGCCGTCGCCGACGCCGCCAAGGCCGTCGCCGACCTCGCCACCGACGGCGCCGGGCCCACCCGCCCCGACCTCAACGCGCCCGCCTGCACCTTCGTCAGCGCCGTAGCGGCGGGCGGCCGGATCACCATCGGCTGGGTGGGCGACACCCGGGCGTACTGGATCCCGGACGACCGCACCACCGCCGTCCCCTTCCGGCTCACCCAGGACGACTCCTGGGCCGCCCGGATGGTGGAGGCCGGGCTGATGGGTGAGGCCGAGGCGTACGCCGACCCGCGCGCCCACGCGATCACCGGCTGGCTCGGCGCCGACGCCGAGGAGGTCGTGCCGCACACCCTCGACTTCACCCCGCACGTCCCCGGGGTACTGCTGATCTGCACCGACGGGCTGTGGAACTACGCCGAGGCGGCCACCGACCTGGCGTACTTCGTCCGGCCGGACGCCCGCACCGAGCCGCTCGCGGCGGCCCAGACCCTGGTGAAGTTCGCGGTCGCGGCCGGCGGGCACGACAACATCACCGTCGCGGTGCTGCCGATCGACCCGCCGGCGGCCTCGGTCGAGGAGGCCGAGGAGACGCCGACCGCGCTCGACCTGAAGGTGATCACCCCGGCCGCCGCCCAGGGCGCTCCCGAGGACGACCCGGACTACGAGCCGACCCTGCCGGACCTCCCGGTGATCGGCTCCCGCGCCGCCCCGCTGCCCTCGGTCCCGACCGCTCCGGCCGTCCCGCCGACGCCGCCCGCGCCACCGACGGCTCCCCCGGCCCCGCCCGCGCCGCCGGTCGCCCCGCCCGTCCCTCCGCAGCCGCCGCACCCGCCGGCTTCCTGACCGGCCGTCCGCGACCGGCCCGGCGCCCGACGGCGCCGTCCGCCGGGCCGCCCGGCCGCCGGACCACCCCACCGACCCGATCGCATCCACCCCTCACCCGACGGGAGCCACCGCCCCATGGCAACACTGGCGAAGCCGAACCTGCCCAGGTTCGACGTGGAGATCTTCCAGAACGAGTACCTGGCCGACGGCGCCCGCGAGGTGAACGCCATCGTCACCGTCACCTCCACCGGCGGCGGCACCTCCGGCGGCCGCCCGCTCGGGCTGGCCGACGCCGGTCCCCAGCGCGGCGACGCCGAGGCGGCCGTGGTGATCCTGGTCGACTGCTCGGGCTCGATGGACTACCCCAAGACCAAGATCAACGGCGCCCGGGAGGCCACCGCCGCCGCCATCGACGCGCTGCGCGACGGCACCGCCTTCGCCGTGGTGGCCGGCACCCACGAGGCCCGCGACATCTACCCCGGCGACGGCACCCTGGCGACCGCCTCCCCGAGCACCCGGGAGCAGGCCAAGGAGTCGCTGCGCCGCCTCACCGCCGCCGGCGGCACCGCGATGGGCACCTGGCTGGCCAAGGCCGACAAGCTCTTCCTCACCCGCCGCGACATCGCCATCCGGCACGCCATCCTGCTCACCGACGGCAACAACGAGCACGAGTCGGCGGAGGACCTGGCCCGCAACATCGAGCGGGTCACCGGCCACTTCACCGCCGACTGCCGCGGCGTCGGCACCGACTGGCGGATCGACGAGCTGCGCAAGATCTCCTCGGCGCTGCTCGGCACCACCGACATCGTCGCCGAGCCCTCCGGCCTCGCCGAGGACTTCCGCTCGATGATGACCGGCGCGATGGGCAAGCAGGTCGCCGACGTCGCGCTGCGGATCTGGACCCCGGCCAACGCCACGGTGAAGTTCGTCAAGCAGGTCGCCCCCGCGGTCGAGGACCTCACCGGGCGCCGCGCCGAGGCCGGGCCCCGGGCCGGCGACTACCCGACCGGCTCCTGGGGCGACGAGAGCCGCGACTACCACGTCTGCGTCGAGGTCCCGGCCGCCTCGGTCGGCAACGAGATGCTCGCCGCCCGGGTCAGCCTGGTGCTGCCCCCGCAGGTCGGCGGCGGCGCCCCCGAGGTGCTCAGCCAGGGCCTGGTCAAGGCCGTCTGGACGGACGACCTGGCCTCCTCCACCCGGATCAGCCCGCAGGTCGCCCACTACACCGGACAGGCCGAGCTCGCCTCCTCGATCCAGGAGGGCCTGGAGGCCCACCGGGCGGGGGACGTCGACACCGCGACCGCCAAGCTGGGCGCCGCCGTCCGGATCGCCCACGCGACCGGGAACGACGGCACCTACAAGCTGCTGCAGAAGGTGGTGGACGTGGTCGACCCGAAGGAGGGTACGGTTCGGTTCCGTAAGAACGTGAGCGAGGCCGACTCGATGACCCTTGAGACCCGGTCGACCAAGACGGTACGTGTGAAGAAGTGACCGCGAAGTGACCGCTGAAGACGTGACCGGGCCGGCCGCCCGGCGCGAGGCCGCGCCGCACCGGCCCGGAACGAGGGGGACCTGATGCCGATCTGCCCGAGGGGCCACGAGTCGCAGGCCGAGGACTGGTGCGACTTCTGCGGCTTCCCGATGACTCCGCCGGTCCCGCCGCCCGGCGCCCACGGGGGCTACCCGGGTGCGCCCGGCGCCGACCCCGCGCCCGGCGCACCCGCCGGGCACCCGCCGCACGGCGGTGCGCCCTTCGGTGCTCCGGCCCCGCCGCCCCCGCCGCCGGGATCGGCCCCACCGCCCCCGCCCGGGGCGTTCCCCCCGCCCGGCGCCTACCCGCCGCCGGGCGGCGCGTTCCCGCCGCCCGGGGCCGTGCCGCCCCCGGCCTCGCCGCCGGGCCTCACCGAGGGCCTGACCGTCTGCCCGATCTGCCGCAGCCCGCAGACCGGCCGGTTCTGCGAGGAGTGCGGCTACGACTACGAGCTGTCCACGCCCTCGCGCCGCCAGATGCCGGCCGGCGGTGCGCCCGCACCGGCACCCGCGCCCGGTCCGGCCCAGCCCCCGCCGCTGAACATCCCGGCGGCCTACGGCGGCACCGCGCAGCCCCCGCAGGCCCCGCCGCAGCCGCAGCAGGCGCAGCCCCACCAGCCGTCGGCTCCGGAGTACCCGCACACCTACGGCTACCCTCCGCCCGAGGGCGCCTTCCCGGAGACCCCGGTGCGCGAGGACTCCGGCCCGGTGTACGCCCAGCCGGCCGGCCCCGGCCCGAACAACCGCGGCGGCGACTTCGGCACGTCCTTCCACCTGGCCCCGCCGCAGCCCCAGCCGGGCGCCCAGCCGGAACCCGTCCCGGCCGAGCCGGTCCGGGCCAACTGGATCGCGGTGGTCTCGGCCGACCGTGACTACTTCACCGACATGATGGCCCGCAGCGGCCCCGAGGCGGCCGGCCTGTTCTTCCCGCCGTACTGCCCCGAGCGCCGCATCCCGCTGACCGGCCGCGGCCAGCTGCGGATCGGCCGGCGCAGCCAGCACCGGGGCACCGTCCCGGAGATCGACCTGTCGGTGCCGCCGGAGGATCCGGGCGCCTCGCACCAGCACGCGCTGCTCGCCGAACAGGCGGACGGCAGCTGGGTGCTGGTGGACCAGGACTCCACCAACGGCACCACCGTGAACGGCGGCGCGGAACCGATCTCCCCGCACACCGCCGTACCGCTGAACGACGGCGACCGGATCCACATCGGCGCCTGGACGACGATCACGGTGCACCGCGCCTGATCTGCGCTTTGATGCCTCGTCAGGGGCAACTCCGGCCGGGCCGGGCGGAATTCGACAATTCCACCCGGCCCGGCTTTCTCGTGCCTTCCTCAGGAAATCCGCAAATCCCCGTCACCAGGCGTGCACAAGACGCCCCGAAACCCCTATTCTCAGGGCTCATGACTGCTGCTATATCCGCTGACGGCATCCGCCAGCGGTACGGGGATGTGCAGGCCGTCGACGGGGTGTCGTTCACCGTCGAGGCCGGCGAGTTCTACGGGATCCTGGGCCCCAACGGGGCCGGGAAGACCACCACCATGGAGATCCTGGAAGGGGTCCGCAAGCCCGACGAGGGCCGGGTCGAGCTGCTGGGGATGGCCCCCTGGCCGCGTAACCCGAAGCTGCTGCCGCGAATAGGCGTGCAGTTCCAGGCCTCCGCCTTCTTCCGGAAACTGACGGCCCGGGAGACCATCCGCACCTTCGCGTCGTTCTACGGGGTCGGTCCCAAGCGGGCCGATGCGATGCTGGAGCGGGTCGGCCTCGCCGACAAGACCGAAACCCTCACCGACCAGATGTCCGGCGGCCAGGCCCAGCGCCTGTCGATCGCCTGCGCGCTGGCCCACGACCCGGAGCTCGTCTTCCTGGACGAGCCCACCACCGGCCTCGACCCGCAGTCCCGCCGCAACCTCTGGGACCTCCTGCGGGACATCAACAACGAGGGCCGCACCGTCGTCCTGACCACCCACTACCTGGACGAGGCCGAGGTCCTCTGCGACCGGGTCTCGATCATGGACCACGGGAAGATCCTGCACACCGGCGCCCCCGCGGCGCTGATCCGCGAGATCGACGACACCGTCCGGATCAGCGTGGCCTCCGGCCAGCTGCCGGTCGAGCGGGCCCGCGAGCTGCTGGCCGCGGCCGGCGCCGACGTCGCCACCCTGGAGGACGACACCGTCTCGCTCTCCGTCTCCACCCGCCTTCCGGCCCCGGTGCTCAGCGTGCTGGCCGAGCAGAACGCGCTGCGCGGCCTCGAAGTGCGCGGCGCCACCCTGGAGGACGTCTTCCTCCAGCTGACCGGACGGGAGTTCCGCGCATGACCGCGACCACCTCCACCGAGCCGAAGGCCCCCGCCCCGCGCGGCGGTTCGGCCGGCGCCGCCGACGGGCGGGAGCGGGTCAGCGCGTTCTGGAGCCTGTCCCGCGCGATGCTGCTCGGGATGAAGCGCGACCGCACCGCGACCTTCTTCATCCTGCTCTTCCCGCTGGTCTTCCTGGTCTTCTTCGGCAGCGTGACCAAGGGCTCCAACACCCCGCACGCCAAGGTCGCCCAGGTCGGCGCGGTGAAGCTGTTCGACTCGATGCAGGGCGAGGGCCGGACCGAGCTGGACAAGGTCCTCACCATCACCCGCACCGACGACCAGGCCGCCACGCTGGAGAAGGTCCGCAAGGGCGACTTCGACGCGATGATCACGCAGGCCGCGGACGGCAGGATCGAGCTGCGCTACAGCGCCGCCGACCAGGTCCGCGCCGGCGCGCTGCAGGGCATCGTCAACTCGATCGTCCAGGAGGCCAACCAGGCGGCCACCGGGAAGCCGCCGGCCTTCGTCGTGGACGCCCAGCAGGTCGAGGACAAGTCGCTCAAGCCGATCCAGTTCCTCACCCCCGGCCTGCTCGGCTGGGCCGTCGCCACCGGCGCGGTCTTCGGCGCCGCGCTGACCCTGGTCAACTGGCGCAAGTCCAAGGTGCTGCGCCGACTGCGGCTGGCCCCGATCAGCGCCGGCACGGTCGTCAGCTCCCGGATCCTGGTCTCGCTGCTGACCGCCTTCCTCCAGACCACCGTCTTCCTGGTGGTCGCCACGAGCTTCTTCGGGCTCAAGCTCACCGGCAACTGGTGGCTGGTCCTGCCGCTGGTGGCCTGCGCGACGCTCGCCTTCATGTCCATCGGCCTGCTCGCCGGTTCGGTCGCCAAGACCGAGGAGGCGGCCAACGGCATCTCGCAGATCATCGTGCTGCCGATGTCCTTCCTGTCCGGCTCGTTCTTCCCGATGGACGGCGCCCCGGGCTGGCTGCAGACCGTCTCCAAGGTCATGCCGCTGCACTACCTGGTCGACACCGCCCAGTCGGTGCTGACCCGCGGCGGCGGCGTCATGGACGCCCTGCCCACCATGGGCGGACTGCTGCTCTTCGCGGCCGTGCTGACCGGCATCGCCTGGAAGCTGTTCAGGTGGGAGGACGCCTGACCGTCCCCCGGTGACCGCCTCCGCCGGTCACCGGACCCCGCGGGGTCGTACGCCTTCGGTCCCGGTGTACGACCCCGTCGGCGTCTGCGACCATGGTCGGGTGACAGAGATCGGACGGGACACGTTCAGCGAGGAGACCTTCTACGACCAGGTCGGCGGTGAGCCGACCTTCCGGCGTCTGGTCCGCCGCTTCTACGAGGGCATCGCCGAGGACGAGTTGCTGCGGCCGATGTACCCCGAGGAGGACCTCGGCCCGGCCGAGGAGCGGATGGCGCTGTTCCTGATGCAGTACTGGGGCGGGCCGCGCACCTACAGCGACCGGCGCGGCCACCCGCGGCTGCGGATGCGCCACGCGCCGTTCAAGGTCGACAAGGCCGCGCACGACGCCTGGCTGACCCACATGCGCGCGGCCGTGGCCAGCCTGGAGCTGCCCGCCGAGCACGAGCGGCAGCTGCTCGACTACCTGACGTACGCCGCCGCGTCGATGATCAACACCCCGGGCTGAGCCGGGCCGACCGTCACCGGAGCGGGCTGAGCCCCAGCCCCGCGCCCGGCGCGGCCGCGGTCCGCACCACCACCGAGCCCGCCGGGGCGCTCAGCCGCAGCCAGCCGCCCGCCCGGTGCACCGAGAGCGGGGCGCCGGGCTTCAGGAAGCCGATCACGTACGCGGCGTGCGCAGCGCGCAGCGGCAGCTCCGGCAGTGCCCCGACCGGCCGGGACCAGATCTCGTCCGCCAGCTGGTCCAGCACCGCGCGGGTGCGGTGGTGCGCCGGGACGGCCTCGCTGCGCTCGCGGAACTCCCGCACCCCGGCCATCAGTTCCGGGTACACCTCGGCCACCGGCGGGGCGCCGACCGGCAGCCAGCCGGCCCGCGGCGGCAGCAGCCCGGCCCAGGCCGGGCCGGTCACCGGCCCCGGCAGTGCGACGGCGCCCGCCTCGGCGTCCACGCCGTCCAGCAACTGCCCCGCCGAGACGGTCAGGTCGACCGGCTCGTCCAGGCCGCTCAGCCGGACGGTGCGGATCGCCAGCGCGCCCGAGCCGCCCAGCGGCAGCCGCCCGAAGACCGCCAGCACGCCGTCCTCCCCGGACGGACCGACCGCCTGCAGCCGCACGGCCGCCGCCTTGTCGAAGCGCAGCAGGCGCAGCAGGAAGGCGGAGAGGTCGGCGGCCTCACCGGTGTCGGTCAGGGCGAGGCGGGCGGTGACGGTCAACGCGGCTCAGCTCAATCGGGTCGGGGTCCTGGGACTTCCTGGGGCTTTCAGACTGCCGCGACGGCCGGGGCCTCGTCCATGAACCGGGACAGGAACTCCCGCTCCACCGGCGAGATCCGGCGCGGCCGGCCCTCGGCCAGGTCGTAGGGCACCACCACGGTGGAGGCCCGGACGTACACCGTCTCGGAGCCGTCCGGGTGGACGTCCTTGATGTCGTAGGAGACGGTCAGCGAGGCGCTGCCGATGTGGGTCACCCGGGTCTCGACGGTGACCGGCTCCGGCCGGTGCACCAGCGGCCGCTTGTAGTCGATCTCGTGGCGGGCCACCACCGAGCCGCCCGCGAACTCCCCGGCGCCGGCCTCGGCGGCCTGGGTGAACATGAAGTCGATCCGGGCCTCCTCCAGGTAGCGCAGGAAGACCACGTTGTTGACGTGCCCGAAGGCGTCCATGTCGGACCAGCGCAGCGGGCAGGCGTAGATGTGGCGAGCCACGGGTGTTCTCCTCGGTGTCCGGTCGCCGGCCGACGCCCTCTCGGCGACGGCCGGCGGTGACGGCTGGCCGCGGCCCGGCAGGCCCCCCAAAGGGGCAGTCTGCCGGGCCGTCGTGACAGCTGGATGTCAGCCTCGGGTCAGCTTCTTGTACGTGGCCCGGTGCGGACGGGCGGCGTCGGCGCCCAGTCGCTCGACCTTGTTCTTCTCGTACGACTCGAAGTTGCCCTCGAACCAGAACCACTTGCTGTCGCCCTCGTAGGCGAGGATGTGGGTGGCCACTCGGTCCAGGAACCAGCGGTCGTGGGAGATGACCACGGCGCAGCCGGGGAACTCCAGCAGGGCGTTCTCCAGCGAGGAGAGCGTCTCGACGTCGAGGTCGTTGGTGGGCTCGTCGAGGAGCAGCAGGTTGCCGCCCTGCTTGAGGGTGAGCGCCAGGTTCAGGCGGTTGCGCTCACCGCCGGAGAGCACGCCGGCCGGCTTCTGCTGGTCCGGGCCCTTGAAGCCGAAGGCGGACACGTAGGCGCGGGACGGCATCTCGACCTGGCCGACGTTGATCCAGTCCAGACCGTCGGAGACGACCTCCCAGAGGGTCTTCTTCGGGTCGATGTTGGAGCGGGTCTGGTCGACGTAGCTGATCTTGACGGTCTCGCCGACCTTGACCGTGCCGCTGTCCGGGGTCTCCAGGTCCTGGAGCATCTTGAACAGGGTGGTCTTGCCGGCGCCGTTCGGGCCGATGATGCCGACGATGCCGTTGCGCGGCAGGGTGAAGCTCAGGTCGTCGATCAGGACCTTCTCGCCGAAGGCCTTGTTGAGGTTCTCGACCTCGATGACGACGTTGCCCAGGCGCGGGCCCGGCGGGATCTGGATCTCCTCGAAGTCCAGCTTCCGCATCTTGTCGGCCTCGGCCGCCATCTCCTCGTAACGGGCGAGGCGGGCCTTGGACTTCGCCTGACGGCCCTTGGCGTTGGAGCGGACCCACTCCAGCTCCTCCTTGAGCCGCTTGGCGCGCTTGGCGTCCTTCTGGCCCTCGACCTTGAGACGGGACTGCTTGGTCTCCAGGTAGGTGGAGTAGTTGCCCTCGTACGGGTAGGCGCGGCCGCGGTCGAGCTCCAGGATCCACTCGGCGACGTTGTCCAGGAAGTACCGGTCGTGGGTGACGGCCACGACGGTGCCCTTGTACTTCTCCAGGTGCTGCTCCAGCCAGTTCACCGACTCGGCGTCCAGGTGGTTGGTGGGCTCGTCGAGCAGCAGCAGGTCGGGGGCCTCCAGCAGCAGCTTGCAGAGCGCGACGCGGCGCTTCTCACCACCGGAGAGCTTGGTGACCGGCCAGTCGCCGGGCGGGCAGCCCAGGGCGTCCATGGCCTGCTCCAGCTGGGCGTCCAGGTCCCAGGCCTCGGCGTGGTCGAGGTCCTCCTGGAGCTTGCCCATCTCCTCCAGCAGGGCGTCCGAGTAGTCGGTCGCCATCAGCTCGGCGATCTCGTTGAAGCGGTTGAGCTTCCCCTTGATCTCCTTGACGCCGTCCTCGACGTTCTCCAGGACGGTCTTGGACTCGTCCAGCGGCGGCTCCTGGAGGAGCATGCCGACGGTGAAGCCGGGCGAGAGGAAGGCGTCGCCGTTGGAGGGCTGCTCCAGGCCGGCCATCATCTTCAGCACGGTCGACTTACCGGCACCGTTGGGGCCCACGACGCCGATCTTCGCTCCGGGGAGGAAGCTGAGCGTCACGTCGTCAAGGATGACCTTGTCTCCGTGAGCCTTGCGCACCTTGCGCATCGTGTAGATGTATTCCGCCACGTGAGATCGCTCCGGCGTCGTCGGGAGTAATTCGGCTTGCAGCCTTCCATTGTGCCGCACCCGGCCGGGAGCCCCGAACCGCCCGGGTGACCCCCGCCGGGGGTACGGCGGACGGGCCGTGCGCCCACGGTGACCGCTTCTCCCGCCCCACCTGCCGGAACGCCGACGGCCCGGTTCTCCCGCAGCGGGTGCGGGAGAACCGGGCCGTGGCCGAGCGGCATCAAGCGGTGCCGCCGGCGGGTGCTACCGGATGGGTGCTACCGGATGGGCGCTACCGGATCAGGCGGCGTTGCCACCGTGGCGGCCACGGCGACGCAGGAAGAAGACCGCGGCGCCACCGGCGACGACCAGGGCTCCGGCGATGCCGGCCAGCAGCGGGGTGTTGCTGTTGGCACCGGTCTGGGCCAGACCACCGGTGCCCGGGGCGGCGCTGGTGGTCGACGGGACGGGCTGGGCGGCACCGGTGCTCGGGCTGCCCGAGGGCTTGGCGGTGGCGGTGCCGGTGGCGGCCGGGGTGGTCGGGGCGGAGCTCGGGGTCACGCCGACCTTGCAGTCCAGCACACCGGTGAACTCGTTGGTGTAGCCGTTCGGGCCGGACACCTTGATGTCGTACTTGGCCTTCTCGGCGACCTTGACGAGCACGGTCTCGGTCTTGCCGGGCTGCACGGTCACCTGCTGCTTGTCGACCGTGACGGTGGCGGCCTCGTCACCGCTGTTGGTGACGGAGACGGTCACGCCGTTCTTGGCGCACTCGACCTTGGCGCTGCTGTCGACCAGCGCGCCCTTGCCCTGCTTCCAGGTGGCCTTGGCGGCGGCGTTGACGCTGAGCTTGTCGGAGCTTGCCAGGATCATGGTCTGGCTGTGGTTGCCGTCGGCGTCCACGTCGGTCATGAAGACCCGGCCGCTGGGCACGACGGTCGAGGCGTTCGCGTTGAGGGTGACCGCGCCGTCCGGGGTGCCGCCCGGCACGTCCAGGAACAGCTGGGTGTCCTTGGCGATCGGACCGGTCAGGGCGGCGCCGACCGGCTTGCCGTCCTTGTCCACCAGCTTGGCCTTGTCGGCGGCGGGGCCGGCGACGGACAGCTTCACCTCGGTGGCGCTGGAGTTGAGGGTGAACGGGCCGATCTTGCCGCCGGACTTGCCGGAGAGCGAGTCCGGGGTCAGGGTCAGCGAGGGCTTCGGCTCGGCGGCGATGCCCTTGTTGGCGTCGCCGACCAGGTAGTCGCGCAGCTTGGTGGCGTTCGTCTTGTGCAGGGTGACGCTCTTGTCGTCCGAGAACTTCCAGATCGCGGCCTGGGTGCCGGCGGCGGCGTCCTCGGCGGTCAGGCTCTCGACCTTGATGGCCGCGGCCAGCGCCGTCAGGTTCACGTGCGGGTAGGAGTTGTCCAGGATCCACCGGATCATGGGGGCCTTGGCGTTGGCGCCGAGGGAGCTCGCCGCCCAGTCCGCCTCGTGGTACTGCGCACCGCTGTCGAGGTACACCGGGTTGTCGAAGTCGATGCAGTAGGTCTGCAGCAGACCGCCGTCGCTCGTCTTGAGGGTGAAGAGGCCGGCGTCGACCGTCCCCTTGCCCACGACGTCGACCTTCTCGGACACCATGGTCTTCTGGATCACGGCCTTGGTCACGCCCGAAGCGGGGTCCGCTGCGGCCGCCGCACCGGCCGCGAACAGCCCTCCACCCAGCGCCAAACTGGTCGTGAGCATGACAGTGCTTATGCGGGACAGACTCCGCCCCTGCCTGTTGAACATCTGGGATCCCTCCGGAGCGGGCCGCGCCGAGTGGGCAGCCCGCCGACTTGCCGTGCCGCGCGTGCCCCCTGTGGCACTGCTGCGGGTGTGAACCAGACGAATCCTATTGAGCCTCAGGATCCTCGAAACCCCCATGCGAAATCAGGACGATTCCGTATCTGGATCGTTATCAACCCACTCAGGATCCACACAAGCTGACGCTTCGCCAGAATCTCCTCCTGACTTTCCGTTATCCGGTCGATATTGCGCGTGCGGGCGCAACCGCCTTCTCGATCAACATATTTGTCGACAGGGAAGGTCATCGACCGGTCAGCTCGGCGCCGCCCGGTCTTCACCTCCCCGCTGCCGCTCGGACACGGTTTCCTGCTGCCCCGTCACCTCGCACACACCGGCCGGCACCTCGGGCGAACGGGGCGCCGCGGCCGCCGCCGAGGCCCGGCGCGACTCCAGCGCGTTGACGATCCATCCGGGCACCGGCTCGCTCTCTCCCTCCACCCCGGCACCGCCGGCCGCACCCGAGGGCTGCCCCCGCACCCCCGTCGCCCACCGGAACGCCGCCGTGCCGCGGGTGAGATCGTGCCCGACCGACCGGGCGTTGATCTCGACCCGGCTGTGCTTCACCTCCCCTTCCGTCCACTCGTGCATCCGCAGCCGGCCGGTCACCAGCACCGGATCGCCCTTGGACAACGAGCCGATCAGGTTCACCGCGAGCGCCCGCCAGGCCGTCACCCTCAGCCACTGCGCCTCGCCGTCCACCCAACAGGCCCGCTCCCGGTCGTACCGCCGCTCGGTGAAGCCGAGCCGGAAGTTCGCCATCGGCACCCCGCCGGACGTCTCCCCGTAGCTCACCTCGGTCGCGACATTGCCGATCACCGTCACATACGTCTCGCTCACGGCGCACTCTCCGTTCTCGCCGATGCACCGTACGGAATCGAGCGGTGCGAGTTGAGAGTGCGCCCCGGAGGAAATCCCTGCCACCGGGTTCCGAAATCCTGTGGACAACTAGTAGGCCGATCGGCAGGGTGAAAAAGAGCTGTCACTCGCAGGGGTGAATTTCGGCCTTCGTGCACCGCCGGATCGGCCACCGTCTTCGCGCTCATGACAACAAACCGGCAGATCGCGGCCGCCGCAGGAGCGCGGCCGCAGCCCCGCCGGGAGCCGTCCGCGCACGTCATCCGACCGGAGCAAGCCGAATAGGGCCCCCACCCGCACCGGCGGCGGGACATTCTCCGTGTCGAATCCATAACGGGTGAGGAGGCAGCCCCGTAACGACTGCACAACGTCCGGCCCTGAACTGTCCCAGACCGCTGCACGCACGGTCTCCACCTGCGATTATCGGACCGCTCCACCGAACCGACACACCAACGACGGTGTCGTCACACCCGGCTGAGGAACTGGACACCCTTATCCTGTCCCCGACAGGGCGAGGGCCCACCAACCCCCACCCCAACCCCCTCAGGTGCGGGGCCGGACAACGCGCGCCCCCAGCGCTCGTCGCCCGATCCCGGCCACGGTCACGCCCGCCAGGGCGCCGTCCGTCCCGCCCCCATAGCTCAGCGGATAGAGCACCCGCCTTCTAAGCGGTAGGTCGCAGGTTCGAATCCTGCTGGGGGCGCCACCCTGCAATTCCGCAGGCCACGCGCCCGTGAACACTTTCCGTGGTTGTTCCGGATCTCCGGGTAATCCCCCACTCGCTGCGCATAACCCGTGACAATGCGTGGGCGGCCGCCCCGAAAGGCGGCCCTGGCGGAAAAGCCGGAATTCCGGGCGAATCCCCCGCCCCTGAACGGAACAGGCCCGGCCCGACCGGCCGCCGGCGAATCCGGAGAAAGCCTGGCAGGCCGGCACCCGGGAAGGGCGCCCGGCCGGTCCGTGAGCCGCGGCCCCCGGGCAGGCCCTAAGCGACCAGCCCGGCGAGATAGGCGTCGAGCAGTGCGATCTGGCGCTCGGCCGGGAACTCCGCCGGGGCGAACAGCGACTGCACCACCAGCCCGAGCACGAAGGCCTGGGCCCCCGCCGCGAGCCCGGCGGGGTCGGCCCCGGGCGGGAGCTCGCCGAGCCGCTGGGCGTCCGCCACGTGCGCCGTGAGCGCCACCCGCGAGCGGGCGTAGCGCTCCGCGTGCGCGGCCGCCAGCTCCGGGTCCGCCAGAGCGACGTCCCAGGAGCTGACCCAGATCCGGTTGCCGGCCTCGGTCGCCTCGTCCAGCGGCAGGACGTCGAGCAGCGCGGCCCGCAGCCGGGCCAGCCCGGCGGGCGGCGGCGGGGTGCCGTCGACGGGCGCCAGTCGCCGGGGCCGGGCGGCGGAGCGCCGGTCGAGCTCCTCCAGGGCGTGGCTCAGCAGCGCCCGCTTGTTCGGGAAGTAGTGGGTCAACAGCCCGGTGGAGGCGCCCAGTTCGGCCGCCACCGCGCGCAGCGTGAGCCCCTCGAAGCCCCGGGTGGAGAGCACTCGCCACACCCCCTCGGAGACTTCCGAGCGGCGGGCGTCATGGTCTCCGCGGGGTGGCGTCATGGGGGCTATCGTACATACCAAACGTTTGTTATGAATGATCCCGACAGCCCGCCGCACCACCGTGAAAGGCCCGCCCGTGTTTTCCGTCGCCCTCGCCGAGAACGCCGAACTGCGCCCCCTCGAACCCTGGCAGGCCCCCGAGTTCCTGGCCCACATCGACCGCGCCCGGGCCCACACCGACCCGTGGATCCCGTGGGCCACCTTCTCCACCGACCTGGACTCGGCCCGCGCCACCCTGCAGCGCTACGCCGACCGCCAGGCCACCGACTCCGGCCGGATCTTCGGCATCTGGCTGGACGGCACCCTGGTCGGCGGCGTGATGTTCGTGCACTTCGACACCAGGACCGGCAACTGCGAGATCGGCGCCTGGACCGAGCCGGCCGGCGAGGGCAGCGGGCTGGTCACCGCCGCCGTCCGGCTGCTGCTCGACCACGCCTTCACCACCCGCGGCATGCACCGCGCCGAGTGGTGGTGTTCGGCCGCCAACGCCCGCAGTCGGGCCGTGGCCGAGCGGGTCGGCATGCGGCGGGACGGCGTGCTGCGCGAGTGGTTCCTGCACAACGGCGTCCGCCACGACAAGGAGATCTGGGCGATCCTCGCCTCGGAGTGGACCACCGCCCGCGGCTGACCGGCCGTACTCCGGCACACGACGAGCGGGGCCCGGTGGACTCCCCCGCAGTCCACCGGGCCCCGCCCGCTCCCCGTTTCGCCGGGCCCCGCTCAGGCCGCCGGCACCGGCTCCTCCGCCGGGGCCCCGGCCCCGGCCGTCTCCACCGAGCGCAGCCGCAGCGCCAGCAGCAGCACCAGGACCATCACCCCGCCCGCCGACAGGAAGACCACGTCCACGGCGTCGGTGAAGCCCCGCACCACCTGCTCCCGCGCCGGGCCGGTCACCGTCCGTACCGCGCCGAGCGTCCACCCGGGCCGGCCGGCCTCGAACACCCGGGACAGCACGGTCCCGAACACCGCCGCCCCCAGGGCGTTGCCCAGCGTCTGGAAGAACCGGATCCCGGTGGTGGCGACGCCGAGCTGGTGCCTCGGGGCGGTGTCCTGCACCAGGGTGATCAGCTGTCCGATCAGCTGGCCGAACCCGGCGCCGAGCAGGGCGAGTTCACCGCCCACCGCCCACAGCGGGGTGTCCGGTCCGCTCAGCCCGAGCAGCCCCAGGGCGACCACCGAGCAGCCCGCGCCGGCCGCCAGGAAGGTGCGCGCCCGGTGCCCGCGGGCGAGCAGCCGGGTGGCCAGCAGTCCGGCCCCGGTCATCCCGGCCGCCATCGGCATCAGGTAGAGGCTGGCGGTCGTCGGGGCGATCCCCCGGGCGACCTGCAGGTAGATCATCACGTAGACGATCGCGCCCATCATGCCCATCCCGACCAGGCCCTGGACGGCGAAGCCGATCCGCACCACCGGGATCCGGAACAGCGAGAGCGGCAGCACCGGCTCGGCGGCGGTGGCCTGGCGCCACAGGAAGAGGCCGAGCGCGGCCAGGGTGGCGGCGGACGTGCCGAGGATCACCGGGGAGGTCCAGCCGTAGTCCTTGCCGCCCCACTCGGTGACCAGCAGCAGCCCGGTGGCGAAGGCGGCGGCCAGGGTGGCGCCGAGGAAGTCCAGGCCGCGCCGCTCGGCGGCCTCCGGCAGCTTGAGCGCCAGGGCGAAGCCGGCCAGCACGAGCAGCCCGAGCGGCAGGTTGACGTAGAAGATCCAGCGCCAGCCGAGGTGGTCGGTGAACAGCGCCCCGACCAGCGGGCCGATCGCCATGCCGAGGCCCGCGACGATCCCGCCCATCGCGCCGCCCTTGCCGCTGCTGCGCTCCTGCGGGTCCTGGAGCTGGGCCATCACCACCATGGTCACGCTCATCAGCCCGCCGCCGCCGATGCCCTGGACGGCCCGGAAGGCGATCAGCTCGCCCATCGTCTGCGCGGCGCCGCACAGCGCCGAGCCGAGCAGGAAGCTGCCGACCGCGCCGAGCAGGACCCGCTTGGCGCCGTACACGTCGCACAGCTTGCCGTAGAGCGGGAGCAGCGCGGTGGCGGCCAGGGAGAAGGCGCTGACCAGCCAGGGCAGCCGGTCGACGCCGTGCACCGGGTCGAGGTCGCGGACGATCGGCACGGTGGCGGCCGAGACGATGTTGGAGTCGAGCACGGCCAGCACGATCGTCAGCAGGCAGAGCAGCATGCCGAGCTTTCGCTGGGCGGCCGTCATCAGGGCGGATCCACCCTGACCGGCCGTCGGTGCAGCGGCCGTCGGTGCAGCGGGTGCCGGTGCAGCGGCCGTCTGGGCAGTGGGCGCCTGGGCAGCGGGTGTCTGGGCAGCGGATGCCATCGGGAAGTCCCCCCGGATTCAGTGGAGTTGGCCCGGGCCGGTGCGGTCCGGCGGGCTCGGCACCCACCATGGCAGCATTCTTGGACTCGGTCAATTCTTCAGCCTGACCAATCTTTCTGCCTGGTCAACCTTTGATCCTGGTACGGTCCCCCCATGGCGACCCACCACGGCTTGGACCTCGGCCCCGACCGCGACCTCGACGCGCTCCCGCTGCGCGAGCGCAAGAAGATCCAGACCGGGATCCGGATCTTCCGCGCGGCCATCGGCCTGTTCGCCGAACGGGGCTTCGACCAGGTCTCGGTGGCCGAGATCGCGGCCGCCGCCGACGTGTCCAAGATGACCGTCTTCAACTACTTCCCGACCAAGGAAGACCTGGTCATGGGCCCGATGGAGCAGCACCTCGACGAACCGGCCCGGGCGGTGCGCGACCGCGCGCCGGGCACTTCCGCGGTCGCGGCACTGCGCGAGAACTTCCTGGCCGCGCTGGAGCGCAAGGACCCGGCCACCGGCCTGAACGACGATCAGGTCGTGCTGGACGTGATCCGGCTGGTCCACGCCACCCCGGCGCTGACCGTGCGGGCCACCGCCGGCTTCGGCCGGCAGGCCCAGGCCCTGCTGGCCGAGGAACTGTGCGCCCAGGACCCGGCCCACGACGAGCTGACCGCCCGCATCGCCGCCGCCCAGCTGCTGGCCGTCCGGCTGGCCCTGGTCGGCGGCAACCACCGCCGGATGCTGGCCGGCGAGCGCGCGGACGCCGCCCTGCCCGCCGCGCTGGAAGAGGCCCGCCGCGCCTTCGCCTCGGTCGAGCACGGCCTCGGGGACTACTGCGCCGACCCGGCCTGAGAGAGTGGGCTCACCACGACCGGAGGTGCGCATGGACCAGCCGCTGCTCACGCGGGACCGCTCAGCCCTGCCCGCCCAGGCCGAGGGCCTGAACGCCTACGTCGGCGAGGACGGCGTCGCGGTCCTGGAGTTCGCCCGCCCGCACCGCCGCAACGCGGTGACCCTGGCGATCTGGCAGGCGCTGCCCAAGGTCCTCGACCAGCTGGCCGAGCAGGAGGGCGTGCGCGCCCTGCTGCTGACCGGCGCCGGGAACACCTTCAACGCGGGCGCGGACATCACCGAACTCGCCGAGGTGTACGGCGATCCGCAGCGCGCGGACGCCTACCACGCGGTCAACGTGGCCGCCGAGGAGGCGCTCGCGGCCTTCCCCCACCCGACCCTCGCCGTGGTGCACGGCGCCTGCGTGGGCGGCGGCTGCCAGCTGGCCGTCGCCTGCGACCTGCGCTTCGTCGCGGAGGACGCCCGGCTGGGGATCACCCCGGCCAAGCTCGGCGTGGTCTACCCGGCGGTGCCGACCCTGCGCCTGGCCCGGCTGGTCGGCCCGGCCCGGGCCAAGTACCTGCTGTTCTCCGGCGAGTTGGTGCGCGGCCGGGACGCGCTGCCGCTGGGCCTCGCGGAACGGGTCCTGCCGGACGCCGAACTGGACGCCGCCGCACTGGAGTTCGCCCGGCTGCTGACCAGCCGCTCGACCCAGACGATCGGCGCGGTCAAGGCCGCGCTGGCCGTCCCGGCGGAGCGGGCCGCCGAGGCGCTGGCGCCCTGGGAGCGGCGCTCCCGGGAGGCCTCGGACGTGCACGAGGGGCTGGCCGCCTTCCTGGACGGCCGCCCGCCGCGGTTCTGACCGGCGAACGCCGGGCGCGAGGGGCGGCGGCACCGGCGGCTCACGTACGATCATCCGACCGGCGCACCGGCCGTCTGCCCCCCTGCCGCCTGCCGCCTGCCGCCTGCCCGTCACCTTCCCAGCCGCCGACCGTCCGTCCCGACCCGGAGCACCCACCCCGATGACCACCGAGGCCACGACCGCCCCCACCAGCCGGACGATCTGGGCCCGCCGGGTCACCGACGGCGTCGAGCCGAAGAACGTGATCATCGCGGTCTGCCTGCTGATCGGCGGCCTGCGCTACGGCTGGCCCGGCCTCGGCTGGGCCGCCTTCGCGGCACTGTTCGCGGCCGTCATCCCGACCCTGTTCATCCAGCGCGGCATCCGCAAGGGCACCCTGGAGGACCGCCACGTCGGCCACCGCCGGCGCCGGCTGACCGTCATCCCGTTCATCATGGGCTCGGTCGCGGTCAGCTTCGCGGTGATGATCTGGGCCCACGCCCCGCGCGACCTCACCGCGATGGTGGCGGCGATGTTCGCCTCGCTGGTCCCGATCCTGGTGATCACCGTCTGGTGGAAGGTCTCCGTGCACACCGCCGTCGCCGGCGGCGCGGTGGCCTGCCTGGGCATCGCGCTCGGCCCGCTGTGGCTGCTGCTCTACCCGCTGGTCGCGGTGATCGGCTGGTCCCGGGTGGTCCTGCGGGACCACACCACCGCGCAGACGATCGTCGGCGCGGCGGTGGGCGCCCTCACCGCCGGACTCACCTTCTGGGCCGCCCGCTAGCCGCTGGGGCCGGGCTCCCGCGAGCGGTCCCGGCTACCGGATCGGCATCCCCGAGATCGCCCGGGCGATGACCAGCCGCTGGATCTCGCTGGTCCCCTCGAAGATCGAGTAGATCGCGCTGTCCCGGTGCATCCGCTCCACCGGGTACTCCCGGGTGAAGCCGTTGCCGCCGAGGATCTGCATCGCCTGCGCGGTGACGAACTTGGCCGTCTCGCCCGCGTACAGCTTGGACATCGAGCCCTCGGCCGAGGTGAACGGCTGGTTGTTGACCGCCATCCAGGACGCCCGCCACACCAGCAGCCGGGCCGCGTCGATCCGGGTCTTCATGTCGGCGAGCTGGAAGGCCACGCCCTGGTTGTCGATGATCGGGCGGCCGAACTGCTCACGGGTCTTCGCGTAGTCCAGCGCCACCTCGTACGCGGCCCGGGCGATGCCGATCGCCTGCGCCCCGACGGCCGGGCGGGAGGCCTCGAAGGTGGCCATCGCCGCGTTGCCCTTGCCACCCGCGCGCTTGACGCCCTCCCGGGCCCGGGCCAGCCGCTCGTCCAGCTTCTCCTTGCCGCCGAGCAGGCAGCTGCCAGGCACCCGGACGCCGTCGAGCACCACCTCGGCGGTGTGCGAGGCGCGGATGCCGTGCTTCTTGAACTTCTGGCCCTGGCTCAGCCCCGGGGTGCCCGGCGGGACCACGAAGGAGGCGTGCCCGCGGGCGCCCAGCTCCGGGTCGACGGTGGCGACGACCACGTGCACGGCGGCGATCCCGCCGTTGGTGGCCCAGGTCTTGGTGCCGTTCAGCACCCACTCGTCCTTGGCCTCGTCGTACACGGCCCGGGTGCGCAGCGCGCCGACGTCGGAGCCGGCGTCCGGCTCGGAGGAGCAGAAGGCGGCCACCTTGACGTCGTCCGGGGTGCCGAACATCTGCGGGGTCCAGGTGCCGATCTGCTCGTCGGTGCCGTTGGCGAGCACGGCGACGGCGGCCAGCGTGGTGCCGACGATGGACAGCCCGATGCCCGCGTCGCCCCAGAAGAGCTCCTCCATGGCGATCGGGATGCCGACGCCGGAGGGGTCGAAGTACTGCTGGGCGTAGAAGTCCAGCGAGTAGATGCCCAGCTTGGCGGCCTCCTGGATGATCGGCCAGGGGGTCTCCTCGCGCTCGTCCCACTCGGCCGCGGCGGGACGGATCACGTCGGCGGCGAAGCCGTGCAGCCAGTCGCGTACGGCGAGCTGGTCCGCGCCCGGGTCCAGCGAGAACGTGCTGCTCATGGTGCTGCCTCCGCAGAAGGTGAACGACGCAGGGATGACGACCCACCGGGGTGTTACCCGGGGTAACATCGTCGGAGTCTGCTACTGATTGGTAACCGATGTCAACGCCCAGGCCGCCCAGAATCCCGAGGAGCAGCGCATGTCCCGAGAGCCCCGCCGCGAGCAGCTGCTCAACGCCGCCGACCGGGTCATCCAGCGCGAGGGGCCGAGCGCCAGCATGAACGCCATCGCCGCCGAGGCCGGCATCACCAAGCCGATCCTCTACCGGCACTTCGGCGACCGGAACGGCCTGATCCGGGCCCTGACCGACCGCCACACCAGCGGCCTGCTGGCCGCCGTCCGCGCCGCCCTGGCCGAACCGCTGGAGCGCCGCGACCGGGTCGAACACGTCCTGGACACCTACCTCGCCGGGATCGAGGCCCGCCCCCAGGTCTACCGGCTGCTCACCCACCCCGAGCCCGGCGACCCGAGCGGCGCCGGCAACGCCCTCGCCCCCGCCCTGCGGCAGATCGCCGAGGAGATCACCCGCGCCGTGCAGAACCAGGTCGACCTCGGCGCCGACCGCGACCTGCTCGCCGAGGCCTGGGGCCGGGGCATCACCGGCATGGTGCTGGCCGCCGGCGACTGGTGGCTGGAGACCAGGCCCTGCTCGCGCACCCGCATGGTGCAGGCGCTGGCCGACCTGCTCTGGGGGCGCCTGGCCGCCGCCGCGGACCTGCCCACCGCAGCCCTGCCCGCGACCGCCCCGGCCGAGCCGCCGAGCCCGGAAGCGGGCTGACCTCCCCGGGGCGCCCACGCACCCGGCCCCGATCCCCTCCGGGCCCAAGTCCCCGCCACCGCACGGCCCTTGGGCGCGGGATCCCTGGCGCACGGCCCTTGTGCCGCCCCCGGCGGCCGGGGCATCATCGGGGCCCCACCCCCGCCGTGCGAGGTCCCCGATGCGCCTGCGCCGCACCGCCGTTGCCCTGTTGCTCGCCGTCACAGCCGCCCTGACCGCCGCCCCCGGTTCGGCCTCCGCCGCGGCCCGCGGCGGCGGGCACCCGGACCGCTTCCCCACCGGGACGGCCACCGGCCCGGACGGCCGCACCGCCCTCACCGACGCCCAGGGCCGCCGGCTCCGACTGCGCGGCTTCAACCTCGACAAGTACGCCGAAGCCACCCCGGCCGACCTCGACGCGGTCGCCGCCCAGGGCTTCACCCTGGTCCGACTGCCGGTCTCCTGGACCAGGCTGGAACCCCGGCGCGGCCGGCTCGACCCCGCCGAACTGCACCGGATCCGACAACTCCTGGACCGCGCCGACCGACTGGGCCTGCTCGTGCTGGTCGACTTCCACCAGGACGTCTACGGACCGGAGTTCGGCGGCGGCACCAACGGCATCCCGGTCTGGGCCACCCGCGACGACGGACTGCCCTTCACCCCCGACCCGGACGACTGGTTCGCCGGCTACTTCCAGCCCGCCGTCCAGGCCGCCTTCCGCCACCTCTACGACGACCCCGACCTGCGCGCCTGGCAGGCCGACTTCTACACCCGGCTCGCCCGTGAACTACGCGGCCACCGCTCCCTGTTGGGCTACGACCTGTTCAACGAGCCGTTCGGCCCGGTGGACGGCGACCCAAGCGATCCGGCCGTGCTCGCCGCCGCCTCCGCCACCCTGGAACAGGGCCGGCTCGCCGACATGTACCGCCGCCTGATCGCCGCCGTACGCCGATCCGACTCCCGCGCCTGGCTGTTCGTCGAACCGACGGTCCTGGTCGGCCAGGGCGTACCGACCCGGCTTCCCGGCTTCACCGACCCCCGCCCCGGGGCGCCCCGGCTCGGCTACGCCCCGCACTTCTACGACACCGCGGTGGAGAACGGCGCCGACTGGAACCCCGCGGACGGCTTCCTCCAGCGGTACACCGCCGCGATCACCGGCTACCCCACCGCCCACCGGCTGCCCGTCCTGGTCGGCGAGTGGGGCCCGCCGAACTCCCGCACCCCGGGCAACACCCGGCTGGTCCGCGGCCAGGTCGCCGCGATGGACGGCTTCGCCGAGGGCTGGACCATGTGGTACTGGTGCCGGGGCACCGGCGGCTACTGCGCGCTCGACCCCGCCGGGCACCCCGCCCCCGGCGACGAGCCCGCCTTCGGCCCGTACCCGGTGGCCGTCGCCGGCACCGACGTCCGCGCCGACGACGACAGCGCGGGCACCACCGTGCGCTGGAACGCCGACGGCAGCGGACGCGCCGCCGAACTCGTCCTGCCGCCCGCCGGGTTCCCGCACGGCGTCCGGGTCGCCGTCTCCCCCGCCGGCGCCCGGGTCGAGGTCGAGCAGCCCGCGGACGGCCGCGCGGGAACCGTGACGGTCCGGCTCCCGCACACCCGCCCCGGCACCCCGGTGACGGTCACCCTCGCACCGCGCTGACGGTCAGACCAGGCCGCGGCGCTCCAGCAGCGGCGCGGTGTCCGGGGCCCGCCCGACCACCGCGCGGAAGGACTCCAGCGGGTCCCGGCTGAACCCGCGCGCCAGCAGCTCGCGCCGGAACAGCTCGCCGCTGCCCCGCACCGGGCGCCCGTTGGTCTCGAACCACCGCACGGTGTCCGCGTCCAGCACCTCCGACCAGATGTACGCGTAGTACCCGGCGCTGTAGCCGCTGGAGAAGATGTGCTGGAAGTACGGCGTGCGGTAGCGCGGCGGGATCGCCGGCACGACGATCCCGGCCTCCGCCAGCGCCCGCGCCTCGAACTCCTCGGCGTCCTCGACCCGGTGGCCCTCCGGCAGGGTGTGCCAGGCCCAGTCCAGCAGCGTCGCCGCCAGGTACTCCACCGTCCGGAAGCCCTGCCCGAAGCCCTCGGCCGCGGTCATCCGCTCGACCAGCTCGGCCGGCAGCGGCTCCCCGGTCTCGTGGTGGCGGGCGTAGTTGGCCAGCACCTCCGGCCGGACCATCCACATCTCGTTGACCTGCGAGGGGAACTCCACGAAGTCCCGCGGCACCGCGGTGCCCGCGAACAGCGGGTACCGCACGTCCGAGAACAGCCCGTGCAGCGCGTGCCCGAACTCGTGGAACATGGTGCGCACCTCGTCCCAGCTCAGCAGCGCCGGTTCGCCCGGCGCCGGGCGCGGGACGTTGAGGTTGTTCAGCACCACCGGCCGCCGACCGGTCAGCCCGGCCTGGCCCACCAGCTCGTCCATCCAGGCGCCGCCGCGCTTGGACGCCCGGGCGTGGAAGTCGCCGATGAACAGGCCCAGCGGGGTGCCGTCCTCCTCGAACACCTCGAAGACCCGGGCGTCCGGATGGTGGGCCGTCAGGTCCGGCCGCTCGGTGAAGCTCAGCCCGTAGGCGAGCCCCGCGGCGAAGAACACGCCGTCCTTCAGCACCCGCTCCAGCTCGAAGTACGGCCGCAGCGCCGCCGCGTCCACCTGGTACGAGGCCTGCCGGACCTTCTCCGAGTAGTACGCCCAGTCGTGCGCGGCGATCTCCGCGATGCCGTCCGCGGCCGCCACCCTGGCCAGCTCGCCGGCCTCCCGGCGGGCGTTCGCCACGGCCGGCTCCACCAGCCGGGCCAGCAACCCGGACACCGCCTCGACGGAGCCGGCCGTCTCGTCCGCCACCACGTACGCGGCGTGGCTCGGGTAGCCCAGCAGCCCGGCCCGCTCGGCGCGCAGCGCGGCCAGCCGGATCGCCAGCGGGCCGTTCTCCTCGGTGCCCCGGGCGAGCGAGGCGGACAGCAGCCGCTCGCGCACCGAGCGGTCGGCGAGCTGGGCCAGTTCGGGCTGGGTGGAGGTGCTCTTCAGGCTCAGCACGTAGCGGCCCTCGTGGCCGAGCACCCGGGCGTTCTCCGCCGCGGCGGCGATCGCGCCCTCGGACAGCCCGGCTAGCTCCTCGGCCGAGTCCACGACGAGCGCGGCGGCGCGGGTGGCGGCGTTCACGTTCTGCTGGAACGTGGTGGCCAGCGCGGCCAGTTCGGCGTTCAGCTCGCGCAGCCGGGCCTGCTCGGCCGCACCCAGCCGGGCGCCGGAGCGGACGAACGCGGTGTACCAGCGCTCCAGCAGCCGCAGCGACTCCGGGTCCAGCCCCAGCGAGGCCCGGTCCGCGTGCAGCGCCTCGATCCGGGCGAACAGCTTCTGGTCCAGGTGGATGGCGTCGTGGTGGGCCGCGAGCAGCGGGCTGACCTTCGCCTCCACCTCGTCCAGCAGTTCGGTGGTGTCGGAGGAGGACTGGTTGCGGAACACCGCGTCCACCCGGCGCAGCAGCTCGCCGGAGCGCTCCAGGGCCACCAGGGTGTTCTCGAAGGTCGGCGCGGCCCCGTCGTCGGTGATCGCCGCGATCTCGGCCAGCTGCTCGGCCATGCCGCGCTCGTAGGCGGGCAGGTAGTGCTCCTCCCGGATCTCGGCATAGGGAGGCAGTTCGTAGACCAGCGGGCTGGCTGCGAAGAACGGGTTCTCGGTCATTTCGCCGACCCTACGCGGTGTCCTCCCGCGTGCCCATAGACCCCTGGTCGTCGTTGTCGGACCCACCCGTTAACGTCGACGGCGCAGACCTGCGGGCCGCACACCCGCGCCCCGCCCGCACACCCGATCGCCGAACCGTCCGCGACGGACCCGCACCGGAGAGGAGACGCCCGCCGTGGCCCCCAGAACCGCCCTCGTGCCCGATCCGCACGGCCCCGGCGGCCGCCTCCAGCCGCTCGACGACGCCGGCGGCCCGCTCGGCCCGCCGGAGACCGTCCGCGACCTCGCCGCGGCCGTCGCCGCCCGGGAGGCGACCGGCGGCGGCCGACCAGCGGGGCCGCGCTGGGTCTGGGCCGCCGCCGACTCCGGGTACGCCCCGCTGCTGCCCCGGCTGCCCGACCGGCTCGCCCGCTGCCACGACCTGCGGCTGGTCGAGGCCCTGCTGCTGGGCCACGAGGGCCGCTTCGGCGCGCCGCGCTCGCTCGGCGCCGCCTGGTCCCGGCTGCGCGGCCTGCCCGTCCCGGACGACCTGCCCGAACCGGGCCTGGCCGACGCGGACGACGGCCAGGACACCCTGTTCGCCCCCGACCGGCTCCAACTGCCGCCCGGTGCCGACCCGTTGGAAGCCGTCGTCGCCGTACACGCCGAACAGCAGCGGCGGATCGCCGCCATCGGCGACCCGGCCGTCCGGCAGCGCTTCCGGCTGCTGGTCGCCGCCGAGTCGGCCGGCGCCCTGGTGGCCGCCGAGATGGCCCACGACGGCCTGCCCTGGCGCTCCGACGTCCACGACCGGCTGCTCACCGACCTGCTCGGTCCCCGCCCCACCGTGCCCGGCACCCAGCCCCGGGTGCTCGCCGACCTCGCCGTCGAACTCCACCGGGCCCTCGGCGCCAAACCGTTCAACCCCGACTCGCACACCCAGGTGCTGCGCGCCTTCGCCGAGGCCGGCATCCAGCTCGGCTCGACCCGCTCCTGGGAGCTCAAGAACATCGACCACCCGGCCGCCCGGCTGCTGGTCCGCTACAAGGAGCTCTCCCGGATCCACGTCGCCCACGGCTGGGCCTGGCAGGACGCCTGGGCCCGCGGCGGCCGCTTCCGGCCCGAGTACGTGGTCGGCGGCGTGGTCTCCGGCCGCTGGGCCAGCCGCGGCGGCGGCGCCCTGCAGATCCCGCGCATCCTGCGCCGGGCCGTGGTCGCCGACCCGGGCTGGCTGCTGGTGGTCGCCGACGCCGCCCAGCTGGAGCCGCGGGTGCTGGCCGCGCTCTCCGGGGACACCGGGCTGGCCCGGACCGCCGCCGGCGGCGACCTGTACGAGGCGCTCGCCGCCCAGGCCTTCCAGGGCGACCGCGACAAGGCCAAGCTCGGCCTGCTCGGCGCCATGTACGGACAGACCAGCGGAGACATCGGCCCGCTGCTGAACACCCTGCGCCGCCGCTACCCCGCCGCGATGGGCTACGTCGAAGCCGCCGCCCGCACCGGCGAGGACGGCGGAGTGGTCACCTCCCGGCTCGGCCGGGTCTGCCCGCCCGCCTCCGCCGCCTTCCTCGACCTCACCGAGGCCGACACCTCCGGCGAGACCGGCGGCCGCACCGCCCGCGCCCGCGGCCGGTTCACCCGCAACTTCGTCATCCAGGCCAGCGCCGCCGACTGGGCGCTCGCCCTGCTGGCGGCGCTGCGCCGACGGCTGGGCGAGCTCCCGGTGGCCGTCCCGGCGGACCGCCCCCACCTGGTGTTCTTCCAGCACGACGAGGTGATCGTGCACACCCCCGCCAACCTGGCCGAGGAGGTGGCCGCGCTCGTCACCGAGGCCGCCGACGAGGCCCGGCGGCTGGTCTTCGGCGACACCCCGGTGCGCTTCCCGCTCAGCACGGCCGTGGTGGACTGCTACGCGGACGCCAAGTAGCCCTACCGGAGCTTGCGGAAGGTCCACGCGTCCTCGGCCGCCGCGACCACCTCGGCCAGCGCCGCCCCGGTCGAGGCGGTGACGGCGGCGGCCACCGCGCCCTCCACGAACGGCGCGTCCGCCAGCTTCACGCCCGGCCTCGGCTCGTCCTCCAGCACGGTCACGGCGGTGAGCACCGAGCTGCCGAGGTCCGGCAGCACGACCACGCCCGCCCCGCCGTCCGCCTCCGCGACCGCCCCGGCGATCAGCTCGTAACTGGTGCCGAGCCCGCCGTCCTCCGTCCCGGCCGCGACCACGACCCGCACGCCGTCCGAGGCGAGTTCGCCGAGCAGTTCGCGCAGCCCGGCGGCCAGCGCCGCGCTGTGCGAGACCAGAACAATGCCCACGTGTTCGCTCATGCTCGCGACCCTACGGCCCCGTCCCACTGCTCCGGGAGGGTGAGCGGAACCGCGCGTGTCGCACCCCGTGCCCGGGCCCCCCGTCTGGCGTAGCGTCGGCTCCGGGCCGTTGTGTCCGCACCGAGGTCGTCCAAGGGAGCGAAGCGTTGAAGAAGCTGATCAACACCCCGGAGAGCGTCCTGGAGGACGCCCTGGCCGGGGTCGCCGCCGCCCACCCCGAGCTGACGGTGGACATCCCCAACCGGGTGATCACCCGGGCCGTCCGGCCGGCCGGCCCCAAGGTCGCGCTGATCTCCGGCGGCGGATCCGGGCACGAGCCGCTGCACGGCGGCTTCGTCGGCCCCGGCATGTTGGACGCCGCCTGCCCCGGCGAGGTGTTCACCTCCCCCGTCCCGGACCAGATGCTGGCCGCCGCCAAGGCGGTCGAGAACGGCGCCGGGGTGGTCTTCGTCGTGAAGAACTACACCGGCGACGTGATGAACTTCGAGCTCGCCGCCGAACTGGCCGCCGAGGAGGGCCTGGAGGTCCGCACCGTCCTGGTCAACGACGACGTCGCGGTCGAGGACTCCACCTGGACGGCCGGCCGCCGGGGCACCGGCGCGACCGTCCTGGTCGAGAAGACGGCCGGCGCGCTGGCCGAACGCGGGGCCGGCCTGGACGAGGTGGCCGCCCTGGGCGAGCGGGTCAACGCCGCCTCCCGCTCCTTCGCCGTCGCGCTCACCGCGGCCACCGTCCCGGCCGCCGGCAAGCCCGGCTTCGACCTGCCCGAGGACGAGATCGAGGTCGGCGTCGGCATCCACGGCGAGCCCGGCCGCCGCCGCGAGAAGCTCCGCCCGGCCCGTGAGCTGGCCGCCCAGGTGGTCGACACCGTCCTCACCGACCACCACCTGACCCCGGGCGACGAGGTGATCGCCCTGCTCAACGGCCTCGGCGCGACCCCGCTGCTGGAGCTGTACGTGGTCTACGGCGAGGTCGCCGCCCGGCTCGCCGAGCGCGGCATCACGGTGGCCCGCAGCCTGGTCGGCAACTACGTCACCAGCCTCGACATGGCGGGCTTCTCCCTCACCCTCACCAAGGCCGACGCCCAGCTGCTGGAACTCTGGGACGCCCCGGTCGACACCCCCGCCCTCAAGCGGGCCTGAGGCCCTCGAAGGAGACCCGATGGACTTCGACACCCCGCTGTTCGACTCCGCCCTGGCCGAGGCCTGGATCCGCGCGATCGCCGCGGCCGTCGAGGAGGAGCAGGCCCGGCTCACCGAGCTGGACTCCGCGATCGGCGACGGCGACCACGGCAGTAACCTCCGGCGCGGCTTCGACGCCGCCCTGACCGCCCTGGACGGTCTCCGTCCGGCCGGCCCCGGAGCCGTCCTCACCAGGACCGGCACCACCCTCATCTCCAAGGTCGGCGGCGCCTCCGGCCCGCTCTACGGCAAGGCCTTCCGCGCCGCCGGCGCCGCCCTGCCCGAACCGGCCGGCCCGGCCGACCTGGCCGAGGCCCTGGCCGCCGGGCTGGACGCGGTCCGCCTCCTCGGCAAGGCCGAGCCCGGCGACAAGACCATCGTGGACGCCTGGACCCCGGCCGTCGCCGCCCTCCGCGCCGCGGCCGCCGCCGGCGCGCCCCTGCCCGGAGCCACCGCGGCGGCCGCCGAAGCCGCCGAGCAGGGCGCGCGCGACACCGTCCCCCTCCGGGCCCGCAAGGGCCGCGCCTCCTACCTCGGCGAACGCAGCGCCGGCCACCAGGACCCCGGCGCCACCTCCACCGCCCTCCTCTTCCGCGCCCTGGCCGACGTCACGGGCCGCCCGGACGGGCGCTAGGACGGGCCCGGGAACGACCTCCCGGCGCGGTTCCCCGGCGGACCCGGGGAACCGCGCCGGCGGCTGTCGCACTCGGAGGTCGACGATCGCACCGTAAGGGAAGCGAGCCTCGTTGATGTTGTCGACCTGGGCGTGGTGGCCGACACGACGTCCGCCCGAAGTCCGCGACTCAGAGGAGCCCCTGCCCGGTGTCCGGCATCCCCCACCCCGCACGTCACCGCACCCCCGCCCGGGCGGCCGCCCGGCCCCACCACTGGGCGAAGTTCTTCCCCCCGTACACCGTCCACGACACGACCGGGCTGCTCGTGGTCTCCTTGGGTGGACTGCTCTGGCCGCGGCTGCTGGTCCGCCGGGAGCCGACCGCGCCGATCCCGGCGCAGTCCCCCTCCTCCCCGGTCCGAGCGGCCCCGTCGCCTACGATGCGATCCACTTCACCCGCCCCTCCGGAATACCCGGTAGGGGTATGGTGTTGGGAGAGAGCAAGAGAGTTCCGCACCGACCTCCCGGAGGCCCCGATGTCCAGCACCATCACCTACACCGTGTCCGGCATGAGCTGCGGCCACTGCGAGAAGGCGATCAGCGAGGAGCTCTCCACGCTGGCCGGTGTCACCGACGTCGCCGCCGACGCCCAGGCGGGTACCGTGACGGTCTCCTCCGCCGCCCCGCTGGAGGAGGAGCAGGTCCGCGCCGCGATCGACGAGGCCGGCTACGAGCTGGTCGGCCGCGCCGCCTGAGCCACCCCGCTACGGCGGGGCCGGTGCCACCGCCCCCGCCGTACGCACCACCGAGGAGCCACCCGCATGACCACCTCCGCCCCCGGCCTCGACGCACGGGACCGGGTCGAGCTGTCGATCGGCGGAATGACCTGCGCCTCCTGCGCGGCCCGGATCGAGAAGAAGCTCAACCGGATGGACGGCGTCCAGGCCACCGTCAACTTCGCCACCGAGAAGGCCCGGGTCGACTACGCCCCCGGCGTCACCGTCGACGAACTGATCGCCACGGTCGAGCGCACCGGCTACACCGCCGAACTGCCGCCACCCCCGGCCCCCGTGGCCGAGCCGACCACCGCCGAGCCCGAGCGGCCCGACGACCCGCTGCGCGAGCGCCTGCTGGTCAGCGCCGTGCTCAGCGTCCCGGTGGTCCTGCTCTCGATGGTCCCTGCCCTGCAGTTCACCGACTGGCAGTGGCTCGCCTTCGCCCTGACCGGCCCGGTCGTGTTCCACGGCGGCCTGCCCTTCCACCGCGCCGCCTGGAGCAACCTCAAGCACGGCGCCGCGACCATGGACACCCTGGTCTCGCTCGGCACCCTGGCCGCCTTCGGCTGGTCCTGCTGGGCCCTGTTCCTCGGCCACGCCGGCATGCCGGGCATGCGGCACGCCTTCTCGTTCCCGGTCGGCGGCACCGACGCCTCCGACACCCTCTACCTGGAGACCGCCGCCGGCGTCACCGTACTGATCCTGCTCGGCCGCTACCTGGAGGCCCGCTCCAAGCGCCGGGCCGGCGCCGCCCTGCACGCCCTGCTCGACCTCGGCGCCAAGGACGTCGCCGTCCTCCAGGGCGGCCGGGAGGTCCGCCTCCCGGTGGACCGGCTCACCGTCGGCATGCGCTTCGTGGTGCGCCCGGGAGAGAAGGTCGCCACCGACGGCACGGTGGTCGAGGGCAGTTCCGCGGTGGACGCCTCGATGCTCACCGGCGAGTCCGTCCCGGTCGAGGTCACCGTCGGCGACACCGTCACCGGTGCCACCGTCAACGCGGGCGGCCGCCTGGTCGTCGAGGCGACCCGGGTCGGCGCGGACACCCGGCTGGCGCGGATGGCCAGGCTGGTCGAGGCGGCCCAGAACGGCAAGGCCCCCGCCCAGCGACTCGCCGACCGGGTCTCCGCCGTCTTCGTCCCGGTGGTCATCCTGATCGCCCTCGCGACCCTGGTCGGACGGCTGCTGGCCACCGGCAGCACCACCGGCTCGTTCACCGCTGCGGTGGCCGTACTGATCATCGCCTGCCCGTGCGCCCTGGGCCTGGCCACCCCGACCGCGCTCATGGTCGGCACCGGTCGCGGCGCCCAGCTCGGCATCCTGATCAAGGGGCCGGAGGTGCTGGAGACCACCCGCCGGGTGGACACCGTCCTGCTGGACAAGACCGGCACCGTCACCACCGGCCGGATGGCGCTGGTCGCCGTGCACACCGCCGAGGGCGTCACCGAGGCCGAGGTCCTGCGCCTGGCCGGGGCCGTGGAACACGCCTCCGAGCACCCGGTCGCCCGGGCGATCGCCGAGGCCGCCGCCGACCGCCTCGGCGGGCTGCCGCCGGTCGACGGCTTCCGCAGCCTCCCCGGCCGGGGCGTGGAGGGCGTCGTGGACGGCCGGACGGTCACCGCCGGGCGCATGGCCCCGCCGACCGAGGCCGCCCGGCCCCTGCCGCCCGCCCTGGCCCGCGCCAGGGCCGCCGCCGAGTCCGCCGGCCGCACCGCGGTCGCGGTCGGCTGGGACGGCGAGGCCCGGGCCGTGCTGGAGGTCGCCGACGCGGTCAAGCCGACCAGCGCCGAGGCCGTCGCCCGGCTGCGCGCCCTGGGCCTGCGCCCGGTGCTGCTGACCGGCGACCACCCGGCGGTGGCCGGAGCGGTCGCGGCCCAGGTCGGCATCGACCCCCGGGACGTCATCGCCGGGGTGCTGCCCGAGGACAAGGTCGAGACCGTCAAGCGGCTGCAGGCCGAGGGCAGGGTCGTGGCGATGGTCGGGGACGGCGTCAACGACGCGGCCGCGCTCGCCCAGGCCGATCTGGGCCTGGCCATGGGCACCGGCACCGACGCCGCGATCGAGGCCGGCGACCTCACCCTGGTCCGCGGCGACCTGCGGGCCGCGGCCGACGCCATCCGGCTCTCCCGCCGCACCCTCGGCACCATCCGGGGCAACCTCTGCTGGGCCTTCGGCTACAACGTGGCGGCGATCCCGCTGGCCGCCGCCGGACTGCTCAACCCGATGATCGCGGGGGCCGCGATGGCCTTCTCCTCGGTCTTCGTGGTCAGCAACAGCCTCCGGTTGCGCCGCTTCGAGCCGGCCTGAGCCCTTACGGCCCCGGCGCCGACGGCAGCTGGGGCCCGGCAGCACGAGGGGCCCGGACCGCACCCGGTCCGGGCCCCTCGCCACGCTCAACGCCCCAGCAGCTCCCCGCCGTTGCAGTGCAGGATCTCGCCTGTGATGAACCCGGCCTCGGGCGAGGCCAGGAACTGCACCGCCGCCGCGACCTCGCCGGTCTCGCCGATCCGGCCGAGCAGGGTGCGCGCCGCCCGGCGGCCGACCTCTGCCTCGTCCAGCCGCGGCCCGAAGAACTCGGTGCCGGCCACCGTGCCCGGAGCGACGATGTTGGCGGTGATGCCCGAGGTGCCCAACTGCGCGGCCAGGAAGTGGTTCCAGGCGTGCAGCGAGGCCTTCGCCGCGCCGTAGGAGCCGGCCCCGCGCAGGGCGGCGATGGAGCTGATGGTGACGACCCGGCCGGAGCCCGGGGTGAGCCGGTCCCGGATCGACTCGGTGAGCAGCACCACGGTCAGCACGTTGCGCTCGAAGTCGCCGCGCCAGCGGGCCAGCAGGGCGTGGGTGCCGCCGCCGACCACGGTCTCCCGGCTGCCGGCGTTGTTCACCAGCACGTCGATCCGCTCGGGCAGTTCGGCCAGCACGGCCTCCACCGCGTCCGGGTCGGCGAGGTCGCACACCAGCGGGGTGGCGTTCGGCCCGAGATCGGCCGCGGCCTTCTCCAGGACCGCACGACGGCGGCCGACGATCACCACCTGGTCGCCTGCTTCGGCGAACCGCCGCGCGATCTCGTACCCGATTCCCGTGCCACCGCCGGTGACGACGACGTTCCTGGTCATCTGCGCACTCCCTCCCCAGCTCCGCCGTCGCGCGACGAAGGGGCGCGACGGTCCGTACCGGAATGCCACGATTCCTATCACGCTCGGTTGCCGTGACTGCGGGGAGGGTGACGTCGCGCGCGAGGAAAGGTGTGGTATGGGCGTGGAACCGGGCGCCTACGGAGCGTGGCGAGAGGCAGCTCACACCCCCCGGGCGTAACTTCTCGCAGCCTGATACGTCTTAGGTTGGTAGTGCGGCAGTTTTTCCGATGGGCGGACGCGACGAACGGCAACGCGTCCCGCGCTTCCAGCGGCTGTCGCCGACGGGGCTCCGGCGGGCCCCGGGACGGTCGTCGTGCTTTCGACGGCCTTCGTGCACGGCGCCGGGGTGTGGCGGGCCAGGGACGCTTTGAGCGGCCGTCCCCGGTTGCAGCCGGCCCCGGAGTCGTGCGCCGTACGGTTCCGCCCCCGCGCGGGCCCTCCCGGGCCCGGGGCGCGAGGACGCGAAGGGGCCCGGCCGCTCAGCGAGCGGCCGGGCCCCTTTCGGTGCCGCGTCGGTCAGCGCTGGTCGAGCTCGACGTAGTCGCGGATCGCGGTGCCCGTGTAGATCTGGCGCGGGCGGCCGATCCGGCTGGTCGGGTCGTTGATCATCTCGTGCCAGTGGGCGATCCAGCCCGGCAGCCGGCCGAGGGCGAACAGCACGGTGAACATGCTGGTCGGGAAGCCCATGGCGCGGTAGATCAGGCCGGTGTAGAAGTCCACGTTCGGGTACAGCTTGCGCGAGATGAAGAAGTCGTCCTTGAGGGCGTGCTCCTCCAGCTTGAGCGCGATCTCCAGCAGCTCGTCGCTCTTGCCGAGCTGGCCGAGGACCTCGTGCGCCAGCAGCTTGACCTGCGCGGCGCGCGGGTCGAAGGCCTTGTAGACGCGGTGGCCGAAGCCCATCAGCTTGACGCCGGCTTCCTTGTTCTTCACCTTCGTGATGAACGCGTCGACGTCGCCGCCGTCCTTCTGGATGCTCTCCAGCATCTCCAGAACGGCCTGGTTGGCGCCACCGTGCAGCGGGCCCCACAGGGCCGAGATGCCCGCCGAGATCGAGGCGAACAGGTTGGCGTGGCTGGAGCCCACCAGGCGCACGGTGGAGGTCGAGCAGTTCTGCTCGTGGTCCGCGTGCAGGATGAGCAGCTTGTCCAGCGCGTTGACCACGACCGGGTTGAGCTCGTAGTTCTCGGCGGGGACCGCGAAGGTCATCCGCAGGAAGTTCTCGACGTAGCTCAGGTCGTTGCGCGGGTAGACGAAGGGCTGGCCCATCGCCTTCTTGTACGCGTACGCGGCGATCGTCGGCAGCTTGGCCAGCAGGCGGACGGTCGACAGGTGGCGCTGGGCCGCGTCGAACGGGTTGTGGCTCTCCGGGTAGAACGTGGAGAGCGCACCGACCACCGAGGACAGCATGGCCATCGGGTGGGCGTCCCGCGGGAAGCCCTGGAAGAAGCGCTTGACGTCCTCGTGCAGCAGCGTGTGCTGGGTGATCTCGCGGTTGAACTCCGCCAGCTGGACCGCGTTGGGCAGCTCGCCGTTGATCAGGAGGTACGCGGTCTCGATGAAGCCGCCCTGTGCTGCGAGCTGCTCGATCGGGTAGCCGCGGTACCGCAGGATGCCGTTGTCACCGTCCACGAAGGTGATCGCGGACTTGTACGCGGCGGTGTTACCGAAGCCGTTGTCCAGGGTGACCAGGCCGGTCTGCGGGAGCAGCTTCGAGATGTCGAAGCCGGAGTTGCCCGCAGTGCTCCCGACGACGGGGTATTCGTACTCGCCGTCCTGGTACCGCAGTACTACCGAGTTGTCGCTCACGTCTTCCTCACCGACGAAATGAATCCTCTTCCAAGGTGCCCTGACTGTCTCTACCATCCCCCATCCGGAGGACAGTCGCGCACCCGGGGTGGCCCGGAAGGGCCCGCCCCTACAAAACCTGCCGCCGCAGCCGGTACGAACCGGACAAGATCGGCACCACCCTAGGCTCTGCCGTAAATCTCTTCACGTCAAGAGAACATTAGAGGCAACCATCCTGTTGGATAATCATCCAGAAGCAAGTCGATGATCGAGCGCGGCGTGCCGCCGACCTGCACTGACGGCCCTCACGGCCTGCGCGATCGCCTTCCGTGACCCGACCAGCACGACGAGTTTCCTCGCCCTGGTCACAGCGGTGTAAAGCAGATTTCGCTGGAGCATCGTCCAAGCGGACATCGTGACCGGAATCACCACGACCGGGTACTCACTGCCCTGCGAGCGGTGGATCGTCACCGCGTACGCGTGCGACAGCTCGTCCAGTTCGTCGAAGTCGTACGACACCTCCTCGTCCTCGTCGGTGAGCACCGTCAGCCGCTGGTCGTCCACGCTGAGGGCGGTCACCACTCCCACTGTGCCGTTGAAGACGCCGTTCCGCCCCTTGTCGTAGTTGTTGCGGATCTGGGTGACCTTGTCCCCCACCCGGAACGTCCGCCCGCCCGACCGCCGCTCCGCCAGCCCCTCCCGGGCCGGCGTCACCGCCCCCTGCAGCAGCGTGTTCAGGTTCCCCGCCCCGGCCGGTCCCCGGTGCATCGGCGCCAGCACCTGCACGTCCCGGCGCGGGTCGAAGCCGAACTTCTGCGGGATCCGGCGCGCGACCACATCCACCGTCAGACCGGCCGCCCGCTCCGTGTCCTCCTCGGCGAACAGGAAGAAGTCCGCCAGACCCTCCGTCAACGGCGGCTTCCCCTCGTTGATCCGGTGCGCGTTGACCACCACTCCGGACTGCTGCGCCTGCCGGAAGATCCTGGTCAGCCGCACCGACGGGATCGGCCCGCCCTCCGCCAGCAGGTCCCGCAGCACCTCCCCGGCACCCACCGACGGCAACTGGTCCACGTCCCCCACGAACAGCAGGTGGGCTCCCGGCGGCACCGCCTTGACCAGCTTGTTCGCCAGGATCAGGTCCAGCATCGACGCCTCGTCCACCACCACCAGGTCCGCGTCCAGCGGCCGGTCCCGGTCGTACGCGGCGTCCCCGCCCGGCTTCAGCTCCAGCAGCCGGTGCACCGTCGAGGCCTCCGCCCCGGTCAGCTCCGCCAGCCGCTTCGCCGCCCGGCCGGTCGGTGCCGCGAGCACCACCTTCGCCTTCTTGGCCAGCGCCATCATCACGATCGACTTCACCGTGAACGACTTGCCGCAGCCCGGACCACCCGTCAGCACCGCCACCTTGCGGGTCAGCGCCAGCCGCACCGACTGCTGCTGCTCCGGCGCCAGCTCCGTCCCGGTCCGCTTCGCCAGCCACTCCAGCGCCACCGGCCAGTCCACGTCGGCGGACCACGGCAACCGGTCGGAGTCCGAACGCAGCAGCCGCAACAGCTGGTTGGCCAGCGAGATCTCCGCCCGGTGGAACGGCACCAGGTAGACCGCGGTGATCGGCTCGCCCGCCTCCCCCGGCACCGTCTCGCGCACCACGCCCTCGGCCGCGACCAGCTCCGCCAGACAGTCGATCACCAGCCCCACGTCCACCTGCAGCAGCTTCACGCCGTCCGCGATCAGCCGCTCCTCCGGCAGGTAGCAGTGCCCCTGGTCGCTGCTCTGCGACAGCGCGTACTGCAGACCCGCCTTCACCCGCTCCGGGCTGTCGTGCGGGATGCCCACCGCCTGGGCGATCCGGTCAGCCGTCAGGAAGCCGATGCCCCAGACGTCCGACGCCAGCTTGTACGGCTCGTTCTTCACCACCCCGATCGAGGCGTCGCCGTACTGCTTGTAGATCCGCACCGCCAGCGAGGTCGACACCCCGACCCCCTGGAGGAAGACCATCACCTCCTTGATGGCCTTCTGCTCCTCCCAGGCCGCGGCGATCTTCTTGGTGCGCTTGGGCCCGAGCCCAGGCACCTCGATCAGCCGGCCCGGCTCGTTCTCGATCACCTCCAGGGTGTCCACCCCGAAGCGCTCCACGATCCGCTCGGCGAACCGCGGCCCGATCCCCTTGATCAGCCCCGAGCCCAGGTACCGCTGGATGCCCTGCACCGTGGCCGGCAGCACCGTCGTGTAGTTCTCCACCGTGAACTGCCGCCCGTACTGCGGGTGGGAGCCCCACCGCCCGTGCAGCCGCAGCGACTCGCCGACCTGCGCCCCCAGCAGCGCGCCGACCACCGTCAGCAGGTCGTTCCCGCCCCGCCCCGTGTCCACCCGGGCCACCGTGTAGCCGGTCTCCTCGTTGGCATAGGTGATCCGTTCCAGCACGCCCTCGACCTGCGCGAGCTGGCGCGGAACCTGCTGCCCCGACTGCGCCTGCTTGGCCACCGGAGCCCCCTTCGACCGGTACGGGTGGACCTTCCGTAACGCACCGTACCGCCCCGCACGGACAGACCCGCAGGTCCGCCGGGTCCCGTGCACCCCCACACACCCCCGTACATCCCCTCGCACCCTGGCGCATCCTCGCGCACCCTCCGTGCACCGATGGCGAACCCGCCGTGCAGCGTCCCCACCGGGGTGCCAGGCTGGAAGGACCCGGGGGGCCGTCCGACCGCGCCCGCACGGGACCCGTCCGAGGAGCAGTACCGCCGCCATGCTCAACACCGACTTCCGCCCCGGTTCCCCGATCTGGCTGGACCTGAGCAGCCCCGACACCCGGGCCTCCGTCGACTTCTACACCGCCCTGTTCGGCTGGACCTTCGACTCGGCCGGCCCCGAGGCCGGCGGCTACGGCTTCTTCCAGCTCGACGCCCGCACGGTCGCCGCACTCGGCCCGCTCGCCGACGAGACCGCACTGCCCGGCTGGACGCTGTACTTCGCCACGGACGACGCCGACCGCACCACCGCCCTCGTCCGGCAGGAGGGCGGGAACGTGAGGTTCGCCCCCTTCGACGTCTTCACCGCGGGCCGGATGGCCGGATTCACCGATCCCACCGGCGCGGACTTCGCCGTCTGGCAGCCGCACGACACCCGCGGCCTGGACCTCGTCAACGAGGAGGTCAGCCTCTGCTGGGCCGAGTGCTACAGCGTCGACGCCGAACGGGCCAAGACCTTCTACCACGCCGTCTTCGGCTGGCAGGAACAGGACGTCCCGTTCGACGATGCGCTCTACACCGTGCTCACCCCGGCCGGTGGCGGCGCCGACGACGCCCACGGCGGCATCGTGCAACTCGGGCCCGAGCACACCGCGCGGGGCACCGGCTCGCACTGGCTCCCCTACTTCGAGGTCCCCAACGTGGACGCCAGTCTCGCCATCGCCGAGCAGCTCGGCGCCACGGTCCGGAACCCGGCGAAGGACGTGCACGGTGTCGGCCGTCTCGCCCAGCTGGTCGACCCGCACGGCGCCGTCTTCGCCGTCATCACCAGTGCGGCGGCGCCCGGGGTGTGACCTGGCATCGGCCCAGAGGGGCCGTAGAGGGCCGCACAGGGGCCCTAGGAGCGTAGACAAGGGCGGTCCGGCCCCGAGAGGCGCCCCTTATCCTCCGATCATGACCGAAACGGCTGTTCTGACGATCCGACGGGCCACCGAGGCCGACCTGCCGGCGGTCGTCGCCATGCTCGCCGACGACCCGCTCGGCGCCACCCGCGAGACCCCCGACGACCTCACCCCGTACCGCACCGCCTTCGCCCGCATCGACGGAGACCCGCACCAGCACCTGGTCGTCGCCGAACGCGCCGGCCGCACCATCGGCACCCTGCAACTCACCGTCGTCCCCGGCCTCTCCCGCCAGGGCTCCACCCGCGCGATCATCGAGGCCGTCCGCGTCCACGCCGACGAGCGGGGCAGCGGGCTCGGCACCGAACTGATCCGGTGGGCCGTCGAGCGCGCCCGCGAACTCGGTGCCGACCTCGTCCAGCTCACCTCCGACGCGACGCGCACGGACGCGCACCGCTTCTACGAGCGGCTGGGCTTCGTGCCCTCGCACCTCGGCTTCAAAATGAACCTCTCGAAGGCTTCAAAATGAATCTCTCGAACTGAAGTCAAAGGGCCCGGAAACGCAAAGAACCCCCATCCGGAATCCGGATGGGGGTTCTTCTGAATGATTGTTCGGCGGCGTCCTACTCTCCCACAGGGTCCCCCCTGCAGTACCATCGG
>NZ_JBVJLM010000023.1:0-67683 GCF_055584725.1 Kitasatospora sp. NPDC101108
CTCGCCGACTGCTTCCCCGCCCTCGACTACTTCGAGAACAGCGGCCTGCCCTTCGTCGTCGCCCTCAACGGCTTCGACGGCCACCAGCCGCACACCCCCGACGAGGTCCGCGAAGCCCTCCAGCTCGGCGCCGACACCCCGATCATCACCCTCGACGCCCGCCGTCGGGACAGCGCCAAGAGCGCCCTGATCACCCTGGTCGAGCACGCCCTGCTGGCCCGACTGCGATGACCGACGTGCCTGTGGCCCACGGGACTTCGCCGAGTCCCGCGGGCCGCAGGGGGTTTCGGGACGGCTACTCGGTCGGCTCCAGGCCGGAGCGGATCAGGCCGTAGGTGTACGCGTCCTCAAGTGCCAGCCAGGAGGCCGCGATCACGTTGTCGGCCACGCCGACCGTGGACCAGGTGGCGGTGCCGTCGGTGGACTCGATCAGCACCCGGGTCTTGGAACCGGTGCCGTGCTGCCCCTCCAGGATGCGGACCTTGTAGTCCACCAACTCGAAGGTGGCCAGCGGCGGGTAGATGCCCTCCAGGGCCGTCCGCAGCGCCTGGTCCAGCGCGTTGACGGGGCCGTTGCCCTCGCCGATGGCGATCCGGCGCTCGCCCTTGGCCCACAGCTTGACGGTCGCCTCGTTGCCGGAAACCCCGTGCGGGCCCTGCTCGCTGATGGTGCGCCAGGACTCCAGCCGGTAGAAGCGCTCCCGGCTGCCGCGCACCTCGTCGCGCAGCAGCAGCTCGAAGGAGGCGTCGGCGGACTCGTAGGTGTAGCCGAGGTTCTCCTGCTCCTTCACCTTGGCCACCACCCGGCCGGCCAGGTCCCGGTCGGTGGACAGGTCGTAGCCGAGCTCCTTGCCCTTGAGCTCCACCGAGGCGCGGCCCGCCATGTCGGAGACCAGCATCCGCATGGTGTTGCCGACCAGCTCGGGGTCGGTGTGCTGGTACAGGTCCGGGTCGACCTTGATCGCGGAGGCGTGCAGCCCCGCCTTGTGGGCGAAGGCGGAGAAGCCGACGTACGGCTGGTGGGTGGACGGGGCCAGGTTGACCAGCTCGGCGATCGCGTGCGAGATCCGGGTCATCTCGGCCAGCCGGCCCGCGGGCAGCACCCGGCGGTCGTACTTCAGCTCCAGCGCGCCGACCACCGGGAACAGGTTGGCGTTGCCGACCCGCTCGCCGTACCCGTTCGCGGTGCACTGCACGTGGGTGGCGCCGGCGTCCACCGCGGCCAGGGTGTTGGCCACCGCGCAGCCGGTGTCGTCCTGGGCGTGGATGCCGACCCGGGCCCCGGTCGCCGCGATCACGTCCGCGACGGCGTCCCGGACGCCGGCCGGCAGCATCCCGCCGTTGGTGTCGCACAGCACCACCACGTCCGCCCCGGCCCGGTGCGCGGTGCGGACCACCGCGAGGGCGTACTCGCGGTTCGCCCGGTACCCGTCGAAGAAGTGCTCGCAGTCCAGGAACACCCGGCGGCCCTGGGCGCGCAGGAACTCGACGCTGTCCCGGACCATCTCCAGGTTCTCGTCCAGGGTGGTGCGCAGCGCCAGCTCGACGTGCCGGTCGTGCGACTTGGCGACCAGGGTGACCACGGGGGCGCCGGAGGCGACCAGCGCGGCCAGCTGCGGGTCCTCGGCCGCCTTGCCGCCGGGCCGGCGGGTGGCGCCGAAGGCGACCAGCTGGGCGCTGCGCAGCTCCAGCTCGGCGGCGGCGCGGGCGAAGAACTCGGTGTCCCGGGGGTTGGCGCCGGGCCAGCCGCCCTCGATGAAGCCGACCCCGAAATCGTCCAGGTGCCGGGCGATGGCCAGCTTGTCCGCCACCGTCAGGTTGATGCCCTCCCGCTGCGCGCCGTCGCGCAGGGTGGTGTCGAACACGTGGAAGCTGTCGTCGGTACGGCTGACCTCGGTCATGACCCCTGGTTCTCCGTTCGGGGAGGTTGGTACTGCTCTGCCGGATTCGTCCCGGCTCCACTGTCCAGGATCCCGCGCGCGGCCCCGGTGTCCCCGGGCCCCTCGTGGGGGCCGTCGGCCGGTCCGGGCTGTGCTCAGTGGGGCGGTGCCCAAAAAGCGAAAAGACCCCTCGCGGGTGCGAGAGGTCTGCGCGCGGGTCTGGACGCTCGTGGTCGCTCCGCATCGGGTCCTGCGGAAGCGGTCACTGCGGACCGGCGCGCCTGCTGCTAATAATCAGCGAAAGCGAGGACACGCTCGCAGTCTGGCACAGCCTCCGGAATCCGGCCCGCCCGTCTCGCGATGCGAAACAGGGCAGGCCGGAGGGGGTTCCGGTGTCCGGATGATCAGACGATCTTGTGCAGCCAGTGGTGGGTGTCCGGCTGCTGACCGCCCTGGATGGCCAGCAGGGCGCGGCGCAGCTCCATGGTGATCGGGCCGGGCTCGCCGTCACCGACGGTCCAGTCGGCGGCCGCGGACTTCACCGAGCCGACCGGGGTGATGACGGCGGCGGTGCCGCAGGCGAAAACCTCGGTGAGGGTGCCGTCGGCGTTCGCCTGCTGCCACTCGTCGGTGGAGATCTTCCGCTCCTCGACCGCGTAGCCCAGGTCGGCGGCGAGCTGGAGCAGCGAGTCGCGGGTGATGCCGGGCAGCAGCGCGCCGGACAGCTCCGGGGTGACGATCCTGGCGTCCTTGCCCTCACCGAAGACGAAGTACAGGTTCATGCCGCCCATCTCCTCGACCCACCGGTGCTCGGCGGCGTCGAGCCAGACCACCTGGTCGCAGCCCTTCTCGGCGGCCTGGGCCTGGGCCACCAGCGAGGCCGCGTAGTTGCCCGCGCACTTGGCCGCGCCGGTGCCGCCGGGCGCGGCCCGGACGTACTCCTTGGACAGCCAGACCGAGACCGGCTTGATGCCGCCCTGGAAGTAGGCGCCGGCCGGGGAGGCGATGATCATGAAGAGGTAGGAGTTCGCCGGGCGGACACCCAGGCCGACCTCCGTGGCGAACATGAACGGACGCAGGTAGAGGCTCTGCTCCGGCTCGCTCGGAACCCAGCCCTGCTCCTGCCGGACCAGCAGCTCGACGGCCTCGACGAAGGTCTCCACCGGCAGCTCCGGCATCGCCAGGCGGCGGGCGGAGGCCTGGAAGCGCAGGGCGTTGGCCTCCGGGCGGAAGGTCGCGATCGAGCCGTCGGCCTGGCGGTAGGCCTTCAGGCCCTCGAAGATCGCCTGGCCGTAGTGCAGGGTCATGTTCGCCGGGTCCATCTCCACCGGCGCGTACGGGACCAGCTGGGCGTCGTGCCAACCACGGCCCTCCGTCCAGCGGATGGTGACCATGTGGTCGGTGAAGACGCGGCCGAAGCCGGGGTTGGTCAGCCGGGCCTCGCGCTCCGCAGCGGGCAGCGGGTGGGCGGAGGGCTTGAGGTCGAACGTGATGGGCGCCTGGGTGGGCGTGCTCATGGCTGTTTCCTTCACCGTGGGGTTCGTTCGGGCCGCCACCGCCGAAGGAACGTTACGGCGATCCAACGCCGGAACGCGCGCACAACGGCACGGCCCACTGTCGATACTCGCATCCAGAGGGCCGTGCCGAACAGCTGCCCGCTCCTTGGGGAGCTGCAAGCTGCGGTTATGCGGTCCGGCCCACCTGGGCCGGATCCTTGTCGGGTCCGGCCCCCTCAGCCGGACACCGCTTTCGGTTCCGGCCCGCTAGCCGGATACTCGGCCGGCGAGCGCGTCGCCGACCTGGGAGGTGGAGCGGGTGCCGGCGCGCTCGGCGAGGTCCGCCGCGACGGCGGCCTCGACCTTGGCGGCCTCGGCGGTGAAGCCGAGGTGCTCCAGCAGCATGGCGACCGACAGCACGGTGGCGGTCGGGTCGGCCTTGCCCTGGCCGGCGATGTCCGGGGCCGAGCCGTGCACCGGCTCGAACATGGACGGGAACTCGCCGCTCGGGTTGATGTTGCCGCTCGCGGCCAGGCCGATGCCGCCGGTGACGGCCGCGGCCAGGTCGGTCAGGATGTCGCCGAACAGGTTGTCGGTGACGATGACGTCGAAGCGCTCGGGCTGGGTGACGAAGAAGATCGTGGCCGCGTCGACGTGCAGGTAGTCGGTGGTGACCTCCGGGAACTCCGCGCCGACCTCGGCGAAGATCCGCGACCACAGGTGCCCGGCGTGCACCAGCACGTTGTTCTTGTGCACCAGGGTGAGCTTCTTGCGCGGCCGCGCCTGGGCCCGGCGGTAGGCGTCGCGCACCACGCGCTCGATGCCGTACGCGGTGTTCAGGCTGACCTCGGTGGCCACCTCGTGCGGCGTCCCGGTGCGCAGCGAGCCGCCGTTGCCGACGTACGGGCCCTCGGTGCCCTCGCGGACGACCACGAAGTCGATCTCCGGCTGACCGGCCAGGGGCGACGACACCCCGGGGAAGAGCCGTCCCGGCCGCAGGTTGATGTGGTGGTCGAAGGCGAACCGCAGCTTCAGCAGCAGCCCCCGCTCCAGCACCCCGGACGGCACGCTCGGGTCCCCGATGGCACCCAGCAGGATCGCGTCGAAGGCCTTGAGCTCCGCCAGCACGCTGTCCGGCAGCGTCTCCCCGGTCCGGTGGTAGCGCCGGGCGCCGAGGTCGTACTCGGTGGTCTCCAGCTTCACGTCGGCGGGAAGCGCGGCCCCCAGGACCTTCAGGCCCTCGGCCACCACCTCCTGACCGATGCCGTCACCCGGGACAACTGCGAGACGAATGGTGCGAGACATGCTCGGACCCTACTCCGCCGTCCCAGGTGCTGACACCTCACGTCCAGCATCTGGACTCAGGTCAGGTCGATCTCCACCGGGAACGGCTGATCGACCTTCAACTGCTTGTGGTAGATCCCGGTTGGAAAAAATACCGCCTCGACGCAGGCTCAAGCTCGAACGTGTAGACCACAGGGCGCGATGCTCATGGTTCCTCCCATACGGGCATCCTGACGGCCCTCCCAGGCACTCGGCAAAGCCTCCTCGGACGCCACTCCTTCGAGGGAGCGCGGATGGTCAGTGTTGTGCCGGGGGCGCGCTTAGGGTGGCGTGATCTGGGGTTTCCGGCAGGAACGGGGCGCGTGGGTGAGGGCCGAGCGGCGGCGGGAGGTGCTGGTCTGCGGGAGTGCGGCCGGGCTGGCGACGGGCGGGTTCGCGCTCGCCGCGGGGCTGCGCGGGCGGTGGCCGGCCGGGGCGGGCGCGGTCGCCGTGCCGTACCACGCGCACCTGTGGGACCTGCTGCACGGCCAGGCCGCCGGGGACCTGCTGTTCAACTGGAACAGCGGCTACGGCGTCCCGTTCCTGGCGGACTTCTTCGCCTACCTGATGAATCCGTTCTCCTGGCCGACCGCCCTGCTCCCCCGCGACCAGGGGCAGCTCGCCGTCTTCCTGGTCACCCTGGCCACCATCGGCCTCGGCACCGCCCTGATGGCCCACCTGCTCGGCCGGGTGCACCCCGGCCCCCGGTGGCTGCGGGTGCTCGCCGCCCTCGGGTACGGGCTCTGCGCCTGGGTGCTGGACGTGGGCGGGGCCGCGCCGATGTGGCTCTGGGGCCTGGTCTCGCTGCCGCTGCTCGGCCTGGTCGGGGACTGGTGCCTGCACGAGCGCCGCTGGGTGGCCGGTTCGCTGTGCGTCACCCTGGTCTGGGCGGGCAACCTCTACACCGCCGCGCTGGCCACCCTGATGGCCGGACTCCTGTTCGCCGTACGGCTGTTCGCCACCCCGCGCGCCTTCCGGCACCGGGTCCGGGCGACCGGGCGGGCGATCACCCTGACCGTCACCGGGGTGCTGCTCGCCTCCCCGGTGCTGTTCGTCGCCGTCCGGGCGGCGCGCGGCGCCCAGCCGGAGTCCCCGGTGCAGCCGCTCGGCCCGTCCGGGCTCGGCGGGCACCTCGCCGAGCTGCTGCCCACCACGACGGGCGGGCGGCCGCTGCCGGACATCGCGATCGGGGTGCTCGGGCTGCTGCTGGTGTGCGGGCTGCCGTTCAACCGCCGGGTGCGGGTCCGCGAGCGGGCGGTCTGGTGCGCGGCGCTGGTGCTGATCGTGCTCGGCTTCGTCTGGACCCCGACCGTGCTGGTCTGGCACGGCCTGGCGATCCCGGCCGGCGGGCCGTACCCGGTCGCCTTCGTGCTCAGCGGGCTGCTGGTGCTGGCCGGCTGGGTGTCGCTCGCCCACCGGCCGGACCCGCTCACCCTGCTGGGCGGCGCCGCCCTGGTCGCGCTGGTCGTCGCGCTGGCGGCCGCCCGGCGCCCGGTGCACACCTCGACCTGGGTGCTGCTGGGCGTCGGCGGCGCCGTCGTGCTCGCCGCGCTGTGGGTGCTGGAGCACCGGCACGCCGACCGCCGGGCGAACGCCCTGGCCACCTGGGTGCTCGGCGGCGCGGTGCTCGGCGGCGCCGTCTGGTCCGGGTACGCGTCGCTCGGCGCGGCCCCCGACGACTCCGTCCCCCCGGCCGCCGTCCGGGCCGGGCACGCGGCCGTCCGGGCGGGTGCCGACTGGCCGGACGGGCGCAGCGACCCCGGCCCGCACGCCTTCACCCCCAACGACCCGCTGCTGCTGAACGGCCAGGGCGGCGGCTACTTCAGCGGCTATCTGCCGACCGTCGTCGCCCAGCTGCTGCACGACCTCGGCGCGGGCTGGACCGCCGGCGGGCGGCAGACCGGGAGCGTCACCGACCCGGTCGGGCAGGCGCTGTTCGGGGTCCGCGCCCACCTGGACGACGGCCCCCCGCCGCACGGCTTCACCCCCGGGCGGGCGCCGGCCCCGCCGCTGGTCACCGTGCTGCCGCCGGGCGCCCACCCGGAGACCTCCTCGGTCTGGGCCCGCCAGGAGTCGCTGCTCGGCAGCCAGGTGTACGACGCCCCGCTGCCCGTCCCGGCCGGCGGCCCGGCGCCCACCCTGCACGGCACCAGCGGCTGGTCGGTGCCGGCCGGCGGGGACGGCACGGTGTTCACCGCCGCCTGCACCCCGGGCTCGACCGCCTACTTCCACGGGGTCTGGTACGACGGCACGGTCAGCGGCCTGGGCACCAGCTACCGCAGCGAGGGCGAGCAGCCCACCACGGCGGTGGCCGTCCACCGGCTGGGGACCGTCCCGGCGGACGGGGTGGTGCGGGTGACCCTGCGGTCGGACGTGATCAGCCAGGTCCCGGCCCGCCCGATCGGCTGCCTGCGGGCCGACGCCCTGGCGGCCGCCGTCGCCCGCCTCACCGCCACCGGCGCCACCCGGGTCGAGGCCGGCGGCCACTCCGTCAGGGCCTTCCTCCCGCCGGGTTCCACCGGCACCGCGCTGCTGTCCGTCCCCGCCACCGAAGGCTGGACCTGCGCCGTCGACGGCGGCGCCCCCGCCGCGCCCACCCCGGTCCTGGGCATGATCGGCGTCCCGCTCGGCGGCGGCGCCTCCCGCGTCTCCTGCGCCTTCCGCCCGCCCGGTCTCACCGAGGGCCTCACCGTCACCTCCGGTACGGGCGCGGCCCTCGTCCTGGTCGCCGTCTTCAGCCGCCTCTCCCGCCGCCCCACCCGCACCCCGCGCCGCCGACGCCGCGCCGCCGCCCGGGCGTAGGGCCGGACGGCGGCGCAGGCGGTGGAAGGGGCGGGCTACGGCAGGGTGAGGACCTGGGCCCTCCGGTCCGCCGGGTTGAGGTGGTACAGCAGCAGGAGCCGGGAGTTGTCTCCCGGGGCGCGGTGCACGTCGAGGACGGTGCCGGGGCCGGCCGGGGTCACCATCGCGGTCGGGCCGGTCAGGCCGGCCCGGACGGTGAGGGCCGGGTGCAGGACGTCCACCGGGACGGTGGGGCGGGTGCCGCGCAGGCCGATGGCGGAGTAGGCGCCGGCCGGGTCCGGCGTGCCGGGGGCGGCGGTACCGGCCCAGACGCCGTAGCGGACGGTGCTGTGGCCGGGTCCGACGCCGGGCAGGGCGCTCAGCCGGACCGGCAGGACCACGACGTCGCTGTCCAGCAGCGCGGTGTCGGTGTCGCCCCAGTGGGCGTTGAGCGGCTGGACGTCGAGTTCGGCGCCGGTGCGGGCGTCGAGGGCGCGGGAGACCAGGACGTCGCTGCCGCGCACCCGGTCGGCCTTGAGGATCACGTCGGTGACGCCGTCCCCGTCGGTGTCCAGGGACACCCGCACGCCGTACAGCCCGACCGGGGTGGCCGCCGGGGCCCACGTCCGCGCGCCGACGTACAGCAGGTCGGAGTCGACGGCGGCGCCCGCGGCCCGCAGGTCGGCGACCCGGTCGCCGGGGTGCTCGACGCAGAGGTCCTGCGGCGGGTCGTGCTGCTCCGTCGTGCCCTCGGGCCGGATGCCCGCGCCGGGGCCGACGGCCTTGCCGCTGCCGGGCGGGCAGTCGGGCCAGCGGGGGCCTTCGCCGCCGAGGGCGAGGGCGCTGACCAGTCCGGGCGCCTCGCCGGGGGCGGCGCTGCCGCCGAGGGTGACGAGGGTGCCGTCCCGGGCGGTGCGGGCGGAGGCGGTGACGCCGAGATCGCCGGTCGGGCGCGGGGCGGCGAACACCGGGACCCTCAGCTGCGGCAGGGCCCGGTCGTCGAGCGGGCTGAACAGCACCCGTCCGGAGAGCTCGCCGCGGTAGCTGCGCGCCCGGCCGCCCTGCAGGGTGTCGATGGTCGGGTCGGGCGTGCGCCCCAACTCCCCCGGCACGGACAGCGTCACCCGCACCCGGGCGGTGCCGCCGGCCGGCACGTCGACCCGGGCCGGTGCCACCTGGAAGGCGGCGCCCGGCAGTTGGGTGGCCGCCGCGTAGCCGGTGCGGTAACTCACCGGCGCGGAGGAGTGGTTGCGCAGCTCGATCTCGCGGTCGAGGGCCGTCGGCCCGCCGACCTCGACCGGCCCGTAGGAGACCCCGACGCTGCCCGCCCGGGCGCCCTCCCCCGCCGCGTAGGCGACCACCGGGGTGCGGACGGCCCGGTCGGCCTGGGCCCGTCCGGCGCCGGTGCGCTCGGGTCCGTAGACCGGGCCGCCGTGGTCGTCGCCGAGGTAGGTGTCCGTGCTGGTGTTCATCAGCGCGGCCTTGACCTGCTCGACCGGCCAGTCCGGGTGGGCGGCGCGGACCAGCGCGGCCAGTCCGGTGACGTGCGGGGCCGCCATCGAGGTGCCGTTCTCGCGCTGGCCGCCGCCGCCGCTGCCGACCAGGGCGGACCAGATGGTCTCCCCGGGGGCGGCGAGATCGGGCTTGACCACTCCGGGCAGCCCGATGCCCCGGGAGGTGAAGTCGGTGAGGGTGTCGGCCCGGGCCGGCTGGTTCTGCGCGACGGAACCGTGCAGCGGGTTGCCGGGCGCGGCGAGCCGGACCTGTGCGCCGCCCTCGGCGGCGGCCTTCCGCAGCCGTTCGCCGTCCGCGCGGCCGAGCAGGACGGCGGGGATCCGGTCGTCGCCGGAAATCTCGGCGAGGTGGTCGGTGTCGGCGGCGTAGAGCGCGCCGATCGCCCCGGCGTCGGCGGCGTGGTCGGCACGCGGGCCGGAGTTGCAGGCCCGGTCGGCGTCCCGGGTCGCCCAGGTGAGCACCGCGATCCTTCCCTTCAGCCGCTGCTTGTCGGCCTCGCTGAAGTCCGCGCAGCCGTCCGTCTGGTCGACGGGCGCGGCGAGTGCGCCGCTCACCTCGGTGGTGGACCAGCCCCGGTAGCGCTCGCTCCAGTGGCCGGGCACGACCCCGGCCAGCGCGGCGGGGGCGACCACGGTGATGCCGTCCACGTCGGCGTGCCCGTGCACGGAGGCGGCGACGGTGATCGCCCGGACGGCGGTGCCGGGGCTGCCGCCGACGCCGTACACGTCGCCCTCGTTGCCCGCGGCCGCGACCACCACGGTGCCCAGTTCGGCGAGCCGGTCGACGGCGACCGCGTCGGCGTCCTCCGGGCTGCCGAAGCGGCTGCCGAGGGACAGGTTGACCACGTCGAGCCGGTCGCCGAGGTCGCCGTCGCCGTTGGGGTCGGCGGCCAGGTCGAGCGCCTGGGCGAGCCGGTCGGTGGAGCCGTCGCAGCCGAAGACCCGGATCGCGTACAGCTGCGCGCCGGGGGCGGCGCCGGGGCCGATCCGGAACGAGGCCGGGTCGAGCCCGGGCCGGTAGGGGCCGGTGTACGGGTGGCCGTCGGCGGTGACGCCGTACCCGGCGGCCGTCCCGGCGACGTGGGTGCCGTGCCCGTTGCGCACGCAGTCGAGCGGGTTGTCGCTGGGGTGCGGGACGGGCTGGTGGTTCGGGGCGGTCGGGTCGGGGTTGTAGTCGTCGCCGACCAGGTCCTTGCCGCCGACCACCTTGGCGTTGGGGAACAGCGCGGCCGGCGCGGGCTTGCCGCGCTCGACCGAGCGGAAGGCCTCCTCGGTGCCCGGGCCGCCGAAGTCGGCGTGGGTGTAGTCGATGCCGCTGTCGATGATGCCGATCCGCATGCCCTGGCCGGTGTTTCCGGCCACCGCCGCGTCTCCGGTCCAGACCTGCGGGGCGCCGGTCAGCGGGACGGAGTAGGCGTTGTCGCGCTGCTTGTTCACGATCGGGTGGACGGCCCGGACGCCGGGCAGCGCCCGTAGCGCGGGCAGCCGCTCGGCGGGGGCGTCGACCGCCAGTCCGGTGAGCAGGGCGTGGGTGCGGTAGAGCTCGCGGGCGGCGGGGGCCGACCGGTGGACGGCCTCGGCGAGCCGGTCCAGCGCGTCCGCGGCCCGGGTGCGCTGGGCGGCTCCGGCCTCGGCGGCGTCCCGGCGGACGGCCTCCGGCGAGCGCTGCGCCCGCCGGGCGCTGTCGGCGGCGCGCCGCCAGGCCGGGCCGGCCGCCTCGGTGGTGAGTTCGAGCAGGACGGCGGCCGTACGGCCCTGGCCGGGCACTCCGGCGCTGGACGGGCCGCCCGCGGCCGGGGTGGCGGCGAGCGCCGTGCCCCCGGCCAGCAGGGTCAGGGTGAGGCCGATCCGGACGAGCGGTCGGCGGACGGGTGGCAGGCGCACGAGGGACCCTCTCCCCCGGCAGGGGGGAATGATCCGCACACCGAGGAGGTCGCTGGCGCCCGCCCACACGGACGTCGATCACCCTTCCGGGGGCCCCAAATTAGGATGATCGCGCCACCCGGGGCGAGCAACTTCCCTCGGACGGACCTCAGTTGCACTCCACGGGGTGACACGGCGCCAACCCGATCGGCCCAGTAGCCCGATGAACGCCACCCGCGGCGCCCCGCGCGGTGGAGCGGTCCGCGCTCAGTGGTGACCGGTGGCCCCGCCGTTGTCCCGGCGGTCCAGCGAGCGCTGCAGCGCGGCGGCGGCGAAGGGGTTCCGCTCGGCGGCCCGGCGGCGGCGCGGGGCGCGGACGGGGGTGGCGGCGGGGGCGGGGGTGGCGTGGCGGTCGGCGGTGGTGGGCATACCGGGCTCCTTGGAAGCGGCGCGCGTCAAGCGCGGTATGAGAAAGGGAAACCAGGGATGTCGCGCGCAGCGCGCCCCGAGAAGGGTGGTGGCGGGCGACGGGAGGGAACGCGCGGGAGCAGGGATCGCCTGCCCGTGGGCGCACGCACACACGGGCCGCGCGCCCTGGCTACAGGGGCGGCACACCGTATGGCCCTTCCACGGTACGACCCCGCCCCGGCCGTGTCTGCACGAATACTTGGATTTCCTAGTATCTGAGACGGCCGTCACCCGGGGGAACGCAGCAGGGCCCGGACCGCCGTCGAACGGCGGTCCGGGCCCTGCTGCGAGGGCGGGTTTCTCAGCCCAGGTCGACCGAGCGCGCGAAGCGGGCGCCGATCTCGGCGGCGATCGCCGTCAGGACGTCCTGCGGGATCTCGCTGTCCACGGTGATGGAGGCGAGGGCGCTGCCGCCGTCCCGGGCGACCTGCATGCCCGCGATGTTGATGCCCGCGTCGCCGAGGTGGCGGCCGAGCACGCCGACCACGCCGGGGCGGTCCTCGTACTTGAAGAAGGCCATGTGGTCGGTGAGCGCCACGTCGACGTCGAAGGTGTCCACCCCGACGATCTTCTGGGTCTGCTTCGGGCCGGCCAGCGTGCCGGAGATGGCGATCTCCTCGCCGTTCCCCAGCGTGCCGCGCACGGTGATCACGTTGCGGTGCTCGGGGCTCTCGCTGGAGGTGGTCAGCCGGACCTCGACGCCGCGCTCCTGGGCGAACAGCGGGGCGTTGACGTAGGACACCGTCTCGGCCACGACGTCCTCGAACACGCCCTTCAGCGCGGACAGTTCGAGCACCTTCACATCGTGCTGGGTGATCTCGCCACGGACCTCGACGTCCAGGCGGACGGCCACCTCGCCGGCCAGCGCGGTGAAGATCCGGCCGAGCTTCTCGGCCAGCGGCAGGCCCGGGCGGACGTCCTCGGCGATCACGCCGCCCTGGACGTTGACGGCGTCCGGCACCAGCTCGCCGGCCAGCGCCAGGCGCACCGACCTGGCGACCGCGATGCCGGCCTTCTCCTGCGCCTCGTCGGTGGAGGCGCCCAGGTGCGGGGTGGCGACCACGTTGTCGAAGGCGAACAGCGGGGAGTCGGTGCAGGGCTCCTTGGCGTACACGTCCAGGCCCGCGCCGGCCACCCGGCCCTCGCGCAGGGCGCTGGCGAGCGCCTCCTCGTCCACGATGCCGCCGCGGGCGGCGTTGACGATGCGCACGCTCGGCTTGACCTTGTGCAGCGCCTCGTCGCCGATCAGGCCGATCGTCTCGGGGGTCTTGGGGAGGTGGACGGTGATGAAGTCCGAGACCTCCAGCAGCTCCTCCAGCGAGACCAGCTTGACGCCCATCTGCGCGGCGCGGGCGGCCTGGATGTAGGGGTCGTACGCGACGATCTTCATCCCGAACGCGGACATCCGCTGGGCGACCAGGACGCCGATCCGGCCGAGGCCGACCACGCCGAGGGTCTTCTCGCTCAGCTCGACGCCGGTGTACTTGTTGCGCTTCCACTCGCCCTGCTTGAGCGCCGCGTTGGCCGGGGCGATGTTGCGGGCGACGGAGATCAGCAGACCGCAGGCCAGCTCGGCGGCGGTGACGATGTTGGAGGTCGGCGCGTTGACGACCATCACACCGGCCTTGGTGGCGGCGGCGACGTCCACGTTGTCCAGGCCGACGCCGGCCCGGGCGACCACCTTGAGCTTGCGGGCGGCGGCCAGCGCCTCCGCGTCGACCTTGGTGGCGGAGCGGATCAGGATCGCGTCCACGTCGGCGATCGCGGTGAGCAGCTCGGTGCGGTCGGCGCCGTTGCAGTGGCGGATCTCGAAGTCGGGGCCGAGGGCGTCGACGGTGGCGGGCGAAAGCTCTTCGGCGATCAGTACTACGCCAGTTTTCACAGTTGTGGCAGCGCTCACGACAGTGGGTCCTTAACTGTCCGGTTCCCCCGGGCACGTAGGTGGCGTGGCGGGCGGGGGAAGGTGGCATGGCCGCGTAGGTAGACGCACGACGCTGTGGGCCTGACGCGCACTCGGGAGTGTATCGGCGGGCAGGGTACGGGGCTGCTCCCGTCCGGCGAAATCACCCGGACGAGAGCAGCCTACTTGTACAAGGGAGTTGCTGGATTCCGGAGCGGGAAGGCTCAGGCCTTCTCGTTGACCCAGCTCATCAGCGAGCGCAGCTTCTTGCCGGTGGTCTCCAGCAGGTGGTCCTCGTCGGCCTTCTTGTACTCGTTGTACTTGGGCAGGCCCGCCTTGTACTCGGCGATCCAGGTCTTGGCGAAGGTGCCGTCCTGGATCTCGGCGAGGACCTTCTTCATCTCGGCCTTGGTGTCGGCGGTGATGATGCGCGGACCGGTGACGTAGTCGCCCCACTCGGCGGTCTCGGAGACCGACCAGCGCATCTTCTCCAGGCCGCCCTCGTACATCAGGTCGACGATCAGCTTCAGCTCGTGCAGGCACTCGAAGTAGGCGATCTCCGGCTGGTAGCCGGCCTCGACCAGGGTCTCGAACCCGGCCTTCACCAGGGCGGCGGTGCCACCGCAGAGGACGGCCTGCTCACCGAACAGGTCGGTCTCGGTCTCCTCGGTGAAGGTGGTCTTGATGACGCCGGCCTTGGTGGCGCCCAGGCCCTTGGCGTACGACAGGGCCAGGTCGAAGGCCTTGCCGGAGGCGTTCTGCTCGACCGCGACGATCGCGGGGACGCCGCGGCCCTCCTCGTACTGGCGGCGGACCAGGTGGCCCGGGCCCTTCGGGGCGACCATGCAGACGTCGACGTCCGCCGGGGGCTTGATGAAGCCGTAGCGGATGTTCAGGCCGTGGCCGAAGAACAGGGCGTCGCCGGCCTTCAGGTGCGGGGCGATGTCGGCCTCGTAGACGTCGGCCTGGATCGGGTCCGGGACCAGGATCATGATGACGTCGGCCTCGGCCGCGGCCTCGGCCGGGGTGACCACGCGCAGGCCGGCCTCCTCGGCCTTGGCGCGGGACTTGGACTCGGGCTTCAGGCCGACCCGGACGTCGGCGCCGGAGTCGCGCAGGGACAGCGCGTGGGCGTGGCCCTGGCTGCCGTAGCCGATGACCGCGACCTTGCGGCCCTGGATGATGGACAGGTCGGCGTCGTCTTCGTAGAACAGCTCGGCCACGGGGGCACATCTCCTTGCGTGTTGGTGCCGGGTGCGCGGTATCCACCGTATGTGCACCCGGCGTGGGTGCGGATCTTTGCTACTGACGAACTGAGAAGCGCGGGTCAGGCGCTGCGGTCGAGGGCGCGCAGCGAGCGGTCCGTGATGGAACGCGCGCCGCGGCCGATGGCGACCAGGCCGGACTGGACCAACTCCTTGATGCCGTAAGGCTCCAGCATCCGGAGCATGGCCTCCAGCTTGTCCGAACTGCCGGTGGCCTCGATGGTCACCGCTTCGGGCGACACGTCGACGGTCTTGGCACGGAACAGCTGGACGATCTCGACGATCTGCGACCGGGTCTCGTTGTCGGCGCGGACCTTCACCAGGACCAGTTCCCGCTGGATCGCAGCGGACTGGTCGAGTTCGACGATCTTTATCACGTTCACGAGCTTGTTGAGCTGCTTGGTGACCTGTTCCAGCGGGAGGTCCTCGACGTTGACCACGATCGTCATCCGGGACACGTCCGGGTGCTCGGTCGGGCCGACGGCGAGGGAGTCGATGTTGAAGCCCCGACGGGAGAACAGCGCGGCGATGCGGGCGAGCACGCCGGGCTTGTTCTCGACCAGGACGGAGAGGGTGTGCTTGGACATGTGGTTCCTCAGTCGTTCTGGATCGGGGTGGTCAGTCGAGGTCGTCGCCGAAGTCGGGGCGGACGCCCTTGGCGAACTGGATCTCGTCGTTGCTGGTGCCGGCCGCGACCATCGGCCACACCATCGCGTCCTGGTGGACGATGAAGTCGATGACCACCGGGCGGTCGTTGATCGCCATCGCCTGCTGGATGACCGCGTCCAGGTCCTCGGGGCGCTCGCAGCGCAGGCCGACGCAGCCCATCGCCTCGGACAGCTTGACGAAGTCGGGGATCCGGGTGCCCTGGGCCGGCGGCGCGATGCCGTCATGGCCGGGGCCGGAGTGCAGCACGGTGTTGGAGTAGCGCTGGTTGTAGAACAGCGTCTGCCACTGCCGGACCATGCCCAGCGAGCCGTTGTTGATGACCGCGACCTTGATCGGGATGTCGTTCAGGGCGCAGGTGACCAGTTCCTGGTTGGTCATCTGGAAGCAGCCGTCGCCGTCGATGGCCCAGACCGCCGCCTCCGGGCGGCCCGCCTTGGCGCCCATCGCCGCCGGGACGGCGTAGCCCATGGTCCCGGCGCCGCCGGAGTTGAGCCAGGTGCCGGGCTTCTCGAAGCGGATGTACTGCGAGCTCCACATCTGGTGCTGGCCGACGCCCGCGGCGTAGATCGCGTCCGGTCCGACCAGTTGGCCGATCCGCTCGATGACCTGCTGCGGGGAGAGCTGGCCGTTCGGGGCCGGCTCGAAGCCCAGCGGGTAGGTCTTCTTCCACTCGTCGAGCTTCTCCCACCACTCGGCGTAGTCGCCCTTGTGGCCGGCGTCGAACTCGGCCTGGACGGCGACGATCAGGTCGGCGAGCACCTCGCGGGCGTCGCCGACGATCGGGACGTCCGCCGGGCGGTTCTTGCCGATCTCGGCCGGGTCGATGTCCGCGTGCACGATCTTGGCGTACGGGGCGAAGCTGTCCAGCTTGCCGGTGACCCGGTCGTCGAAGCGGGCGCCGAGGGTGAACAGCAGGTCCGACTTCTGCAGCGCGGTGACGGCCGGGACGGAGCCGTGCATCCCGGGCATGCCCAGGTGCTGCGGGTGGCTGTCCGGGAAGGCGCCGAGCGCCATCAGGGTGGTGACGACCGGGGCGCCGGTCAGCTCGGCCAGGATCCGCAGCTCGGCGGTGGCCTGCGCCTTGATCACGCCGCCGCCGACGTAGAGCACCGGCCGCTTGCTGCTGACCAGCATCTTCGCGGCCTCGCGGATCTGCTTGGCGTGCGGCTTGGTGACCGGCCGGTAGCCGGGCAGCGCCGTCTCGACCGGCCAGCGGAAGGTGGTGGTGGCCTGCAGGGCGTCCTTGGCGATGTCGACCAGGACCGGGCCGGGACGGCCGGTGGCGGCGATGTGGAAGGCCTCGGCGATCACCCGGGGGATCTCGGCCGGGTCGGTGACCAGGTAGTTGTGCTTGGTGATCGGCATCGTGATGCCGCAGATGTCCGCCTCCTGGAAGGCGTCGGTGCCGATCGCCTTGGAGGAGACCTGGCCGGTGATCGCGACCATCGGCACGGAGTCCATGTAGGCGTCCGCGATCGGGGTGACCAGGTTGGTCGCGCCGGGGCCGGAGGTGGCCATGCAGACCCCGACCCTGCCGGTGGCCTGGGCGTAGCCGGTGGCGGCGTGGCCGGCGCCCTGCTCGTGGCGGACCAGGATGTGGCGCACCTTGACCGAGTCCATCAGCGGGTCGTACGCGGGAAGGATGGCCCCGCCCGGGATGCCGAAGACGGTGTCCGCGCCCACGGCTTCGAGCGAGCGGATGAGCGACTGGGCGCCGGTCATGGTCTCGGCGACGTGCTGGGGAGCGTGGGCGGCCGGGTTGTCCCCGCGGCGGGGGGATGCGGCGTGCTCGGTCATCTGCCTGTCTCTTCTCGGGTTTTGCCGGTCCGGTGCTGCGGGCCCCGGTGGTGCGAGGGTGGGGGTCCCGGTCCGGGCCGATCGCCGGCTCTGCCTCAATCGTCCCGCTCGATCCGACGAGTCGGACCCTCCGGGGCGGTCGGGGCCAGGGGTCTTGCGGTGGGAACAGCGTCAGTGCAACAAAAAACCCCTCGTGCCCAAGGGCATGCGAGGGGTGGCGCGTCGGTCTGTCACGAGCGGGGCGTGCGAGCCCACTCAGCCGACGCGCCCGCCAAGTACGAGAATTCGGGTGCGCATGGCAACGACCTTCCTCCCGTCCGGGGTGGCGTGTCAAGCAGGTGGGATGACCGTCTCGCCATGCGGACCGGCTGCCGGACCGGCGGCGGCCGGGTGTTCGGGCAGGTCGGAGGCCCCGTGGTGAGGTACGGCACGTCCTCCCGCGGCGTCCGCTCGGCCACTCGTACGGGTGTCCGCGGCGAGGTGGGCGCGGCGGGCGGACAGCGAGCCGAGCGGCTTGGGCAGCGGGTAGCCGCGGCGGGCCAGCGCCCGGCGCAGCCGGGTCTCGTCCAGCGGCGGGGCGAAGGCCGAGCCCTGGGCCAGCCGGCAGCCCAGCTCCTGGAGCGCGGCCACCTGCCGGGGCAGGTCCACCCCCTCGGCGGCGGTGGCCATCCCGAGGTCCCGGCCGAGCCGCAGGGCGTGTCCGGCCAGGGTGCGGCTGAGCGCGGACTCGCCGAGGTCCTGGACCAGCGTGCGGTCCAGCTTGAGCCCGTCGAGCGGCAACCGGGCGAGCGCGCCCAGCGAGCCGCCGCCGGCGCCGTATCCGGCCAGCCAGGTGGAGACGCCGAGTCCGCGCAGGGCGGTCAGCCGGCGGCCGAGTTCGTCGGCGAGCCGGTCCGGGCCCATCCGGGCCACCTCGATCACCAGCTCGCCGGCCGGCAGCCCGGTGTCGCGCAGCGCCGCGGCCACCGTCTCGTACAGGCCGGGTGAGCAGAGCCGCTCGGCGGAGAGCCGGACGGCCACCGGGACGGCCGGCGGCACACCGCCGCGGCCCCGGCCGGACACCGCGCGCCGGTCGGCGGCGGCCGTGACCGCCTCCTGCACCAGCCAGCGGGAGAACCGGGTGGCCGCGTCGCCGTGTTCGGCCGAGCGGAGGAACTCGGCCGGGGTGAGCAGCAGGCCGCCCGCCGAGCGCCAGCGGGCCTGGGCCTCGACGGCGGTCACCGCGCCGCTCACGAGGTCCACCACGGGCTGGTGGAGCAGGGTGAAGCCGCCCTCCCGGACGGCCACCCGCAGCCGCTCCTCCAGCTCGGTGCGGCGCTCCAGGTCGGCGCGCATCGCGGGGGCGTAGAGCACCACCCGGCCCTTGCCCTCGGACTTGGCCCGGTACATCGCGAGGTCGGCGTTGCGCATCAGCTCGTCGGCGGCGGCTCTCGGGTCGGCGGCCGGGCCGCGTTCGGGGGTCCCGAAGGCGATGCCGATGCTGGCGGCGACGCCGAGTTCGACGCCGCCGATCCAGTACGGCTCGGAGAGCGCGATCCGCAGCCGCTCGGCCAGCTCCTGGACCTGCAGCCTGCCCAGCGGGCCGCAGACCAGCGCGGCGAACTCGTCGCCGCCGAACCGGGCGACGGTGTCCCCGCAGCGGACGGCGCCCTGCAGCCGGCGGGCGGCCTGCACCAGCAGTTCGTCGCCGACCTGGTGGCCCGCGGTGTCGTTGACCGCCTTGAAGCCGTCCAGGTCGAGGAAGAGCACGGCGATGCCGGCGCCCGTCCCGTCCTGCTGGCCGCGGCTGCCGAGGGCGGCGCGCAGCCGCTGGGCGAACAGCGCGCGGTTGGGCAGGTCGGTGAGCGGGTCGTGGAAGGCGTTGTGCTGCAACTGGGCCTGGAGCATGACGCGTTCGGTGACGTCCCGGCTGTTGAGCAGCAGGCCGTCGCGGTGCCGGCTGACCGTCGACTCGACGTGCAGCCACTCGCCGACGCCGGAGCTGATCCGGCACTCCACCCGGGCCGAGGCCTCGACGGTGCCCGGGGTGCGGTGGGCGGCCAGCCGGACCCGGGCGAGGTAGCGGCGGACCTCGGAGAGCACCCGGCCGACGTCCTCGGGGTGGACTAGGTCCAGCAGGTTGCCGCCGACCAGTTCCTCCGGGTCCCGCCCGTAGACGCCGAGCGCCGCCGGGGAGACGTACGAGAGCACGCCGTTGGCCCCGGCGATCATGATGACGTCGCTGGACCCCTGCACCAGGGAGCGGAAGTGCGCCTCCTTGTGGGCGAGTTCCTGGGCCAGCGACAGGTTGTCGAGCAGCATCACGCCTTGCCTGAGGATCAGTGCCAGCCCGACGGTGCAGGCGGCCGCGGCCACCACGCGGTCCAACTGGCGCCCGCCGAGGGCGTTGTAGAGGATTCCGGCGGTGCACACCGCGGCGGCCGCGTACGGGGTCAGCGCGCTGAAGGTGGTGGCCACCCGGCGGCGCGGCAGCCCGCCGGCCGAGGGGTGCTCGCGCAGCGGGCGGCGCCAGCGCGGGGACCACGGCGCCCAGGCGAGCAGCAGGCTGCCGGAGAACCAGCCCGCGTCCAGCAGTTCGCCGGAGTGGTAGGTGTTGTGCAGCTCCGGGGAGGTGAACAGGGCGTCGCAGGTCACGGTCACGGCGAGCGCGAGCATCGCGGTGTGCACGGCGGCCCGGTTGCCGTCCCGGCCGCCGAAGCGCAGCCCCACCACCAGGCTGACCAGCAGGATGTCCAGCACCGGGTAGGCCAGGTTGAGGGCCAGCCGCAGCGGGGAGCCGCCCTCACCGGCCGCGATCCGGCCGAGCGCCAGGCTCCAGCTGAGGGTGAACAGCGAGCCGGCGATCAGCCAGCCGTCGAGCAGCAGGCACAGCCAGCCGGCCGCCGAGCGGGGGTGCTGGGCGAGCACCAGCACGCCGGTGATGGCGAGCGGGGCGAACAGCAGGAAGGCGTAGTCGGCGAGCGAGTCCCGCGGCGGCTGGGTCCGCACGACCAGTTCGTACCAGCCCCAGGCGCCGTTGCCGAGGGCGACCATGGACGAGGAGAGGCCGAACAGCAGCCAGGCCGGGCGGGCGTGGCCGCCGACCGTGCAGCCGTACACCAGGCAGGACAGGGCGGCCGCGAGGGCGGCCGCGGCCAGCCCGAAGTCGCCCATGAAGATGGAGAGTTGACGCGATCCCCAGCCGGCGGCGGCGCCCAGCGCATAGGCCAGGCAGAGCCCGCCGAGGGCGAGCCCGGGCAGCGCGCGGCTCTCCCTGAGCCGGCGCAGCGGGCCGCGCCCGGCGGGCATCGGCGGCTCGGCGGCGGACGTGTCGGCAGCAGGAGGCGCGCCCGGTCGTCCGGATCCGGGCAGCACCGTATCGGTGGAGCTCACTCGGCCTCTCCCCCTCCGGCCCGGGGCCTGGCGCCCCGGCCACGGACCACCGGCCGCGCGCCTCTCGGCCGTACGCGGTGGCCTGGCGCCCCGTCAGGACGGTGGCCCAGGGGGTGGACGGCCGTCCGGCCGCCGCACCGCACCGATGCTCCCGTTCGGGACCCTACACCAAATCCGTCACTCAATGACACGCACACTCAACTTAGAGTAATGGCGACAGAGCGGGGAAATGCACCCGATTCCGACCGGGAGGCCCGGTTGGCGGCGGCGCGCGGGCAGGGGCTCACGCGGCGCGCACGGGAGCACGCGACGGCGCCCGCCCCCGCGGCCGCCCTGGTCGCCGACCGTACGGGTACGGTCGGCGACCTGCGGGTTCACCGTCCCGAGGGGACCAGGTCGTCGGGGAACAGCCGCAATCGGTGGGTCAGCGCGGCCGCCTCGCCCCGGCCGCCGACTTCGAGCTTGCCGAGGATGTTGGACACGTGCACGCTTGCGGTCTTCGGAGAGATGTACAACTCCTCGGCGATCTGCCGGTTGGTCCACCCCCGCGCGAGCAACCGGAGCACGTCCCGCTCACGGGGGGTGAGCCCGAAGGAGTCCCCGACGGCCGGCGCCGGGGCGGCCGCGGCGGCCGGGCGCGCGGCCGGGGTCAGGGTGAGCCCGGCCCGCTCCGCCAGAGCGGCGATCCGCGCCCCGAGCGGCCGGTCGCCCCGGGCGTCCGCCAGTTCGGCCGCCTCGCGCAGCAGTTCGGTCGCGGTGTCCCGTCGGCCGGCCCGCACCTGCGCCTCGGCGCCGCGCAGCAGCGCGAGGGCCAGCGGGTACGGCAGGCCGGTCGGCCGCAGCTCGGTGACCGCCCGCGCCCACTGCTCCGGCGTGTCCGCGGCCGCCGCGCGGGCCAGTTCGGCCTCCAGCAGCCTGCTCCAGCCGTGGTGCAGCGGCGACCGGGGCCGCAGATCGGCGGCCGCGGCGGCGATCGCGGCCAGCACCTCGGCCCGGCCCGCCTCGGCCTCCGGCAGCCCCAGGCTGTCCGCCTCCACCCCGGCGGCCTCCACCAGCAGCGGGTAGACGTCAAAGTCGTAGCCGAGCCGCCCCTCCTCGGCGAGCGCGGCGAGCAGTTCGGCCCGGGCGTCCAGCGGCCGCCCGCCGTACGCGGCGAGCCGGACGGCCAGCAGGCTGATCGGGACGCTGTGCTGTGGCTGGCCGACCCGGTTCGCCGCCCGGGCCTGCGCCAGCAGCGTCGCCGCGCCGGCGAAGTCCCCCCGCAGCAGGGCGAGGTCACCGCGCATCCGGTCCAGGAACTCGGCGTGGGAGCCGGGCAGGCCGATCAGCTCGCTGGCGGCGAGCACTTCCTCGGCCTCCCGGACCCGCCCGAGGTCGGCCAGCGCCTCGACCAGGTTGCCGGTCAGGATGTTGCCGATGTTGCGCTGCAGCCCGTTGCCGTCCGCGTACTCCAGGCCCTCCCGGGCCAGCCGGACGGCCTCCTCGGCCCGGCCCAGTCCGCGCTGCATGCTGGCCAGGTTGTTGATGCCGCGCAGCAGGAGGTCCGGCACGCCCAGCTGCCGGGCGCGCTCGACGGCCGCGGTCAGCTCGGCCAGCCCGCCCTCGGCGTCGCCCAGGAGGTCGTGGCGCAGGCTGCCGAGGGTCATCCGGGCGTGCACCTCGACCGAGTGCGCGCCGACCTGTTCGGCGATCCGGATCGCCCGCTCGGCCAGTTCCAGGTGTTCGAGGCGGGGCGACCTGACCACCGCGACCCCGGCGGCCAGGGCGAACACCTCGGCCTGCACGGCGGACGGCGGCAGGCCGTCCACCAGCCGGTGGGCGCGGGCGATCTCCTCGTCGTCGCCGGAGCGGCGCAGATTGCCCAGCATCCGGGCCCGGTTGATCCGGAACCAGGCCGAGCGCACCGGGTGCTCTGCCTCGTCGACCAGCCGCAGACCGCGCTTGGCCAGGCTCAGGCCGCGCTCCCGGTCGCCGCAGCGCCGGGCCGCGACCACCGCCTCGGCCAGCACGTCGACCAGCTGGATCCGGTCGCACTCGGCGCCGGCCGGGCTGTGGTCGCAGGAGCCGGGCGGGTAGGTCTCGGCCCAGTCGTACGGGCGCAGGGTGTGCGCCAGGACGTCCTCGGAGACCTGGTCCCACAGCTCCAGGGCGCGCTCCAGCATGCCGAGTTGCTCGGCGAAGGCGTTGCGGCGCCGGGCGGCGCGGGCGGCGTCCAGGGCCGTCGGCAGGGCACGCGCCGGGTCGTGCGCGTGGTACCAGTAGTTGGCCAGCCGGGCGGGCAGCGCGTCGGCGGGGACGAGTTGCGGCCGGGCCTCCACGGCGAGCGCGAACTTGCGGTTGATCCGGTGCCGTTCGCCGGGCAGCAGGTCGTCCGAGACCGCCTCGCGGACCAGCGCGTGCCGGAAGCGGTAGCCCTCGCCCTCGCTGTCCGGGCGCAGGATGTTGGCGCCGACGGCCGCCCGCAGCGCCTCGATCAGCGCCTCCTCGTCATCCTCCAGGACGGCGGCCAGCAGGGCGTGTTCGACGTGCGAGCCGCCCTCGGCGGCGATCCGCACCACCCGCTGGGCCTCCTCGTCCAGCCCCTCGACCCGGACCAGCAGGATGTCCCGCAGCGAGTCGGTCAGCCCGGCGCCGCAGCCGTCCTCGAAGGCGGTGGCCAGCTCCTCGACGAAGAACGGGTTGCCCTCCGAGCGGCGGAGGATGCGGTCCACCAGCTGGCGGTCGGGGGCGGCGGTGCCGAGGATGCCGGCCAGCTGGGCCGCGACCTCGCGGCGGCCGAACCGCTCCAGCTCCAGCCGTTGGACGGTGCGCAGCCGTTCGAGCTCGGCCAGGAAGGGGCGCAGCGGGTGGCGGCGGTGCAGGTCGTCGGTGCGGTAGGTGGCGACCAGCAGCACCCGGGAGCGGTGCAGGGTGCGCACCAGGAAGGCGAGCAGTTCCCGGGTGGAGCGGTCGGACCAGTGCAGGTCCTCGACGGCGAGGACGAGGGTACGGTCCGCGCCGAACCGTTCGAACAGTCTCGCGGTGTGCTCGAACAGTCGGGCCCGGCCGTACTCGTCGTTGGGTTCGCCGTCCGCCTCGCCGAACTCGGAGAGCAGCCGGGCGAGATGGCCCTCACTGCCGGCCGCAGCGGCCTCGAACTCGGCGCCCAGCGAGCGGTGCAGCCGGCGCAGCGCGGCGGCCAGCGGAGCGTACGGGAGTCCCTCGGCGCCGACCTCCAGACAGCTGCCGAGCGTGGTGACCGCTCCGCCGTCGCAGGCCCGCTGGAGGAACTCCTCCAGCAGCCGGGTCTTGCCGATGCCGGCCTCGCCGCCGATCAGCACGGCCTGCGGGCTGCCGGTGCCCGCGCGGCGCAGCGCGTCGGTCAGTTCGGTGATCTCGCTGCCGCGGCCGACGAAGACGGGACTGACCGATATCTGCTGCATGGAGGCGAGCATGCCATAGCCGGAGCCGCCGGTGAGAGGGGTTATCTCCCCCGGCGAACGCCCGGAGGGGGAGGCGCTCTCCCGCGGCGCCTCCCCCTCCGGAACTCCTTCGGCACCGTCGAGGTGCCGCACCGTCAGCATTCCGGCTGACGCACGGGGCGCCGCTGGAAGCGGGCGGCCACCGGGCGGCGGCGGAGGCGGCCGGCCTCCTTGGCCTCGCGGACCAGACGCTCGTGCTCGGCGCGCAGTTCGAGCTCGTGGGCCTGCTGCTGGATGAGCTGGTACTCGATCACTTCGGGTTCCCCTTCGGGTTTCACCTTCGTTTCCCTGACGAGTAAGAGCTTCCTCCCCCAGAGGGGGGTGCCACATCGGGAGCGTGCCCCATCTTCCGAAGGTCTGATGCCTTAGATGGGGCGCCAGAAAAGGCTTAAGGCCCCGTCTCACCTAGATACATAGGTGAGACGGGGCCTTAGGCCTTACTTAGAGGGCCTTAGACGCCTTAGATGCCTTAGGAAGGCGGGCTTGACCGCCCAGGACCCCGACAGCTCTCGACCGCTCAGGCGGAGACGCCCAGCTTCTCAAGGATCAGATCCTTGACCCGGGCGGCGTCCGCCTGGCCACGGGTGGCCTTCATGACCGCGCCGACCAGCGCGCCCACGGCCGCGACCTTGCCGTCGCGGATCTTGGCGGCCACGGCCTCGTTCTCGGCGATCGCCTGGTCGACGGCCGCGCCCAGGGCGGAGTCGTCCGAGACCACGGCCAGGCCGCGCTTCTCGACGACCTCGTCCGGCTCGCCCTCGCCGGCCAGCACGGCCTCGATGACCTGACGGGCCAGCTTGTCGTTCAGCTTGCCCTCGGCGACCAGCGCGGTGACCCGGGCGACCTGCGCCGGGGTGATCGGCTGCTCGGCCAGCTCGGTGCCGGTCTCGTTGGCGCGGCGGGCCAGCTCGCCCATCCACCACTTGCGGGCCTGGTCGGCCGGGGCACCGGCCGCGATGGTCTCCTGGATCGGCTCGACCGCACCGGCGTTGAGCACGGACTGCATGTCCTTGTCGGACAGGCCCCACTCGGCCTGCAGCCGGGCGCGACGCACCCGCGGCAGCTCCGGCAGCGCGGCGCGCAGCTCCTCGACCCACTCGCGGGAGGGGGCCACCGGCACCAGGTCCGGCTCCGGGAAGTAGCGGTAGTCCTCGGCGTTGTCCTTGATCCGGCCCGAGGTGGTGGTGCCGTCGTCCTCGTGGAAGTGGCGGGTCTCCTGGACGATGGTGCCGCCGTCGGTCAGCACGGTGGCGTGGCGCTGGATCTCGAACCGGGCGGCCCGCTCCACGCTGCGCAGCGAGTTGACGTTCTTGGTCTCGGAACGGGTGCCGAAGGTCTCGGTGCCGTTCGGGCGCAGCGACAGGTTGACGTCGCAGCGCATCTGGCCCTTGTCCATCCGGGCCTCGGAGACGCCCAGGGACTTGATCAGCTCGCGCAGCTCGGCGACGTACGCCTTGGCGACCTCGGGGGCGCGCTCGCCGGCGCCGACGATCGGCTTGGTGACGATCTCGATCAGCGGGATGCCGGCCCGGTTGTAGTCGAGCAGCGAGTGGGTGGCCCCGTGGATGCGGCCGGTGGCGCCGCCGACGTGGCTGGACTTGCCGGTGTCCTCCTCCATGTGGGCGCGCTCGATCTCCACGCGGAAGGTCGAGCCGTCCTCCAGCTGCACGTCGAGGTAGCCGTTGAAGGCGATCGGCTCGTCGTACTGCGAGGTCTGGAAGTTCTTGGGCATGTCCGGGTAGAAGTAGTTCTTCCGCGCGAACCGGCACCACTCGGCGATCTCGCAGTTCAGCGCCAGGCCGATCTTGACCGCGGACTCCACGCCCACCGCGTTGACCACCGGCAGCGAGCCGGGCAGGCCCAGGCAGGTCGGGCAGGTCTGGCTGTTCGGCTCGGCGCCCAGCTCGGTCGAGCAACCGCAGAACATCTTGGTCTTGGTACCGAGCTCGACGTGGACCTCAAGGCCCATCACCGGGTCGTACGACGCGAGAGCGTCCTCGTAGGAGACCAGGTTCATGACGCTCACAGCGTCCCTTCTCAATTCTGAAGACTCGGGAGGTACGGGCCCGGCCGCCGCGTGGCGCGGGGCCGGGCCGGGGCACTCGGCTCGGCTCAGCCCAGCAGCACGTCGTCGGAGCCCAGCTGACGGAGCTCCCGCACCAGCAGGGCGGTGCCGGTGATCAGCGCGGCGGCGCCGACCAGGGCGTTGACCAGCTTGAGGGTGTCGTTCTCCTCGCGGGCCTTGCGGACGTCCTTGACGACGGAGACCGCACCGAACGCGCTGGTGCCGATGGACAGCCAGAGGCCGGCCTTCGAATGCTTCCACCCCTTGAGCGAAGCAGTCTGGGCCTTGGCCTTCTCGATCTTGCTCACAGTGCCGGTACCTCCTCCAGCAGGGTGTGCCCCCACTTGTCGTTGAGTGCGGCCTCGACGGCGCCGCCCACTCGGTACAGGCGGTCGTCCGCCATCGCGGGAGCGATGATCTGCAGGCCGACCGGGAGATTGTCCTCCGGGGCCAGGCCGACCGGCAGCGACATGGCCGCGTTGCCCGCCAGGTTCGACGGAATCGTGCACAGGTCGGCCAGGTACATCGCCATCGGGTCGTCGGCGCGTTCGCCGATCGGGAAGGCGGTGGTCGGCGTGGTCGGCGAGACCAGGACGTCCACACCGGCGAAGGCGGCGTCAAAGTCGCGCGAGATCAGCGTGCGCACCTTCTGGGCCGAGCCGTAGTAGGCGTCGTAGTAGCCCGAGGAGAGGGCGTAGGTGCCCAGGATGATGCGGCGCTTGACCTCGTCGCCGAAGCCGGCCTCGCGGGTCAGCGCGGTGACCTCCTCGGCCGAGCGCGAGCCGTCGTCGCCGACCCGCAGGCCGTAGCGCATGGCGTCGAAGCGGGCCAGGTTGGAGGAGCACTCCGACGGGGCGATCAGGTAGTACGCCGGCAGCGCCAGGGTGAAGGACGGGCAGGACACCTCGACGACCTCGGCGCCCAGCTCGCGCAGCACCTCCACCGACTCGTTGAAGCGCTGCATCACGCCGGCCTGGTAGCCCTCGCCGGCGAACTCCTTGACGACGCCGATCCGCATGCCGCGGATGTCGCGCATCTTCGCGGCCTCGACCACGGCCGGGACGGGCGCGTCGATCGAGGTGGAGTCCAGCGGGTCGTGCCCGGCGATGGCCTCGTGCAGCAGCGCCGCGTCCAGCACCGTCCGGGCGCACGGGCCGCCCTGGTCCAGGCTGCTGGAGAAGGCGACCAGGCCGTAGCGGGACACCGAGCCGTAGGTCGGCTTGACGCCGACGGTGCCGGTGACGGCGCCGGGCTGGCGGATCGAGCCGCCGGTGTCGGTGCCGATCGCCAGCGGGGCCTCGAAGGCGGCCAGCGCGGCGGCCGAACCGCCGCCGGAGCCGCCGGGGATGCGGGTGAGGTCCCACGGGTTGCCGGTCGGGCCGTAGGCGGAGTTCTCGGTGGAGGAGCCCATCGCGAACTCGTCCATGTTGGTCTTGCCGAGGATGACGACACCGGCGTCCTTGAGACGGCTGGTCAGGGTGGCGTCGTAGGGCGGGATCCAGCCCTCCAGCATCTTCGACCCGCAGGTGGTCGGGATGCCCTTGGTGGTGAAGACGTCCTTGAGCGCGAGCGGGACGCCGGCCAGCGGGCCCAGCTCCTCGCCCTTGGCGCGCTTCTCGTCGACGGCCCGGGCGGCGGCCAGCGCACCCTCGGTGTCGACGTGCAGGAAGGCGTTGACCTTCTTGTCGACGGCCTCGATGCGGTCCAGGTGCGCCTGGGCGACCTCGACGGCGGACACCTCGCCCTTGGCGATGGCGCCGGCGGTGTCGGCGGCCGTCCACTTAATGATCGACGTGGGGATCATCTCGGTCATCTCGGTCAGTCCTCCCCGAGGATCTGCGGCACACGGAAACGCTGCTCCTCGGCGGCGGGGGCGCCGGACAGCGCCTGCTCCGGGGTGAGCGACGGCCGCACCTCGTCCGCGCGCATGACGTTGGTCAGCGGCAGCGGGTGGGAGGTCGGCGGGACGTCCTGTCCGGCGACCTCGGAAACGCGGGCGACCGCGCCGATGATCACGTCGAGCTGCTCGGCGAAGTGGTCCAGCTCTTCGGGCTTCAGCTCAAGACGCGACAGCCGGGCGAGGTGGGCGACCTCCTCGCGCGTGATGCCAGGCATGCAGCGATCCTCAGGGTGAGTTCTGGTGAGACCCGGCGACGCCTGCGGCGGTGCCGGGCCCGGGCAGGAGCGGCCGGGTTCGGCGCTCCGTCCTCATGGTCTTTGGACCCCATCCTATGGGGCCCGACCCGGCCACCGGCCAACGAGTAACCGCGCAGCCGCGTCACTGGGGCCTGGTACGGGCCCAACCCTGGGTGCCGGGCGCCGTGACGCCCAGCGGCGCGGCCGGGATCGCCTGGCTGCGCTGCACGGCCTGGACGGCCTGCGGCAGCACCGGCGGAAGGGTCGGCGGCAGCACCGGCGGCCGCGCGGCGGGCTGGACCGCCGGCTTGATCGCGGAGGGCTGGGCGACCGGCTTGATGATCGAGGGGAGCTGCGGCGGGGCGCCCAGGCGCTCCACGGGCGGGGCGCCGGTGGTGCGGTGCACCCGCAGCCAGGCGGTGGCCTGCTCGGCGGGCAGCGCGGCCGACACCAGCCAGCCCTGGACGGCGTCCACGCCCATGCGGTGCAGCCGCTCCCAGGTCTCGTCGTCCTCGACGCCCTCGGCGACCACGGTCAGGCCGAGCGAGTGGGCCAGCTCCACCGAGCAGCGGACCACCGCCGCGTCGTGGTCGTCGGCGACCATCCGGGAGACGAAGGAGCGGTCGATCTTCAGCTCGCCGACCGGCAGGCTGCGCAGCCGCACCAGCGAGGAGTGGCCGGTGCCGAAGTCGTCCAGGGACATCCCCACGCCGTAGCCGCGCAGCTCGGCCAGGGTGTCGGCGGCGCGCCGGGAGTCGTCCAGCAGCAGCCGCTCGGTGATCTCCAGCTGGAGCGCGTGGGCCGGCACCTGGTGGCGGACCAGGTGCCCGGCGACGCGCTGGGCGAAGCCGGGGTTGAGCACGTCGCGCGGTGAGACGTTGACCGCGACCTGCACCTGCAGGCCCTGGTCGCGCCAGTAGGCGAGCTGGCCCACCGCCGCCTCCAGCACGTAGTCGGTGAGCCGCGGCATCAGGCCGCTGGACTCGGCGAGCCCGACGAACTCGTCCGGCGAGACCTTCCCCTGCCCGGGCCGCTCCCAGCGCAGCAGCGCCTCCAGGCCGACCACCCGGCCGTCGAAGGCCACCTTCGGCTGGTAGTGCAGCTGCACCTCGCCGGTCTCCAGGGCCCGGCGCAGGTCCCCGAGCAGGCCGATCCGGTACGGGGTGTCGGCGTCCTGGGTCTCGTCGTACTGGGCCACCCCGCTGCACTCTCGCTGGGCGTGGCCCATCGCCACGTCGGCGCGGCGCAGCAGCGACTCGGCATCCTGGGCGCCCTGCGGGTACACGCAGACGCCGGCGCTGGCCTCCAGCACCAGCAGCAGCCCGTCCAGGCGGATCGGCGCGGCGAGTTCGGCGATCAGCGCCTTGGCCACCCGCTCCAGGCTGTCGGGGCAGTTGATGCCGGGCATCAGGACGGCGAACTCGTCGCCGCCCATCCGGGCCACCATCGGGCGGCCGCGACGGTAGTGCCGGGGCAGGCCGACGAAGACGTCGTCGATGGACTCCCGGGTGGCGCTGCCGGCCGGGCCGCCGGAGCGCAGCGCCCGGTGGAGTCGGCGGGCGATGTGAACCAGCAGCCGGTCACCCGCCGTGTGACCAAGTGTGTCGTTGAGCGATCGGAACCGATCGAGGTCAAGCAGGATGAGACCGACGCTGTACCCCTCCTCGCGCTCGACGATCGCCTCCTGGGCGGCCAGCAGTAAGGCCTGACGGTTGGGCAGGTCCGTCAGCGGGTCGGTCAGCTGGTCGCGGGCGCGGTCGCGGGCGATCCGCCAGGCCGCCACCAGGACGGCCAGCGGCACCGCGAACAGCGGCAGCAGTTCGGGTTCGTACCGGTAGACCAGGACGGCCAGCGGGATGAGCGGCGCGGCTCCGGCCAGCAGCACGCCGAGCAGCAGGACCGCACCCGCCACCCCCTGCGGCGGGCGTGTGGGCGCGCCGCCGGTCGTACGATCCATAAGCCCTGTCCTCCGTCGGGCCCGCCCCGTCAGGCCGCCTTACGGTGAGGCACCGTGCTGGTACCGACAGCTGCCGGGCATGGAGCGACCCCGAGGAGCACCGGCTCAGCCGGTGCCCCCACCCCTGCTGACACTCTGTTGCGCTCCAGGGTATGCCGGGGTCCACCCGGTGGGCAGACTTTCGGACAACCGGAAACGCGCCACCGCGCCCGGGTGTCACACAGTGACACAATGCCCGCTTTCACTGAACGGCACCCGGTGACGTTGCATCAGGACGATAACAACACGGATCCGGCCACCGGCCGCTCGGGTCCGTTCCGGATCAGCCCTCGGCGGGGGTGTCGGCCGGCCCGGCGGCCTCCTCGGGCTCCGGAAGTCCCAGGTGGGCGCGGGCCGCCGACGGTCCGTCGGCCAGCAGCACGGCGAAGCCCGCATCGTCCAGGACCGGCAGTCCGAGCTGAACGGCCTTGTCGTACTTGGACCCCGGGTTGTCACCGACGACCACAAAATCGGTCTTCTTCGAAACCGAACCGGTCACCTTCGCTCCGCGCGAGGTCAGCGCCTCCTTGGCGCCGTCCCGGGTGTGGCCGGACAGCGTCCCCGTCACGACCACGGTCAGGCCCTCCAGCGGGCGCTCCGCCGCCTCCTCGTCCGCGAACTCCTCGGTGAAGCGGACGCCCGCGGCGCGCCACTTCTCCAGGATGTCCCGGTGCCACTCCTCCTCGAACCACTCCTTGATCGAGCGGGCGATGGTCGGCCCGACCCCCTCGACCGCGGCCAGCTCCTCCTCGGTGGCCGAGAAGACCCGGTCCAGGTCACGGAACTCCCGGGCCAGCTCCTGGGCCGCGACCGGGCCGACGTGCCGGATCGACAGGCCGTTGAGGAAGCGCCACAGCGGACGCTCCTTCGCCCCCTCCAGGTTGTCCAGCAGCGTCCGGAGCGACTTCTTCGGCTCGCCCTTGGTGGTCGCGAAGAAGAACACCTCCTTCTCCTTGCCGGTCCGGTCGTCCAGCTTGGGCATGCCGGTCTTCTGGTCGCGCACCAGCACCTTGATCGGCAGCAGCTGCTCCTCCGTCAGCCCGAAGACGTCGCCCTCGTTGCGCACCGGCGCCTCGGCCGGCTCCAGCGGCTGGGTCAGCGCCGTGGCCGCGACGTACCCGAGCCCCTCGACGTCCAGGCAGGAGCGCCCGCCGAGGAAGGCGATCCGCTCCCGGATCTGGGCCGGGCAGTGCTGGGCGTTGGGGCAGCGCAGGTCGATGTCCCCCTCGGACATCGGACGCAGCTCGGTGCCGCACTCCGGGCAGTGCGAGGGCATCACGAAGGCCTGCTCGGTGCCGTCCCGCAGGTCGTAGACCGGACCGAGGATCTCCGGGATGACGTCGCCGGCCTTGCGCAGCACCACGGTGTCGCCCAGGAGCACGTCCTTGGCCTTGACGATCTCCTGGTTGTGCAGCGTCGCGTACTGCACCATCGAGCCGGCCACCTTCACCGGCTCGGCCAGCACCGCGTACGGGGTGGCCCGGCCGGTGCGGCCGATGCCGACCTTGATCTCGGCGAGCTTGCCGGTCACCTCCTCCGGCGGGTACTTCCAGGCGATCGCCCAGCGCGGGGACTTGGAGGTGGTGCCGAGCCGGCCCTGCAGGGCGATCTCGTCCACCTTGACCACGACGCCGTCGATCTCGTGCTCGACCGAGTGCCGCTGCTCGCCGAAGTGCTTGATGAAGGCCCGGACCTCGGCCAGGCTCCCGACCACCTTGTTGTGCCGGGCGGTGGGCAGGCCCCAGTCGTGCAGCAGCCGGTAGGCGTGCGACTGGTTGTCGATGTCGAAGCCGACCCGGGCGCCGATGCCGTGCACCACCATGTGCAGCGGGCGGGAGGCGGTGACGTGCGGGTCCTTCTGGCGCAGCGAACCGGCGGCCGCGTTGCGGGGGTTCATGAACAGCCGGATCATCGCCCGGGGCCGCTTGCCCTCCTTGGCGCGCTCCTCGTTCTCCTGCCGGCGGCGCTCGTTCTCCTCCGAGAAGGAGGCGTTGAGCGCGAGGAACTCCTCGGTCGGGAAGTAGACCTCGCCGCGGATCTCCACCAGCTCGGGCACGTGGTCGCCCTTGAGCCGGTGCGGGATCTCCTTGATGGTGCGGATGTTGGCGGTGATGTCCTCGCCGACCCGGCCGTCGCCGCGGGTCGCCGCCTGCACCAACTGGCCCTTCTCGTAGGTGAGGTTGACGGCCAGGCCGTCCACCTTGAGCTCGCACAGGTAGTGGTAGTCGATGCCGTGCAGCTCGGTGGCGACCCGGTCCGCCCAGGCGCCCAACTCCTCGTCGTCCATGGCGTTGTCGAGGCTGAGCAGGCGCTCGCGGTGCTCGACCGCGGCGAACAGCGCGGTGGGGGCGCCGCCGACCCGCTGGGTCGGCGACTCCGGCGTCACCAGGGCAGGGTGCTCGGCCTCGATCGCCTCCAGCTCACGCATCAGCGCGTCGAACTCGGCGTCGCTGACGACCGGCGCGTCCTGCTCGTAGTACCGGGCGCGGTGGTCGGTGATCTCCTGCGCCAGCTCGGCGTGCCGTCGGCGCACCTCCGCCGGAACGTCCTCCCAGCCCTCGACAGCCGTCACCGCAAGCCCTCCTACGTTCTCATTCCGGGTTGTCCACCAGGCTCCGCGCCGCCCGCGCCGCGAGCGACAGCGCCCTGCGCGCGTACGCCGGGGAGGCCCCGGCCAGCCCGCAGGCCGGCGTCACCAGCACACGGCGGCCCAGCAGCTCCGGAGCGAACCCGAGCCTGCGCCACAAGGTCCTGACTCCCTGGACACTACCGGCCGGGTCGGACACCGCCTGGTCAGTGGCGGGGACGACACCAGCGAGGATCACCGTGCCGCCCTCCACCGCCTCGCCGAGGTCGTCGTCCTGGCGCTCGGTGAGGAGGGAGAAGTCCAGCGAGATCCCGGCGACCCCGGCCCGGCGCAGCAGCGGGACCGGAACGTCCGGGGCGCAGGAGTGCACGACGACGGGCGCGTCCAGGCCTCGGATCAGCTCCCGCAGCACCTCCTCGGCGACCTGCCGGTCCACGGCGCGCAGCCGCTGGAAGCCGCTGGCGGTCCTCACCTGCCCGGCCAGCACGGCGGGCAGGGAGGGCTCGTCCAGCTGGAGGACCACCTCGGCGCCCGGCACCCGCTTGCGGACCCCCGCCAGGTGGCGGCGCAGGCCCTCGGTGAGCGAGCCGGCGATGTCCCGGCAGGCGCCCGGGTCGGCGAGCGCCTTCTCGCCGTGCTTGAGCTCGATGTTCGCCGCCAGCGTCCACGGCCCGACGGCCTGGACCTTCAGCGCGCCCTGGTGGCCCTGGGTGAACTCCTCCAGGGCGTCCAGGTCCTCGCCGAGCCAGGAGTGGGCGCGGCGGGTGTCCCGGCCGGGGCGGTCGGCGAACCGCCAGCCGCTGGGCTCGGTCTGCGCGAACAGCTCGACCAGCAGCCCGGCGCTGCGGCCGATCATGTCGGCGCCCGGGCCGCGCGCGGGCAGCTCGGGCAGGAACGGCAGGTGCTCCAGCGCGCCGGTGGAGGTCCTGGCGGCCTCCCGGGCGTCGGTGCCGGGCAGCGAGCCGACGCCGGTGGCGGCGCCGTGCAGGTCGGGGAAGGGGTGTCCGGTGCTCACCCGTCCGAGCCTAGTGCGCGGCGCCGCCTCCGTTCCTCGGAGCCCCGTTCAGTGCCCCGGGCGGACGGTGAGGTCGGTGATCTCGGCGTCCCGGGAGGCGTCCAGGGCGGCGAGGACGGCCTTCGCGACGGACTCCGGCTCGATCCAGCGGCCGGCGTCGTACTCCTTGCCCTCCTGCTGGTGCACCTTGGCCTGCATCGCGGTGGCGGTGCGGCCGGGGTAGACCGAGGTGACCCGGACGCCGTTGGCGTGCTCCTCGTGGCGCAGCGAGTCGGCCAGCGCCTTCAGGCCGTGCTTGCTGGCCGCGTACGCCGACCACTCCGCGTGGGCGGTGAGGCCCGCGCCGGAGTTGACGAACACCACGTGGCCCTTGGACTGCCGCAGCGAGGGCAGCAGCAGGCGGGTCAGCTCGGCGGGGGCGAGCAGGTTGACGTTCAGCGTCTCCTGCCAGGCCTTCACCGGCAGTTCGCCGACCGGGCCGAGTTCGACCACGCCCGCGACGTGCAGCAGCGAGTCGAGGGCGACGGGCAGCGCCTGGTGCCCGAACGCCCAGGACAGCTTGCCGGGGTCGCCGAGGTCCCCGACCAGGGTGCGGGCGCCCGGGAAGCGGTCGCGCAGCTCGGCGGCCCGGCGGGCGTCACGGGCGAGCAGCCAGAGCTCGTCCCCGCGCTCGGCGAGCTTCGCGGTCAGGACTGCGCCGATGCCGGATCCGGCGCCGGTGATCAGATGTACGGCCATGGTTCCGATCCTCTCAGGCCTTGAGCTGCACGAACACCTCGGCGGGCGTCTCGGCGAAGGTGACCAGCTCGGTGAGCGGGCGCGGCAGGAAGCCCTCGGCGTCCATCCGCTCCAGCTGGGTGCGCAGACCCGTGTAGAAGCCCTCGGTGTCCAGGACCACGACCGGCTTGTCGAACATCCCGTGCTTCTTGAGCTCCACCACCTCGGTGACCTCGTCCAGGGTCCCCATCCCGCCGACCAGGACGACGATGGCGTCCGCGCGGGCCGCGAGCTCCGCCTTCCGCTCGGCGAGATCGCGGGTCATCACCAGCTCGTCCGCGCCGACGTACCCCTTGTGCTTCAGCATCTCGACCAGCACTCCGACGAGCTTGCCCCCGGCGGCCTTCACCTCGTCGGCGAGCAGCCCCATCAGTCCGGCGTTCGAGCCACCCCAGACCAGGGTGTGCCCGCCCTCCCCGAGGAGCCGGGCGAACTCGGCGGCGGGGGCGGAGTAGCGGTCGTCGAGCGAGTACGCGGAGCAGAAGACGCAGATATTCATAGTGCCGTCTGGTCTATCACGACCCACCGCCCCCGCGTTCCCCGCCCGCGGCGCCGGGCCGGCGGCGTGGGCGGGATCACCGACATCCGCGAGGACGATCGATCACGGGTGCTGGAAGGACACCTCCGGGTTCGCCGCCGACGGGCCGTCGAGCAGGGGTTGGTGAATGCCCTTCAGGGTCCGGTCGAAGAAGGCTCCGACGTACTGCCGGGTCAGCTGCATCCCGCGCGCAGGCGAGGTGGTCGTCCCCGGGGGGAGCGGAAGGCCGGCCGCGGCGGCCAGGACCGGGACGTCGGTGAAGCTGGCGTGGTTGGCGCCCGCGACGGCCAGCCAGGGCTTGTACCCCTCCCAACCCGCCCAGGTCTGCCCCCAGGACTCGTCCCCGCCGCCGGCGGCGTGGTTGCTCTGCTTCCCGAACAGGAGGAACGAGCGCCCGTTGAGCTTGTCGGTCGGGATCGGCGGCCAGAACGTGCCGTCCATGTTCACCCCGGCCAGGATCCGCTGGTCCTCGGCCATCGCCGTCAGCGCCGACGCGCCGCCGATCGAGTGCCCGGCCATGCCGATGCGGTCGTGGTCGATCAGGTGGGTCAGGCGCCAGGCCGGGTGGTGCCCGGCCAGTTGGTCCAGGACGAAGGAGACGTCCTTCGCCCGGCTGTCCTGGAGCGAGTCCGGAGCGCCGGTGTCGCACAGCGCGCAGCCCGGGGTGCTGCCGTCGGCGAGCGTCTCACCGGAGTCCTCGTAGGTGTGACCGACCAGGGCCACGACGTAGCCGTGGCTGGCCAGGTCGGTCGCCAGACCGGTCAGCGTGGCGCGGGGGTTCTCGAAGCCCGGGGAGAGGACCACCAGCGGGAACTTCCCGCCGGCGGCCTTCGCGCCGGTGTAGGCGTGGGTGTCGATGTTCACGACGTCCTGCGGCTGGAGGCCGGTTCCGGCCGGGACCCGCGTCGCCACGAAGCCCTGCGCCTCGCCGAGGGTCATGTACGGAGCGGGCTGCCCGGTACCCGGCCGGGCCGGGTAGAACATCGACACCGCCAGCTGCCGCGGCCCGGCCGACGGCACCCAGGGGTCGGTACGGCTGTGGTCGGTCAGGCGCAGCACCTCCTCACCGGCCGCGTACTGTCCGGTCGGGCGGGGCAGTTCGGCGTGGAAGGCGGCGGGAGCAACCGCCTTGGACGCGAAGGAAGTTGCGGACGGCGACGGCGCGGCCGTCGCGGCCCCGGCCAGCGGAAGCGGCAGAGCGAGCACAAGGGCGGCGACGGCCGCGATGCGGCGGGATCGGTTCATGCCCCTGACGTTAGGTGCGCGGCCCGCACCCTCGAATCAGCCCGATGGATGCCTTCTCCGGCCGTGGTCATCCCGGCGGTTCAGCGGCGTCATCCGTGCGGATGACGCCGCCATGGCCCGTTCAGGCAGGCCCCGCTCAGGCGCGGACGGCCGGCCGCTCGGTGGTGGCGATGGTGGCGGAGCCGATGACGCGGGTGCCGTCGTAGAGGACGACGGCCTGGCCGGGGGCGATGCCGCGGGCCGGGGTGTCGAGGCGGACGTGGAGGGTGTCGTCGACCATCGAGGCGGAGACGGGCACCTCCTCGCCGTGGGCGCGGAGCTGGGCGGTGTAGCGCCCCTCGGTGAGGGGCTCGGTGCCGCACCAGCGGGGGCGGATGGCGGTCAGGGCGGTGACGTCGAGGCCCTCGACGGGGCCGACGGTGACGGTGTTGTTCACCGGGGAGATGTCGAGGACGTAGCGCGGCTTGCCGTCGGCGGCCGGGCGGCCGATCCGCAGGCCCTTGCGCTGGCCGATGGTGAAGCCGTAGGCGCCGTCGTGCTCGCCGAGCTTGGTGCCGTCGACGTCGAGGATGTCGCCGGTGGCGGTGCCGAGATGGCGGGCCAGGAAGCCCTGGGTGTCGCCGTCGGCGATGAAGCAGATGTCGTGGCTGTCGGGCTTCTTGGCGACGGCCAGGCCGCGGCGCTCGGCCTCCGCCCGGATCTCCTCCTTGGTGGTGTCACCGAGCGGGAAGAGGGAGTGGGCGAGCTGCTCGGCGTCGAGCACGCCGAGGACGTAGGACTGGTCCTTGGCGCCGTCCACCGCGCGGTGCAGCTCGCGCTCGCCGGAGGGCAGGTCGACGATCCGGGCGTAGTGGCCGGTGCAGACGGCGTCGAAGCCGAGGGCGATCGCCTTGTCCAGCAGCGCGGCGAACTTGATCTTCTCGTTGCAGCGCAGGCAGGGGTTGGGGGTCCGCCCGGCCGCGTACTCGGCGACGAAGTCGTCGATGACGTCCTCGCGGAAGCGCTCGGCGAGGTCCCAGACGTAGAAGGGGATGCCGATCACGTCGGCGGCCCGCCAGGCGTCCCGGGAGTCCTCGATGGTGCAGCAGCCGCGCGCGCCGGTGCGGAAGGACTGCGGGTTGGCGGAGAGCGCCAGGTGGACGCCGGTCACCTCGTGCCCGGCTTCGACGGCGCGGGCGGCGGCGACGGCGGAGTCGACTCCGCCGGACATCGCCGCGAGCACGCGCAGACGGCCGGTGGACGGAGTGGTCGGGGCACCCGGGAAGTCAGTCATGGTGAGTACAAGCGTACGGGGCCGCCGGACATGCCCGAGGCGGACCCTGACCCCGTACGGCGCCTACCGGCGTACCGTCGCCAGCCCCGCGTTGCGGGCCCGCTGCACCGCCGGGCCGATCGCGGCCGCCAGCGCCGTGCCGTCCTCGCGCACCGAGGTGTGCCCGAGCGAGAACCGCAGCGAGGCACGCGCCAGCAGCGGGTCGACGCCCATCGCGAGCAGCACGTGGCTGGGCTGCGGCACCCCGGCCGAGCAGGCCGAGCCGGTGGAGCACTCGATGCCCTGGGCGTCCAGCAGCATCAGCAGGGCGTCGCCCTCGCAGCCGGGGAAGGAGAAGTGGGCGTTGGCGGGCAGCCTGCCCTCCGCGGTCGGGTCGCCGTTGAGCACCGCGTCCGGGACGGCCGCCAGCACCCCGGCCACCAGCTCGTCGCGCAGCGCGCCCAGCGTCACCGCGTGCTCGGCCCGCCGCTCCACGGCGAGCGCCGCGGCGGCCGCGAAGCCGGCGGCGGCGGGGGCGTCCAGGGTGCCGGAACGCACGTCGCGCTCCTGGCCGCCGCCGTGCAGCAGCGGGACGGGCGTGGCGCCGCGGGAGAGCAGCAGCGCGCCGATGCCGAACGGGCCGCCGATCTTGTGGCCGGTCACGGTGAGCGCGGTGAGTCCCGACTCGGCGAAGGAGACCGGGACCTGGCCGAGCGCCTGCACCGCGTCAGCGTGCATCGGGATGCCGTACTCGGCTGCCACGGCGGCGAGTTCGCGCACCGGCTGGACGGTGCCGACCTCGTTGTTGGCCCACATCACGGTGACCAGGGCCACCGATGCCGGGTCGCGCTCGATGGCCGCCCGCAGTTCGGCGGGGTGCACCCGGCCGTACCCGTCCACCGGCAGGTACTCGACCGTCGCGCCCTCGTGCTCGGAGAGCCAGTGCACCGCGTCCAGCACCGCGTGGTGCTCGACCGGGCTGGACAGCACCCGGGTGCGGGCCGGATCGGCGTCCCGGCGGGACCAGTACAGGCCCTTGACCGCCAGGTTGTCCGACTCGGTGCCGCCGCCGGTGAACACGATCTCGCTCGGGCGGGCGCCCAACGACTCGGCCAGCGACTCGCGGGACTCCTCGACCACCCGGCGGGCCCGGCGGCCGGCCGCGTGCAGGGCCGAGGCGTTGCCGACCACCCCCAGGTGCGCCGTCATCGCGGCGATCGCCTCGGGCAGCATCGGCGTGGTCGCCGCATGGTCCAGGTATGGCATAACCATCCGATTGTAGAGGCCGTGCCCCGGGGCCCCGCCCGGTGCGCACCGATCCGGCCACCGGTGCGCACACCGGCGTCCGGCACTGGTTTGTACCACTGCACCGCCCAGCGGTTAGCCTGACGAACACTTCTCGAACGAGTTCCAGGGGGGCGTCCATGTCGCAGTCGGTCGACCGCGCACTGACGCTGCTCGGCTCGCTCGGCGACGGGCCGCTCTCGCTGGAGCAGGCCGCGGGCACCCTCGGGGTGCACAAGTCCACCGCGCTGCGGCTGCTGCGCACCCTGGAGGAGCACGGGTTCGTCCTCCGGCAGCCCGACCTGCGCTACCGGGTCGGCGGCCGGGTGCTCTCGCTGGCCCACCGCGCGCTGGAGGACTTCGACGTCCGGCAGGTCGCCGCGCCCTACCTGGCCGCGCTCAACGCCCGCTGCGGCTACACCGTCCAGCTGGCCGTGCTGCACGACGGCGAGGTGCTCTACCTGGACGAGGTGGGCCCGCCGCCGACCGCCCTGCCGCCCCGGATCGGGCGCCGCGCGCCGGTGACCGGGACGGCCGTCGGGCGGGTGCTGCTCGCCGGGCTGCCGGAGGACGGCACCCCCGAGGAGGAGCTGCCGGCCGAGCTGGCGGCGGTGCGCCGCCGGGGCTGGGCGGTTGAGTCGGCCGAGCACCGGGAGCCGGTGACCTGTGTGGCCGCGCCGGTCGCGGGCAGCGGCGGCCGGACGGTCGCGGCCTGCGCGCTGAGCGCCCCGGCCGGCCAGGTGCGGCCGGCCGAACTGGCCCGGATGCTGCCGGAGCTGCTCTGCACGGCCGAGGCGATCTCGCTCGCGTGCGGCGGCTCGCCTACTCCTCGCTGGTGCGAGAACCGTTGCGGTGCCAGGCCCGCGGGGCGCGCCAGCCGTACTTCAGGGCGAGCATCCGCAGCCCGAAGGCGGTGAGCGCGGCGGCGGTGCCGGTGGCGCCGGTGAGCCGGTGGGCGGCGATCAGCGCGGCCACCAGGGCGGCGCCGACCAGGGCCGGGACGGCGTAGATCTCGCGGTCCCAGCGCAGCAGCGAGGGGATCTCCCCGGCCAGCACGTCTCGGATCACGCCGCCGCCCGCCGCGGTCACCATGCCGAGCGCGACCGCGGCGACCGCGCCCAGCCCGTAGTCGTGCGCCTTGGCGGTGCCGGTGACGCAGAACAGCCCGAGGCCGAGGGCGTCCAGGGTCTGCACCGCGCGGTTGATCCGCTCGACCTCGGGGTGCAGGAAGAACACCACCAGCGCGGCCGCGAGCGGGGTCACGAAGTACCCGAAGTTGCTGAAGGCGGCCACCGGTGTCGCCCCGATGACCAGGTCGCGGATCACCCCGCCGCCCAGGGCGGTGGCCTCCGCGAGCACACAGATCCCGAAGATGTCCATGTTCTTGCGGACAGCGAGCAGCCCTCCGGAGAGGGCGAAGACGAAGATGCCGGCCAGGTCGAGCGATTGCTGCACGTCGGAGGGGAAGATCTGCGAGGTCACCACACAACTATGACCTGCCGCGGAACCTTCCCCTCCGCTACGGCCTCAGGCCTCCGGGTTCTCGGGGCCGTGCTCGGGGAAGTGACAAGCCACCTGGTGGCCGGTCTTCAGGGCCGTCAGCGGCGGCTCCTGGCTCGCGCACACGTCCTGGGCCTTCCAGCAGCGGGTGCGGAAGCGGCAGCCGCTCGGCGGGTTGATCGGCGAGGGCACGTCGCCCTTGAGCAGGATCCGCTCGCGGCCGCCGCTCTGGCGCCGGCGCGGGTCCGGCACCGGGACGGCCGACATCAGGGCGTTGGTGTACGGGTGCATCGGGCTGCGGTAGAGCGAGTCGCGGTCGGCGATCTCGACGATCTTGCCGAGGTACATCACCGCCACCCGGTCGGAGACGTGCCGGACCACCGAGAGGTCGTGCGCGATGATCAGGTAGGTCAGGCCGAGCTCCTGCTGGAGGTCGTCCAGCAGGTTGACCACCTGCGCCTGGATCGACACGTCGAGCGCCGAGACCGGCTCGTCCGCGACGATCATCTTCGGCTTCAGCGCGAGCGCCCGGGCGATGCCGATGCGCTGGCGCTGGCCGCCGGAGAACTCGTGCGGGTAGCGGTTGTAGTGCTCGGGGCTGAGCCCGCAGAGCTCCAGCAGGTCCTGGACGGCCTTCTTGACGCCGCCCTCCGGCTGGACGCCCTGGAGCCTGAACGGCGCGCTGACGATGGTGCCGACGGTGTGCCGCGGGTTCAGCGAGGAGTACGGGTCCTGGAAGATCATCTGGATGTCGCGGCGCAGCGGCCGCATCGCGCCGACGCCCAGGTGGCTGATGTCGGTGCCCTCGAACTCAATCTTCCCGCCGGTGGGTTCGTCGAGCCGGGTGATCAGCCGCCCCATGGTGGACTTGCCGCAGCCGGACTCGCCGACGACGCCCAGCGTCTCACCGGCGTTGACGGTGAAGTCGATGCCGTCGACGGCCCGCACCGCGCCGGTCTGGCGCCGCATCAGCCCGCCGCGGATCGGGAAGTGCCGGGTGAGGCCGGCCACCTTCAGCAGCGGCTCGCGCTCGGGCGCGGGCGCCGGGGAAGCCCCGTCTCCGTTCGAGAGCTGCGTGGCCCCCTGAGTGTCCGTCATCGGTTCTCTCCAGAATGGTGGTACGGGGCCGGGCTCACAGCCGGGGCGCGATCTCGTCGGCGAAGATGCGGTGCCGCTCGTCGGCCGGCAGGTGGCAGGCCGCGAGGTGCCCGGGAGTGGCCTCGGCCAGCACCGGGGCCTCGCTCGTGGAGCGTCCGCCGGTCAGGGCGGCGTACGGGCAGCGCGGGTGGAAGGCGCAGCCGGACGGCACGTTGATCAGGCTGGGCGGGGTGCCCTTCACCGGGACGAGCCGGTCCTGCAGCTCCCGGTCCAGTCGCGGCATCGACCCCAACAGGCCCCAGGTGTAGGGGTGTTCGGGCGCGTCGAAGAGACTCTCGGCGGGGCCGCGCTCGACGCACTTGCCGCCGTACATGACCAGGATGTCGTCGGCGAGCTCGGCGACCACCCCGAGGTCGTGGGTGATGATGATGACGGCGGAGCCGAACTCCTGCTGGAGGTCGCGGATGAGGTCCAGGATCTGCGCCTGGACGGTGACGTCCAGGGCGGTGGTCGGCTCGTCGGCGATCAGCAGCGAGGGGTCGTTGACCAGGGCCATGGCGATCATCGCGCGCTGGCGCATGCCGCCGGAGAACTGGTGCGGGTAGTCGTCCAGCCGGCGGTCCGGCTGCGGGATGCCGACCCGGTCGAGCATCTCGATCGCCCGCGCCCTGGCCTCCTTCTTGGTGGCCTTGGGGTGGTGCACCCGGTACGCCTCGATGATCTGGGCGCCGACCGTGTAGTACGGGTGCATCGCGGTCAGCGGGTCCTGGAAGATCATCGCCAGTTCGCGGCCGCGCAGTTGGCGCACCCGGTCCGGTCCGGCCGCGATCAGGTCCTCGCCGTCGAGCAGGATCTCGCCGCTGATCCGGGCCCGCTTGGAGCGGTGCAGGCCCATGATGCCGAGCGAGGTGACGGACTTCCCGGAGCCGGACTCGCCGACGATGCCCAGGGTGCGGCCCTTGTGCAGGTCGAAGCTGACCCCGTCCACCGAGCGGACCAGGCCGTCGTCGGTGTCGAAGTGGATCCGCAGGTCGCGGACGGACAGGAACGGGTCTCCCAGAGGAGCGGGAGCGGAGTCCGCCGGGGTCTTCTGGAGGTCGGTCACGAGAGCCTCACGCGGGGGTCGACGAGGGCGTACAGGAGGTCGACCACGAGGTTGCAGGCGACGATGAAGAAGGCGGCGAGCAGCGTGACGCCGAGGACCTTGGGCAGGTCGTTGTCGGTGATCGCCTGGACGGCGAACTGGCCGACGCCGTTGAGCGAGAACACCTGCTCGGTGATCAGGGCTCCGCCGAGCAGCAGGCCGAGGTCCATGCCGAAGATGGTGACGATCGGGGTGAGCGCGGAGCGCAGTCCGTGCTTGACGACGACCTTGCGCTCGACCAGGCCCTTGGCCCGGGCGGTGCGGATGTAGTCCTCGCTCATCGTCTCCAGCATGCCGGCGCGGGTGAGGCGGGCGTAGAGCGCGGAGTAGAGGAAGGCCAGCGAGATCCACGGGAGGATCAGGTTGCGGGCCCACATCAGCGGGTCGTCGGTGAAGTTGACGTAGTGCAGGTTGTCCAGGATCGGCCACTCGTAGCTGAACACCGTCAGCAGCAGGGCGCCGGTGAAGAAGACCGGCAGCGAGACGCCCGCCAGGGCGACGCCCATGGAGAGCCGGTCGAAGATCGACCGCGGCTTGAGCGCGGAGATCACGCCGGTGGTGATGCCGGAGATCAGCCAGAGCACCGCCGCGCCGATGGCGAGCGAGATGGTGACCGGGATCCGGCTGGTCATCTCCGGCCAGACCTCCAGGTGGTTCTTGAAGGAGTAGCCGAAGCAGGGCACGTGGCAGGTGGCCGGTTCCGGCCCGAACTTGTACTCGGCGCCGCTGACCAGCGCCTTCAGGAAGTTCCAGTACTGGGTGTACAGCGGCTGGTCGAAACCGAGGTTCTTCTTGACCGCCGCGATCGCCTCGGGCGACGGGTTCTTCCCGATGTACTGCGCGGCCAGCTGGTCGGTGGTCTCGCCGGCGATGCGCGGGAGCAGGAAGAAGATCGCGAAGGTGACCGCGCTGACGACCAGCAGCAGCACCGCGGCCGCGAGGATCCTGCGAACGATGTAGGCAAACACAGTTGGGCGGCTCCGGCGGCCCGCCGCCGTCCGGGATCTTCCGGACGGCGGCGGGCGCCGCTGCCTTCACCTGCCTTCAGGGATGCGGAGCCAGGCTCTTTACTTGGTGGTGCCGATGTTCAGGTAGTCGTACTCACCCGAGAAGGCCGGGGTGGAGGCGACGTTGGTGGCGCTGTCCGGGCGGTACAGGAAGACCTTGAAGTCGGTCAGCGGGACGTACACCGCGGACTCCATGACCTTCTTGTCGATGTCGCCGTAGATCTTCTCGCGGGCGGCCTTGTCCGGGTTGACGGCGGCGTCGTCGATCATCTTGTTGACGGCCGGGTCGTTCAGCTGGGCCAGGTTGCTGTTGCCGGACGGCTTGATCGCGCGGCCGTCGACGATCTGCTGCAGGAAGCCGTAGCCGGTCGGCCAGTCGGCGCCCCACTGCATCATCATCAGACCGATGTTGTGGTCCTGGGTGTACTGCGGCGCGCCGGCCGAGTCGGTCAGGTACTTGCCCTGCGGGAACTGCTGGATCTCGACGTTGATGCCGACGTTCTTCAGCTGCGCCTGGATCTGGGTGGCCGCGGCGACCTCGGTCGCGCGCTCGGTGCGGGCGGTCAGGACGGTGTTGAAGCCGCCGTCCTTGCCGCAGGCCTTCAGGGAGTCCTTGGCCTTGGCCTGGTCGCCCTTGTTGTCCTTGGTCTCGTACAGGTTGAAGTCCTGGTGGCCCGGGATGTCCGGCGGGAGGACGGTGCTGGCCACCTGGCCGCGGATCGGGCCGCCGAGCGCGGTCTGCACCGCGACCTTGTCGATCGCGTACTGGACGGCCTTGCGGCAGTCGATGTTGTCGAACGGCGCGACCTTGGTGTTGATCGCCATGTAGACCAGGCGGCCGCCGTAGGCGTTGTCGGTCTTGGCCTTGAGCTTCGGGTCGCGCAGGATCTGCGCCTGGGTCTGCGGGTCGACGCCGCCGCCGACCAGGTCGACCTGGGCGTTGCCGGCCAGCAGGTCCTTGTCGATGGTGGCCTGGTCGATGTTCATCTTGAGCACGATCTTGTCCGCCAGCTGCTTGCGGATCGGGTCGCTGCTCTTGTCCCAGTTGGTGTTCGGCACCAGGACGGCCTGCTTGCCGTCCTCGTAGGTCTCGAACTTGTAGCTGCCCGAGGACACGATGTGCTTCACGTAGTCGGCACCGGTGTCCTTGGCCTGCGGGACCGGCGCGGTCTGCGGGGCGCTGACCAGGTAGTCGAAGTCGGCGAAGGGGTGCTGCAGGTGGAAGACGACCGTGGTGTCGTCCGGGGTCTCGATCGACTTCAGGTCGCCGGTCTTGTCCTTGTACGGGCCCTGGTACGGCGTCGGGTTGTCGACCAGCAGGTCGTGGAAGTACGTCGGGCCGTTGGAGTTCACCTCGGGCGCGTAGTTCGAGCGCTCCACGGCGTACTTGACGTCCTTGGAGGTGATCGGGGTGCCGTCGTCGTACTTCAGGCCCGCACGCAGCTTGTACGTCCAGGTCAGGCCGTCCGCGCTGGGCTGGCCCATCGACTCGGCGAGGTCCGGGACCAGCTTGTTGCCGTCCGCGCCGGCGGCCGGGTTGAAGGTGGTCAGCGGACGGCCGTACAGGCGCGAGAAGTTGTAGATGTACGCGTAGTACGTGTTGCCCGGGTCGAGGGAGTCCGGGGTGCCCTTCATCTCGTAGGTGACCGTCCCGCCCTTCTTGTCCGAGGCGTTGACGATCTGCTTGGTGGCCGCGTCGGCACCGCCGCCACTCGCGTTGCCGGAGGAGGAAGAGGAGCCGTCGCTGCTCTTCGAGCTGGACGAACAGCCGGTGACGACCAGGACCGCGGCGGCGGCCGCGGCGGTCAGTGCGACGGTACGGGACCTACGCATGGGTGAGATCAACCCCTTGAGGTGTGGAGGAAGGAGGGTTCTGACGCAGGGTCAGTTGCTCTTGGGATCGAGGGCGTCACGCAGCCCGTCGCCGAGCAGGTTGAACGCGAGCACGGTGATGAAGATCGCCAGGCCGGGGACCACCATGTACTGGGGGTCCACCTGGTAGTAGTTCTTCGCGTCGGCGAGCATGCCGCCCCACGAGGACTGCGGGGGCTGGATGCCGACGCCGAGGAAGCTCAGACCGGCCTCGAAGAGGATGTTGGTCGGGATCAGCAGGGTCGAGTAGACCAGGATCGGGCCGACCAGGTTCGGCAGCAGCTCCTTGAACAGGATGAACGGGCCGCGGGCGCCGAGGCTGCGGGCCGCGTGGACGAACTCCCGCTCGCGCAGCGAGAGGGTCTGTCCGCGCACGATCCGGCCCATATAGGGCCAGTTGAAGAAGCCGATCACGAAGATCAGCACCATGATGTGCAGCGGGAGGCCGTGCAGGCCGAACGCGCCGCCCTGGAGCGAGGCGGAGATCGCGATGGCGAACAGCAGCAGCGGGAACGCCAGGAAGACGTCCATCAGCCGGCTGATCACGGTGTCCACCCAGCCGCCGTAGTAGCCGGCCATCACGCCGAGCACGGTGCCGAGGGTGTTGGACAGGACGGTCGCGCCGAAGGCGACCAGCAGGGAGACCCAGGAGCCGTCGACCACGCGGGCGAGCAGGTCGCGGCCCTGCAGCGGGTCGATGCCGAGCGGGTGGTCCGCGCTCATCCCGCCCCAGTCGCCGAGCGGGAGTCCACCGAGGTCGGCGTCCAGCAGGTCGGTGTTCGGCTGGTCGGGGTCGAGCCCGAACACGGACTCCAGGGGCCCGGCCAGGACGGCCAGGAGGATCAGCAGGATCACCACGATGCCGCCGGCGACGGCGGCCTTGTCCCGCTTGAAGCGGGTCCAGGCGATCCGACCGAGGGAGCGGCCCTCGATCGTCTTGGCCGGGCCCGGGGAGGCGAGTGCCTCGGGTTCGTTCCCGGCGGTGGTCATGGGTGCGGTCATGGTCAGTTGGTCCCCTCGCCGACGGTGGCCGGCCCACGGGTGCCGGGCGCCGGTTCGGCGGTACGGCTGCGGACGTGCGGAGGTGCTAGGTGCAGGTGTTCGCGGCAGTACGTCGTGCACGGGTACTGCCTCCACGCGGGATGGGCGTCGCGTGGATCGAGCGGTCGGCGTGCGCGTTCACCTTCGTGGGGTTTCCAGTACGCGCGATGCGTTGCGCAGAACTCTCTGCCATCCGAACAGGCTTGCGCCAGCCCTGACAACCGACAGATGCCCAACTGTGATCTGCCCGCATGCACCTCCCCGATCTTCGGCATATACCTCTTCACATGGCTGTAACTGCCATGTCAAGATGTGCCTGCGCCGAGATCGGAAATTCGTCCCGAAAGCACCGAAGCCGACCTGATCAGGGATCAAGTCGGCTTCGTGCCAGAGGGTTTGACAACAGCGGTTTCGACAATCAGCGGCCGGGGTATCCGGGCCACGGCGGCTGGGCCTGCTGCCCCCAACCCGGCGCGGGCGGCTGGGTGCCGTACGCGTAACCGGGCATCGACTGTCCGGGCATCGGCTGTCCGGGCATCGACTGCCCCGGGACCGGTCGGCCCGGCATCGACTGCCCGGGGTACGGCGGCGGCACCGGCGGGTACGGGCCCGTCGGCGGTCGGCCCGCCTCCCGGTCGAAGAACGGCCGCGCGTTGGCGCGCATCCACAGCGCCACCGGGTCGTACTCGTCCGACATCGCCACGGTGGACACCGCGAGCCCCTCCGGGGCCACCGCGATCGCCCGCTGCATCAGCGCCCTGACCGCCTCCACCGCCGGCGGCGAACTCTCGTACAGGTCGAGGCCGATCGCCAGGTACGGCTCCCCCACCGACGGCTGCACCCAGGCCCGGCGCAGCGCCCGGACCGCGCGCACCTCGCCCGCCTGCCGCTCCAGCAGCGCGAAGAACTGCTGGGCGTTCACCTGCGGCTCGCTCAGCTTCAACGGACCGGCCGGCAGCCGGTCCAGGCCCGCGGCGATCCGCCGCAGGTCCGCCCACGGCACCCCGACCCCGCCGCCCGGCGCGTGCGGGTTGAGCCACAGGCCCCAGCGGGTGCGGTACAGCGAAGCGGCGATCTCCCGCCCGGAGATGACCTCGTGCGCCCGGGCCCAGCCGGAGGCCGTCAGCTGCTCGGGCGAGGTGACGGCCGGCGCGTAGCCGTGACCGCCGATCTCCATGTTCCCGTACTGGGCGTCCGGACTGCCCGGGCTGCCGTGCCACAGCAGCATCCAGACCTGGCCCTCGGCCAGCGCGTGCAGCAGCCGCTCGTACGCGTCCCAGCGCTCCGGCGCGACCTCGCGCAGAGCCTGCTCCAACGCGCCCGGATCCGCGCCCGGGCGCCCGGCCGGTGCCTGGCCCCAGGGCCCCGGCACCCCGCCCGCTCCCGTTCCCGCACTCATGCGCCCACCTCGCCGCGCCTCTTTCCTGAACCCGCCGGCCCGTCAGCCGCCTGCACGCACCCTATGGCGCGGCACCGGCCACCGCCACGGCGACGTGCCTGTGAAGAATCCCCGCTCACACCCGCGAGTAGAAGGGCATGACCCGGGTCAGCAGCCACTCGACCACCGGGTCGTCGGCGAGGTCGAGCAGCACGAGGTGGACGCCGCCCGGCAGCGGCGCGGTTCCCAGCGCCCGCCCGAGCGCCTCGTTCACCGCCCCCGGGTCGGCCGGGGCCACCGGATCCAGCTGGACGCCCACGAACATCACGGTCGGTTCGCCCTCGATGCTGGCCAGCGCCCGGCGCGCGGTCACGACCCCCGTCAGGGCCGACAGTTCGGCCCTGCAAGCGGCCAGGAAATGCTCCGGGTCCTCGCCCGGCACGGGCTCGCGCAGCGCCACCCGGCCGCCGGTCGGCGCCTCCGGCTGCTGCTCCCAGCGCTCCTCCCGGGGGCCGCGGCGCAGCTCCGCCACACCCTGCGGGGGCACCGGGATGCCCACCGCCGCCTCCGGGTTGACCGCGATGCCCACGCCCAGCGGCAGTCCGCGGGCGAACTCCCAGGCCGGTGCGACCGCGAAGGCCATCCCCGGTGCCTGCTGCAGGAACACCTCCTGCGAGGAGAACACCGGCACGTACGGGGAGCCGGCCAGCTCGACGGTCGGCAGGTCCAGCGACTGCCCGTTCGGGTCGCCCCCGGCCGGCAGCGGGATCCACACCTGGCTGCGGGCCAGCACCTCGATCACCCGCGGCGTCGCCCCCGGGTCGCCCAGCGCGGCCGTCAGCACCTGCTCCAGCTCGTTCGCCGGCCACGCGCCGCCCGACGGCGCCGCCTGCGGCCCGTCCCACCCCTGCTGCTGCTCCACCGGGTACTCCATGCGCCGCCGTCCGCCCTCGTGCCGGGTCGGCCGCCCACTGCTGCACCGACGCGGAGAAGTTTAGGGCTCGGCTTCGAACGCGCGTCGTCCCCCCGGAGGGCGCCCGGCGGCGTGCGACGGGGCGCGCCGTGGCACGTGACCGGGCGCTCCGTGCCGTGTGACCGGGTCCCCTCTCCCCTCCTCCGCGCGGACGTGCCATGATGTGCGCGTCCGACGGCATGCGCCGCGGGCCCCCACAACTCCACACCGGCCGCTCGAACCCGCGCGGGAGAGCCCGGAGTGCCCCTCGGGGGGCACAGCCGGCGCCGAAGGAGCAAGTCCTCCCCGGAATCTCTCAGGCCCCCCTACCGCGCGGGTTAGGCACATCTGGAAAGCGGCGCACGGCCCTGTCGCGCGCCCACCCACGGTGCAAGCCGCCGTCCTGTCCCCGATGCTGGAACCAGCTGATGCTGGCACCAGCTGCGGGCAGGCGGGCGGTGAAGCTCTCAGGTTCGACGACAGATGGGGAGACCCACGCCGCCGCATGCCCGCGCGCAGGGTCGGTCCCCGAGCGGGTCCGGTCCCGGCGCGCGCACCCCTGAGTGCCCCGACCGAGGAGTTCCTGGCCATGTCGTCCCTCCGCCTCACCGCGCTCGACGCGCTGCACCGCGCCCTCGGCGCGACCATGACCGACTTCGCCGGCTGGGACATGCCGCTGCGCTACGGCAGCGAGCGCGAGGAGCACCTCGCCGTCCGCACCAAGGCCGGCCTGTTCGACCTCTCGCACATGGGCGAGATCACCGTCACCGGCCCGCAGGCCGGCGAGATGCTGGACCACGCCCTGGTCGGCTTCGTCTCCGCGCTCGGCGTGCTGCGCGCCCGCTACACCATGATCTGCGCCGAGGACGGCGGCATCCTGGACGACCTGATCGTCTACCGCCTGCGCGAGGACGCCTTCCTGGTGGTCGCCAACGCCTCCAACGCCCAGCTGGTGCTGGACGAGCTGATCGCCCGCGCCAAGGGCTTCGACGCCGTCGTCACCGACGACCGCGACACCTACGCGCTGATCGCCGTCCAGGGCCCGGAGGCCACCGCCGTCCTGGCGAAGACCACCGACGCCGACCTGCCCGGCCTGAAGTACTACGCGATCCTCCCGGCCCAGGTGGCCGGCCGCGAGGTGCTGCTGGCCCGGACCGGCTACACCGGCGAGGACGGCTTCGAGATCTTCTGCCACCCGGTCGACGCCGAGCCGGTCTGGCAGGCCCTGACCGCCGCCGGCGAGGGCCACGGCCTGGTCCCGTGCGGCCTGTCCTGCCGCGACACGCTGCGCCTGGAGGCGGGCATGCCGCTGTACGGGCACGAGCTGTCCACCGACCTGACCCCGTTCGACGCGGGCCTGGGCCGGGTCGTCCGCTTCGACAAGACCACCAACGACGGCGCGTTCGTCGGCCGCAAGGCGCTGGAGCAGGCCGCCGCCGCGGCCGAGACCAACCCGCCGAAGGTCCTGGTCGGCCTGGTCTCCGAGGGCAAGCGTGTGCCGCGCGCCGAGTACACCGTGGTCTCCACCGACGGCGCCCCGATCGGCCGGATCACCTCCGGCGCGCCGTCCCCGACGCTGGGGAAGCCGATCGCGATGGCCTACGTCGACGCGGCCCACGCCGAGCCGGGCACCACCGTCGCGGTGGACGTGCGCGGCAAGCACGAGCCCGTCCAGGTCGTGGCGCTGCCGTTCTACAAGCGCGCCCGCTGAGGCCTCGCAGGACCCCTCGATTTCCCATACACGCACGTCGGAGCCGTCCGTGCGGCGGCCCGCTGCGTCGTACCCGCTTCCCATCCTGGAGAATGACGCCATGAGCAACCCCCAGCACCTGCAGTACACCAAGGAGCACGAGTGGCTGACGGCCGCCGTGGACGGTGTCTCCACGGTCGGCATCACCAAGCACGCCGCCGACGCGCTCGGTGACATCGTCTACGTGCAGCTGCCCGAGGTCGGCGACACCGTGACCGCCGGCGAGACCTGCGGCGAGCTGGAGTCGACCAAGTCGGTCAGCGACCTGTACTCCCCGGTGACCGGCGAGGTCGTCGAGGTCAACCAGGACGTCCTGGACGACAACGGCCTGGTCAACAGCGCCCCGTTCGAGGGCGGCTGGCTGTTCAAGGTCCGCGTCGAGGCCACCGACGCGCTGCTCAGCGCCGACGAGTACGACGCGCTCACCCACGCCGGCTGACCAGCCCGGCACCGGGCGGGCCGCGCGCACGCCGGCCCGCCCCCACCGTCCCCTCGCTCTCCTCCTCCCGGGAAGACCACACCATGACGGTTCTCAACCAGTCCCTGCACGCCCTCGACCCGGAGATCGCCGCCGCGGTCGACGCCGAGCTGCACCGCCAGCAGACCACCCTGGAGATGATCGCCTCCGAGAACTTCGCCCCGGTGGCGGTCATGGAGGCCCAGGGCTCGGTGCTCACCAACAAGTACGCCGAGGGCTACCCCGGCCGCCGCTACTACGGCGGTTGCGAGCACGTCGACGTGGTCGAGCAGATCGCGATCGACCGGATCAAGGCCCTGTTCGGCGCCGAGCACGCCAACGTCCAGCCGCACTCCGGCGCGCAGGCCAACGCCGCCGCGATGTTCGCGCTGATCCAGCCGGGCGACACCATCCTGGGCCTGAACCTGGCCCACGGCGGTCACCTGACCCACGGCATGAAGATCAACTTCTCCGGCAAGCTCTACAACGTGGTCGCGTACCACGTCGACGAGAAGACCGGCCAGGTCGACATGGCCGAGGTCGAGCGCCTGGCCAAGGAGCACCAGCCGAAGCTGATCATCGCCGGCTGGTCCGCCTACCCGCGCCAGCTGGACTTCGCCGAGTTCCGCCGGGTCGCCGACGCGGTCGGCGCGCTGCTCATGGTGGACATGGCGCACTTCGCCGGCCTGGTGGCCGCGGGCCTGCACCCGAACCCGGTGCCGTACGCGGACGTGGTCACCACCACCACCCACAAGACCCTGGGCGGCCCGCGCGGCGGCGTCATCCTGTCCAAGGCCGAGTGGGCGAAGAAGATCAACTCCGCGGTCTTCCCCGGCCAGCAGGGCGGCCCGCTGGAGCACGTGATCGCGGGCAAGGCCGTCGCCTTCAAGGTCGCCGCCTCGGAGGAGTTCAAGGAGCGCCAGCAGCGCACCCTGGAGGGCGCCAAGATCCTCGCCGAGCGTCTGCTGCAGGCCGACGTCGCCGAGGCCGGCGCCTCCGTGCTGTCCGGCGGCACCGACGTCCACCTGGTCCTGGTCGACCTGCGCAACAGCCAGCTCGACGGCCAGCAGGCGGAGGACCGGCTGCACGAGGTCGGCATCACCGTCAACCGCAACGCCATCCCGAACGACCCGCGCCCGCCGATGGTCACCTCCGGCCTGCGCATCGGCACCCCGGCCCTGGCCACCCGCGGCTTCCGGGCCGAGGACTTCCGCGAGGTCGCCGACATCATCGCCGAGGCGCTCAAGCCCGCCTTCGACGAGACCGTCGCCGCCGCGCTGAAGGCCCGGGTCACCGCCCTGGCCGAGAAGTACCCGCTCTACCCGAACCTGGCCGGCCAGGAGTGATCCTGTTCGGGATGAGGTGACCGGCCTCACCCCGCCGGTGCACCTGGGACCCCGGGGCACCGCGCACACTGGACAGTGCGCGCGGTGCCCCGTCCCGTGTCATCCCCCCTGCCCGCAAGTCCTTCCACGAGACCAGACAAGGACGTCCCCCGTGGCCATCAGCGTCTTCGACCTCTTCTCCATCGGCATCGGCCCGTCGAGTTCCCACACCGTCGGCCCGATGCGCGCGGCCCGGATGTTCGCCCGCCGCCTGCGCTCCGAAGGCCTGCTGGACCGGGTCACCGGCGTGCGCGCCGAGCTGTACGGCTCGCTGGGCGCCACCGGCCACGGCCACGGCACCCCGAAGGCCGTCCTGCTCGGCCTGGAGAACAACTCGCCCCGCACCGTCGACGTCGACCAGGCGGACAAGGACGTCGAGCGGATCCTCGCCGAGAAGCGGCTCAGCCTGCTCGGCGACCACCCGATCGACTTCGACCCCGACACCCAGCTGATCCTGCATCGGCGCCGCTCGCTGCCGTACCACGCCAACGGCATGACCCTGTGGGCGTACGCGGCGGACGGCTCGACGCTGCTGGAGAAGACCTACTACTCGGTCGGCGGCGGCTTCGTCGTGGACGAGGACGCGATCGGCGCGGACCGGGTCAAGCCCGACGACACCGCGCTGCGCTACCCCTTCCGCACCGGCGAGGAGCTGCTGCGGCTCACCCGGGAGACCGGGCTGTCGATCTCCGGCCTGATGCTGGAGAACGAGAAGGCCTGGCGCAGCGAGGAGGAGATCCGGACCGGTCTGCTGGAGATCTGGTCCGTGATGCAGGAGTGCGTGCGGGCCGGGATGACCCGCGAGGGCATCCTGCCGGGCGGGCTGAAGGTCCGCCGCCGGGCCGCCGCGGGCGCCCGGGCGCTGCGCGCCGAGGGGATCGGGCCGGCCAACGCGATGGAGTGGGTGACCCTCTACGCGATGGCGGTCAACGAGGAGAACGCCTCCGGGCGCCGGGTGGTCACCGCGCCCACCAACGGCGCGGCGGGCATCATTCCGGCCGTCCTGCACTACTACCTGAACTTCATCCCGGGCGCCGACGAGGACGGCATCGTCCGCTTCCTGCTCGCGGCCGGCGCCATCGGCATGCTCTTCAAGGAGAACGCCTCCATCTCCGGCGCCGAGGTCGGCTGCCAGGGCGAGGTCGGCTCCGCCTGCTCGATGGCCGCGGGCGGCCTCGCCGAGGTCCTCGGCGGCACCCCCGAGCAGGTCGAGAACGCCGCCGAGATCGGCATCGAGCACAACCTCGGCCTCACCTGCGACCCGGTCGGCGGCCTGGTCCAGATCCCCTGCATCGAGCGCAACGGCATGGCGTCGGTCAAGGCCGTCACGGCGGCCCGGATGGCGCTGCGCGGCGACGGGCGGCACCACGTCTCGCTGGACAAGGCGATCAAGACGATGAAGGAGACCGGGGCCGACATGAAGGTCAAGTACAAGGAGACCTCGCGCGGCGGCCTCGCCGTGAACGTCATCGAGTGCTGATCGAGGTCTGATCGAGCGCTGATCGAGCGCTGATCGAGCGCTGATCGAGCGCTGATCGAGCGCTGATCGCGGTGGCCTGACGGCCCGGCCCCCGGGTGGAGTCCGCTCCGCCCGGGGGCCCTCATGGGCACCGGCCGCCACCCCGCCTGGCACTTCACGACCGGCCTCGCCTGCGTCCTCGACGGCATCGCCGCCCACTTCGGCATCTGAGCCATCCGCCCCTACCCCTCCAACCGGGCGACGACGGCGGACAGCCGGCCCATCGCACGGGCCACCCCCAGGCCGTCCATGTAGTCGCGGACATGCACCAGTTGCCCTCCCCGGGCCCGCATCACCAGCAGTCCGGGGAGGATGAACTCCCTGCCTGTCGAGGCGACTCGGCCGACCACCAGCTGCTCCACGGTGAGCACCTCGGGATCGGCGCCCGGGTGGACCGCGACCTCCCGGATCTCCTCCGGCCGCGCCTCACTCGCACCCCAGGCCGCCCGGTACCCGGCCCGCACCTCCTCCCGCCCCCGGTAGCACTCGGGCATCCCCGGGAACAGGAACGGGAACTCGTGCACCCCGTCCTCGGCGTACAACTCGGCCAGCGCATCCGCGTCCAGGTCGAGCATCGCCCGACGGTAGCGGGCGAGCAGGTCCAGCGGGCTGGGCGTAGCGGATTCCGGCACGGCTTCAGGCCCCTTCGCCAACGGGCGGGAACGCCAGGACCCCTGCACGGCAGTCCACTTGGCCCCGCTGATCACTCGATCAACCGCACCCTACCCACTGAGCGGCGAGTCCCCCACGGAGAGGTGTCCCGCCCAGCGCCGGTGCCCTTCCAGCAGTCGTACCGCCGTCCCACGGGCGGAGTCCTCCGGCGCCCCGACCGCCACCAGCGCCTCCGCCACCCGCTCCACCGCACCGGCCGGCGGCTCCGCTCCGTCCAACGCGGGCAGCAGCAGGAGCAGCCGCTCGGCCGGGTCGTGCACCCCGTCGGCCTCCCGGTCGGGCGCGTCGACGATGCGCAGGATCGCGTCGGCATCTGCGCCGTCCACCCCGAACCGCTCGGGCTCCAACCACCCCTCGCCGGGGCCCGGTTCCGCCAGCCCCACCAGGTGGCACCACCAGAATCCGCCGTCCTCCGACAGCGGCTCGCCCGCCACCAGCGGGCCGTCCCCATACCCCGGGATCAGCACGAGGACAGCTCACGCTGCTCGAAGAACTCGTCCAGCAGCCGGAGCAGTTCCTGGACGGCGTGACGTTCCTGGTCCGGGGACCACTGCTCCTCCGGAAGGCCGTCGGGGAACACTTCGTGGGCGACCAGGCCCGACCAGTGGAGGTTTCCGCCGTTCCGGAACTTCACCACCAGCCACCGATGGAACCCGTCCAGCAGCGCTCCTCCCGTGGCCATGTCGTAGCCGCCGAGGTAGGCGGCCACGGGCCCGTAGGCCACCCGGCCGGTGTACATGGCCCGGGCGCTTGCGGAAGCGCTCCCAGAACAGCTGGTGCGACTGCTCCTGCCGAACCGCGCCCTGCCACAGGTCGACCGGCAGGCCCGGCTTCAGCACCGCCTCCGGTCCAGCACCGAGCGCGGCCAGGAGGAGGCCGAGCCGTTCCCCGTCCTTCACGGGCCCGGTCCTCGTGCTCCAGACGGTCGTACCGACCGGATCGCCGTCATGGCGGCCGACCGCGAAGTCCGTCCCGCCCAGCACGAAGCACGCCACCCGCAGAGCGCCGCGGCCGTCCCAGGACTGCTCCGGCGCGAGGCCGAGCCGCCGGAGCACTTCGTCCAGGTCCAGGGTGAGCCGGGCCAGCGGGCGCAGCGCCTCGGCTGCGGACTGGAACAGCGAAAACTGGGAGATCTTCGGTTCGTCCACGGCGCCCAGTCAACCAGCCGCCGCTGCACAGGACGTCGGCCGGTCCGACTTCCTGTGTATGGGGCTTCGCACCCCCGCGGGAGGCGCTGTCGGGGGCCTCTCGTACGCTCTCGACCGAGCGATCGCGGAGCTGAAGAGCGGGACGGGGAACGGGGATGCCGGACATGATGGACCTGCCGGAGGGGCTGACGCACGAGCCCAGTCGCGAGCACCTGTTGACGGAGGGGCTGCCCGGGGACGGCGCGTTCCTGGAGTTCCGCGCTCCCGTCGCTGCGCCTGGTGGGGACGGGCGCCGGCTCGTCATCGGTGAGGCGGTGTACGGCGACCCGGTCGTCCTCGACGGGGTGACCGGCGAGCTGCGGCTCGGCGACGGGCCCGGGGGCGACCTGCTGGCCACCTCGCTGCCCGCGCTGGTGGCCCTGGTCCGGGAGGTCGAGGCGGTCGCGACCGGCGCCGTGGACCCCGGCGCCCACGGGGGCCGCCGGGGCGCGGCTGTGGTGGACGCCGTCATGGCGGACGCCGAGCGGCGGATGCGGGCGGCCGACGAGCCACTGTTCGCCCGTACCGCCCGGCCCGCACACTGGGGCACGGCGCTGCTGGTCACGTCGCTGGCCTGGGGTGCCCGCCCCGGCGAACCGGGCGGCCCCGCCTACGTCTTCGAGCCGGACCTCGTCACGGACCTCGCCCGGCTGGTCGACGAGGACGGGGGCGCCGTCCGTCACTACCGCGCCGAGGACCTGCCCGCCGAGCTCACCCACCAACCGACCCGCCGACTCCTCGTCGAGGCGGGCCTGCCGCTGGACAGCGAGATGTTCGGCGTCGACCCCGACGACCCGCTCACCGCCATGGACTCCACCCGCCCCGGCCGCCTCGCCCTCGCCCACTGGCCGCACGACCTGGTGATCGCACTCGACGGCGCGACCGGCCGCCTGGAGCTCCCCGGCCTGTACGAGGCCGACGACCCGGCGTCGTACCTGCACCGGGACGTCTCCGCCCTGCTCTACGCCCTGTGGACGTACGAGCGACTGCGCGCCGACCACGACCGCTGGCAGTACGGAGACGACGAGGGCGAGGACTGGCAGGTGTTCGACCCGCAGGTGTTCCTCCGGACCGTCGTCGAGGATCTGGTCGAGCGGGTGGACCCGGAGGCCTGGGCGACCCCTCGCCACTCCTGGCGCCTCCTCGCCGACGACCCCTACACCGGCGGCCTCCTGCCCTGAGCGGGCCGCCCGCCGCATGAGAAGTCGGCCGGGCCGACTTCCCGTGCGGCACCACGCCCACCAGGCCCGCAACCGGCTCCCTGCGGCCACCACGAACACACCACACAACCCCGCACACCAGAAGTCGAACCAGCCGACTTCAGCAGCAGCAGACCGGGCAACGCCAGGACCACCAGACCGACCGCCAGCACTGCGCGCCCGCACCGCACAACCTCACACACCAGAAGTCGAACCAGCCGACTTCCCCTGCAGCAGCAACCGCCTACCGCCGACCGGGCAGCGTCAGGACCGCCAGACCGACCACCAGCACCGCGAGCCCGCACCACGCCCCGAGAACAGCCAGGCGATCGGACCCGCGAGAAGCACCAGCAACACCAAAAGTCGAACCGGCCGACTTCCCGTGCGGCACCACGCCCACCAGGCCCGCAACCGGCCACCCGCGGCCACCACGAACACACCACACAACCCCGCACACCAGAAGTCGAACCAGCCGACTTCAGCAGCAGCAGACCGGGCAACGCCAGGACCACCAGACCGACCGCCAGCACTGCGCGCCCGCACCGCACAACCTCACACACCAGAAGTCGAACCGGCCGACTTCCTGTGCGGCAGCGAACGCCTACCGCCGGCCGGGCAGCGTCAGGACCGCCAGACCGACCACCAGCACCGCGAGCCCGCACCACGCCCACCACCAGGCCCGCAACCGGCCGCCCGCGGCCATCACGCACACGCCACACAACCTCACACACCAGAAGTCGGACCGGCCGACTTCCTGTGCGGCAGCGAACGCCTACCGCCGACCGGGCAGCGTCAGGACCGCCAGGGAGACCGCCAGCACCGCGAGCCCGCACCACGCCCCGAAAACAGCCAGGCGATCGGACCCGCGAGAAGCACCAGCAACACCAAAGGTCGGCCCGGCCGACTTCTCATGCGGCACCACGCCCACCAGGCCCGCAACCGGCTCCCTGCGGCCACCACGAACACACCACACAACCCCGCACACCAGAAGTCGAACCGGCCGACTTCCTGTGCGGCAGCAACCGCTACCGCCGGCCGGGGAGGGTCAGGACCGCCAGGCCGACCGCCAGCACCGCGAGCCCGCCCCACGCCCCCAGAACAGCCAGGCGATCGGGCCCGCGAGAAGCACCAGCAGCACCGAAAGTCGGACCGGCCGACTTCTCATGCGGCACCACGCCCACCACCAGACCCGCAGCCGCCGCACAACCTCACACACCAGAAGTCGGACCGGCCGACTTCCTGTGCGGCAGCGACCGGCTACCGCCGACCGGGCAGCGTCAGGACCGCCAGGCCGGCTGCGAGGACCGCGAGGCCGCACCAGGACACCGCCGGGAGGCGCTCGCCGAGGGCCGCGACGCCGAGGACGGCGGCGACGGCGGGCTCGGCGAGGGTCAGCGTGGTGGCGGTCTGCGCCGTGGTGTGCCGCAGGCCGTGCCCGAAGAGCCGGTAGGCGAGGAACGTGGTGACCGCTCCGAGGTGCAGCGCCACGCCCGCCCCGCGCACCGAGAGCAGCCAACCGGTCGGACCGGCGAGCAGCACCGGGAGCACCAGCACCGCCGCCCCGCCGAACATCGCGCCCATCACCCCGGCCGACGGGTGCCCGGCCGCGATCAGCCGCCCGGCGATCAGCGAGTACACCGCGTACGAGAGCCCGGAGAGCGCCGCCAGCAGCACGCCGGGGAGGTCAACCGCCGAGGTACCGCCGGTGAGTTGGGGCCCGAGCACCAGTACCGAGCACCCGAGCAGGGCCAGCGCCGTGGCCCCGGCCCACCGCCCGCCGGGCCGTCCCTGCCGGGCGAGCCACCCCAGCAGCCCGGTGAACACCGGCGCGCTGCCCAGCGCGATCACGGTGGCCACCGCGACCCCGGTGCGGGCCACCGCCGGATAGAAGGTGACCGGGTACCCCACCACGGCCACCGCCCCGACCACCAGCAGCCACCGCTCACGCGCCCCGCACACCCGGGGCAGCGACCACGCGGCACGGTCGGTGAGGAACAGCAGCGCCCCGCCGAGCACCAGGGCCGCCGCCCCGATCCCGGCCGCCGGAGCGCCTGCGGGGGCGAACGAAGCGGCCGTTCCGGTGGTGCCCCACAGCAGCGCGGAGGCCAGGATGGGCAGCGGCCCGTCGATCGGGCGGGTACGGCGAGGGGTAGGGGTCAGACGAACGCGCGCAGGCGCGGACAAACGATTCGGCACAGTCGTGAACTTCCGTCGTCGAAGACCGTCAGAGGAACTGGTTTCGAAGCGGGCGCACGCCGGAGAACCCCCTGAGCGGGGGCAACGGGATCAAACCACCGAGTGCGTGCGCCCGATCAGGCGCTGAGCGGTGGCAGTACGACGTGCCAGTACGAGTTCACGGGCCCGATGGTACCCGGCCTGCGCAGGAAGTCGACGGGCCCGACTTCCTGCGCAGGCACACTTCCCAGGTGCAGTTCGGCTGCGGTGACTGCGGCAAGGGCCACGTCATCGGCGGGATCGAACAACGCAGGGGCGCCAGTGCGCTCTGCCTGGATCAGGACCCGCGTGTCGAGAATCAGTCGGCGGCCCACTCGGTCACCTTGTCGTTGAGCAGGGCGCGAAGTCCTCATCCGGCTCGAAACGCCGGAGAACGTCATTGAGCGCGGCGCCATTGCCTGAGGGCGCCGGCCCGATCACCGCGATGCGTCGGCCACCTCGGGTGACGATGATCTCTCGCCCTCTTCCGCCGAGTCCAGCACGGCGGCGAAGCTTCTGGAAGCCTCAGTTGCGGTCATCAGCCTCATGGAATCAGATCATCTGAGACCAGGCGGGCCGGCGAGGGGAGCGCGAGCTCGAACCAGACGGTTTTGCCGATGTAGCCCTCGCCGCGCGGGTGGGCGCCCCAGGACGTCGCGAGGGCCGCGACGAGTTCGAGGCCTCGGCCGGACTCGTCCTCGGGGGCGGCTCGGCGGGGGACGGGGAGTTCGCGGCTGGCGTCGGAGACCTCGACGCGCAGGACGGAGTGGGAGGGGAGGAGAAGGCGGACGCCGATCAGGCGGTCGCGCGGACCCCGGGCGTGGTGGCAGGCGTTGGTGACGAGTTCGGTGAGGAGGAGCAGGGCGGTCTCGGTGGACTCGATGTCGATCTGCCAGTCGAAGGCCTGCCGGAGGAGGCGGATTCGGGCACGGCTCGCACTGCGGGGGTGGCGGGGGAACATCCACTCGACGGCATCGGCGGGCTCAATGATCATCGGAGTCCTTGAGGGGGAGGCAGGGAAGGCTTCACTCACAAGGGCTGAGTTCGGCCATTTCACCCTTCAAGGGTCGGCAGGCGGGCATAGCCTCGGGAGTAACGCCGGTGGTACGGCGAGAGCTTGAACCGCCCTGTGACCAGGGCAGGGAGGGGCACGGGACCGTGAGCGCGCCGAAGGAAAACCCGATGTCGTGGAAGTACTGCGGCGATCAGCTCAAGCGGTGGCGTGAAAAGGCGGGCGTGACCCGGGAGGAGTTGAGCCGAGCGGCCAACTACGACATCGAAAGCGTGCGATCGATGGAGGCGGGGAGGCGGAAGCCGTCGCTCAAGCTCCTCCAGGTGGCGGATGAGCTGTGCGAAGCGAAGGGCATGCTGGTCGGGGCGGTGGAGTTCCTGAAGCCCGAAAAGTTCCCGTCCTACTCGCAGGGTTACACGGATGCCGAGAGCACGGCGATCGCGATCCACACGTACGAAGCCCTACTCATCCCCGGATTGCTTCAGACCGAGGAGTACGCCAGGGAGTTGATCAGCCATGCCTGCCCACCCCTGGACGACGAGACGGTCGAGGTCCGCGTAGCAGGCCGAATGCAGCGCCAGGAGAAGCTGACCAGCTCGCCGCCGGTGCTGTTCGGGTTCGTGATCTACGAAGCAGCCCTGCATGCAAAGGTCGGCAGCCCAGACCTCATGAAGAGGCAGCTCGCGCACATCGTCGAGGTGAGCAAGCTGCGCAACGTCGTAGTTCAGGTGCTCCCCGCAAACCGTGCCGCATACCCGGCTCTCACCGGCCCCATGATCCTCCTGGAGACCGCCGACCACGAACAGTTGGCTTACGTGGAAGGACACCGAACCGGCGCACTGCATGCCGATCCCGACAAGGTCAACGTGATCACGCAGCGGCATGGCATGATCCGCATGCAGGCCCTCAGCACCGAGGAGTCCGTAGAGTTCATCAGGAAAATCGCGGAGGAGCTATGAGTGTCGGGGCCGACTGGTTCAAGTCCAGTTACAGCAACGATGAGGGCGGCGCCTGTGTCGAAGTCGCCGCCTCCTGGGCCAAGTCCAGTTACAGCACCACCGACGGCAGAGAGTGCGTCGAGGTCGCCTCCTGCCCCTCCGCGATCCACGTCCGCGACTCCAAGGACAAGGCCGGCCCGACCCTCACCTTCTCCCCCGAGGCCTGGTCCGCCTTCGTCTCCTTCGCCCCCGAAGCTCAAGCAGCGCGAGTCGAGTGACCCCTTAGTCGAACGGGTGGGTAACCACCTTCCAACCACCCCCGCGCGCAGCAGATATGACTTATCGTCACGAGTTCTCCACAGCCGGTTCCGCCGTGTAGCGTGCGCAGCAACGAAACAACCCCCGCCGGTGCGGCAACACCGAACGGGGGTCTGACCGGCACGATCGACTTAACTCTTAGGACATCGATCCTGTGGCTATCCACGACTCTACCGCCATGGCCACCCCCGGGTACGGCAAGCAGTCCGCTCCGGAGCAACTTCCCCGCTCCGCCGCCGACTTCTCCCACCTCCCGGCGCGCGAGGCCTACATCGCCTCGCTCATCGACCACTTCCCCGACGGCGCCGCCATGGACGTCAAGACCCTCGCCGTCCTCCAGCCCCACTACGGGCAGATGGCCTGCCGTACGGTGCTCAACAACCTCTCCACCGCAGGTCATCTGCGTCGCGTCCGCGAGCGCATCAGCTCCAAGGACTGCCGCTGGGTGTTCCGCACCTACTTCTCCCGCACGCCCCGCTCCGACGCGTGGTGGACGCGCTTCATCACCACAGGCGCGACGGGCTCTGCGGGCGAGCCGGCCGAGGCGTCAACGTCCGGAGCACCCGATCCCCCCGAGGAGCGAACGCGCAACCGCACCTCCCCCACCTCGGCCGCCTACGCCGCCCTCGCCGGCCTCGGCCTCGCCGACGCCCGCCTGGCCCTCTCCGCCGCCGACTGCACGGCCCTCGAACCGCTCGCGGCCGAGTGGCTGGCCCGGGGCACCACCCCGGCCCTCTTCACCACCGCTCTCACCGCAGGCCTCCCGCCGGACGGCGTCCACAGCCCGGTGGCCTTCACCCGCCGCCGCCTGCTCGACAAGATGCCCCCTGAACGGGCCCGCCCGGAGCCTCCCGCCACCCGCATCATCGAGTGCACCGACTGCCGCACCCCCTGCCGTCCGCAGGCCCTCCTAGGCGGCCTCTGCCGCGTCTGCCGTGGCGCGCCGAAGGCCCCACCACCCCGCCCGCGCCTCTCCCCGGCCACTGTTCGCGCACATGCCGCCCGGGTCCGCCAAGCAATGATCAGTTTGCCCGGATCATGAATATTCACAGGCTATGGCGTTAAGCTATGCAAAATCCAAAGGTGGAGTAGGTTACAAACCTTTCAATCCAAGACGCCCGGTTTGCCCGCATGCTGAAGTCCGTGCGATAGTCGACTCGTCGAACTTCGGCGGGCCCGACCTGGCACTGCCGACGCCCATCGCGCGGCACGCACCCCCTTGGCCGGCGCGATGACTTGCAGGGGCCCCCACCGCCGACCACGGCGATCCCGGGGGCCCTGCGCGTATCCGCTCCCGGAAGAGCCCGCGTCAGTTCCGTTCGCGGAGCTTCAGCTCGAACCAGACGCCCTTGCCGCGCGGCAGCAGGTCGGCGCCCCAGCGGTCGGCGAGGTCGTCGACGATCCTCAGGCCCCGGCCGCGCTCGTTCACCGGTCGGGCCTCGGCGAGGATCATGCAGGGCAGCGCGCGCGACGAGTCCCGCACCTCGACCCGCAGCCAGCCGGGCTTGCGGCTGACGTGGAGCCCGATGGTGCGCCCGGCGGCGTGCCGCACCGCGTTGGACACCAGCTCACTGGTCAGCAACTCCCCGGCCTCCAGGCACTGGTGGAGGCCCCAGGACTCCAGGACGTTCAGCACCAGCCGGCGGGCCACCGGCCCCGACTCCGGACGGGACGGCAGCCGTACCTCGTTGGGCGCGGACTGGTCGCACAGTCTGTCGGAGTACATCTCCTGGAGTTCCTCGGAGCTGAGCCGCTCCAGCGCCGAGAGCGCACTCTGGACGTCGATCCACGACGCCTCCGCGACCACGCCGGCCGCCGGAACCGATGACTGATCTGCTTCGCCCCAACCCGCCATGCGGTCCATCATTGCGGAACGCAAGCAGCCGCGTACGGACAATGAGCAAACGATCTCCTCCGAGTCGGCATATGCCCGGAGCAAGCCTCGGCCGGGAAAGCGTCGACCCGGACCGACCGAAGTCAAGCCCGGGTTGACGTCGAACCGCTGCTACCTGGCGATTACCACTTGCTCCACGGCAGGTTCCAGCCACTCAGCCCGTTCGCCGGGTCGAGGATCTCCTTCTTGACCGAGTTCTTCACGATGACCACGTCCCCGACCATCGAGTCCGAGTAGAACTTGCCCATCGTGGTGGACTCCCCGCCGCCCTCGACGTCGCGCAGGCCCACGCAGCCGTGGCTGACGTTGTCCTCGCCGAAGTGACCGTCGCTCCAGTAGTTGCCGTGCACGTACGTCCCGCTGGTGGTGAGCCGCATCGAGTGCGGAACCTGCAGGTCGTACGGCTTGCCGGTCATGCCGGGCATGCTGCTGGACTGCATCCGCACCGTGCCCTCCTTGGACATGACCACCATCGTGCCGTTCCAGGTGGGGTGTTCGTCCGAACCGGAGGTGATGGCGATGTCGCTCGACGCCCCGTTCTCGGCCACCGTCATCCTGTGCGCGGCAGCGTCAACCGTCGAAACCTTGGATCGCCCGATCGTGAAGGGCTCGTCCCGGTCGGTGCCGTACACCCCGGGGGCGATCTCCACGCTCTTGAGGCGGTAGTGCACCGTCACCTTGGTGCCCGGCTTCCAGTACTCCTCCGGACGGAAGTCCAGCCGCCGGTCGTCGAACCAGTGGCCCTTGACCGCGGTGCCGTTGTCGGTCTCGAAGGTGATGCCCTTCGCGACCGCGTCCTTGTTGGCGACGTCCTTGCTGAAATCCACCGAGACGATCATGCCGACGCCGTACGTCGCGTTGTCGTCCACGTTGTCGGAGGCCTTGGCCAGCGCCGCCGGAGTCAGCGTGGTGAAGCTGCTGTCCGCCGTGGCGACGGCGCCGTTGGCGTCCGCGGCCATCGCGCTGACCTGGTAGGCGGTGCCCACCGCGAGCCCGGCGGACGGGGTCCAGCTGGAGCCGTCCGCGGCGATCGTGCCGGGGACCTCCTTGCCCGACTTGTCGCTCACCTTGACGGTGGTGAGCTTGCCGCCCGTCGCCCCGATCCTGAGCGCCCCCGGCGCCACGTCCACCGCGCCGTTCTTCGGCTCGATGGTCACCGCGGCCGTCGACACCTTCGGCGCCGAACTCCCGGGCGCCGTCGCGGACGCGGCCGCCCCGGCCCCCAGATCGGCCTTGGCGGCGCTCCCGCCCCCACCGCCGCCGCCACAGGCCGCGGTCAGCGTCATCGCCCCGCCGACCAGTCCGATGGCCATAACCCTGCGTATCGACCTCACGTCGATCCCTCCCTTGTTCCCCACGGACCCGCCGGCCCCGACCGGACACACGCGCCCGGCCACCGGAAAGGTTGCGCCATCAGAGGGGCTTCCCGCCCCGAAAACCGGGCGGCCCGACCCCAACGGGTGAGGTCCGGGCCGCCCGGCGACGAACTGCCGGGCCTACCAGTTGGCCCAGGACACGTTCCAGCCGCCCAGCCCGTTGGAGGGCGAGACGGTCTTCTCCTTGGTGTTCACGATCTTCACCACGTCGCCGACCATCGAGTCGTTGAAGAACTTGCCGGCGACCGAGCTGTCGCTGCCGCCCTTCACGTCCTGCATCGAGATGCAGCCGTGGCTGCCGTTGGACTTGCCGAAGGGGTTGGACCAGTAGTTGCCGTGCAGGAAGGTGCCGGAGGTGGTCAGCCGCATCGCGTGCGGCACGTCCTGGATGTCGTACTCGCCGCCGAGACCGACGGTCTGCGAGTTCATCCGGGTGACCTTCTCCTTGTCCATGATCACCATCGTTCCGCCCCAGGACGGCGTCGCGTCCGCGCCCAGGGTGACCGGCAGGGTGGTGCTCTTGCCGTCCCGCTCGACCGTCATCTGGTGCGTCTTGGCGTCCGCGGTGGAGATCATCGACCGGCCGATGGTGAACGGCTCGTCCTTGTCCACGTCGCCGTAGACCCCGGGCGCGATCTCGACGCTCTTCAGCCGGTACTTGATGGTCACCTTGGTGCCCGGCTTCCAGTACTCCTCCGGACGGAAGTCCACCCGGCGGCTGTCGAACCAGTGGCCCTTGACCACGGTGCCGTTGTCGGTCTCGAAGCTGATGCCCTTGAGGACGGCGTCCTTGTTCTTGACGTCCTTGTTGAAGGTCACCGAGACGATCATGCCGACGCCGTACGTGGCACCGTCGGCGATGTTGTCGTTGGTGGAGACCTTCTTGTCCGGCGTCAGCGTGGTGAACGAGGTGGTCGACGCGGCCACCAGGCCGGCGTCGTCCTTCGCCTGCGCGTTCACCTTGTACGCCATGCCGACGGCCAGCGCCGACGCGGGCTTCCAGCCGCTGCCGTCCGGGGCGATCGCACCCTCGACCGGCTTGCCGTTCTTGTCGGTCACCTCGACCGTGGTCAGTTTGCCCTTGGAGACGGACACCTGCAGCGCGTTCGGCGCGACGTCCTGGGCACCGTCCTTCGGCTCGACCGCGAGCACGGCCGCCGAGGCCTTCGTCGCCCCCGGGGCGGCGCCCCCACCGGCGTCGGCCGGCGCCGAGGCCGCGCTGTCGCCGGACGAACCGCCCTTGTCGTCGTTGCACGCGGCGGTGAGCAGCAGCACCCCACCCATGACCAGCGCCATCGCACCCCGGCGCCGGTAACGGCTGGTGGTGCGTATCGCTGCGCCGACCGTCTTCCCCGTCTTCACGGAATCTCCCCTCCCGGTACTCACTCACTTGACGCGCTGAGCGCCCTTATGAGTTGCACCGGGTACCGAACTTTCACGCCGGACTCGGACGCGCCGGAGCAGGATAACTGGGCCGTCCGGGTGAACCCTCGGAGGAGGTGGGGTGAAGGTGCCGGCTACGCCACCCACTGCTCCCACGACAGGTTCCAGTCCCCCAGCCCGTTCGACGGCGGCACGAAGTCCCCGGCCGAGGCCCGCACCTCCAGCACGTCCCCCGGGATGGTGTGCTCGAACAGCCAGGCCGCCGGGGTGTCCTTGCCCGTCCCGCCCTTGACGTCCGCCAGGCCGATGCAGCCGTGGCTGGTGTTGGCGGTGCCGAAAACCCCCGGGTCCGCCCAGTAGTTGCCGTGCACGAAGGTGCCGGAGGCGGTCAGCCGCATCGCGTGCGGGACGTCCTTGATGTCGTACTCGTCGCCCATGCCGACGGTCTGCGAGTTCATCCGGGTCAGCTTGTACTTCTCCGACACCACCATCACCCCCCGGTAGGTGGAGTGCTCGGGGCTGCCCCCGGACACCTTGAGCACCCGGAGCACCTTCCCGCCCTGCCCGGCCCGGACCGTCAGCGTGTGGGCGTCCAGATCGACGGTCGACACCTGCGCCCGGCCCACGGTGAAGTGCAGGTCCCGGCTCTGCGTACCGAACTCCCCCGGCGCCCCCTGCACGTCCTTGAGCCGCAGTGCCACCGTCACCCTGGTCCCGGCCGCCCAGTACTGCCGCGGCCGGAAGTCCAACCGCTGACTGCCGAACCAGTGCGCCGCCACCGGCACCGGCGGGTCCGCCGTCACCTGCACGGCCCGCTCCACCGCCGCCCGGTCGGTGATCGGACGGCTCAACCGCAACGACACCGGCATCCCGACACCGACCGTCGACCCGTCCTCCGGCGTGAAGAACGCGACGAAGGTGTGCGCCCGGGCCACCGTCGAGAACGCCGAGTGCTGAGCCGCCCGCTGCCCCTGATCGTCCTCCGCCACGGCATCCAGGGTGAACGCGGTCCCCAGCGGCAACGGCCCGTCCGGCACCCAGCCGGCCCCGTCCGGACTGATCCTCCCGGGCAACTCGACCCCCTTCGCGTCCGCGAGCCGAACCGACACCAGCCGCCCCTGTCCGACGGTCACCCGCACCGCCCCCTCCGCCGCCACATCCTGCGCGCCGTCAGCGGGCACCGCACTCAACACCGCCCGCGACACCACCGGAGGCGCCGTACGCGCCCCCACCCCGGCCCCGTCCCCACCACTCCCACCCGACACCCCGCCCCCGCACCCGGCAACCACCACCACACACCAGGCCGCCACCACCCGCCGCGCCCACACCCCAACTCGGCGCCGCATCCCGGGGCCTCCCACCACTCGGCTCCGACCACAGGAGCATCCGACTCCGGTAACAACGACCCCGCCCCGGGCAGGGACACGCCACCCCCGGCATCCCCGCCCCACACCCCCTCCCCTTGGTGGGCGCGCGGGCAACGCCCCGCGCGCCCACCACACGCCCCTCCCCCTCCCACCAACCCAGGCGAGAGGGACGCGCTGCGGGAGGGGGCGGTGGAGGGGGTGGGTGCGGAAGGGGGCGTGACGGGTGATTTTCAGACTGCCAACGGTCTCAAGGCCCCACGATGAGAGTCGGCAGTCCGAAAATCACCCAGCCGGCCGGGCGCGCCGCGCCGGGGGGCGCCCCGGGGGCGACCGCCCG
>NZ_JBVJLM010000023.1:67693-108073 GCF_055584725.1 Kitasatospora sp. NPDC101108
TTTGAGACTCCACTCGTAAAAAGCCCCCCCACCTGCGGGGTCCCCAGACTCAAACCCCCCCCCCCCCCCCCCCCCCCCCCCCCCCCCCCCCCCCCGGCGTCACCCACCCTCCCGAGAGCCCCCCGACCACCCCCAGCCCCCCATCAGCCTGCTTCCTCCCCCCACATTCCGGGAAAGAAAAGGTGAACGGGTCCCGAGACACCCCCGTCCAGGGAGGCAACGACCATGGCGTCAGGGCAAGAGCCGCAAGCCGAGGTGCGGCCGGGCAGCTGGCACCCACTCGGCGCCCGCGTCCGGACGGACCACCTCGGCGTCCCCGGCACCAACTTCGCCCTCTGGGCAGCCGGCGCCGAGGCCGTCGACCTCTGCCTGTTCGACGACGACGGCCAGGAGAGCCGCCACCGCCTCACCGAACAGGACTTCCAGATCTGGCACGGCTTCCTCCCCGGAGTCCGCCCCGGCACCCGCTACGGCTTCCGGGTCCACGGCCGCTGGGACCCGTGGACGGGAGCCCGCTGGAACCCAGCGAAACTGCTGCTCGACCCGTACGCCCGCGCCGTCGACGGCTGTTACACCTCCCACGACGCCGCCTGCTCGGCCGTCCGCAACTGGCCGGAGGCCGACGTCGCCGACACCGTCCGGGACAACCGCGACTCCGCCCCCTACGTCCCCAGATCCGTGGTCGTCCAGGACGACGACGACTGGTACGACGACCACCGCCCCAAGACCCCCTGGTCCGAGACGGTGCTCTACGAACTCCACGTCCGTGGCTTCACCATGCGCCACCCCGACGTCCCGCCCGACCTGCGCGGCACCTACGCCGGCCTGGCCCACCCCGCCGCGATCGCCCACCTGACCCACCTCGGCGTCACCGCCGTCGAACTCCTGCCGGTCCACCAGTTCGCCGACGAGGACCACCTCCAGGCCCGCGGCCTCACCAACTACTGGGGCTACAACACCGTCGGCTACTTCGCCCCGCACGCCGGCTACTCCTCCTCGGGCTCCCGCGGCGGCCAGGTCGGCGAGTTCAAGCGGATGGTCCGCGCCCTGCACGCCGCCGGGATCGAGGTGATCCTCGACGTGGTGTTCAACCACACCGCCGAGGGCGCCGAGCTCGGCCCGGCACTGTCGCTGCGCGGCATCGACAACGCCGCCTACTACCGGCTGGCCCCGCACCGCCCCCGCGGCTACGCCGACTACACGGGCTGCGGCAACACCCTGGACACCCGCCGCCCGCAGGTGGTCCGGCTGATCACCGACTCGCTGCGCTACTGGGTGACCGAGATGGGCGTGGACGGCTTCCGCTTCGACCTGGCGGCCGCCCTGGCCCGCGGCGGGTTCGACGGCACGGACGGCGTCGACATGGACCACCCCTTCCTCTCCGCCGTCTCCCAGGACCCGCTGCTCAGCCGGGTGAAGCTGATCGCCGAGCCCTGGGACATCGGACCGGGCGGCTACCAGGTCGGCGGCTTCCCCCCGCTGTGGGCCGAGTGGAACGACAAGTACCGCGACACCGTACGGGACTTCTGGCGCGGCGCCCGCCCGGACGTGCGCGAGCTGGGCTACCGGCTGTCCGGCTCCTCCGACCTCTACCAGCGCGGCGGCCGCCGCCCGTACGCCTCCGTCAACTACGTGACCGCGCACGACGGTTTCACCCTGCGCGACCTGGTCTCCTACGACCGCAAGCACAACGAGGCCAACGGCGAGGCCAACCGGGACGGCACCGACGACAACCGCTCGTGGAACCACGGCGTCGAGGGCGAGACCACCGACCCGGAGGTCAACGCCCTGCGGCTGCGCCAGCTGCGCAACCTGATGGCCACCCTGCTGCTCTCCGCGGGCGTCCCGATGATCACCGCCGGGGACGAACTCGGCCGCACCCAGGGCGGCAACAACAACGCCTACTGCCAGGACGGCGAGCTCAGCTGGCTCGACTGGTCGCTGCTGGAGCAGCCCGGCTGGCGGGACCTGTGCGAGCTGACCGCCCGGTTGGTGCGGCTGCGCCGGGCCCACCCGGTGCTGCGCCGGCGGGCGTTCTTCTCCGGCCGGGCCGTCACCCCCGGCGGCCAGCCGGACCTCGCCTGGTTCACCCCGCTCGGCAAGGAGATGACCGAGGCGGACTGGTTCGGCCCGACGGCCTGCCTGGGCATGCTGCTGTCCGGCACCGCGATGTCCGAACGGGACGGCGCCGGGCGCCCGTTGGAGGACGACAGCTTCCTGCTGCTGCTCAACGCGGGCCACGAGCCGACGGTCTTCACGCTGCCCGGCGAGCCCTGGGCGGAGCCGGAGGCCGCGTACGGGACGGTGCTGGACACGGCGACCGCGGGCACGGGCGAGCCGTACCCGCGGGGCGCGGTGGTGCTGGGCGGCCGCTCGCTCCAACTGCTGCGCGTGCCCGCCCGGTCGGCGTGATCAGTTGCGGGCGAGCCCGACCTCGACGTTCTCCAGGATGCCGATCGCGTCCGGCACCAGCACGGCCGCCGAGTAGTAGGCGCTGACCAGGTAGGAGGCGATCGCCTTCTCGTTGATGCCCATGAACCGGACGTTCAGGCCCGGCTCGACCTCGTCCGGGATGCCGACCTGGGTGAGGCCGACCACGCCCTGGTTGTCCTCGCCGACGCGCATCGCGATGAAGGAGGTGGTCAGGTCGCCCGCCACCGGGATCTTGTTGCAGGTGAAGATCGGCACCCCGCGCCAGGCCGGCCGCTGCTTGCCGAGGACTTCGACCGTCCCCGGGTAGACGCCGCGCTTGTTGCACTCCCGCTCGAAGGCCGCGATGGCCCGCTGGTGGGCGAACAGGTAGTCGGTGTCACGGCGCATGGCGAGCAGTTCGTCCAGGTCGTCCGGGGTGGGCGGCCCGGAGTGGGTCTGGATCCGCTGGTTGAAGTCCGCGTTGTGGAGCAGGCCGAACTCGGGGTTGTTGACGAGCTCGTGCTCCTGCCGCTCCCGCAGCGCCTCGATGGTCAGCCGCAGCTGCTCCTCGGTCTGGTTCATCGGCTTGTTGTAGAGGTCGGCGACCCGGCTGTGCACCTTGAGGACGGTCTGCGCGACGCTCAGCTCGTACTCGCGCGGCTTGAGCTCGTAGTCCACGAAGGCGCCGGGCAGGTCGTACTCGCCCCGGTGGCCGGCGGAGAGGTCGATCATGGCCTCGCCCAGCTCGTTCTGCGCCTGGGCGACGTCGGCGGCGTAGCCCAGCAGCTGCTCCAGCAGCGCCGGGGAGCCGTCGACCAGCTCCTGGAGCCGCGACGCGTCCAGCGTCATCACGACGCCGGAGGTGGCCGCCTTCACGGTGCAGGGCCAGGTGCCGCCGGGATCGGTGATCAGCTCCTCGCCGATGTGGTCGCCGTCCGCGAGGGTGCCGACCACCGTCTCCTGGCCGTACTTGCCGGTGCCGATCCGGTCGACCCTGCCGTGCGCGATCAGGAAGACCTCCTCGATCGGCGTCCCCTCCTGCGCCAGGACGTCGCCCGGCCCGAAGTCCCGCTGCACGAACCGGCGGGCCAGCTCGGCCAGCACCTCCTGGTCCTCGAAGCCGCGCAGCGCCGGCAGCTCGGCCAGTGAGGGGGCGATCACCGTCACCTCGGAGCCGGTCTTCGAGAAGCTCACCCGGCCGCGCCCGGTGACGTAGGTCAGTCGGCGGTTGACCCGGTACGTACCGGCGCTGACGTGCACCCAGGGCAGCATCCTGAGCAGCCAGCGGGAGGTGATCTCCTGCGTCTGCGGCTTCGACTTGGTCGTCGTCGCCAGGTTCCGCGCGGCGATGGTGCTGAGGCTGAGGGCCCGCACCTGCACAGTTGTGGAACTGGGTCCGGGGGTGGGCTCGATGTCGACCGTCATGTCCACACTCCTGTCACTTGCGCATCAATGAACACCCGTCACGAGTTGTCATCGGCCGTTCGGCAGGCCCTCGCAAGAGGCGCACGGCGCATTCCTCCCTGCACGAACGACAACGCGCGCCCCGCATACCGCTCGCGCCCCGCCCGAGCGGTGGCCGGTTCTCGCCGGGCGGCAGCGACAGGGGCGAAAAACCGGATGAGAAGTGACGGCCTCTCTGCCTACCCTCACCGCGATGGCCGAGAACAGACAAGACGCTGACCACCCCGCCGGGCGCCACCGCTCCACGGTCCGCTCGCTGCTGCGCCTGTGGCCCTACGCCCGGGCGGTGCGCGGCCGGCTCGCCGTCTCGGTGACGGCCGCCTCGCTCGCCATGCTGAGCACCCTCGCCGTCCCGGTCGTCCTCGGCCGGATCGTCGACGGCCCGCTCGCCCGGCACGACCTCGACGCCCTCTGGCCGCCGGTCGGCCTGCTGCTGCTCCTCGGGCTGGTCGAAGCCGCACTGTTCTACACCCGCCGGGTGGTCCTCTCCCGCCCGCTGGGGCGGCTGGAGGCGGCCATGCGCGCCGACCTCTACGCCAAGCTCCAGCGGCTGCCGGTCTCCTTCCACGACCGCTGGGGCTCCGGCCAGATGCTCTCCCGGGCGACCACGGACCTGAACGCCATGCGGATCTTCCTGGCCTTCCCGCTGGTGTTCCTGGTCGTCAACTCGGTGACCTTCCTGGCCGGCACCGTGCTGATGTTCACCCAGGAGTGGCGGCTCGCCCTGATCGTCCTGCTGCCCTGCGCGCCGCTGATGGTGCTCACCCGGCGCTTCGAGTCCGCCTACTCGGTCACCGCCCGGCTCGCCCAGGACCAGAACGGCGACCTCGCCACCGTGGTCGAGGAGTCCGTCCTCGGCATCCGCATCCTCAAGGCCTTCGGCCGGCACCGCACGATGGCCGAACACTTCCGCGAACAGTCCCACCGGCTGCGCCGCACCGAACTGCGCAAGGCCCACCAGCTCGCCAACCTGTGGGCGGTCATCGTCGGCCTGCCGGAGATCGCCCTCGGCTGCGCCCTGGCCGTCGGCGCCTACCTGGTCGCGCACGACGAGCTGAGCGCCGGCACCCTGGTCGCCTTCCTCTCCACCGCGCTCGCCCTGCGCTGGCCGGTCGAGTCGCTCGGCTGGCTGCTCGCCTACGCCAACGAGGCCGCCACCGCCACCGACCGCTTCTTCGAGGTCATGGACGAGCCCGAGCCCGAGGACCCGGGCACTGCCGACGCGCTCGGCGCCCCGGACGGCATCCGCTTCAGCGGCGTCCGCTTCCGCTACCCCGACGCCCCCGACGGCACCCCCGACGTCCTGGCCGGCATCGACCTGCACGTGCGCAGCGGCGAGACGATGGCCCTGGTCGGCGCCACCGGCAGCGGCAAGACCACGCTCACCGCGCTGCTCCCCCGGCTGTACGAGGCCACCGGCGGCCGGATCACCCTGGACGGCCGGGACATCGCCGAGCTGTCCCGGGAGAGGCTGCGCGAACTCGTCGCGGTCGCCTTCGAGGAGCCCACCCTGTTCTCCGCGACCGTCCGGGAGAACGTCCTGATGGGCGCCCCCGGCGCGGACGACCGGCAGCTGGCCTCCGCCCTGGCCACCGCCCAGGCCGGCTTCGTCGAGAAGCTCCCGGCCGGGGTGGAGACCGAGGTCGGCGAGCAGGGCCTGAGCCTGTCCGGCGGCCAGCGCCAGCGCCTCGCGCTGGCCCGGGCGGTGGTCGGCGACCCGCCCTTCCTGGTGCTGGACGACCCGCTGTCCGCCCTGGACGTGCACACCGAGGCGCTGGTCGAGCGGGCGCTGCGCGAGGTGCTGGGCTCCACCACCGCCCTGGTGGTCGCCCACCGCCCCAGCACCGTGCTGCTCGCCGACCGGGTCGCGGTGCTCGCGGACGGCCGGATCGAGGCCGTCGGCACCCACCAGGAGCTGCTGCGGGACTGCCCGCACTACCGCGAACTGATGTCGGGCGAGGCCGCCCTCGTTCCCGAGGGCCCCTTCGTCCCTGAGCAGGGGGCCGTCCGATGACCACCACCGTCGAGCCCGCCGAGACCGGGTCCGCCGGGACCGGGCCCGCCGAGGAGGAGCTGCCCCCGCCGCCGGCCGACGACGAGGACATCCCGGTCCCGCCCGGCGCGCCCCGGGCGCTGCTGCGCTCGCTGCTCGGCCCGCACCGGGCCCGGATCGCCGTCGCGATGGTGGTGATCCTGGTCCAGCAGGCCGCCCTGCAGTCCGGCCCGCTGCTGGTCGCGGTGGCGATGGACCGCGGCATTCCGGCGCTGCGCGCGCACGACTCCGGCCCGCTGATCGCGGTGGTCGCCGGGTACCTGTTCTGCGCCCTGCTCAGCCCCCTGCTGCAGTGGGCGTTCATCAAGATCAGCGCCCGGGTGAACCAGGACGTCCTGCTGGAGCTGCGCGGCCGGATCTTCCGGCACGCCCAGCGGCTCAGCCTGGACTTCCACGAGCGCTACACCTCGGGCCGGATCATCTCCCGGGCCACCAGCGACATCGACGCACTGCGCGAACTGCTCTCCGAGGGCCTGCAGGAGCTGCTGACCGTCCTGCTGTCGGTCTGCTACATCTCGGTGCTGCTGGTGGTGCTGGACTGGCGGCTGGGCCTGGCCTCGCTGGTGAGCTTCCTGCCGCTGGCGCTGGTCGCCCACTCCTTCCGGACCCGCTCCCGCCGGGTCTACCGCCGCTCGCGGACGGCCGCCGCCTCGATGATCGTGCGCTTCACCGAGACCATGAACGGCATCCGCCCGGTGCAGGCCTTCCGCCGCGAGAAGGCCAACGACGCCGCCTTCGCCGTGGTCAACCGGCAGGCCTCGACGGCCAACGCGGCGGGCTTCCTGGAACTCGCCCGGTATGTCGGCCTCTCCCGGGCCACCGCCAACGTCTGGACCACCGGCATCGTGCTGCTGGGCGCCTACCTGGTCGCCGAGGACTCCCTGGAGCTGGGCGTCCTGACCGCCTTCGTGCTCTACCTGCGCCGCCTGTTCGACCCGATCGACCAGCTGGCGATGTTCCTCAACAGCTACCAGGCCGCCGCCGCGGCACTGGAGAAGATCGCCGGGCTGCTCGCCCACGAGCCGACCGTCGCCGAGCCGGCCGAGCCCCGGGAGCTGCCCGAGGCCGTCGGCAGGGGCCGCGAGGTCTCCTTCGAGGCGACCCGCTTCGCCTACCGCACCGGCAAGGAGGTGCTGCCGCCCTTCGACCTGCTGATCCCGGCCGGTCAGACGGTCGCGGTGGTCGGGGCGACCGGCGCGGGCAAGTCGACGCTCGCCAAGCTGCTCGCCCGCTTCTACGACCCGACCGACGGCCGGATCCGGCTGGACGGCGTGGACCTGCGCGACCTCGCCACCCCGGAGCTGCGGCGAGGGGTGGTGATGGTGACCCAGGAGTCCTTCCTGTTCTCCGGTACCGTCGCCGAGAACATCGCGATCGGCCGCCCCGGCGCCTCCCGTGCCGAGGTCGAGCAGGCCGCCCGCGACATCGGCGCGTACGAGTTCATCGCGGCGCTCCCGGACGGCTTCGACACCGACGTGCGCAAGCGCGGCGGCCGGATCTCGGCCGGTCAGCGCCAGCTGGTCGCCTTCGCCCGCGCCCTGCTGGCCGACCCGGCCGTGCTGATCCTGGACGAGGCGACCAGTTCGCTGGACGTGCCCGGCGAGCAGGCCGTCCAGCGGGCGATGCGCACGGTGCTGGCCGGCCGCACGGCGGTCATCATCGCCCACCGGTTGTCCACCGTGGAGATCGCCGACCGGGTCCTGGTGATGGACCAGGGCCGGATCGTCGAGGACGGCTCGCCGCGGCGGCTGATCGACGGCTCGGGGCGTTTCGCCACCCTGCATCGCGCCTGGCGGGACAGCCTGGTGTAGAACAAGCCCTCAGTGGGCCCGTCCAGGAAGCCCCACAGTTGTGCCCGTCCGGGTGCGCCGTCACGCACCCGGGCGGGCATCCCCCTTTCCGGGGGGCGGCTCAGCGCAGCAGCCCCGCGTCCATCCCCGCCGACTCGGCCGGGAGCGCGACCAGCCCCAGTTCGGCCGGTGAGGCCAGCCGGGGGTGCGCGGGCAGCACCCGGACGGTGTAGCCGAACGGCCCGGTGCGGCCGAGCTCCAGCGAGCCCTCGTAGCGGGTGCGGCCGTCCAGGTCCGGACCGCCGACCGGCTTCAGGGCGAGCGCGGCGGCGTCCGAGATACCGTCCGTCTCGTCCACCCGGCCGGAGACCACCTGCACCTCGACGTCCCCCGGCTGCAGCGCGCCCAGCGCGACCTGCACCCGCAGTGCCAGCGAGCTGCCCAGCTCCTGGGCCTCGGCCGGGCAGTCCGCCTCGACGTGCTCGACCCGCACACCCGGCCAGCCCTCCCGGACCCGGGCCTTCCACTCCGCCAGCTCACGGGCGGCGGCGTGCCGGCGGACCGCCAGCTCCCGCTGGGCCAGCGCCGCCGGGGTGTACAGCCGTTCGACGTACTCGCGGACCATCCGCCCGGCCAGCACCTTGGGCCCCAGGGTGACCAGGGTGTGCCGGACCATGGCGATCCAGCGGTGCGGCAGCCCGTCGCTGCCCCGGTCGTAGAACCGGCCGGCGACCTGCTCCTCGATCAGGTCGTACAGGGCGGCGGCCTCGATGTCGTCGCGCCGCTCGGCCTCGCTGCTCTCCGGGTCGAGCACGCCGTCGCCCTCGTCGGCGGTGGGGATCGCCCAGCCGTTCTGGCCGTCGTACCACTCGTCCCACCAGCCGTCGAGGACGGACAGGTTGAGGCAGCCGTTGAGCGCGGCCTTCATCCCGGAGGTGCCGCAGGCCTCCAGCGGGCGCAGCGGGTTGTTCAGCCAGACGTCGCAGCCCGGGTAGAGGTGCTGGGCCATCGCCATGTCGTAGTCCGGCAGGAAGACGATCCGGTGGCGCACCGTCGGGTCGTCGGCGAAGGCGACCATCTGCTGGATCAGCCGCTTGCCTCCGTCGTCGGCGGGGTGGGCCTTGCCGGCGACCACGATCTGCACCGGCCGGGTGGGGTGCAGCAGCAGGGCCCGCAGCCGGTCCGGGTCGCGCAGCATCAGGGTGAGCCGCTTGTACGAGGGCACCCGCCGGGCGAAGCCGATGGTGAGCACGTCCGGGTCGAGCACCGAGGAGACCCAGCCGAGCTCGGCCTCGCCGGCGCCGCGCTGGCGCCAGGAGTCGCGCAGCCGGCGGCGGGCCTCCTCCACCAGCTGGGCGCGCAGGCTGCGGCGCAGGTCCCAGATCTCGGTGTTGCCGATCCGCTCCAGGCCGGTCCAGCGCTGGGTCTCGCCGGTGGTCATCGCCTCCTCGGCGCGTTCGGCGCCGAGTTCGGCGGCGCCCAGGCGCACCACGGCCGGGTCGATCCAGGTGGGGGCGTGCACCCCGTTGGTGACCGAGGTGATCGGCACGTCCGCGGGGTCGAAGCCGGGCCAGAGGCCGTTGAACATCGAGCGGCTGACCTCGCCGTGCAGGGTGGAGACCCCGTTGGCGCGCTGGGCCAGCCGCAGGCCCATCGCGGCCATGTTGAAGAGCTTCGGGTCCCCGCCGCGCCAGGTCTCGGCGCCGAGTGCGAGCACCGACTCGACCGGGACGCCGGGCAGGGCGACGTCGCCGCCGAAGTGGCGGGCGACCAGGTCGCGGTCGAAGCGGTCGATGCCGGCCGGGACGGGCGTGTGGGTGGTGAACAGGGTGCCGGCCCGGACGGACTCCAGGGCTGCGGCGAAGTCCAGCCCGGCCGCCCGGTCGGCGACCAGTTCGCGGATCCGCTCGACGCCGAGGAAGCCGGCGTGCCCCTCGTTGGTGTGGAAGACCTCCGGGGCGGGGTGCCCGGTGAGCCGGCCGTAGGCGCGCACGGCCCGGACGCCGCCGATGCCGAGCAGCATCTCCTGGAGCAGCCGGTGCTCGCTGCCGCCGCCGTAGAGCCGGTCGGTGACGTCGCGTTCGGCGGGTGAGTTGGCCTCGATGTCGGAGTCGAGCAGGAGCAGCGGGACCCGCCCGACCTGGGCCTTCCAGATGTGCGCGGCCAGGGTGCGGCCGCCGGGCAGGGCGAGGTCGACCCGGCTCGGGGTGCCGTCGGCCTCCCGCAGCAGGCTGACGGCCAGTTCGTCCGGGTCCAGCAGGGGGTAGCGCTCCTGCTGCCAGCCGGCCCGGTCGAGGGACTGCCGGAAGTAGCCGTGCCGGTAGAACAGCCCCACGCCGATGATCGGCACGCCGAGGTCGCTGGCGGCCTTGAGGTGGTCGCCGGCCAGGATGCCGAGACCCCCGGAGTACTGGGGCAGTGCGGCGGCGATGCCGTATTCGGGCGAGAAGTAGGCGATGGCGGCGGGCGGAGGGGTGGCGCTGCCCTCCTGCTGGGCCTGGTACCAGCGCGGTCCGGTGAGGTACTCGCGCAGGTCGTCGGCGAGGTCGCCGAGTCTGCGCAGGAACCGCCGGTCGGCGGCGAGTGCGGCGAGCCGGGCGGCCGGGACCTCCCCGAGCAGCCGCACCGGGTCCTCGCCGGTCGCGGCCCAGACCTCCGGGTCCACGGACCGGAAGAGGTCCCTGGTCTCGGGGTGCCAGGACCAGCGCAGGTTGAGGGCCAGCTCGTGCAACGGCTGGAGTTGTTCGGGCAGGACGGTGCGGACGGTGAATCTGCGGATTGCCTTCACAGGCGTGAAGCGTAGCCTCGACGATCGTCCTGACAACGGGTCAAGCGGGTCATTGGGCATCCGTTCGGCCTATTGATGAGATCGCATTCGGCGCATTGGTCTGCACGGGGGGCGCGCGAGGCGCACATTCGGGGGTGCCGCGCTACCAATGCGTGAACTCTGCGGAACAGATCGATTTCCGACTGGTCGCCCGGTCCGGAGAAGGCCCGAAACTACTGTCGTACCGCTGCGAAAAACGTGTCACCGGTGCGAGGATGACCGGAGGTCGTTGATGCTGCGGGGACAACGACGACGGGTGGCGTCCCCCGTGAAGCAGCACGTCCGAATCCTTTTCGCGTTGACCGTTCCCCTTCTTCCTTAACCCGTTCGGCGCTCATCGCGCACCGACGCGTGTCCTCGCGCACGGTCGGCTCGTTCACGGGTCGACCTGGCCGCCCAGGGGCGTGCCCCAGGAGGCGTGCGCCGGGACGCGCACGGGTTCCGGGGCGTCCCGCCACCGGTTCGGCGGGCGCCGGGCAGGTTGCCGGGGACGGCGGCGCGGGCAGGCTTCCGGTCGCACGTCCACCCCACCCAGCAGTCCTCCCGGTACTCCCCTGGCCCGACCCCCCGGCCCGCGGGAGCTGCCGCTGATCTCGGGCAGGAGTTTGGCATGCACGGCGACACGCGGGACCAGTCCACACCAGTGGCCGAAACCGTCGACGCAGCGGTCGCGGAATCCGCCGGACGGATGGATTCTGACACTCGGACAGACCCGGCGATGCCGTCGCCCCGGGCGTCCGGAGCGGTCCGTACCGAATCCTCCGAAGCCCAGGCCTCCACCGCACAGGCCCCCGCAGCACCGCCCGCCACGGCCCAGCCCGACGCAGCGGCCCGACAACCCGGGGCCGAGGAGGGCGGGACGGCGGCACCGCGCCGGCGCACCACCACCACGCGCCGCACCACCGCGACGGCCGCCACCCGCCGGGCCGCCGAACCCGGGGCGGCCGCGGCCGACGCCGAGCCGCCCGCCCGCAAGCGCGCCGCGAGCAAGAGCACCGCCAAGACCGCCGGTACCAAGGCCGCCGGCACCAAGACCGCCACCAAGACCGCCACCACCAAGCCCTCCGCCCGCAAGACGACAGAGAGCGACACCGTGATCGGCCGCATCCCCGTCCTGGACGTCAGCCCCCAGATCGACGCCGGTCGCCGCCCGGCCAAGGCCGTCGTCGGCGAGACCTTCCTGGTCACCGCGACGGTCTTCCGCGAGGGCCACGACGCCGTCAACGCCAACGTGGTGCTGCGCGACCCGCGCGGCCGCAGCGGCCCGTGGACGCCGATGCGCGAGCTCGCCGAGGGCACCGACCGCTGGGGCGCGCACGTCACCCCGACCGCGCCCGGCCGCTGGTCGTACCTGGTGGAGGCGTGGAGCGACCCGGTCGCCACCTGGCGCCGGACGGCCGCGGTGAAGCTCCCGGCCGGGATCGACACCGCGCTGGTCCTGGAGGAGGGCGCCCGGCTGCTGGAGCAGGCGGCCGCCGGGGTGCCGAAGAAGGAGGGCCGCGCGCACGTGCTGGCCGCCGTGGACGCGCTGCGCGACCCGGGGCTGCCGCCGCTGTCCCGGCTGGCCGCCGCGCTCGCCCCCGAGGTGCTGGAGCTGCTGGCCCGTTACCCGCTGCGCGAGCTGCTCAGCGCCTCCCGTCCGCTGCCGCTCCAGGTGGACCGCGAGCGGGCGCTGTTCGGTTCCTGGTACGAGTTCTTCCCCCGTTCGGAGGGCGCGGTGGTGGACCCGAACGGGGTCGAGCCGCCGCGGTCGGGCACCCTGCGCACCGCCGCCGAGCGGCTGCCGGCGATCGCCGCGATGGACTTCGACGTGGTCTACCTGCCGCCCGTCCACCCGATCGGGCGAGCGTTCCGCAAGGGCCCGGACAACACTCTGACGGCCGGTCCGCACGACGTCGGCTCGCCGTGGGCGATCGGCTCGCCCGAGGGCGGTCACGACGCGGTCCACCCGGACCTCGGCACCATCGAGGACTTCGACCACTTCGTCGCCGAGGCCAGGGCGCTGCACCTGGAGGTGGCGCTGGACTTCGCCCTCCAGTGCTCCCCGGACCACCCGTGGGTGAACAAGCATCCGGAATGGTTCAGCCACCGCGCCGACGGCACCATCGCGTACGCCGAGAACCCGCCGAAGAAGTACCAGGACATCTATCCGATCAACTTCGATCAGGACATGGACGGAATCGTCAAGGAAACCGTCCGGATCCTCCGGTTCTGGATGTCCCACGGCGTCAGGATCTTCCGGGTCGACAACCCCCACACCAAGCCGGTGGTGTTCTGGGAGAAGGTGCTCTCCGACATCGCCCGTACCGACCCCGATGTCGTGTTCCTGGCGGAGGCCTTCACCCGCCCCGCGATGATGCACACCCTGGCGAAGATCGGCTTCCACCAGTCGTACACGTACTTCACCTGGCGCAACACCAAGAACGAACTCACCGAGTACCTCACCGAACTCACCGGTGACGCGGCCGCCTACATGCGCCCCAACTTCTTCGCCAACACCCCGGACATCCTGCACGCCTACCTGCAGCACGGCGGCCGGGCCGCCTTCGCGATCCGCGCGGTGCTCGCCGCCACCCTCTCCCCCAGCTACGGCGTCTACGCCGGGTTCGAGCTGTGCGAGAACGAGCCGGCCCACCCGGGCTCCGAGGAGTACCTGCACTCGGAGAAGTACGAGCTGCGCCCGCGCGACTGGACCCGCACCGACACCCTCGCCCCGCTGCTCACCGTGCTGAACCGGCTGCGCCGGCGCCACCCGGCCCTCCAGCAGCTGCGCGACCTGCGCTTCCACCCCACCGACAACGAGCAGGTGCTCGCCTACTCCAAGACCGCGACCACCCCGGACGGCCTCACCGACCAGGTCATCACCGTGGTCAACCTCGACCCGCACCACGTCCAGGAGGCCACCGTGACGCTCGACGGCGACGGGCCCCACGTGGTGCACGACGAGCTCACCGGCGCCGCCTACACCTGGGGCCGGCACAACTACGTCCGGCTCGATCCCTCAGCCGAGCCGGCTCACCTCCTCACGGTTCGGAGGAACCCAGCGTGACAGTGAACGAGCCCGTTCCCGACACCTTCCCCGAGACCTCGAAGAAGAACCTGGACCCCGAGTGGTTCAAACGTGCGGTCTTCTACGAGGTGCTGGTGCGGTCCTTCCAGGACAGCAACGGCGACGGGGTCGGGGACCTCAAGGGGCTCACGGCCAAACTCGACTACCTCCAGTGGCTCGGCGTCGACTGCCTCTGGCTCCCGCCGTTCTTCGCCTCGCCGCTGCGCGACGGCGGGTACGACGTCGCCGACTACAAGTCGGTGCTGCCGGAGTTCGGCGACATCGCCGACTTCATGGAGTTCGTGGACGCCGCGCACGCCCGCGGCATGCGCGTGATCATCGACTTCGTCATGAACCACACCAGCGACCAGCACCCGTGGTTCCAGGCCTCCCGGGCGGACCCGGACGGGCCGTACGGCGACTTCTACATGTGGGCCGACGACGACAAGCAGTTCCCGGACGCCCGGATCATCTTCGTCGACACCGAGACGTCCAACTGGACGTACGACCCGGTCCGCAAGCAGTACTACTGGCACCGGTTCTTCTCGCACCAGCCGGACCTCAACTACGACAACCCGCGGGTCCAGGACGAGATGATCGCCGGGCTCCGGTTCTGGCTCGACCTCGGCATCGACGGCTTCCGGCTGGACGCGGTGCCCTACCTGTTCGCCCGGGAGGGCACCAACTGCGAGAACCTGCCGGAGACCCACGAGTTCCTCAAGCGGGTCCGCAAGGAGATCGACGCCGACTACCCGGACACCGTGCTGCTCGCCGAGGCCAACCAGTGGCCGGAGGACGTGGTCGACTACTTCGGCGACTTCACCGCGGGCGGCGACGAGTGCCACATGGCGTTCCACTTCCCGGTGATGCCGCGGATCTTCATGGCCGTGCGCCGGGAGTCCCGGTACCCGGTGTCGGAGATCCTCGCCAAGACCCCGGCGATCCCGGGCGGCTGCCAGTGGGGCATCTTCCTGCGCAACCACGACGAGCTGACCCTGGAGATGGTCACCGACGAGGAGCGCGACTACATGTACGCGGAGTACGCCAAGGACCCCCGGATGCGCGCCAACGTGGGCATCCGCCGCCGGCTCGCCCCGCTGCTGGAGAACGACCGCAACCAGATCGAGCTGTTCACCGCGCTGCTGCTCTCCCTGCCCGGCTCGCCGGTGCTCTACTACGGGGACGAGATCGGCATGGGAGACAACATCTGGCTGGGCGACCGGGACGGCGTGCGCACCCCGATGCAGTGGACCCCGGACCGCAACGCGGGTTTCTCCTCCGCCGACCCGGGCAGGCTCAGTCTGCCGCCCATCATGGACCCGGTGTACGGCTTCCAGGTGACCAACGTCGAAGCGCAGCAGAGCAGTTCGAGTTCGCTGCTGCACTGGACGCGTCGCATGATCGAGATCCGCAAGCTCAACCCGGCGTTCGGCCTGGGCACCTATACCGAACTGCCGTCCAGCAACCCCGCCGTGCTGGCCTTCGTGCGCGAGTACGAGGGGGACCTGGTCATGTGCGTGAACAACTTCTCGCGGTTCGCGCAGCCGACCGAGCTGGACCTGCGGCAGTACGGCGGGCGGTACCCGGTCGAGCTGATCGGCGGGGTGCGCTTCCCGTCGATCGGTGAGTGGCCTTACCTGCTCACGCTGGCCGGACACGGCTTCTACTGGTTCCAGCTCCGGCAGCCCCCGCGCCTGAGCGGGACCAGGCGGTCGAAGTAACGATCCGCCGCACCCGCCACCGCGGCCCGCACAGCACCACCAGACCCTCCGGGGGCGCGAGTTGGACCCGGCGCCCCCGGAGTTCTCTGCACCACCGCGTACGGAGAACAGCCCAACGGCTACCCACACGAAGGCGTGACACCCGAGCCGTGCTCGCGTGCCGCGACCGCCGCGCCGCTGAAATCCGGAAGACTGACGGACCCCGGCCACGACCCGTCGGGCAGTCCGCGTGCTTCCGGGGAAAGGGAGTCATGTCCGAAACCTCCCGTTCTCAAGCCCATGTGCAGCACGACGCCCCGGCCGGCTCCGCCGCGCACCCGGGCGCGCGGGGCACCGGGCCCCGGAGAACCGCCCTGGGGGTCAGCGAGCTCGTCCAGGCGGCCCTGCCGCTGATCGCCGAGTGGCTCCCCACCCAGCGGTGGTACGCCGGGAAGGGACGGCCCATCACCGGACTGGTCCCGGTGGTCGGCACCCCACTGCAGGTCGGCGATCCGGCCCTGCTGCACCTGCTGCTGCGGGTCGAGCACGCCACCACGGCCGGGCTGCCGCACGGCGACACCTACCAGCTCCTGCTCGGAATCCGCTCCCAGGGCCCCGCGGGCATCGAACCCGGCGCCGTACTCGGCCGGCTCAGCCAGGGCCCGTACGACGGCGCCGCCCTCTACGACGCGGTCCACGACCCCGAGCTGACCGGACGGCTGCTGGAGCACCTCGCCACCGGCGACCGGTTCGGCTCGCTGTCCTTCCGCCGCACCCCGGGCTCCGGGCTGCCCACCAACCTCCCCGGCCGCGCCTCCACCGCCGAGCAGTCCAACAGCTCGGTCATCTACGGCACCTCGTACATCCTCAAGCTCTTCCGGCGCATCCACCCCGGCACCAACCCCGACCTCGAACTCTCCCTCGCCCTCTCCCGGGCCGGCTCCACCCGCATCCCCCGGGTCGCCGCCTGGTTCGAGAGCCGGATGGAACGCGCCGAACCCGCCACCCTCGGGCTGCTCCAGCGCTACCTGCCGGACGCCGAGGACGGCTGGGAGCTCGCCCTCGACCAGGTCGGCCGGCTCAAGGGCGACCGCTCCCCCGGCAACTTCGCCATCGAGGCGCACCGGCTCGGCCGGGCCACCGCCGAGGTGCACCGGGTGCTCGCCCGCTCGATGCCCGTCGCCCGGCTCGACCGCACCCAGACCGGCCGGCTCGCCGGCGCGATGGCCGACCGGCTGGACAGCGCGGTCGCCGCCGTCCCCGGTCTGCTGCGCTTCCGGGCCGCCCTGCGCACCGCCTTCCAGCAGCTCGCCGACGCCCACCCGGACGGCCTGCCGGTCCAGCGCATCCACGGCGACCTCCACCTCGGGCAGGCCATGCGCACCCCGCACGGCTGGGTGCTGCTGGACTTCGAGGGGGAGCCCGCCAAGTCCGTCAACGAGCGCCGCGAGCCGCAGCCCGCCCTGCGCGACGTCGCCGCGATGCTGCGCTCCTTCGACTACGCCGCCGCCCACCTGCTGGCCGGCGGCCCGGTCGACCCGGAACTCGCCCACCTCGCGGCCGCCTGGGCCCAACGCAACCGCACCGCCTTCTGCGCCGGCTACACCGCCGGGGGCGGGGCCGACCCGGCGGCCTCGCCGGAGCTGATGCGGGCACTGGAGATCGACAAGGCGGTGTACGAGGTGGTGTACGAGGCCCGGCACCGGCCCAGCTGGCTGCCCATCCCGCTGGCCGCGATCAACCGGCTCGCCCTGTCCGTCTGACCGACCGCCCCGCCCACCCGTCCCCGACGTCCCGCCCCCCGCCGTCCCGCCCTCGACGCCCCGCCCCGCTGTCCCGCCCCGCTGTCCCGCCACGAGTTCGCCCATCCCCGCCGCTGGAGGACCACGCCGTGACGCCGCTCGACCCGACCGGCCGCCCCACCCGCCCCGTTCCGGCCACCTTCCTGGCCGGGACCTCCGAACGGGCCGAGGCCCGGGAGGCCGACGAGCCCCGGAGGGCCGACGGGCCCCCGGCGGCCGAGACGACCGGGTCCGACGCGCCCGGGCCCGAGGCGTCCGGCTCCGACGCGCCCGGCTCCGACGTCCCCTCGGGCGTCCCGGCGGACACCCCCCTCGGCGCCCTGCGCCTTCCCGAGGCGCCGCTGCCGCCGGCCGAGGTGGACCGGCTGGTGAGCGGGCAGCACCACGACCCGCACGCCCTGCTCGGCGCGCACCCGGTGCACGGCGGCACGGCGATCCGGGTGCTGCGCCCGTTCGCCGAGCGGGTGGTGGTGGAGACCGACCAGGGCCCGGCCGAACTCACCCACCAGCAGGGCGGACTGTTCACCGGCCTGCTGGTGGGCGACGGGCTCCCGGACTACACCCTGCTGGTGACCTACCCCGGCGGCGAACCGCTGCGCCAGCACGACGGCTACCGCACCCCGCCCACCCTCGGCGAACTCGACCTGCACCTGATCTCCGAGGGCCGGCACGAGCAGCTGTGGCAGGCGCTCGGCTCCCACGTGCGCACCGTCGACGGCGTCACCGGCACCGCCTTCGCGGTCTGGGCGCCGAACGCCGTCGGGGTGCGGCTGATCGGCGACTTCAACCACTGGGACGGCACCGGCCACCCGATGCGCTCGCTGGGCTCCTCCGGCATCTGGGAGCTGTTCGTCCCCGGCCTCGCCGAGGGCACCACCTACAAGTACGAGATCCACACCCGCCAGGGCTGGGTGCTCGACAAGGCCGACCCGCTGGCCCGGGCCGCCCAGTGCCCGCCCGGCACCGCCTCGGTGGTCACCTCCTCCGCGTACCGCTGGCAGGACGGCGAGTGGATGGCCCGCCGGGCCCGCGCCGCGCACCACCGGGCGCCGATGTCGGTGTACGAGCTGCACCTGGGCTCCTGGCGGCCCGACCTCACGTCCTACCGCGCCATCGCCGAGGAACTGCCGGGCTACCTCCAGGAGTTGAACTTCACCCACGTCGAGTTCATGCCCGTCATGGAGCACCCCTTCGGCGGCTCCTGGGGCTACCAGGTCTCCGGCTACTACGCCCCCACCGCCCGGCTCGGCTCCCCGGACGACTTCCGGTACCTGGTGGACACCCTGCACCGGCACGGCATCGGCGTGATCGTCGACTGGGTGCCCGCGCACTTCCCCAAGGACGACTTCGCGCTCGCCCGCTTCGACGGCGAGCCGCTGTACGAACCCGCCGACCCGCTGCGCGCGGAGCACCCCGACTGGGGGACGCTGGAGTTCGACTACGGCCGCACCGAGGTGCGCAACTTCCTGGTCGCCAACGCCGTCTACTGGTGCGAGGAGTTCCACATCGACGGCCTGCGGGTGGACGCCGTCGCCTCGATGCTCTACCTCGACTACTCCCGCGAGGGCGGCGCCTGGACGCCCAACCAGTTCGGCGGCCGGGAGAACCTGGACGCGGCCTCCTTCCTCCAGGAGATGAACGCCACCGTCTACCGGCGCTGCCCCGGCGTGATCACCATCGCCGAGGAGTCCACCGCCTGGGACGGCGTCACCCGCCCCACCGACGCCGGCGGCCTCGGCTTCGGGCTGAAGTGGAACATGGGCTGGATGCACGACTCGCTGGTCTACATGTCCAAGGAGCCGGTGCACCGCAAGTACCACCACAACGAGATCACCTTCTCGATGGTGTACGCGTACTCCGAGAACTACATCCTGCCGATCTCGCACGACGAGGTGGTCCACGGCAAGCAGGCCCTGGTCTCCAAGATGCCCGGCGACTGGTGGCAGCAGCGCGCCAACCACCGCGCCTACCTGGGCTTCATGTGGTCCCACCCGGGCAAGCAACTGCTGTTCATGGGACAGGAGTTCGCCCAGGGCGCGGAGTGGCACCACGAACAGGGCCCGCAGTGGTGGGTGCTCGACGAGCAGTGGCCGGCCCACGCGGACCACCAGGGCGTGCGCCGCCTGGTCCGCGACCTCAACCGGATCTACCGCGACACCCCCGCCCTCTGGGAGCTCGACACCACCCCGGACGGCTTCCGCTGGCTGGACGGCGGCGCCGCCGAGGACAACCTGCTCTCCTACGTCCGCCACGCCGCCGACGGCACCCCGCTGGTCGCCGTCTGCAACTTCTCCCCGGTCATCCGGCACGGCCACCGGATCGGCCTGCCCAGCCTGGGCGGCCGCGAGCAGCTCTGGGAGGAAGTGCTGAACACCGACGCCGAGACCTACGGCGGCAGCGGCGTCGGCAACTCCCGCCCGATCAAGGCCGAACCCGTCGAGTGGAACGGCCAGCCCCGCTCCGCCGAACTGATCCTCCCCCCGCTCGCCACCCTCTGGCTCCGCCCGGCCTGAAGACCCCGGGGCGCCCGCCCGACCCCGGGCGGGCGCTCAGCCGGGGGCCGTGACCGGGAATCCGAGCTCCTCGGCGGCCCGGCCGAGCTCGCTTCGGGTTGACGCAAGGCCGAAGTCGGGCCGTTGGTCCCTTGCCCTCCCGCCTGCCCTCTGCTCGCGGACGGGCGTACGGGGTGCGAAGGTATGGTCGATATGACCAGCTTCCGAGGCGACGGGACGGAGACATCCGCGTGGCGCGCAGCGTGTACGTGACCGGGATCGACCGGGGGGACGGCCGGCAGGCGGTCGAGCTCGGGGTCATGGAACTGCTCACCCGCCAGGTGGACCGGGTCGGGGTGTTCCGTCCGCTGGTGCACGCGGCCGCGCCGGGCGAGCCGGGGTCGGACCACGTGGTCGAGCTGCTGCGCGGGCGGTACCGGATCGACCTGCCGAGTCCGGAGCTGTACGGGCTCACCTACGAGGAGGCCGCCGCGCTGCAGGCCGCCCAGGGGCAGGACGAGCTGGTCTCCACCCTGGTCGACCGCTTCCGGGCGGTGGAGCGGCGCTGTCAGGCGGTGCTGGTGCTCGGCACCGACTTCGCGGACACCAACATCCCGGACGAGCTGGCCTTCAACGCCCGCCTCGCCAACGAGTTCGGCGCCGCCGTGCTGCCGGTGCTCGGCGGGCAGGGCAAGGAGCCGGAGGCCGTGATCGCCGAGGTGCGCAACGCCCACCGGGCGTTCACCGACCTCGGCTGCGAGACCCTGGCGATGATCGCCAACCGGGTCGCGCCGAGCGCCAAGCAGCGGATCCAGCGCACGCTCACCGAGAAGCTGCCGATCCCCGCCTACGTCATCCCGGAGGAGCCGGCCCTCGCCGCGCCGACCGTCGCCCAGCTGGTCGAGGCGACCGGCGCCGAGGTGCTGCTCGGCGACGCGACCGGCCTGGCCCGGGACGTGCGCGGCTTCGTCTTCGGCGGCGCCATGCTGCCCACCTTCCTGGACGCGCTGACCGAGGGCGCCCTGGTCGTCACCCCCGGGGACCGCGCCGACCTGGTGATCGGCTCGCTGGCCGCGCACGCGGCCGGCGCCCCGCCGATCGCCGGTGTGCTGCTGACCCTCGGCCAGCACCCCGGCCCGAACGTCATGGCGCTCGCCGCCCGGCTCGCCCCCGGCACCCCGGTCGCGTTCGTCCCCGAGGGCAGCTGGCCCACCGCCGCCACCCTGACCCACCTGGAGGGCAAGCTCACCCCGGCCAGCCCCCGGAAGGCCGAGATCGCCCTCGGCCTGTTCGAACTGCACGTCGACACCGTCGAGTTGACCAACCGGATCGAGGTCGGCCGGTCCGAGCGGGTCACCCCGATGATGTTCGAGCACGAGCTGCTGGAGCGCGCCCGGGCCGGCCGCCGGCACGTGGTGCTGCCGGAGGGCACCGAGGAGCGGGTGCTGCGCGCGGCCGAGATCCTGCTGCGCCGCAACATCTGCGACCTCACCCTGCTCGGCGAGGTCGACGCGGTGCGCCGCAAGGCCGCGGGCCTGGGCATCGACCTCCCCCAGGAGACCCCGGGCGCCGACCGCGCCCAGGTCCGGATCGTCGACCCGACCACCAGCCCGCTGCGCCGCCAGTTCGCCGAGCTGTACGCGCAACTGCGGGCCCACAAGGGGATGACCGTCGAGCTGGCGCTGGACGTGGTCACCGACGTCTCCTACTTCGGCACCCTGATGGTCCAGGAGGGCATCGCGGACGGCATGGTCTCCGGCGCGGTGCACTCCACCGCGGCGACCATCCGGCCCGCCTTCGAGGTGATCAAGACCTCGCCGGGCGCCTCGATCGTCTCCTCGGTCTTCTTCATGTGCCTGGCCGACAAGGTGCTGGTGTACGGCGACTGCGCGGTCAACCCGGACCCGGACGCCCAGCAGCTGGCCGACATCGCGATCCAGTCCGCCGCCACCGCCGCCCAGTTCGGGGTGGAGCCGCGGGTCGCGATGCTCTCCTACTCGACCGGCACCTCCGGCTCGGGCGCGGACGTCGACAAGGTCCGCAAGGCCACCGAGCTGGTCCGCGAGCTGCGGCCGGACATCCTGGTGGAGGGCCCGATCCAGTACGACGCGGCGGTGGACGCCCACGTCGCGGCCACCAAGCTGCCGGGCTCGCCGGTGGCAGGGCGGGCGACGGTGCTGATCTTCCCGGACCTCAACACCGGTAACAACACCTACAAGGCCGTCCAGCGCTCGGCCGGCGCGGTCGCGGTCGGCCCGGTGCTGCAGGGGCTGCGCAAGCCCGTCAACGACCTCTCGCGCGGGGCGCTGGTGCAGGACATCGTCAACACCGTCGCGATCACCGCCATCCAGTCCCAGGACGACAAGGAGCCGAAGGCATGACCGGAGGGACGCGCGTCCTCGTACTCAACGCCGGCTCCTCGTCGGTCAAGTACCAGCTGATCGACATGCTGGACGGCGCCCGGCCGGCCTCCGGGCTGGTCGAGCGGATCGGCGAGTCCACCGGCCGGCTGGTGCACACCCCGCGGGTCGGCGAGCGGCGCGAGCTGCTGCAGGTCTTCCCGGACCACTCCGCCGCGCTGAAGGCCGTCGCCGAGGAGCTGGCCGCCGACGGCCTCGGACTCGACTCCCCCGAGCTGGCCGCGATCGGCCACCGGGTGGTGCACGGCGGCAAGCGGTTCACCGAGCCGACCGTGATCACCGACGAGGTGCTGAAGGAGATCCGCCGGCTGATCCCGGTCGCGCCGCTGCACAACCCGGCCAACATCACCGGCATCGAGGTGGCCCGCGCGCTGCGGCCCGACCTGCCGCAGGTGGCCGTGTTCGACACCGCCTTCCACGCCTCGATGCCGGAGTACTCCGCGCGGTACGCGATCGACAAGGCCGTCGCGGACGAGCACCGGGTGCGCCGCTACGGCTTCCACGGCACCTCGCACCAGTACGTCTCCCGGGCCACCGCCCGGCTGCTCGGCAAGGACCCGGCCGAGGTCAACGTGATCGTGCTGCACCTGGGCAACGGCGCCTCCGCCTCGGCGGTCAGCGGCGGCCACTGCGTCGACACCTCGATGGGCCTCACCCCGCTGGAGGGCCTGGTCATGGGCACTCGTTCGGGTGACATCGACGCCGGGGTGGTGTTCCACCTGCACCGGGTCGGCGGCCTGTCGATCGACGAGATCGACGACCTGCTGAACCGCCGCAGCGGCCTGCGCGGCCTGTGCGGCGAGAACGACATGCGCGAGATCATGCGCCGCGCCGACGAGGGCGACGCGGACGCCCGGCTCGCCTTCGACTCGTACGTCCACCGGCTGCGCAAGTACATCGGCGGCTACTACGCGGTGCTCGGCCGGGTGGACGCGATCGCGTTCACCGCGGGCGTCGGGGAGAACGCGGCGCCGGTGCGTGCCGCGGCCACCGCGGGACTGGAGGAGCTGGGCATCGCCGTGGACCCGGAGCTGAACTCGGTGCGCTCCGGCGAGGCCCGGATCATCTCGCCCGCGTACTCCCGGGTGGCGGTCGCGGTGGTGCCCACCGACGAGGAGCTGGAGATCGCCCGACAGGCCTTCGCCCTGGTGCACCGGGAGGTTGACGGTCCCGAGGGCTGACACACCGTCGTCTCGCTCCTCGGGATACTTCGTCGGCGATTCCCCACGATTCGTGCCGAATGCGCCTATAACACGAACGGATAGACTGATCCATATGCGCCGAGCGAAAATTGTCTGCACCCTGGGTCCGGCGACGGACTCCTACGAACAGCTGAAGGCCATCGTCGAGGCGGGCATGAACGTCGCCCGACTCAACATGAGCCACGGCAACCACGCGGACCACGAGGAGCGGTACCGAAAGGTCCGCCAGGTCTCGGAGGACACCGGCAAGGCCATCGGCGTCCTGGCCGACCTCCAGGGTCCCAAGATCCGTCTGGCGACCTTCGCCAACGGTCCGGTGACCGTCGACAACGGCGACGAGTTCACCATCACCACCGAGGACGTCCCCGGTGACCAGCACATCTGCGGTACCACCTACAAGGGCCTGCCCGGCGACGTGAAGCCCGGCGACCCGATCCTGATCAACGACGGCGTCATCGCCCTGGAGGTCGTCAGCGTCGACGGCCCGCGGGTGAAGACCGTGGTGGTCGAGGGCGGCGTGCTCTCGAACAACAAGGGCATCAACCTGCCCGGCGCGGCCGTGAACGTGCCCGCCCTGTCCGAGAAGGACAAGGAGGACCTGCGCTTCGCGCTGCGTCTGGGCGTCGACATGGTCGCCCTGTCCTTCGTCCGCAACGCGGACGACATCAAGGACGTCCACGAGGTCATGGACGAGGTCGGCATCCGGGTGCCGGTCATCGCCAAGATCGAGAAGCCGCAGGCCGTCGAGGCCATGGAGGAGATCGTCCTCGCCTTCGACGCCATCATGGTCGCCCGCGGCGACCTGGCCGTCGAGTACCCGCTGGAGCGGGTGCCGCTGGTCCAGAAGCAGCTGATCACCCTGGCCCGCCGCAACGCCAAGCCGGTCATCGTCGCCACCCAGATGATGGAGTCGATGATCCACGCCTCGCGGCCGACCCGCGCCGAGGTCTCCGACGTCGCCAACGCCATCCTGGACGGCACCGACGCGGTGATGCTCTCCGCCGAGTCCAGCGTCGGCAAGTACCCGGTCGAGACCGTCCGCACCATGAGCCGGATCTGCGAGAAGGCCGAGGAGGAGCTCGTCTCCCAGGGCCTGCAGCCGCTCAACCCGGGCCGCAAGCCGCGCACCCAGGGCGGCTCGGTCGCCCGCGCCGCCTGCGAGCTGGGCGACTTCCTGAACGGCAAGGCGCTGATCGCGTTCACCAAGTCCGGTGACACCGCGCGCCGGCTGTCCCGCTACCGCTCGCCGATCCCGGTGATCGCGTTCACCCCGGACGTGGCCACCCGCAACCAGCTCTCGCTGAGCTGGGGCGTCGAGTCGTACGTCACCGAGCAGGTGGCCACCACCGACGCGATGGTCGCCCAGGTCGACCGCGAGCTGCTGCGGCTGGGCGAGCTGAGCGAGGGCGACACCGTGATCGTCACCGCCGGTGTCCCGGTCGGCGTCCCCGGCACCACCAACCTGGTGCAGGTGCACCGCCTGGGCAGCCACGGCGAGTGATGCCCCGGTAGGACCGTACGAACGCCGGTGGGGCGGCCCTCCTTCACGGGAGGGCCGCCCCACCGGCGTCGTGGCGTGCGCCGCCTCGTCGCGGCGGCCGCTCGTCGCGGCCGCTACTTGTCGCTGTAGGGCGCGTTGTCGTTGAACAGGTGCATCCCCGGGATGTGCAGGGTGCCGCCGAACTGGCCGGCCTGCTTGGCGGTGACTCCGGTCAGCTCCAGGTCCAGCGGGATCGGCACGGAGCCGATCAGGTCGTAGAGCCAGCGCGGCAGGGTGTCCGGGGTGAGGGTGATCTCGCCCAGGTCGATCGGGATCGGCAGGCCGAGCACCTTGGACAGGTGGCCGGACAGCCGCTCCACGTACATGGTGACCTGGCCGTTGCGCATGGTCGAGGTCGAGCCGGGGGCGCCCTGGACGTGGAAGGTGACGCCGTTGCCCTCCAGGGTCGACATGTCGAGGTTCTCGATGTCCACGCTGTCGACCACGAACTTCAGCACCCGCTTGGTGCCGGTCGGGGTCTTCACGTCGTAGACGCCGTGGAAGGCCGCGCCGTGCAGGCCCAGCCGGCTGCTCTGCAGCGTCCAGTTCTGCTCCGGCACGACGTGCTCGGTGGAGGCCGCACCGGCGGTCAGGCTGCGGGTGTCCACGTCGCAGTTGGGGTTCGCGGTGGGCGAGGCGGACGGGGTCGGGGTGGCCGCCGGGGTCGCCGGGACGTCCGCCGACGGGGTCGCGGACGGGGCCGCCTTGGCGCCCGGCTTCCCGCCGGACGCGGTGGCACCCGGCGAGGGCTGCCCGGCCGGGGGCCGGGTGGCCGAGGACTGCCCGCCGGAGGACTGTCCGCCCGAGGACTGGGTGCCGGTGGCGGGAGCCTGGGGCTGGGACGGGGCGGGCTGCGCCGGGGTGCCGACCCGCGGGGCCGGGGTGGCCGGGGCCTGGGGGGTGGCACTGGGTGTCGCGCTCGGCGTCGGACCGGCCGAACCGCCCGGGTCCAGCAGGTGGTTGATGCCGCCGACGAGGTCGTCGATCAGCCCGGCCCGGCTCGCGGTGGCCGTGCCGTTGCCGGTGCCCTGGTACACCGCGCTCACCGCGCCCGAACCGCCGGTGGCGGTGGAGCGGACGACGGGCGGGGTGGTGGCCGTGCCGGCCGCCGGCGGCTTCACCGGGGCGGTGGTCGGGGCCGGGGCCGGCGCCTGGGTCGGGGCGGTGGTCGGCACCGAGCCGGGGCCGGTCGAGGGCGTCCCCGTCGGCGTACCGGAGGTGCCGGACGTACCGGGCGTGCCCGACGGCGCGGGCGGCGGCTCGGGCAGCTCGCTCTTGGGGACGGGCGTCTCGATCGGTGCCACGTCAGGAACGGTGACCGGTGCGTTGCCGCAGGGCTTGCCCGCCGCGGACTCGGCCACCGCCGGGTTGGGCGTGTAGGCCGCGGCCATCAGCAGCGCGGTGGGCACCGCGGCCATCGCCAGGGCGCGGCCTCTGAGTCTGACCCGCACCGGCGTGCGCGGCGCCGCGTGCCGGCCGGAGCGCTGCGCGGGGACGGCCTTGCCCTCTGCTTGCTCGGCCGGCCCGGTCACCGCGCCTCCTCCTGCTCCCCGGCGGTCGGCTGCTGCGGGACGACGGGCTGGGCGGCGGGCTGGGCGGCGGGCTCGGCGGCGCGCTCCTTGGGGGTGCCCTGGGCGGGCAGCTTGGCGGTGGGCGCCTCGACGGCCTCGGCCTTGGCGGGCTCGGCCCCGGCGGGCGCGGCGGCGACCGGCTCAGCGGCCCCGGCGGCAGCAGCCGGCTCGGTCGCGACGCGCTGCGCGATGGGGTTGTCCGCCTGCTTTCCCCGGCGCGCGCGACGCCCTTCGGCGGGCTCGGCGGCCGGCTCCGGCAGCGGGGCCCAGGCGACCATCAGCCCGCCGCCGATCAGGCCCGGCAGCAGCGACAGACCGAAGCCCGCGAGGTTGGAGACCGGGATCGAGACCAGCGTCAGCAGGATCGTCGCGATGCCCGCGAAGACCCGCACGGCGGGCTGGAACCAGGCGGTCAGACCGAGGATGATCATCAGCACCCCGATGATCAGCGACCCGGCGCCGGCCGTGGTGGACATCGCGATGGTCAGCCCGCCGAACGTCAGGTGGGCGTACGGGAAGTAGAGGATCGGAACGCCGGCGATCATGGCCAGCTTGCCGCCCCAGTAGGGCCTGGTGCGGCGGAAGTCACGCCAGTGCCGCCAGAGCCACCCGATGGGGTTCTGGTGGCCGGGCCGCGTCTCGACCGTTGCGCTGGACATGAACAACTCCTCGATGTCGCTACGAGGTTGGAACAAAAAAGGGGGGTGGCCGAGGAGCGGCGGTGATCCGCCGCCCCCCGGCCGCAGTTGACCCGTCACCCCGGCACGCCGCGCGGCGTGCCGTCAGACAGGGCTCAGAAGCACTCGTTGCCCGCGCCGTCGCCGCTCTTCAGCGCGAGGCTCAGGCCGTTCAGCTTGAACGTGCCGGCCGAGGTGGCCCGCGCGGTCTGCTGGACGCCGCTCAGGTCGGCGACCTTGGCGGACTGGGCGAAACCGGTCGCACCGGTCGGCAGACCGGCGCCGCCGCCCGCCTTGGTGACGCCCGGGTGCGGGGCCCAGCCCTGGGTGGCAGTGCCGGAGAGGGTGGAGGCGTCCTGACCGATGTTCATGTCGGTGAAGGACGCGTCCGCCTTCAGCTGCTCCAGGTCGATCAGCAGGTTCGAGGCCTCGACCGGCTTGGCGGAGTCGGTGCCGGCGTGCAGCTGCAGGGTGATCTTGCCCAGGCCGAACGCGGACAGGTCGGTCACCACCGACTGGCACAGGTTGTTGATGGTGGCGTGGTCGAAGGCCGAGACCGCGACCGGGTGCGGCTTGCCGCTCGCCTCGATGTCCACCGAGCCGAACTGGGCGAAGTTGGTGCCGTGCAGCTGGTCGGTGCTGACCTTGAACTGCTGGCCGGAAATGCTGAACGAGGCGGCGAGCGCGCTGTTGGCGATCGAGACGCCGACCATCGCGGTGGCCGCGACGCTCGGCACCATCACCAGGGCGAAGCGCTTCCAGCGGGTCTTGCCGTAGGTCTTGGACATGCGAGTCCTCCTTCTAGGACGTACATCTCCGGCTCCCCGGCGGCGCGTCCCGCGCCGGTGGGGGCCTGGGATGGGAGAGAGCTACGTCCTCGGTAGCGGAGAGCGCCTTGGGCGTCGTCGGACGCGGGAGCGGCCTGCGTGCTGCGGCACTCCCGTCCCGAAACCGGCCGTCCTTGTGGGACGACGGGTCGGACCGACGACATCGGCGATCACCCCCGAGCGACAACCAGCGACCGCGCAGGGCCGCGCGGCCGGTCGAGGACAGGAACCGCCGTGGGACCGCGGATACCCCCCTGCCCTCCCTACCGCCGGCCGGAGCCGGCGGATCACCCGGTGGGGATCCCGCGCTCCCCGTGACCGACCGGCTGTCGGAGGGTGTGGAGTCTGGGACCGGGCGTGGCCGATCGTGCTTGAAACCCGGGCGAAGCACAAGGGGTGCCTTACTGACGGGTAATGCAACAGCGGGTGGCGTCGATCATGGAATTGGCGCGATTTGCACCCTGCGTGACGCCTTGAAGGATTCGTGGCGACGAAATCTGCCGGAAACAGCAGCGAAACACCCGTGGGTGGTCACTGAACGTGACCACCCACGGGTGAAATCAAGATTTGGTAAACCTCTGTCCGGTTGCCCGGTTTGTCGCCAAATCCCCAGGCGACACCGCAGGTCATCCGCCGTGCCAGGCGCCCGGTGCCAGGACCGGGCCCGACCCCTCCGGCGGTGGGCTCAGAACAGCACGCGGGCCAGCGCCGCACGGGCCGCGACGACCCGCGGGTCCTCCGGGCCGATCACCTCGAACAACTCCAGCAGGCGCAGCCGGGCGGTGTCCCGGTCCTCGCCGAAGGTCCGGCCGACGGTGTCCACCAGGCGCCCGAAGGCGTCCTCGACGTGACCGCCCACCAGGTCCAGGTCGGCCGCCTGCAGCTGGACCGCGACGTCCTTCGGGTCGGCGGCGGCCGCGACCCGGACGGCCTGGAGGTCCAGGCCCTCGACCCGCTTGAGCAGCTCGGCCTGCGCCAGGCCCAGCTTGGCCTCGGTGTTGCCCGGCTGGTCGGCCAGCACGTTCTTGTACGCCTGGATGGCGCCGCCCAGGTCGCCGGCGTCCAGCGCGTCGTGCGCGGCCGCCAGCGCCGGGTCCTCCGGTCGCTGCGGACCGGCGGCCTCCGCGGCCTCGCCGCCCGGGGCGACCGCACCGCCGGAGATGCCGAAGCGCTGCTCGGCGACCAGGATCAGCTGGTCCAGCACCTTGCGGACGTTCGCGGCGCTCTCCGCGCCCTGGAACAGCGGCACCAGCTGACCGGCCACCACGGCCATCACGGCCGGGATGCCCTGGATGCCGAACTGCTGGGCGATCAGCTGGTTGGCGTCCACGTCGATCTTGGCGAGCACGAAGGCGCCGGCGTACTCCTCGGCCAGGCCCTCCAGGATCGGGCTGAGCTGCTTGCAGGGCCCGCACCACTCGGCCCAGAAGTCGATGACGACCGGCACCTCGGTGGAACGCTGGACGACCTCGGTCTCGAAGGTGTCCTCGGTGACGTCGATGACGAGCGGGTAGGTGGGCTGGGGGGCGACTCCGTCCGCTTCGGCGGCGGCCGCCTGGCGGGCCCGCTCGGCCCGGGCCTGCTCGGCCTTCTGGGCGGCCTCACCGGCCGCCTTCACTGCGGCGAGGTCGACCGCACCGCGCAGGGCGGCGCTGTTGAGACGCGAATTCCGTGGCTGCATGGCACCATCCTCCCCCGTCCGCGCTGCTCGCGGGCACCAACCGACGGAAAGTCGCCCCGCGCGGGCTGCGCGGTGCGGGATCCCGGGCCGGGCGCCCCTCCCCCGGTAGCCTGAACCGTTCGGCGCGGATCCCCACCCGCGCCCGCGCCGTTCCCGTCCCACGGGATCCGGCGCCTGGTTGTCACTGCTTTCGCTACAGGTCGTAGCGTAACTGGAGCCGGTGGCCCGGCCGCAAGCCCCACCGGTGGTTCGGGGACGTGAGCTGCCCCACTTTCCCGGGCCGCCCGGCTGCCCGAATCGGCGAACAGTCGCTACCGTTACCAGCCCCACCCAAGTTACTTACCAGTAAATCGCAAGGAGACCCGGTGCCGGCCGCCCAGCCCCCCGCGAGCCCGGACAGCGCCGTCCCGGGCAGCACCCTCCCGGGCAGCACCGTCCAGGGCGGCCCAGTCGAGGGCAGCGCGGCCCCGGACAGCACGGCCCCGGGCAGCGCGGCCCAGGAGGGGACGCCCGCGTCCCGGGCCAAGGGCCGCCCGCGCAGCGCCGCCGCCGACCTCGCGATCCTCGACGCCACCCGCGAGGCCCTCGCCGAACTCGGCTGGGGCGGGCTGACCATGGGCCACGTCGCGAGCCGGGCCGGGGTCGCCAAGACCACGCTCTACCGCCGCTGGCCGTCCAAGAACGAGCTCGTGGTGGACGCCGTCGCCAGCCTCTTCGACGACCTCGTGATGCCCGACCTCGGCAGCCTTCGGGCCGACATCGAGGCCGTGGTCGGCCAGTTCGCCGACCTGCTGGCCCGGCCGGAGACCCAGGCCGCGCTGCTCGCCCTGTTCGCCGAGGGCACCCGCGACCCCCAGCTGCGCCGCCGGATCCGGGAGGCGATCGTCGACCCGCAGAAGCACCTGGTCCGACAGGGCCGGGCAGCCGCCCAGGCGCGCGGCGAACTCGAAGCCGACACCGACGCCGGATCGGCCTGCGAGGAGGTCGACATCATCTTCGACACCATCGCGGGCACGGTCGAGCACCGCGTCCTGGTCAGCGGTGAGCCGATCACCCCGGAGTGGACCCGCCGCTTCACCGACCTGCTGCTCGGGCCGCTCACCACCGGCTGACGGCGCCCGGTCACGGCGGCGCCGCCCCGTACGAACTTCCGTACGGGGCGGCGCCGTTGAAGGATCAGCCGGTCAGAACGCCGCGTTCTCCCGGTACGTCCCCCACTCCTCGCGCAGCGCGTTGCAGATCTCGCCCAGGGTCGCCTCGGCGCGCACCGCGTCCAGCATCGGCGGGATCATCGACTCGCCCGAGCGCGCCGCCGCCAGCATGGCGTCCAGCCCGGCCCGCACCGCCGCGTCGTCCCGGGCCGCCTTGCGCTCGCCCAGCACCCGCACCTGCTCGCGCTCGACCTCGTGGCTGACCCGCAGGATCTCCAGGTCCGGGGTGACGCTGCGCGGGTGGCAGTTGACGCCGACCACGCGCTTCTCGCCCTTCTCCACCGCCTGCTGGTACTGGAAGGCGGCCTCGGCGATCTCGCCGGTGAACCAGCCCTCCTCGATCCCGCGCAGGATGCCGGAGGTGATCGGGCCGATCTCGTGGTCCTCGCGGCCCTTGTCCAGGATCCGCTGGAAGATCGCCTCGGCCTGCTGCTCGATCCGGTCGGTCAGCGCCTCGACGTACCAGGAGCCGCCCAGCGGGTCGGCCACGTTGGTGACGCCGGTCTCCTCCATCAGCACCTGCTGGGTGCGCAGCGCGATCTCGGCGGCCTGCTCGGAGGGCAGCGCCAGGGTCTCGTCCAGCGCGTTGGTGTGCAGCGAGTTGGTGCCGCCGAGCACCGCGGAGAGTGCCTCGACGGCGGTGCGCACCACGTTGTTGTACGGCTGCTGCGCGGTGAGCGAGACGCCGGCGGTCTGGGTGTGGAAGCGCAGCCACTGCGCCTTGTCGGTCTTCGCGCCGAAGCGGTCGCGCATCCAGCGGGCCCAGATCCGGCGGGCGGCGCGGAACTTGGCGATCTCCTCGAAGAAGTCCAGGTGGGCGTCGAAGAAGAACGACAGGCCGGGGGCGAAGACGTCCACGTCCAGGCCGCGGGACAGGCCCAGCTCGACGTAGGCGAAGCCGTCGGCCAGGGTGTACGCCAGCTCCTGCGCGGCCGTCGCCCCGGCCTCGCGGATGTGGTAGCCGGAGACGGACAGCGGCTTGTACGCCGGGATGCCCTTGGCGCAGTGCTCCATCAGGTCGCCGATCAGGCGCAGGTGCGGCTCGGGGGCGAAGAGCCACTCCTTCTGGGCGATGTACTCCTTGAAGATGTCCGTCTGCAGGGTGCCGTTGAGCACCGCCGGGTCCACGCCCTGGCGCTCGGCGGCCACGAGGTACATGCAGAAGATCGGGACGGCCGGCCCGCTGATCGTCATCGAGGTGGTGACGTCGCCGAGCGGGATGCCGTCGAACAGCACCTCCATGTCGGCGGCCGAGTCGATGGCGACGCCGCAGTGGCCGACCTCGCCGAGCGACTTGGGGTCGTCCGAGTCGTAGCCCATCAGGGTGGGCATGTCGAAGGCGACCGAGAGGCCGCCGCCGCCCGCGTCCAGGATCATCCGGTAGCGCTCGTTGGTCTGCTGCGCGTTGCCGAAGCCGGCGAACTGGCGGATGGTCCAGGTGCGGCCGCGGTAGCCGGTGGGGTGCAGGCCGCGGGTGAACGGGTACTCGCCCGGCCAGCCGATCCGCTCGAAGCCCTCGACCGGCTGCCCGGGGGCGGGGCCGTAGACCGGCTCCACCTCGTCGCCGGACAGGGTGGTGAAGTCCGCGTCCCGCTTGCGGGCCTTGTCGTACCGCTGCTGCCAGCGCTGCCGTCCGCGCTCGATCTCCTCGGCGTCCATGGGCCGAACTCCGCTCCGTACGGCCGCCACGGCACCGGGCGGCACAGCTATTAGGACGTCCTACTAATTTACTCGGACGTCCTAGTAGTTGTCGACGGCGGCCCGCCGCGGAACGGGTGACGATCGGAGAACGCGAAGAGCGCCCCGCCCCCACCGGGGACGGAGCGCTCTCGCGGAGCTCGTCGGCTCAGACGCCGGCCGGCTGGCGGGCGCCGCCCGCCGGGAGCTGCTCGGCGGCCTCGCGGGCCACCCTGCGCTCGAAGACGAAGGACAGGAACGGGATGCAGCCCGCCGCCAGGGTCAGCACCAGCCGGCCGAGCGGCCACTTCAGCTTCTGCCCGAGCAGGAAGGTCACCACGAAGTACCCGATGTACAGGTAGCCGTGCAGCATCGCGACGTAGGTGGTCAGGTCCTCGGCGGCACCGAAGCCGTACTTCGCGACCATGAAGCCGCAGAACACCAGCAGTGCGCAACCGGTCGCAATGGCCAGGCCGCGGTACCAGCCCAGCAGGGGGGTCGCCTTCATACTCTTCCTCGCCTCGCTCGGCATTTTCGGCCGGTACGCCCGGATCCGCGCACCGCTCCCACGAGGGTAGCCGCCCTCACGGCCGCTCCCGAGCAGCCCCCTCGACAGTCCGTCCGGCGATCTCGTCGGCGGCCCCGTCGTCCGGCTCCACGAAGTCCCCGGCGGCGACCCGCAGCGGCCTGAGCAGTTCGAACACCTGGCGGCACTGGTCGGGGCCGTACTCCTCCAACCCGAACTCCATCGCCATCAGCTCCCGGGTCGCCTCCTCGACCACCTCGCGGCCGCGCCCGGTGATCGCGGCGAGCACCCCGCGGCCGTCCAGCGGATTGGGGCGGCGGGCGACCAGGCCGGCCCGCTCCAGGCGGTCGACGGTGTTGGTGACGCTGGTCGGGTGGACCATCAGCCGCTCGCCGATCTTGGACAGCGAGAGCTCGCCGGTCCGGCTGAAGGTCAGCAGCACCAGCGCCTCGTACCGGGCGAAGGTCAGCCCGTACGGCTTGAGCACCGCGTCGACCCGGGACAGCAGGATCTGGTGCGCGCGCATGATCGAGGTGATCGCCGCCATCGAGGGCACGGTGCCCCAGCGGCGGGCCCACAGCTCGTCGGCGCGGGCGATCGGATCGAAGTCGAGTGCGAGGGGCTTGGCCACATCCTTACCGTACCGGCGGACGGGACGTGTGCTACCAGCTGTCCTGATGGTGGACAAGCGGGGAGCGGTGGCGGGATCCCGCCAATCGGACGGCCAGGTCCATACCTGGACATTGCGTCGATGTGAATGGACGGCAACACGTCTCCGGCGCACCGGTGTTGTCCGGCCGACGACCGAACGCCCCGCCACCAGGCCTCGACCCGGACCGGAACCCGCCGAACGTCGGGGTGAATTGCCCCCTTTGTCCTTCCGTTCACATTGCTTCGTCTTGGCGGGACTTGGCCAATTCATGAGGAAGACCTGTCATTTGATTTGCTCGATTGTCATGCTTTCCGCCAACCCCGTTCGACAGCCACCACCCCCACCCAACCGGTGGCAGCCGCACGACCGCTCGGGGTCCTCGCACGTCAGCGCCCGTCCCGCCCCTCAGGTGTCGACCCCGGCCCCCGGGACGCGGCGCGACCGCGCCCACACGCGGTTTCCCGGAAGGACTCGTCCGTGAAGCGAAAGCTCGCCGCAGTCGCCGTACTCTCCGCCACCGCCCTGCTGACCGGTGTCGTCCAGGGTGTCGCCGCCCAGGCCGACCCCGCGCCGCACGCCCGGGGCGCCCAGCAGCACGCCGACCTGATCGCCCAGGCGAACGGCCAGGCCGCCAAGGTGGCGCACGCCCTCGCCCTGGGCGGCCAGGAGCAACTGGTGGCCAAGGACGTCGTGGTGGACGCCGACGGCACCCGCCACCTCCGCTACGAGCGCACCTTCGCCGGACTCCCGGTCCTGGGCGGCGACCTGGTGGTGCACCAGAAGGCGGACGGCACGACCACCGCCGTGGACAAGGCCGTCGGCGCCCAGCTCGCGCTGCCCAGCCTCACCCCGAAGATCCCCGCGGACCGGGCCGCCGCCCAGGCGACCGGCGCCGTGCAGTCCACCGTCGGCATCGCCGACGACGAGGACGAGGCCCCGCTGAGCGAGGTCCGGCAGACCGGCACCGCCGCCCTGGTGGTCTGGGCGGCCGACGGCAACCCGCGCCTGGCGTACCGCACCACCGTCGAGGGCCTGCGCGCCGACGGCACCCCGAGCAGCCAGCTGCTGGTCACCGACGCGGCCACCGGCCAGGTGCTCTCCACCCACGAGCAGGTGCAGACCGCCTCCGGCACCGGCAAGGGCGTCTTCGTCGGCACCGTCCCGCTGACCACCACCCAGAGCGGCACCTCGTACCAGCTGAAGGACGCCACCCGCGGCGGCCAGGCCACCTACAACCTGAAGAACAAGACCTCCGGCAGCGGCACCCTGTTCGCCAACAGCACCAACAGCTTCGGCAACGGCCTGGTCTCCAACCAGGAGTCCGCCGCCGTGGACGCCCAGTACGGCGCCGCCGCCACCTGGGACTTCTACAAGAACACCTTCGGCCGCAACGGCATCAAGAACGACGGCGTCGGCGCCGTCAGCCGGGTCCACTACGGCTCCAGCTACGTCAACGCGTTCTGGAGCGACAGCTGCTTCTGCATGACGTACGGCGACGGCGCCAGCAACACCCACCCGCTCACCGCGCTGGACGTGGCCGGCCACGAGATGAGCCACGGCGTCACCTCCGCCACCGCGGGCCTCAACTACTCCGGCGAGTCCGGCGGCCTCAACGAGGCCACCTCGGACATCTTCGGCACCATGGTCGAGTGGTACGCCAACCTGGCCTCCGACAAGCCGGACTACCTCATCGGCGAGCAGATCAACATCAACGGTGACGGCAAGCCGCTGCGCTACATGGACCAGCCGTCCAAGGACGGCCGCTCGGCCGACTACTGGTCCTCCTCGGTCGGCGGCCTGGACGTCCACTACTCCTCGGGCGTGGCCAACCACTTCTTCTACCTGCTCGCCGAGGGCAGCGGCGCCAAGACGATCAACGGCGTGAGCTACAACAGCCCGACGTACAACGGCTCGACCCTCGCCGGGATAGGCCGGGACAAGGCGGCCGCGATCTGGTACCGGGCGCTGACCACCTACTTCACCTCCACCACCAACTACGCGGCGGCCCGCACCGGCACGCTGAAGGCCGCGGCCGACCTGTACGGCGCCACCAGCGCCGAGTACGCGGCCGTCGCCGCGACCTGGACCGCCGTCAACGTCAAGTGACGTACGGCGCACGGTGAGCAGGACGCCCGGGGCCCCGTTGGAGGGCAGGCCCCGGGCGTCCGTCCGTGCCCGCGCCGACGACTCCCGGCCAATCCCCCCGGACGCCCTGTTCTTCCGCGGCGGGCATTGTCATGCTTCTGACCAAACCCCGAATCCACTCCCGGCAAGAAACGGCGACAGGCTGCCGCGGCCCTTTGGGAGAGGAGGCCGCGGCAGCCTGTCGACCGTCCGAGCGCGTCAGGCAGTGGCGGGCCGCAGCTCCCCGCGCTCCTCGCGGCCGAGCATCCGCTCGGCGACGAAGCCGCCGAACGGCAGCACCGAGAGCACGAACAGCAGGACTCCGCGCTTGGCGTCCCACTTCTGCGTCTGCCAGGCCTGGATCCAGAAGACCACGTACAGGATGAACAGGATCCCGTGGACCATGCCCATCACCGGCACGGCGTCGAAGGACGTGGTCCGCTTCAGCACCGAGCAGATCAGCAGCAGGACGAAGGAGATCCCCTCGGGGGCGGAGACCAGGCGCAAGCGGTGGACGGCGCTGCTGTTCACGTTGGATACCTCAATACGGGGGTCGGAGGCGTGGGCACGCTTGTGAAGCGACTCACAAGCCTTCCGGCCATTATCACCGAGCACATGTCCGAGCCCCGGGCCGGGGGTGGCCACCGTGCCGGATGTCACAGCCCCGCGCCAGAACCGCGCCGGGTGCGGCAGCACGCCGCCCGTACCCCCTATCCTGCTGCCCGCGCGCCCACCGGAACCGGGCGCCACCGGCACCGCACACGGGGGGTAGTCACCACATGTTCAAGCGCGACTGGGACCGCAGGACCTGCGCCAAGCGCGGCCACATCACCTACGCGCCGACCGAGCCCGAGCTGGCCTCCCGGCTGCACGCCGCCACCGCCGTCGGCGACGCCTGGCGCTGCCTGCGCTGCGGCGACTTCTCGCTCGGCGCCCCGCACGGCTCCGGCCCGGCGGCGGACGCCCCACTGGTGCCGCGCGGCAAGGCGCTGCGGGACCTGTTCATCCTGCGCTTCCTGGCCGTCGAGCGGGTGCTGCGCGGCGTGATCATCATCCTGATGGCCTGGGGCGTCTGGAAGTTCTCCAACAGCCAGGAGGCCGTGCAGCGGATCTTCGAGCAGGACCTCACGGTCTTCAAGCCGGTCACCGACCACTTCCACTGGGACCTCGACCACGCCCCGATCGTCGAGACGATCCGCAAGACCTTCGGCTACCAGAAGAAGACCCTGCTGATCGTCGCGGGCGCGATGATCGCCTACGCGCTGATCGAGATCGTCGAGGCGGTCGGCCTCTGGCTGGGCCGGCGCTGGGCCGAGTACCTGACCGTGGTCGCCACCGCCGCCTTCCTCCCGCTGGAGGGCTACGAACTGCACGAGCACGTCAGCGCGGTGAAGATCTGCACCCTGCTGCTGAACATCGCCGCGGTGCTCTGGATCATGCTCTCCAAGCGGCTGTTCGGCCTGCGCGGCGGCGTGGTTGCCTTCGAGGCGGAGCGCCACTCGGCCTCGCTGCTGGAGGTCGAGGAGGCGGCCGGAACCGTCCCCGCCCACGGCCGCGGCCACGGGGCGCACGCACGGTCCTGACCCGAACGATTGTCCCGGGTCCGTACCGGTTGGGCCCCGCCCCCTCGCCCGGCCGCCCCGGCGGAAGCTAGATTGCGGCCGTGGCACAGTTCAGACTCCAGGGATCGCGGGTGCTCGCCGTCGAGTTGGGCGGCGACGCCGTCAAGGCCCGGCACGGCTCGATGGTCGCCTACACCGGCCAGATGACCTTCAAGAAGCTGACCGGTGGAGGGGACGGCCTGCGCGGCATGGTCGCCCGCAGACTCACCGGCGAACGGATGACGGTCATGGAGGTGAAGGGGCAGGGCACCTGCTACTTCGCCGACAAGGCCACCGAGATCAACCTGGTCCGCCTCGACGGGGAGACCCTCTACGTCGAGGCGGACAACCTGCTGTGCACCGAGGCGGGCCTGCACACCGGCACCAGCTTCACCGGGCTGAACGGCGTCTCCTCGGGCAACGGTCTCTTCACCACCAAGGTGGAGGGCCACGGCTGGGCCGCCGTCACCTCCAACGGCCCGGCCGTCATCCTGCGGGTCGGCAAGGACATGCCGCTGCGGGTCGACCCCGGCGCGTACATCGCGCACACCGGCAGCCTCCACCGCAGCCTGAAGTCGGGCGCGGGCTGGACCACGGTGATCGGCGAGGGCGGCGGCGAGGCCGTCCAGGTCGAGTTCACCGGCGAGGGCCTGGTGTACGTCCAGCCCTCCGAGAAGGTCACCCTCGGGGGTGACGTCTGATGGGCTTCACCCGGATCAACGGGAAGATGGTCGAGGCCCAGGTGGTGCCCGGCCAGCGGCTGTTCAGCCAGCGCGGGGCGATGCTCGGGTACACCGGCGACGTCCGGTTCACCCCGAACATCACCGGCGGCCAGGGCGGCGTGATGTCGATGATCGGCCGCCGGGTCGCCAACGAGGACACCCCGCTGATGACCGTCGAGGGCCAGGGGCGGGTGATGTTCGGCCACGGCGGCCACCACGTCCACGTGGTCGACCTCACCGGCGACACCCTGTTCGTCGAGGCGGACCGGCTGCTCGTCTTCGAGGGCACGCTGCGGCAGTCCACCGTGTTCCTCGGCTCGCAGGGCGGGGTGATGGGCATGGTCCGCGGCCAGGTCAGCGGGCAGGGCCTGTTCACCACCCGGCTGGAGGGCCACGGCTCGGTCGCGGTGATGGCCCACGGCGGCGTCTTCGAACTGCCGATCACCCCGGGCCAGTCGGTGCACGTCGACCCGCAGGCGTACGTGGCCCACCGCGGCGAGGTGCGCAACAAGCTGTCCACGGCGATCGGTTGGCGCGAGATGATCGGCCGCGGCTCGGGCGAGGCGTTCCAGCTGGAGCTGTCCGGGCAGGGCACGGTGTACGTCCAGGCGAGCGAGGAGAAGCTCTGATGTCCCACCCTCCGCAGCCGCCGCAGCCGCCCTACGGGCAGTCCCCGTACGGGCAGTCGCCGCACGACCAGCCGACCCAGCCGGGCTTCGTAGTGCCGCCGGTGCCGCCGAACCACGGCCGCTCCGCGGACTACCCGCCGCCCCCTCCCCCGCCGCCCGGCCACCAGCCGCAGCCCCAGGCCCAGGTCCAGGTACAGGCCCAACAGGCCTACGCCCAGGAGCAGTTCGACGGCCGGCAGGCCCCGCTGCCGAGCACCCACGGCGGCGAGGGCCCGGTGGTGTACGACGCGTACACCCTGCCGGCCAACGACAACGTCAACCCGTACGCCTTCGCCGTCGACCTGAACGGTTCGTACTTCCTGCAGAAGGGCAAGATGGTCGCCTACTACGGCGACATCACCTTCCGCGGCGTCGGCGCCGGGATGGTCGACCGGGTGCTCGGGCAGCACTTCAACTCCCCGCTGCACGCGGCGGACTGGGTGGTCGCCCAGGGCAGCGGCAAGCTGCTGCTGGCCGACCGCGCCTACGACCTCAACTCCTACGACCTGGACGACGGCAACCTGACCGTCCGCTCCGGCAACCTGCTCGCCTTCGACCCCACGCTGCGGCTCAAGCAGTCGATCATCCCGGGCTTCCTGACCCTGATCGGCACCGGCCGCTTCGTCGCCGCCTCCAACGGGCCGGTGCACTTCGTGGAGCCGCCGATCCGGGTGGACCCGCAGGCCCTGGTCGGCTGGGCGGACTGCCCGGCGCCGTGCCACCACTACGACCACGACTACCTGCACGGGGTGGTCGGCGGTCTGCGGCGGCTGACCGGCATCGGCGGGGCCTCCGGCGAGGAGCACCAGTTCGAGTTCATCGGCGCCGGGCAGGTGCTGGTGCAGTCGAGCGAGCAGCTGATGGCCGAGCGGTCGGTGGGCCGGGTGGACGCCGAGGCGGGCGTCCCGGGAGCCGGGGTGCCGCCCCAGCCGGGCCACGGCGGCAACCACCCCAACGCGCCGGGCCTCGGTAACCTGGGCGAACTCGGGCGGCGTTTCGGCCTGTAAACTTGTACAAGATTGAACTAAATCGGCTATGCTGGACCCCATGGATACGCACACAATCGACACTGCGGACACCCCTGAACCGCGGCCCGAGGAGGAGACTCCCTGGCTGACCTCCAGGGAGCAGCGGATGTGGCGCGCCCATCTTGAGGTCGCCAAGCTGCTCGAATACCAGCTCAGCCGCGAACTCCAGCCCCACAACCTGGCGATCAACGACTACGAGATCCTGGTCGTGCTCTCCGAGGCGCCCGACCACCGGATGCGGATGACCGACCTGGCGACCGCCACCCTGCAGTCGAAGAGCCGGCTCTCCCACCAGATCACCCGCATGGAGAACGCCGGCCTGGTCCTGCGCCAGGAGTGCCCCGGCGACCGCCGCGGCCTCTACGCCCACCTCACCGAGCAGGGCTGGGAAACCATGCAGCGGGTCGCGCCCGACCACGTCCGCAGCGTCCGGGCCCACTTCATCGACCGCTTCACCCCGGAACAGCTCGACGCCATCTACGAGGCCCTCGCCCCCGTCGCCGAGCACCTGCGCGGCCTCCGCGGCCGCTCGTAGCCTTCGGCTCCTGCCGCGCAGGAAGTCGGCCGGGCGACTCTGCTGGCGAAGTATTTGATCTAGGTCAGGCCGCTGTTGCGATGCCGTGTTGGGTGCAGAGTGCGTGGATGCGGGTGGGGCGGCGCTCTG
>NZ_JBVJLM010000024.1:0-102900 GCF_055584725.1 Kitasatospora sp. NPDC101108
CAGAGCGCCGCCCCACCCGCATCCACGCACTCTGCACCCAACACGGCATCGCAACAGCGGCCTGACCTAGATCAAATACTTCGCCAGCAGAGTCGTCCGGCCGACTTCCTGCGCACCGCCGCGTCTCAGTGCGTGTGGTAGTACTCGCCGACCGCGGGGTCAGCCTGCCGTGGAAGTGCTCGGCACCGGAGCTCCCCGCTCGGCGGCGTGCTGCGCGAACCGCTGGCTGCGGCCGGTGGCCCGACGGAGTTCCTGGCGCAGCTGCAGGACCGGTCCGGCGACGCCGCGGCCGCCCCCTGGCTCACCGTGCTGGGCCGGGCCGTCGCCCGCGGCGAGGCGGCGCCGGAGGTACTGCACCCGCGGGTGGCGACGGTGGCCGTGGTGCTGCTGCGCAACGAGTTCGTCGTCCGGGGCGTGCCGAGTGCGCCCGACGACGTGCTGGTCGAGATCGTGGACGAGGTGTACCTGCCGCTGGTCCGGCGCCGGAGCGCTAGCTGACCCGGTTCCCCTCGGTGAGGGTGGCGGCGAGGCGTTCGGCGGTGGTGGCGTCCAGCGGGGCGTGGCCGAGCAGGAAGCGGTACCAGAACAGTCCGTAGACCTGGTCCACGATCAGGTCCAGGTCGGCGTCGCCGTCCAGTTCGCCTCGTTCGCGGCCCCGGGCGAGGAGTTCGTGCAGCGCGGTCCGCCGGGTGGCGGTGAAGGTCTGCATCAGTTCGGCCAGGTGGGGGTCGCGGGCGGCCTCCCGGACGACGGTGCGCAGCGCGGAGGCGGTGGTGCTGCGCTGCGCGGCGTCGAAGGTGGTCTCGATGAAGGCGCGCAGGTCGGTGCGCAGGCTGCCGGTGTCCGGCTGGTCGGAGACGTCCTGGTCGGCGCGGTCGGTGAGGGCGTCCAGCAGGACGGCGCCCTTGGAGGGCCACCAGCGGTAGACGGTCTGCTTGCCGACGCCGGCCGTACGGGCGATGGCGTCGATGGTGACGGGCGTGCCGTCGGAGTCGGCGAGCAGGTGCAGTGCCGCGTCCAGGATCGCCCGGTGGGCCGCCTCGTTGCGGCGGCGGCCGGTGTGCGGCCGGGTGGAGGGGGCCTGTTCGGCCGCCTGCGGGTCGGTCTCGCTCATCGTGCTCCCTTTCGTTCTTCCCCCGCTTGACAAGACTAGCAGTCTCGGCAAACATCATTGTCGGAACTGATGGTCTCGACAAACTGGCGAACAGGTAAGCCGGAAAGGCCAGAACCATGAGCACTGCATCTGCATCGAACGTCTTCGCCGGACAGCGCATCGTCGTGATGGGCGGCAGCTCGGGCATCGGCGAGGCGACCGCCACCGCCTTCGCGGCGGACGGCGCCGAGGTCGTGATCACCGGCCGCGACCGCGAGAAGCTGGACGCCGCCGTCGCCCGGATCGGCGGCAGCACCAGCGGCGTCCAACTCGACGCGACCGACCCGGCCGCCCTGGCCGCCTTCTTCACCGGGGCCGGCGCCGTCGACCACCTGGTCGTCGCGGTCAGCGGCGCGGCGGGCAGCGGCCCGTTCGCCGAACTCGACCTCGCCGACCTCGCGCACGGCTTCGACGCCAAGTTCTGGCCGCAGGTCCGCGTCCTCCAGGCGGCCCTGCCGCACCTGCGCAAGGACGGCTCGGTCACCCTGATCACCGCCGCCTCGGCCCGCGCCGCCATCCCCGGCACCGCCGGGCTGGCCGCCATCAACGGCGCCCTGGAGGCGATGGTCCCGCCGCTGGCCGTCGAACTCGCCCCGCTGCGGGTCAACGCCGTCTCGCCCGGCGTGATCGACACCCCGTGGTGGGACCGCGTCCCCTCCGAGCAGCGCACCGCCCTCTTCGACGGCTTGGCCGCCACCACCCCGGTCGGCCGGGTCGGCCGCCCCGAGGACGTCGCCCGGGCGATCCACATGTTCGCCGCCAACACCTTCGTCACCGGCGTCGTGCTCGACTGCACCGGCGGCGCCAACCTTCCCACCGGCCGCTGAGCACCCCCACCCCGACGGTCCGGCCCGGGAACTCCCGGGCCGGACCGTCGGGGGGCCCTCAGCCCTGTTCGGGCTGGGGCCCGCCCCTCACCACTCCGCGACCCGGTAGTCCTTGAGGAAGACCCCCGACACCGGGTGCCCGGCCTCGCCGCGGACGATCGGGTCGTAGACCCGGGCGGCGCCGTCCACGATGTCCAGGGGCGTGCGGAAGCCCCGGGCGGCGATCCGGGCCTTCGTGGGCGCCGGGTTCTCGTCGGTGATCCAGCCGGTGTCGACGGCGCACATGTGGACGCCCTGCGGGGCGAGTTCGGCCGCACTGGTGCGGGTGAGCATGTTGAGCGCGGCCTTGGCCATGTTGGTGTGGGGGTGGCGCGCGGTCTTGTTGCGGACGGCGAACCGGCCCTCCACCGCGGTGACGTTGACGATGTAGCGGGCGGGGTGCGGGGAGGCGAGCAGCAGCGGCAGCAGGCGGTCGCAGAGCAGGGCCGGGGCGAGGGCGTTGACCAGCTGGGTCTCCAGCACCTCGGCCGGGTCGAGCGAACCGAGCGTGGCGGACCAGGAGTTGGCGGGCGCGAGGTCGGGCAGCAGTCCGGCCTCGTCGGTGAGGTCCAGCAGGGAGCCCGCCCCGGAGGGGAGTTGGGCCGTCTCGGCGAACGGCCGGAACCCGGGCGCGCGGGTGACGGCCCTGCGGTCGGCGGCCGGCAGGGGCGTGGACTCGCCCGCCGCCAGCAGGGCGTAGGACTCGGGCGGGCGGCGCAGCGTCTGCGCGGCGTTGTTGACCAGGATGTCCAGCGAACGGCCGTCGTGACGCAACTGCTCGGTCAGGCCCAGGACCTGGCGCGGGTCGCGGAGATCGATGCCGACCACGGTCAGCCGCTCCCACCACTGCCCGCTGCCCTCGGCGGCGCGGAAGCGGCGCACGGTGTCCTGCGGGAAGCGGCTGGTGACGGTCAGCTCGGCGCCGTCCCGCAGCAGCATCAGCGCGAGCTGGAAGCCGATCTTCACCCGTCCGCCGGTGAGCAGCGCCCGGCGGCCCCGCAGATCGGTGGAGAGGCCGCGGCGGGCGGTGTTGTCGGCCGCGCAGTCCGGGCAGAGCATGTGGTAGAAGCCGTCGACCCGGCGGTACGGCTGCTTGCAGACGTAGCACCGGCGCGGCACCTGCAGCTCGCCGACCGGTCCGGTGGGGTGCGCGGTGAGCGGCGCGTCCTCGCGGCGGTGCCGGGCGCCGGTCGCGGTCGCGGCGAGCAGGTCGGCGTCGGCCTGCCGGAGCGCCTCCTTGGCCTCCTGGCGGCGGCGCTTGCGGCTCTCCGTCACGAAGGAGCTGAGCTGCCGCTCGGCGTGCAGCCGGGTGCGGTCGTGGGAGGGGAGGCTGCGCAGCCGGCCCAGGGTGTGGCTGAAGGCGCTGAGTTCCTCGGGGGTGAGGCCCGCCGCGCAGGCGGCTTCGCTGGTCGTGGTGTCGGTGATCAGCTGGTGGTGGTCGTACCGGACCGTCATGTCCGCCCCCTCGTTCCGTACAGGTGGGAGGGACTGTAGTTGACGGTCCGGGAGGATGAGATGCCAATTTCCGCCGGGCGGCGGCGCGGGTGCTCAGCCGCAGTCGGGCGTCAATGAACCGACCCGGCGGCCGTCGAGCTCGTGGGGGCCGAAGTTGTCGAGCTCCTGCTCGTCACCGGCGAAGTGTGGCAGGTCGTTGAGCCTGATGATGCAGCCGAAGTCGTTCGGGAGGGGGTCGACGGCCGAGCGCGGGTGGATCGGCGGCTCGATGTCGTCGATCTCGCGCAGGCTGAAGCCCTCGCTCGTGACGTGCGCGTCCTCGTTCAGCAGGATGCGCCCGGTCTGGTGCGGTCCCTCGAACAGGCACAGGTGCCCCTTGGGACACCGCGGGGCGGCCGGCAGGGCGTGGACGGCGGGCGCGGTGGCGGCGGCGAGGGCGATCGCGGCGGCGGAGGCGAGGGCTGCGCGGAGAAGGCGGTGGCGCACGGGGGCTCCCAATCGTTCGGCGCGGGGAAACGACTACCGTCCGTGTGGGCGGCGTCACCGCATGCTAGATGGTTCCCGGGCGAACGGCCGGTGTCACGCGCGGTTTCCGGACAGTCGCGCCGGAACGCACGGAGGTGCCGACCGCCCTCCCGGGTGGCCGGCACCTCATCCCCGCGGCCGGGTCAGTCCGCGTACTGGCTGAAGATCTTCGCGAGCTCGTGCGGCTGCTGCGGGATGTCGGTGCACTGGGCCGGCGAGCCGCCGGTGCAGGCGTTGGCGTCCCGGGTGGCGTCCAAGAAGGCGAGCAGGCCGAGGTGGTGCTGCTGGGTGAAGATCACCAACTGCTGGGCGGTGGACCGGACGTAGACCGCCCCTGCGGGGCGGCTCAGCCGCAGCAGGACTTGCACTCCTTCACCTGCACGTTGTCCAGCACCGGGCCGTACGGGCCGCCCACCGTGCTCGCGAAGGTCAGCGTGGTGCTGGAGTTCTGCGCGACGAAGCTGAACTGCCGTCCCACGTACCCCATCGCCGCCCGGGTCCTGCCGGTGACGTCGAAGGAGAAGTCCTGGAAGTCCTGCCCGTCGATGAGCGCGCGCCCGGTGCGGAGGGCGACCCCGCCGTCGGGGTTGCCGGCCAGCGCGTACGTCACCGAGTAGGTGGCGCCGGGGACGGTGGTGAAGGTCTGGGCGATGGTGCCGGCGGAGGCGCCGTTGAGGTCGAGCGACTGGTCGCCCTCGGCGGCCTGCCACATGCCCGCGCCGATCAGGTCGACGCTGCCGCCGGTGACCCGCCACGGGCCGATGCTCTGCCCGGCGGCGAACTCGGCGAAGCTGCCCGCCGGGGCCTTGGGGGACTCGAAGCTGCCGTCGTCGAAGCGGCTGGCAGCGCGGTGGCCGGCCGCCTCGGCCGGGGTGGCGAGCGCGGTGGTGGTCAGGGCCGTGGTGGCGGCGACGGCCAGGGCGAGCGCCGCGGTGCGGGTGCGCGAGAACGACATGGGTTCCTCCCCGAGGTCCGTGACCTTTCGGTCACTTCCGTGTTGTCGGCCCGAGTCGATCGGCCGCGAACAGAGCGTCGACCGTCCCGGCGAGCCGTGCCAAGGCCGGGTGGACGGCGCCCGGTGGTGCGGGGTGCCCGGAGGCGGGCGCTCGCGCGCCGGTTTGGCGGGGCCGGGGCCGCAGGGGCCCGGCGGACCGTGCGGGACGAACGCCCGGGGTCGACGGCCGGGTGCGGGAGCCCGGTGGTGAACCCGGGGTCGCGCGCCCTGTTCGCACCTCCGTGGTGGGTCGATGAGCATATGAACCGCTCGGTGGTCAAAGCTGGACAAAGGCCGTAACCTGCCCGATCACCAAGGGACTTGATCGGTCGCCACACCTGATCGGCCGATCCTCAGCGCTCCTTCACCCACACCAGCTGCCGTCCGGTCTCGCCCGGGGCCCGGGCGGCGGCCTCGGTGACCCGGTCGAGCCGGTAGCCGAGCTTGCGCGGGACGGCCGCGCTGGCGCCGTTCGCCTGGTCGCAGCGGATCTCCACCCGGGCGATCCCCGGCAGGGCCAGCGCGGCCTCGGTCAGCGCCCCGGCCGCGGCGGTGGCGATGCCGCGGCCGACGTGCCGGGCGGCGACCCAGTAGCCGATCTCCAGCGCGCCCGGGCCGATCCGCCCGTGCAGGCCGAAGGCGCCGACCACCCGGCCGGGCGCATCGTCCAGGTCGGCCAGGTACATGAAGTCCGTGCCGGCCTCCCAGGCGGCGGTGCCGGCGCGGGTCAGCTCGGCGGTCCGGGCCCGGGTGGGGGCCTCGGCCGCCCACTCCATCCAGGGCCGCAGGTGCTCCAGGTTGGCTCGGACGGCCCGGTTCAGCGCCGGGGCGTGGGCGCTGCGACGGCGGTGCAGTCGCAGGCCGCCGGGCAGCCGCAGCAGCTCGGGCGGCCGCCCGGTGGTCACCTCGGGTGCGTCCGTGGGTGCCGCCGGGGCCGTAGGTGTCGCTGGCGCCGCTGGTGCCACCGGTGCCACCGGTGCCTCCGGGGTCGCTGGCGCCGCCGTGCCTGCGGGCGCCGTCGTGCCTGCCGGTGCCGCCCGGGCGGGCTCGCAGGAGTGCGACTGTGCTCGGCTCATGGCCGCGATTATGTCCTTGGCCCGGACCTGCCACATCCGGAGGGGGCGCGGCCGGAGCCCCCGGTCGGGGGTGCGGGCGGCGCGCCCCCGGCGCGTCAGAGCCGGACCATCACCTCGTCGAGCTCCTTGCGCCGCAGATCCGGCACGCGCGCTCCCTCGGCCGGGTAGCCGACCGGGATCACGTACGCCGCGCGCTCCTCCGCCGGGCGGTCGCACACCTCGTTGAGGAACCGCATCGGGCTCGGCGTGTGGGTCAGCGTCGCCAGCCCGGCCTGGTGCAGCGAGGCCAGCAGCAGTCCGACCGCGATCCCCACCGACTCCTTGGTGTAGTACGGGCGCGGCGAGTTGGGCCCCTTGTGTACCTCGAAGACCACGATCACGGCCGGCGCGTCCTCCAGGAACGGTTTGTGCCAGTCGGTGCCGATCGGCGCCAGCGCGGCCAGCCACTCCTCGGACGCCCGGTGGTCGTAGAACTCGCGCTCCTCGGCCTCGGCCGCCTCGCGGAGCAGCCGCTTGCGCTCCGGGTCGGTGATCACCACGAAGCGCCAGGGCTGGACGTGCGCGCCGCTGGGCGCGGTGCTCGCGGTGCGGACGGCCCACTCGATCACCCCGTCCGGGATCGGGCGGGTGTCGTAGTCGCGGACGGTCCGGCGCTGCGCCATCACGTCGTGGAAGGCCTTGCTGCGGTCCTCGGCCTGGTGGGCCGGCACCGTCATCGGGGTGAGCGGGACGGTCGGGTGGGACGCCCCTGCCACTGCGCTGTCAACCATGGGCGACAGCACAGCACATGGCGGCGGCTCCGGGAAGAGGTAGAGACCAATTCCCGGAGCCGCCGACCGTACCGCCCAGGGCTACAGCTCGTGCACCCGTCCGTCGCGGACCTCGATCCGCCGGTTCACCGCCACGGTGTCCAGCATCCGCCGGTCGTGGGTGACCAGCAGCAGGGTGCCGGTGTACGAGCCGAGCGCCGACTCCAGCTGCTCGATCGCGGGCAGGTCCAGGTGGTTGGTGGGCTCGTCCAGCACCAGCAGGTTGACCCCGCGCGCCTGCAGCAGCGCCAGCGCGGCCCGGGTGCGCTCGCCGGGGGAGAGGGTGCCGGCCGGGCGCAGCACGTGCACCGCCTTCAGGCCGAACTTGGCCAGCAGGGTGCGCACCTCCTCCTCGGTGAACTCCGGTACGGCGGCCGCGAAGGCGTCCGCCAGCGGCTCCCCGCCGAGGAACAGTCCCCGTGCCTGGTCCACCTCGCCGACCACCACGCCGGAGCCCAACGCGGCGCTGCCGCCGTCGAGTTCGAGCCGGCCGAGGAGGGCCGCCAGCAGGGTGGACTTGCCCGCGCCGTTGGCACCCGTGATGGCGACCCGGTCGGCCCAGTCGATCTGCAGGTCCACCGGGCCGAAGGCGAAGTCGCCGCGCCTGGCGACGGCCGCCCGCAGGGTGGCGACCACCGAGCCGGAGCGCGGCGCGGTGGCGATCTCCATCCGCAGCTCCCACTCCTTGCGCGGCTCCTCGACCACGTCCAGCCGCTCGATCATCCGCTGGGTCTGCCGGGCCTTGGAGGCCTGCTTCTCGGTGGACTCGGCGCGGGTCGCGCGGGCCTTCTTGTCGTTGTCGCCGCCCTTGCGGCGGGCGTTGCGGACGCCGTGCTCCATCCAGTTGCGCTGCATCTGCGCCCGGGCCTCCAGCGAGGCCTTGGTGTCGGCGTACTCCTCGTACTCCTCGCGGGCGTGCCGGCGGGACACCGCCCGCTCCTCCAGGTACGCCTCGTAGCCGCCGCCGTACAGGTTGACCTGCTGCTGGTGCAGGTCCAGCTCCAGCACCTTGGTGACGGTACGGGCCAGGAACTCGCGGTCGTGGCTGATCAGCACGGTGCCGGCGCGCAGGCCCTTGACGAAGGCCTCCAGCCGCTCCAGGCCGTCCAGGTCCAGGTCGTTGGTGGGCTCGTCGAGCAGGAACACGTCGTAGCGGGAGAGCAGCAGCGAGGCCAGGCCCGCGCGGGCGGCCTGGCCGCCGGACAGCGCCGTCATCGGCAGGTCGAGGGAGACCTTGAGACCGAGCGAGTCGGCCACCTCCTCGGCGCGCTCCTCCAGGTCCGCGCCACCGAGGTCCAGCCAGCGGTCCAGGCTCGCCGCGTACGCGTCGTCGGCACCCGGGCGGCCCTCGACCAGGCCCTCGGTGGCCTCGTCCAGCGCGGCCTGGGCGGCCGCGACGCCGGTGCGCCGGGCCAGGAAGTCGCGCACCGACTCGCCCTCCCGGCGCTCCGGCTCCTGCGGGAGGTGGCCGACGTTGGCGCTCGCCGGGCTGAGCCGGAGCGACCCGCCCTCGGGGGTGTCCAGCCCGGCCAGCAGCCGCAGCAGGGTCGACTTGCCGGCGCCGTTCACGCCGACCAGGCCGATCACGTCGCCGGGGGCGACGACCAGGTCCAGGCCGGAGAAGAGGGTGCGTTCGCCGTGGCCGGCGCTGAGGTCCTTGACTACGAGTGTGGCGCTCATGATGGGCCGATTGTAGGAGGACCGGGCCCCGTGCCGGAAAAAGCCCGGGGCCGCGGCTGTGGCAGCCGCGGCCCCGGGGGCGATCGGTGGATCACCGCTCAGCGGATCACTTGGCCTTCTTGGAGAAGTAGTCGAACATGTGCGCCGCGACGTCCTCCAGGTAGGGGCCGGCCTCGTAGGTGTTGGCGCCGTTGCCGACGGAGGTGTCGCTGACCAGGGCCGGCTTGCCGTCCTTGGTGGCGTACCAGCCGCCGCCGCTGCTGCCGCCGGTCATGTTGCAGCCGATCATCAGCATCGCCGGGCGGTCCGGGACGCCGGGCTTGGCGGTCGGCTTGCCGCCGTCGCAGTGCTCCAGCTCGACGCCGTCGAAGGGCTTGCCCTCCGGGAAGCCGTAGTTGGAGACGGAGGCGAACTGGTCACGCGGGGCGTTGAACCACAGCGGCACCGAGCCGCCGACGGTCTCCTCCAGCGACTTGCCGTTCGGGTCGGGGTTGGCGACCTTGATGATGCCGAAGTCGTACTGGCTCCAGGGGCCGCCCTTCTCCGGGTCGGCCTCCTGCGTCCACTGCGGGGAGACCATGCCGGCGGTCGCGCCCCACTCGCCGTACGGCTCGGCGTCCTCCAGCTTGGACTTCTGCTTGTTGCCGTTGCTCAGCACGCCGTTGCTGTTGAAGGCCGGGGCGAAGGTGATGTCGGTGTAGTACTTGTTGCCCTTGCCGCCGTGCAGGCAGTGGCTCGCGGTCCACACCAGGTTGCTCTTGCCCGGGTTGGCCGGGTCGGAGACGACGGTGCCGGAGCACACGTAGTCGTCGTTGCCGTCCTTGAAGAAGATCTTGCCGTTGACGTGCATGTTCTTCGGGAACGGGTGCGCCACGGGCTTCGCCGCGACGACCGGGGGCAGGTCACCCGGTCCGGTCGGCGGCTGAGCGGCGGTGGGCTGGGCCGGGGCCGCGGTCGTCGGCTGCGCGGTCGGCTGGCCCGGGTCCTGAGTCGGAGCCTGCGGCAGCGGCTTCGGCTTGGCGTTCAGCAGCTTCTGCAGGGTCCAGTAGCCCTTGACCGCCGGGGTGATCACGTTGGCCTGGGCCCACTTGTCCCAGTCCTCCAGCTTCCAGGTCTTCAGCTCCTGGACCGTCGGCAGCTTGAGCGGCGCGGCGCCCGGCTTCCCGGAGGCGGAGGCGGCGACCGTCGGAGCCGCGCTCTGGGCGCCGGCCGGGTCACTGTTGTCCGGCCCGCAACCGGTGGCGACCACCATGGTCAGCGCGGCGACGGAAGCGCCGAGGACGGCACGGCTCGGCCGGGATATCGGTGACATGAGTTCAAATCCCCCTGTTGACTACTGCCATACGCCCCATTCCTCGGGTACGGCCCCCGGGGCCGCAGGTATGGCAGGTGAGGAGTCTGCCATGCGGATAAGGAACTCCTTACATCCGCCCCCGGCCGGGACAGGGCTGTCACCGGATCGGCACGGGATCGGCACGGAGCCTTTGCCGGAGGACCGGGGCGGGGGCCGGAGGCCGGTGCCAGGGGGCCGGCCGGGCGGTCGGGGGACCGGGGGGTCGGTGGTCGGGGGGTCGGTGGTCGGGGCCGGACGGCCGCGCCGGATAAATCGGTTGCACCCGTCCGTCGGCCTGCTTAGCGTGGTCCACGTCGTCCGCCAGACAAGGAGAAGGCCGTTGATCTACTGAGGTCCCGGGACACCGCCCCGCCACGCAGGCCCTGTTGCCCCGTGGTGTGCGAGTGTGCGACCTCAGTCACGGCCCCGTGGCGCCTCCTGTAGCGCCGCCCTGTCCTCCGGCCGTTCCGGTTCCGCACCCGCGGTGTCTCCCCGTGTTGCTCATCACCCCCTTCAGCAACCACCCGGGAGGCCTTGCATGGCACAACCCACCACCGCCGTCCTCTGCACCGACCTCGCGTTCGAGTGGCCCGACGGCAAGCCCGTCCTGGACGGCTTCCACTTCGCCGTCGGCCCCGGCCGCACCGGACTGATCGGCCTCAACGGCGCCGGGAAGTCCACCCTGCTGCGGCTGATCGCCGGCGAGCTCACCCCCACCGGCGGCACCGTCCGGATCGCGGGTGAACTCGGCTACCTGCCACAGGGCCTGACGCTCGACACCGGCCTGCGGGTCGACGAGGCGCTCGGCATCCGGGCCGCCCGCGAGGCCCTGCACGCCATCGAGTCCGGCGACACCGACCAGCGGCACTTCGACGCCGTCGGCGACGACTGGGACGTCGAGGAGCGCGCCCGCGCGACCCTCGACCGGCTCGGTCTGCGCCGCCTCGGCCTCGACCGCACCACCGGCGAACTCTCCGGTGGCGAGGCGGTGCTGCTGCGACTGGCCGCCCTGCTGCTGCGCCGCCCCGACGTGCTGCTGCTCGACGAGCCCACCAACAACCTCGACCGGGCCGCCCGCGAGCGGCTCTACGAGGCGGTGGCCGGCTGGCACGGTGTCCTGGTGGTCGTCAGCCACGACCGCGAACTGCTGCGGCACGTCGACCAGATCGCCGACCTCCGGGACGGCGAAGTCACCTGGTACGGCGGCAACTTCGACGACTACGAGCGCACCCTCGCGGCCCAGCAGGAGACGGCCGAGCGGCTGCTGCGCAACGCCGAGGCCGACGTCCAGCGGCAGAAGCGGGACTTGGTCGAGGCCCGCAGCAGGCTGGAGCGCAGCGCCGGCTACGGCCGGAAGCGCTCGGTCACCCGCAACGACCCGCACATCTTCGCCGGGATGCTCAAACGCAAGGGCCAGGAGACGGCGGGCCGGCTCACCGGCATGCACACCGAGCGCCTGGAGGACGCCAAGGCTCGGCTGACCGCGGCCGAGGAGGCGGTGCGCGACGACGCCGAGATCCGGGTCGACCTGCCGCGCACCGCTGTGCCGGCCGGGCGCGGGGTGCTCACCCTGCAGAAGGTCCGGCTGCCCGACGGCGCCACCGTCGACCTCGACCTGCGCGGCGCCGAGCGGATCGCCCTGGTCGGGCGCAACGGCTCCGGCAAGACCACGCTGCTGCGCACCATCGCGGGCGAACTCGCCCCGCTGGACGGCATGGTCACCACCCAGGTGCCGCTGCGCCACCTGCCGCAGCGGCTCGACCTGCTGGACGACGGGCTGACGGTCGCGGAGAACGTCAAGCGGTTCGCTCCGGGCGCCGGGGACAACGCCGTCCGCGCCCGGCTGGCCCGCTTCCTGTTCCGCGGCGGCCGGGCCGACCAGCCGGCCGGCACGCTGTCCGGCGGCGAGCGGTTCCGGGCGACGCTGGCCGCCCTGCTGCTGGCCGACCCGCCGCCGCAACTGCTGCTGCTCGACGAGCCGACCAACAACCTGGACCTCGCCAGCGTCCGCCAGCTCACCCAGGCGCTGGCCGCCTACCGGGGCGCGCTGATCGTGGTCAGCCACGACCTGCCGTTCCTGCGCGGCCTGGGGCTGACCAGGTGGCTGGAGCTGGACGGCGGACTGAGGGCGGTGGATCCGATGTAGCGGCTACTGCTGGTGCTGGTGCTGGTGCTGGTCCCGGCCCTGGGCGCATGCACCCGGCCGGGAAGGGGATCGAACCGCCGTACGGGCGCTGGTCGAGCCGGCCCGTGACATCGCCGGGGGCCGGGCGGACGTGTACGGAGCGGCCGACCGGATCCGCTCCTGGCGGATCTGAGGCCGGCCGCTCCGATCGTGTCCGTTCGTGTCCCTGTTCCGCGCCGCTCTCCCGCTACGCCCGGGCCGGCTTCAACCTGCCCGCGGCCAGCGTGCCCAGCCGGTCCAGTCCGACCACGAGGGCACCGAGCACGACGAACTCGACCGTCAGCTGGGCGATCTGGCCCCATACGTAGCCGTAGCCCTTGGTGGTCGGATCGAAGAAGAAGTACGGGTAGGGCGTCGGGAAGTCGTCGAACAGCGCGTTCCGGGCGAGCACGACCGCCGCGTAGCCGAGCGGGAAGGCCAGCCAGAGCGGGATGTCCTTCCAGGCCACCGCGTTGCGCGGCTTGAGCACCACCCAGTCGGCCAGCACCATGACCGGCGTGACGTAATGGAGGAAGAAGGACGACCAGTGCGCCAGCCGGTCCGGCCCGCCGACCAGTCCGGGCAGTGGGTTGGCGCCGTGCTGGAGCAGGACGTGCGAGACCAACCCGGTGATCAGGATGTACAGGGTCGCGGCCCCGCGCAGCCGGGGCGCGGGCGCGTCCACGGTGCCGCGCTCGACCATCCAGTACACCGCGCCGATGAAGTAGCCGAGCACGATGACGTTGCTCTGTACGGTGAAGTACACCAGCGAGGACTCCCCGAGGACCAGGCCGAGGCCGGCGGAGAGCACGATGCCCGCGCGCCACCACAGCGCCGGGCGGGTCCGGACGGTCATGCGGCCACCAGTTCGTTCCAGGCGATACGGGAGGTATCGGGCAGTTGAGCGGAATTTCGTACTCTACTTGCTCGCCGCGGGAGCTCGGAATCCGCGTACGGACCGGAGGGACGGCGGCCCGGAGGCCCGGAGTCCCGGCGGCCCGGAGGACCGGCCGGGTGACTCGCGGGCTCAGCCCGGGAGCACGAACCCCGACTCGTACGCCGCGATCACCGCCTGGGTGCGGTCCCGGGCGCCGAGCTTGGCCAGCACGCTGCCGACGTGGGTCTTCACCGTCTCCTGGCTGACCACCAGCTGCCGGGCGATCTCGCCGTTGTTCAGTCCGGTGGCCATCAGCCGCAGCACCTGGCCCTCCCGGTCGGTCAGCCGTCCGATCGGGCCCCGGTCCGCGGCGGCCGCGCGCCGGCCGTCCGCGCCGTGCCGCAGCGCGAGTTCGCGCACGGCTGCCGGGAACAGCAGCGAGTCCCCGCGCGCCACCAGCCGCACCGCCTGGACCATCTCCTCCGCCCGCGCCCGCTTCAGCAGGAACCCGGCGGCGCCCGCGCGCAGCGCGTCGTAGACGTGGTCGTCGTGCTCGAAGGTGGTGACCACCAGGATCCTCGGCGGTTCGGCCATCCCGCCGACCAGCTGCTCGGTGGCCCGGATGCCGTCGATGCCGGGCATCCGGACGTCCATCAGCACCACGTCCGGGCGCAGTTCGCGCACCAGCGGGACGACCTCGGCGCCGTCGGAGGCCTCGCCGACCACGGTGAGGTCGGGCTCGGCGTCGATCACCACCCGCAGGCCCATCCGGACCAGCCGTTCGTCGTCCGCGATCACCACGCGGACGGTGCCGCTCCCACCGTGCTCGTCCTCGCGTTCGTGCCCGGTCTCGTGTTCGTCACTCATCCCGCGGTCCCTCCCACCGGCAGCCACACGGCCAGCCGCCACGTCGTTCCGTCCTCGCTCGGCCCCACGGCGCTGCCGCCGTTCAGGGCCGTCGCGCGTTCCCCGATCCCGCGCAGCCCGCGCCCGCCGCCGGGGCGGCTCGGGCGGGTCGGGCCGAGCGGGTTGGTCAGTTCGATCTCCAGCCGGTCGGCGTCGAGCGCGACCCGCAGTCCGGCCGGGGCGGGCCCGGCGTGCCGCAGCACGTTGGTGAGTCCCTCCTGCACGATCCGGTACGCCTCGCGGGAGACCTCGGCCGGCAGTGCGCCCAGGCCGGGTGCCAGCTCGGCGTCCACCGTCACGCCGGTGCGGGCGAGTTGGCGCAGCAGGTCGTCCAGTCCTTCGAGCGTGGGCCCGGCCGGTCCGGCGCCGGCGTCCTCCTCCTCGCGCAACAGCCCGAGCACGGTGTCCAGTTCGGCCACCGCCCCGCGGGCGGTCTCCTCGATCGCCCGCAGCGCCTCGGCGGCGAAGTCAGGGTCGGTGCGCAGTACCCGGGCGGCCGCCGAGGCCTGGATGCCGACCGCGCTGAGCGCGTGCCCGACCGAGTCGTGCAGCTCGCGGGCCAGCCGGTTGCGCTGGGCGAGCACGGTGGCGCGGCGCTCGGCGGCGGCCAGTCGCTCCTCCGGAGTGGGGCCGAGCAGGACGGGCGCCCAACGGGCCAGCAGCGCGCCGCAGGCGGCGCTGGTCCCGACGATCAGCAGCAGCAGAGCGAGGCCGAGCACCGGGCCGGTGAGCATCCAGTCGGGGAAGCGGTCCGTCCAGTACCGGGCGAGTTCCTCGCCCCCGACGAAGCCGAACAGGAGCACCACCGCGAACGGCACCCCGGCCAGGGTCATTCCGGCGACCACCCCGCCGGAGAACAGGTGCAGCACGAACCAGAGCGCGGTGCGCCGTCGGGCCGCCCAGGACCGGGCCGGCCCGGTGGCCAACTCCTCCGGCCGGGCCACCGCGCACAGCGCCCGGGCCGCCGCCCCCTCCAGTCCCCGGACGGTCGGCACCAGCGCGGTGACCGCGGCCATCGGCAGCGAGGTGAACAACGCGAGGAACTGCAACAGCAGTTGACGCAGGTGCCCCTGGTCGGGGTTCAGCGCTCCGAGCGCCACCACCGACAGCAGGTAGTACGGCATGAGCAGCGCGCCGCCCAGCACTAGGTGCACCCAGCGCAGCCGGGCGCGCCGCCCGAACAACACCTCTCCCGCCCGCCGGATCCGGCCGCCCCCCGTGTCCACCCGGGTGACTCTACGACAGGGCCGCACGCAGCGGCCGCCCGTTCGGCCGGCGCCACCGCTCCGACGGCCGGCCCCAGCACAGCAGTCACTATCTGTGCGGCCTGCACCAGGGCCGTCGCGCGGGGATCGTCCGTTCCCGCGGGATGCCCGGTCGGCCACAGAGCCTTGAGCGTCGGGTACGGCCCGGGCGTCGCCACGGCGGTCCGCCCGGCCCGGGCCCGGACCCGCCCTTCATCGATCCTCATGCCCCCAGGCTGCCGCCGCGCCCGGCCCGCGACCTCCGCCGTGCGCGCGATCCTCCTCCCCCCGGCGGGGGATCCCCGGCCGTGCCGCTCACGCCATCCGGTGGATCAGGCGGTCCTCCTGGTCCACCCGCCCGTCCGGGTCCGCCACCAGCCCGAGCCGCCCGGCGAGCCGGCGCGAGGGCAGGTTGTCCTCCCGGATCAGCGCCGTCACCGGGATCCCCGGGAACCGCGGCAGCGCCTCCGCCATCGCCGCCCGGCACGCCTCCGCCGCGTACCCCTTGCCCCAGGCGGACGGCCGGAACCGGTAGTACAGGTTGAACACCGGTTCCCCGTCCAGGCTGTGCAGGAACAGCCCGGCGACCCCGATGATCACCTCCGGCTCCTCCCGGGTCGACACCATGCAGTACCCCACCCCGTCCCGCGGCCAGTCCGCCACGAACCCGGCCAACTGCTCCCGCGCCTGCGTGATGTCCCGCTGCGGCCCGTTCGGGTTGTACCGGTTGGTCTCCGGATCACCGTGGATCGCGAACATCGCCTCGGCATCGCCCTCCTGCGGACGCGTCAACACCAGCCGCTCCGACACGGCAACGATCGTGCGCCCGGTGATGACGGCCTGCTCAGTGGTGGTCATGCTGCTTCCCCCGACCTCGTACGTAATGGACCGATCGCACAATAGACCATTACACGGCCACCCGCCCGCCCAATTCCCCACGGGACCGGCTCGCACTCGACCGCCCTGCCCCCGGGCGGCGAGGAACTGCTCCCAGGCCGCATCGCTGTCAGGGGCAGGATCCCGGAAGCCGCTCCGGTGCATCCGGAAGCAGGTGGGCCTACCCCGGCACGTTCGGGTCCGCCAAGGGGATCCGGCGACGCCGGGGCGGGGGCGAGGTCTTGTTACCGGCGGGTCGCTTGCCTATCATCGCGAGTGTTACAGCTTTACTGTCAAACCCCGAAGGGTTCTGCAGCCAGTGGGTGACACGAGCAGTCCGGCGGGCCGTGCGGGTGGTCCAGGGCCGTTGGCGGGTGTGCGGGTGGTGGAACTCGCGGGGATCGGACCGGGGCCGTTCGCGGCGATGCTGTTGGGTGATCTCGGGGCGGACGTGGTGCGGGTCGACCGGCCGGAGCCGTCGCCGCTCGGGACGGATCCGGCGTACGACCTCAGCAACCGGAACAAGCGGTCGGTGCTGGTCGACCTCAAGTCGCCCGCGGGGCCCGGGCAGGTGCTGGACCTGGTCGAGCGGGCCGACCTGCTGATCGAGGGCTACCGGCCGGGGGTGGCGGAGCGGCTCGGGGTCGGGCCCGAGGCGTGTCTGGCGCGCAATCCGGCGCTGGTGTACGGGCGGATGACCGGCTGGGGGCAGTACGGGCCCCGGGCGGCCACCGCCGGGCACGACCTCGGCTACGCGGCGGTGGCCGGGGTGCTCGGGATGGTCGCCTCGCCCGGAGGGGCCGACGCGCCGCCCGGGATCCCGGCGAACCTGCTCGGCGACTACGCGGGGGGCTCGCTCTACCTGGTCGTCGGCCTGCTGGCCGGGTTGCACCACGCCCGGGCCACCGGCGCCGGCCAGGTGGTCGACGCGGCGATCGTGGACGGTGCGGCGCACCTCGGCAGCATGCTGTGGGGGCTGCTCGCGGCCGGCCACTGGCAGGACCGTCGGGGCGTCAACCTGCTGGACGGCGGCGCCCCGTTCTACGCCGTCTACCGGGCGGCCGACGGCGGACACCTCGCGGTGGGCGCCCTGGAGCCCCGGTTCTACGCCGAGTTCGCCCGGCTGCTGGAGCTCGGTCCGGACGCACCCGGCCAGTACGAGCCCGCCCGCTGGCCCGAACTGCGCGCCCTGATCGCCGCCCGCTTCGCCACCCGGACCAGGGCCGAGTGGGAGGCCGTCTTCGCCGGCTCGGACGCCTGCGTCGAACCCGTGCTGACGATGCGTCAGGCAGCCGCTGAGGAACACCTGTCGGCGCGCGGGACGTACGTCGAGGCGGACGGCTTGACCCAGCCCGCCCCCGCCCCGCGCTTCTCCGTCACCCCGGGCGCGCTGCGTCTCCCGCCGGCCCGGCCGGGCGCGGACACCGCGGAGGTGGCCCGGGACTGGGCCGTCCCGTCCCTCGACGCCGCGGCCCCCGGCGCGGAATCATTCAACTCCGCAGCAGAGCAAGGAGAGTAGCGTTGCAGCGCGAGATCTTCACCGAGCAGCACGAGGACTTCCGGGCCACCGTGAAGGCCTTCCTCGCCAAGGAGGTGATGCCGCACTACGACCGCTGGGAGAAGGCCGGCATCGTCGACCGCTCCGCCTGGCTGGCGGCCGGCCGGCAGGGCCTGCTCGGCATCGCGGTGCCCGAGGAGTACGGCGGTGGCGGCACCCCGGACTTCCGCTACGCCGCCGTACTGGCCGAGGAGTTCGCCCGGGCCGGTGCCTCCGGGCTGGCGATCGGACTGCACAACGACATCATCGGCCCGTACCTCACCTCGCTCGCCACCGAGGAGCAGAAGCGCCGCTGGCTGCCCGGCTTCTGCAGCGGCGAACTGATCACCGCGATCGCGATGACCGAGCCCGGCACCGGCTCCGACCTGCAGGGCATCCGCACCCAGGCGGTCGACCGGGGTGACCACTTCCTGCTCAACGGCGCCAAGACCTTCATCTCCAACGGCATCCTGGCCGACCTGGTGATCGTGGTCGCCCGCACCACCCCCGAGGGCGGCGCCCACGGGCTGAGCCTGCTGGCCGTCGAGCGCGGCACCCCCGGGTTCGAGCGGGGCCGCAACCTCGACAAGATCGGCCAGAAGGCCCAGGACACCGCCGAGTTGTTCTTCGAAGACGTCCGGGTGCCGAAGGAGAACCTGCTCGGTGAGCTCAACGGTGGATTCCTCCACCTGATGCAGAACCTCGCCCAGGAGCGGCTCACCATCGCCGCCGCGGCCATCGCCGGTGCCGAGTACCTGGTCGAGATCACCACCGACTACGTCAAGCAGCGCGAGGCCTTCGGTCGTCCGCTGGCCAAGCTCCAGCACGTCCGCTTCGAGATCGCCGAGCTCGCCACCGAGTGCGCGATCACCCGGACCTTCGTCGACCGCTGCATCACCGAGCACAACCGCTACGCGCTCACCCCGGCGGACGCCTCGATGGCCAAGTGGTGGTCCACCGAACTGCAGAAGCGAACGGCCGACCGCTGCCTCCAACTCCACGGCGGCTACGGGTACATGAGCGAGTTCCCGGTCGCCCGGGCGTTCACCGACGGCCGCATCCAGACGATCTACGGCGGCACCACCGAGATCATGAAGGAGATCGTCGGCCGCTCCGTCCTCGGCTGAGCGCCCGCCCGTCTCGGGCGCCCCCGCCCGTCTCGGTCACCCCACCCCGCTCAGGCACCCCGCCCGCTCCGCACCCCAGGACCCTCAGGAACCCCTGCCCCGAAAGGCATCCCATCGTGACCACCGAAGCGTACGTCTACGACGCGATCCGCACCCCGCGCGGCCGCGGCAAGGCCAACGGCTCGCTGCACGGCACCAAGCCGATCGACCTGGTCGTCGGCCTGATCAACGAAATGCGCCGCCGCTACCCCGGGTTGGACCCGGCCGCGATCGACGACATCGTGCTCGGCGTGGTCTCGCCGATCGGCGACCAGGGCTCCGACATCGCCCGGATCGCCGCCATCGCGGCCGGCCTGCCCGACACCGTCGCCGGCGTTCAGGAGAACCGCTTCTGCGCCTCCGGCCTGGAAGCCGTCAACCTGGCCGCCGCCAAGGTCCGTTCGGGCTGGGAGGACCTGATCCTGGCCGGCGGCGTGGAGTCGATGTCCCGGGTCAAGATGGCCTCCGACGGCGGCGCCTGGTTCGCCGACCCGATGACCTCGTACGAGACCAACTTCGTCCCGCAGGGCATCGGCGCCGACCTCATCGCCACCATCGAGGGCCTCTCCCGCACCGACGTGGACGCCTTCGCCGCCGAGTCCCAGGCCCGCGCCGCCAAGGCCCAGGCCGACGGCCTGTTCGACCGCTCGGTGGTCCCGGTGCGCGACCGCAACGGCCTGGTCGTGCTGGAGCGCGACGAGTTCATCCGCCCCGGCACCACCGTCGAGACCCTGGCCGGCCTCAAGCCCTCCTTCGCCGCGATCGGCGAGGCCGGCGGCTTCGACGCCGTCGCCCTGCAGAAGTACCACTGGGTGGAGGCCATCGATCACGTCCACCACGCGGGCAACTCCTCCGGCATCGTGGACGGCGCCGCCCTCGTCGCGATCGGCAACCGCGAGGTCGGCGAGCGCTACGGGCTGCGCCCGCGCGCCCGGATCGTCTCCGCCGCCGTGTCCGGCTCCGAGCCGACCATCATGCTCACCGGCCCCGCCCCGGCCACCCGCAAGGCGCTCGCCAAGGCCGGTCTCACCGCCGCCGACATCGACCTGGTCGAGATCAACGAGGCCTTCGCGGCGGTCGCCCTCCGCTTCATCCGCGAACTCGGCTTCCGGCACGACCAGGTGAACGTCAACGGCGGCGCGATCGCCCTCGGCCACCCGCTGGGCGCCACCGGCGCGATGCTGCTCGGCACCGTCGTCGACGAACTGGAGCGGCGCGACCTGCGCTACGGCCTGATCACCCTGTGCGTGGGCGGCGGCATGGGCGTCGCCACCATCGTCGAGCGCGTCTGATCCCTCCTCCCCGGTAGACCTGGAGACCTTGAACTCATGAGCGACACCACCACCATCCGCTGGGAGCAGGACCAGGACGGCGTGGTCACCCTCGTCCTCGACGACCCCACCCAGTCCGTCAACACCATGAACGAGGCCTTCACGGCCGACTTCGAGGCCGTGGTCGAGCGACTGGCCGGCCTCGCCTCCTCCGACGCGCTGCGCGGGGTCGTGATCACCTCCGGCAAGAAGACCTTCTTCGCCGGGGGAGACCTGCGGATGCTCTCCGCCGCCCGCCCCGAGGACGCCGAGGCCGTCTTCGAGAAGTCCATGCGGATCAAGCGCTCGCTGCGCAAGCTGGAGACCCTCGGCAAGCCGGTCGTCGCCGCCGTCAACGGCAGTGCCCTCGGCGGCGGCCTGGAGATCGCCCTCGCCTGCCACCACCGGATCGCGCTGGACACCCCCGCCAGCCGGATCGGCCTGCCCGAGGTCACCCTCGGCCTGCTGCCGGGCGGCGGCGGTGTGGTCCGCACGGTCCGGCTGTTCGGCATCACCGACGCCCTGCTGAAGTACCTGCTGCAGGGCCGCCAGTACCGCCCCGCCCAGGCGCTGGAGAACGGGCTGGTGCACGAACTGGTGGACAGCCCGGAGGAGTTGGCCGCCCGGGCGAAGGCCTGGATCGAGGCCAACCCGACCGCCGTCCAGCCCTGGGACGTCAAGGGGTACAAGATCCCCGGCGGCACCCCCGCCACCCCCGCGTTCGCCGCCAACCTGCCCGCCTTCCCGGCGAACCTGCGCAAGCAGCTGAACGGCGCGCCCTACCCGGCGCCGCGTAACGTGCTCGCCGCCGCCGTTGAAGGCGCCCAGGTCGACGTCGACACCGCCATGGTGATCGAGGCCCGCTACTTCACCGAGCTGGCCTGCGGGCAGACCAGCAAGAACATGATCCAGGCGCTGTTCTTCGACATGCAGGCGGTCAACTCCGGTGCGGGGCGCCCCAAGGACGTCGAGAAGCGGCTGGTCCGCAAGGTCGCGGTGCTCGGCGCCGGGATGATGGGCGCCGGGATCGCCTACGCCTGCGCCAAGGCCGGCATCGAGGTCGTGCTCAAGGACGTCAGCGTCGAGGCCGCCGAGCGCGGAAAGGCCTACTCCGAGGGGCTGTTGAACAAGGCCATCGCGCGCGGCCGCTCCACCGAGGCCGAGCGGGACGCCCTGCTCGCCCGGATCACCGCCACCTCCGAGGCCGCCGACCTGGCGGGCTGCGACGCGGTGATCGAGGCCGTCTTCGAGAACACCGAGCTCAAGCACAAGGTGTTCAAGGAGATCGAGGGCGTGGTCGCCCCCGACGCGCTGCTCTGCTCCAACACCTCCACCCTGCCGATCGGCGTGCTCGCCGAAGGCGTCGAGCGCACCGGCGACTTCATCGGCCTGCACTTCTTCTCGCCGGTCGACAAGATGCGCCTGGTGGAGATCATCCGCGGCCCGCAGACCGGCGACGAGGCGCTCGCCCGCGCCTTCGACCTGGTCCGGCAGATCGACAGGACGCCGATCGTGGTCAACGACTCGCGCGGCTTCTTCACCTCGCGGGTGATCGGCCAGTTCCTCAACGAGGGCGTCGCCATGATCGGCGAGGGCATCCACCCGTCCTCGATCGAGCAGGCCGCCGCCCAGGCGGGCTACCCCGCCAAGGTGCTCTCGCTGATGGACGAGCTCACCCTCACCCTGCCGCGCAAGATCCGCGACGAGTACCGGCTCGCGGTCGAGGCCGCCGGCGGCACCTGGACGCCGCACCCGGCGGACGCCGTGGTGGACCGGATGGTCGACGAGTTCGGCCGCCCCGGGCGCAGCGGCGGCGCGGGCTTCTACGAGTACGGCGAGGACGGCAAGCGCGGGCGGCTGTGGCCGGGGCTGGTGGAGCACTTCTCGCGGGACGGCGACGCGGGCGGTGCCGGTGCCGGTGCCGGTGCCGAGGTGCCGTTCGAGGACCTCAAGGAGCGGATGCTGTTCAGCGAGGCGCTCGACTCGGTGCGCTGCCTGGAGGAGGGCGTGCTGACCTCGGTCGCCGACGCCAACGTCGGCTCGATCCTGGGCATCGGCTTCCCGGCCTGGACGGGCGGCGTCCTCCAGTACATCAACGGCTACCTGGGCGGTCCGGCCGGCTTCGCGGCGCGCGCCCGCGAACTCGCCGCCGCGTACGGCGAGCGGTTCGCGCCGCCGGCGCTGCTGGAGCGGATCGCGGCGGAGGGGCGGACCTTCACCGACTGACCCGGGGCCGCGGGTGGATCAGGGTGAGGCCGAGGCCGTGCGGGGTACGGCCTCACCCAGTTCCTTGCCCAGTCCCTCACCCAGTTCCTCGCCCAGTTCCTCGCCCAGTTCGTCCCGCAGGGAGCGCTGGAACGCGGTGACCAGGGCCTGCGCCACCATGGGTTGGATGTGGTCGGTCAGCTCCTTCATCCGGGCCAGCTCCGCCGGGTCCGGCTCGCTCTCCCGGTACGGCTTCCACACCGTCTCCCGGAACAGCCGCTGCAACTCCCGGGCCGTGGCCCGGCTGTGCTCCAGCACCACGGCCCGGGCGGCGAGCAGCGTCTCCAACGGGATCGGCACGTCCAGGATCCGTACGCCCAGCGGCAGCAGGCCCGGGTCCGCGCGGAACACCTCGGGGTCGGGCGTCCGCTCCAGCGCACCCATCGCGACCAGGCGTTCCACCTGCTCCTCCGACAGCCCCCGACCGGCCCGCCGCTCCAACTGGGCCCGGCCCACCTCCTCGGGCGCCTCCGGCGTCCAGGACGCCACCAGTGCCCGGTGGATCGCCAAGCCCAGCGGTGTGCTGTCCTCCGGCAGTCGCGCCAGGTACCGCTCGATCGCGGCCAGCGTCAGCCCCTGCCGCTGCAGCTCCTCGATCAGCCCGAGCCGGTCCAGGTGCGCCGCGCCGTACAGGCCCACCCGTCGGGGGCCCAGCTCGGGCGGCGGCAGCAGGCCCTTGGTGCCGTAGAAGCGCACTGTCCGCACCGTCACCCCGGCCCGCGCTGCCAACTCGTCCACCGTCAGCCGCACCTCGCCCACCCCGGCGCCGTGCTCCCCCATCTGCTGCCTCCCGCGCTGGCACATTCCTGCTGTGACAGCAGCAGTGTGACAGTGCGGTGCGATCAGGTCCATCGGGTGCTGGGGTGCTGGGGTGCTGGGGGGCTGGGGGGTTGAGGTGCTGGGGTGTTGGGGTGCTGGAACGAGCGAACCGGCACGCGCCCCGGTGTGCGGGGGCGTGCCGGTTCGGTTGCCGAGCTACCGGTCCTCGCCGTCGGTGGTCGGCCGTCAGGCTCCGACGGGAGACGAGAGACCGGGGGCCGGGAGATGGGGGACAGGGGATGGGGGACGGGATGCGGGTCAGGCGAGGGCGGCGTGGTGGCGGCGGGTGACTTCAGGGTGGGCCCGGGTGTAGCCCTTCCACTCGTTGAAGCCGAAATCCGCGAAGAGCGGATTGGCCGGGTCCGCGGTGGCGCCGGGGGCGTGGTGGGCGAGGGGGAAGTCGAGCGGCTTGATGTGGGCGTCGAGGCGCGGGTTGTAGAAGAACGGGACGGAGAAGCGTTCACGGGCTCCGGCCGGGCTGACCACCCGATGGCTGGTGGCCTTGAGGTAGCCGTCCGTGGCCACCTCCAGCAACTCGCCGAGGTTGACCACGAAGGCGCCGTCGAGCGGGGGCACGTCCAGGAAGGTGCCGTCCGGGCGCTCGACCTGGAGGCCGCCGACGGTGTCCTGGAGGAGCAGGGTGATGAAGCCGTAGTCCTTGTGGGCACCGACGCCCTGACCCGCGCCGTCCGGGGCGGTGCCGGGGTAGCGGACCAGCTTGAGGCGCAGGTGGGGGTGGCCCGCGAAGGCGTCGTCGTAGAAGTCGGGGCGGGCGCCGATCGCGGCGAGGAGCTCGTGCAGCAGGCGGCGGGCGACCGCGCCGAGGTGGTCGATCCAGCCGAGCGCGGCGGTGCGCAGCTCGGGGAGCGCGGCCGGCCACTGGTTCGGGCCCTCCAGCCACCAGTACGGGGGCTCGCCGATGCCGGGGGCGTGCGGGGGCAGCTCGGCGCCGATGTCCAGCTGGTCGCGCCAGTCCTGGCTGCCGCCGGTGCGCTCGTCGCCGGTACGGGTGTAGCCGCGGTAGTGCGGGGAGTTGAGGTTGCTCACGGCGAGCCGGTCGGCCTCGGGGAGGGCGAAGAAGGCGCGCATGGCTCCGGTGAGCGCGGCCGTTTCCTCCGGGGTGACGCCGTGGCCGACGAGCTGGAAGAAGCCGACGCCGGTGGCCGCGGCGCGGAGCTCGTCGTGCAGTCGGCGGCGGTCCTCCGGGGTGCCGTCGGCGAGCGAGAGGTCGATCACCGGGAGGGCCTCGGGGTGCGCCTCCGCGGTGGCGTCGGTTCCGGATATGGGCGTGTACTGCTGCGTCATGTGTGACATCCGCTGGTCTCGTCCCGGCTGGTCCCGGTGGTCGACCAGGGGTGGCCGGAGCCGCGCCTGGTGCGGCGGGTGCTCCGGTAGCCGGGAGGTGGTGGCGGCCGCTCGGGGCCGCCGTGAGGGTGGGTGGTGCGAGGTTCAGCCGGAGCGTCGACAGGACATGCTGGTCACGCGGAGCAGGTCCACGTGACGGCGGCGAACAAGGATGAGCACCCCACCAGCCTAAATGACCCGTTCGGTGGCGGGCGAGCCCCCCTACCGCGGAGGGTCACCACTCACTTGTTCGTGGATTGTCAATGGCGTGGTGGCTGGTGATCGGCGGCTCCTTTCCAGGGGCGTCGAGACTGTTCCAGACTTCAGGAGTTGTTCGGGGGCCTTCAGGAGTCCGGGGCCTTCAGGAGTTGTTGAGGTAGGCCAGGACGGCCAGGACACGTCGGTTGTCGTCATCGGAGGGCTGGAGGTCGAGCCGGACGAAGATCGACGCGGTGTGCTTGGCGACCGCCCGCTCGGTGATCACCAACTGCTGGGCGATCGCCGCGTTAGAGCGGCCCTCGGCCATCAGCCCCAGCACCTGCCGTTCCCGAGGGGAGAGGGTGGAGACCGGACCGGCCGAGGAGTTGTGGGTGAGCAGCCGGGTGATCACCTCCGGATCCATTGCGGTACCGCCCTGGGCGACGCGCCGGACGGCGTCGAGGAACTGCGCGCCGTCCAGCACACGGTCCTTGAGCAGGTAGCCGATCCCGCCGGAACTGCCGGCCAGCAGCTCGCGGGCGTACAGCTGCTCCACGAACTGCGAGAGCACCAGCACCGGCAGGCCGGGGTGGGCCTTCCGGGCCGCCAGTGCCGCCCGCAGCCCCTCGTCCGTGAAGGTCGGCGGCAGCCGCACGTCGACCACAGCGATGTCGGGCCGGTCGGCGGCCACGGCGGCGAGCAACTGCTCGCCGTTCTCGACCGCCGCGGTGACCTTCATACCGTTGGCCTCCAACAACCGGGTCAGCCCGTCCCGGAGGAGGAAGAGGTCTTCGGCGATGACAACGCGCACGGGATCTCCAGGTTCACGATGGTCGGACCACCGGACGGACTGCTGATCGCGAGCACCCCGTCGAAGGCGGCCAATCGGCGTTCGGTACCGCTGAGGCCGGTTCCCCGGGACGGTTCGGCGCCTCCGCGCCCGTCGTCGGTGACCGATATCCGCAGCAGCCCGTCACTGTGCCCTATCTCGATCCACACGTGCGAGGCCTCGGCGTGTTTCACCACGTTGGCCAGCAGTTCGCTCACCGCGAAGTAGGCGGCTGACTCCACCGGTGCCGGGGCCCGGCCGGGCAGGCCACCGGTGAAGGTGACCGGCAGCGGCAGATCCAGCGCGGTCGCCTCGATCGCGTCGGCCAGGCCGCGGTCGGCCAGCACCGGTGGGTGGATGCCCCGGACCAGGTCCCGCAGTTCGCCCAGCGCCTTCACCGAGGACGTCCGGGCCTCGGCCAGCAGCGGCCCGAGGGCGTCCGGGTCGTGCTTCACCTGCTCGGCGACGGTCAGCAGCATGCCCAGCGCCACCAAGCGGGCCTGCGCTCCGTCGTGGAGGTCCCGCTCGATCCGGCGCAGCTCGGCCGCCCCGGCGTCGATGGTGTCCGCCCTGGTGCGCGCCAGGTGGCTGACCTGGCGGGCGAGTTCGGCTCGCCGGGAGGGACCGAGCAGGGACCGGGCGGCCTTCTCGTGGATCCGCAGGACGGGCGGGGCGGCCCACAGGAGGGCGACCGGGGCCGCCCAGACACCCGCGCCGTAGACGAGGACCAGCGGGAACAGCAGTCCGTTCCGGCCGAAGATCTCCAGGGCGATCGGGGTCAGCAGCACGACCGCGGCGGTGAGCAGCACGGCGAGGCCGGTGAGGAACGCCCAGGCGAGGTCCCGCCAGGTCGCCGGGTCGGTCAGCCAGCCGCCGGACCGCAACCGCTGCCAGGCGCCGGAATCGCCGCTCGGGCGGCGGTACGGCACCGGGACCGGCCGCCCGCTCCACCGGTCGACGACGCGCCGGCTCTCGGTCGCGATCCAGCGTGCGCCGAACAGTCCGAGCACCAGCAGCGAGGGCGCCAGCCAGAGCGATACGGACCGGCTTCCGGGAGCGGCGCCGCCGTACAGGTGGGCCGCCGTCACCGCGAGCGCGCCCGGGGCGAACAGCACGGCCCCGGCCGCCCGGCCGCCGCCCCCGGTGGCCCAGCAGAGCGCCCACAGGGCGACCGGCGCCATCGCCACGAGCAGGATCAGCGGCCCGCCGGGTGAGGAGAACGGCCGGGACTCGGCGGGGCCGAACAGCGCGGAGACCAGCAGGATCGGCCCCGCCAGCAGCGAGATCAGCCCCGTTACGGCCAGCGTCGCCACGTACCAGGCGCGCACGCCGTCCACACAGGCCCGGCCCACCCGCCGGGCCACCTCGCCGACCAATCCGGCCCTCATGCCGCACCCCCTCCGTCGTGAGCCCCGCCGGGGGCCCGAAGCCTTGGCGCCGGAGCCCCGCGGGCCTCGGTTCCGATCTTTCGCTGGGTCAGTCTGCCCCGCCCGGAAGCCCGATGCTCTAGGCCTGAACACCCAGTTCGAGGTGTATCTGGATACACCCCCGGGAGGCCGCTCAGACGGCTGTCCGCACCCGACCGCGGATTCGTAGCGTGATGTTCCGTCAGCCGGTCCGGGTCCCCCGGTACCGGACCCCGAACCATGGAGGGCCCGTGAACGCGCCGATCATCAGGATCCGCGGCGTCAGCAAGACGTACGACCGATCCGACAGCGCCCGGCCCGCCCTGGCCGGGCTCGACCTGGAGGTGGGGGCCGGCGAGGCGCTGGCCGTGCTCGGCCGCTCGGGCAGCGGCAAGTCGACCCTGCTGAACCTGATCGCCGGTCTCGACCGCCCCAGCGAGGGCGGCGTCGAGGTGGACGGTGTGGCCGTCCACGAACTCGGCGAGGCCGCGCTGGCCGAGTACCGGCGGACCAGGATCGGCATGGTGTTCCAGTTCTTCAACCTGCTGGACGACCTGAACGTGGAGGACAACGTGCTGCTCCCGGCCCAACTGGCCGGGATGCGGCGGGAACAGGCCAGGGCCCGGGCCGGGGAACTCCTGGAACGGCTCGGGGTGGCCCGGCACGCCAAGGCCTTCCCGGGCCGGCTCTCCGGTGGCGAACGCCAGCGCGTCGCGGTGGCCCGGGCGCTGATGAACCGCCCGCCGCTGCTGCTGGCCGACGAGCCGACCGGGGCGCTGGACACCGCCTCCGCCGCCGACGTCCGCGACCTGCTCCGCGGGCTCAACGCGGAGGGCCAGACGATCCTGCTGGTGACCCATGACAACGCGCTCGCCGACGCCTGTGCCGACCGGACGATCGAACTTCTCGACGGCCGCCTGGTCCGGGACACCGCGGCCGTGTCGGCGCCGGGGGGCCGGAGCGGGGTGGGCGCATGAGCGCGATGAGCAAGGTGGTTCGGGCCGGCGTCGGCCGCAAACGGGTCCAGACCCTGGTCATGGTGCTCACCACGATGATGTCGGTGACGGCCTGCATCCTCGCCCTCGGACTGCTGGTCGCCGCCCGGGGCCCGTACGAGCGCTCCTTCGCCGACCAGCACGGCGCGCACCTCAATGTGATGTACGACCGGACCAGGGCGAGCCCCGCCCAGCTCGCCGCGGCCGCGCACGCGCCCGGTGTGACGGCCTCGACCGGCCCCCTCCCGGCCGTGACCGTCCAGCCGCGCTCCGGCCCGGACACCGAGATCCCGCCGGCCGGCAGCCCGCTGCCGTCGATGACGCTGGTCGGCCGCGCCCAGAACGGCCCGATGGACGACCTGCGGATCACCATGGGCCGCTGGATCGCGGGGCCCGGCGAGGTGGTGTTCCTGGACGGGCACTCCCCGCTGGCCGTCGGCGACAGTATGGAACTCCCCGACCTGCCCGGGCACCCGACGCTCAAGGTGGTCGGCCTGGCCGCCTCGGTGTCCTGGAGCGCGGACGGCTGGGTCGCCCCCGAGCAGGTGGCCGGGCTGACCGCGCCGGGCACGACGCCCGCCGCCCAGTACCTCTACCGTTTCGCCCACGCCGGCAGCGACGCCCAGATGGAGGCCGACCACGCGGCCATCGCCGCCGCGGTGCCGAACGGCGCGATCACCAAGGCGACCACCTACCGGCCCGCCCAGGAGGAGGCCAACCGCACGGCCTCGACCTTCGTCCCGTTCGTCACCGCCTTCGGGGTGCTCGGCCTGGCCATGTCGGTGTTGATCATCGGCGTCGTGGTCAGCGGCGCGGTGAGCGCCGCCACCCGGCGGATCGGCATCCTCAAGTCCCTGGGCTTCACGCCGGCCCAGGTGGCGCGAGCCTACGTCGGCCAGGCGCTGATCCCCGCCGGGATCGGCACCGCGCTGGGCGTGTTCGGGGGCAACCTGCTGTCCGTACCCGTGCTCGGGATGGCCCACAAGGCGCTGCGCGGCGGTCTGCTCGGCATCCCGGTCTGGGTGGACGTGGTGGTCGCGGTGGCGGCCCTGGGCGCCGTGGTCGGCACGGCACTGGTGCCGGCGCTGCGGGCCGGACGGCTGCGCACGGTGGAGGCGCTCGCGGTCGGCCGGACGGCGCCCGGCGCCAAGCGGGCGGCCGCCGGGGCAGCGGCTGACCGGGCCGGAGTGGTGGGCCCGCTGTCCCGGGCCCAGAACCTGATCAGCCGACTGCCGGTGCCGCGCGCACTCAGCCTCGGGCTTGCGTCCCCGCTGAACCGACCGGGTCGATCGGCCACCACCGCCGCCGCGGTGGTGCTCGGTACGGTCGGGGTCACTCTGTGCGTCGGTCTGACGCTCTCCCTGAGTTCCCTCCAGGACGGGCTGACGGCCGACCGCGCGGGCAAGGTCGTGGTCCAGGCCCCGTTCGACGGCGCCAAACCCGTCGACCACGTGGACGAGGCGGCCGTGGCGAAGGCGATCGAGTCCCGCCCCGGCACCAAGGCCTGGTACAGCAGTGTGCCGGTGTCGGCCACCGTGGCCGGGAGCACCGGACGCTCCGAGCTGGTGGCATTCGCGGGCGATGCCACCTGGAGCGGCTTCCAACTGGCCTCGGGCCGCTGGTTCCGCGGCCCCGGCGAGGTGGCGGTCAGCGCGGCCTTCCTGCGGGCCGACCAGAAGAAGGTCGGTGACACCGTCACCCTCACCGACCACGGGCGCGACACCCCGGTGACGATCGTCGGCGAGGTCCTGACCACCCAGGACGTGGTGTTCACGGACCGGGCCACACTGGAGCTGCTCGGCGGCGCGATCCGCGCAGAGGCGATCACCTTCCACATCGACCTGACCCCGGGCACCGACGTGAAGGCCTACGCGGACGGGTTGGACGCGGCCGTCTCGCCGATGGGGCTGAGCGCCGATCCGGGGGAGGCCCACATCAACATCGTGGTGCTGGCGATGAACACGCTGGCCGGCACGCTCACTCTGCTGCTCTCCGTGGTGGCGGGGCTCGGGGTGCTCAACACGGTGCTGCTGGACACCCGGGAGCGGGTGCACGACCTCGGGGTGCTCAAGGCACTCGGGATGTCGCCCCGGCAGACCATCGGCATGGTGCTCACCTCGGTCTGCGGCAGCGGACTGCTGGCCGGACTGATCGGGGTCCCGATCGGGGTCGGGGTGCACCACCTGGTGATGCCCGCGATGGCCCGCGCCGCCGGGATCGATGTGCCGGACTCGGACCTCACCGTGTTCGCCCCATCGGTGGTGGGGCCGCTGATACTCGGCGGCCTGGTGCTGGCCCTGGCCGGAGCCCTGCTGCCGGCCACCTGGGCCGCCCGTACCCGGACGGTCACCGCCCTGCGGACCGAGTGACGGCGGGTGCGCCGGGGACGGTGGGGGCAGCGACGGCACGGACGGCCGGGGGACGGCGGCGACGGCGGGGGAGTTGGGGGCGGTCACCCGGTGGGCTGACCACCGGGTGGCCGGGACAGAGGACGGGCGGCTTCCACCGGGCCGGTGCCCCGGGTCCCGTGCCTCCGGACCCGTGGCCCGGGGCCAGTCCCCCGGGTCCCGGGCCCCGGCCCGGTGCCCCCGGGCCAGTCACCTCCCGGGCCAGTCCCCCGGGTCCCTGGCCCCGGCCCTCACCGGCCGCCGACCGCGCCCCCGTCCCGCCGGCTCAGGCGAGCCGTGCCGCCGCGTACGCCTCCATGGCGGCGCGCTGGTAGGCGGCCAGCCCCGGGGTGATGGCCTCGTACGCCGCGTTCCACTGCTCGTTCTCCGTGCACGAGCGTGCGATGGCGAGGTACTCCGTCACCGGGACCGTTCGGAGCCCGCTGAGCAGCTGGTACTCCTCGTCGATCACGCGCTGAGTGGGCTCGGCGTCGGCCGGGTGACCGGCCGCCATCAGCTCCGCCAGGTGGACCATCCGCGCGGTCCGCTCGCGCTGGCCGGCCTCGATCTCGGCCGGGGTCATCGCGGCGGTCGCGTGCCGGGCCGCCTCGCGGTGCTCGGGGAAGTCGCGCAGGCTGGCGTCGACATCGGCGGGCTGGATCCCCTCGAAGAGGTTCTCGGGTCGGTTGATGCTGGTCATGGGTGTGCCGTCCTTCCGGGAGCGTTCCAGGTCGGCGATCGTGCGCGAGACGGTGGTGGCCAAGGCGTCGAGCCGGTCGCGCTCGGCGACCAGCCGACGGTGGTGGCCCCGCAGGGACTCCAGTTCGTCCACCTGGTCGCCGATGATCCGGGCGATCTCGGCCAGCCCCACGCCCAGTGCCCGCAGGACGAGGACCTGCTGCAGCTGCAGCAACTGCCGTTCCTCGTAGTAACGGTGGCCGTTGGAGCCGATCCAGGCGGGAGGCAGCAGCCCGATCTCGTCGTAGTGCCGCAGGGTTCGGGCGGTCACGCCCGACATCCGGGCGACCTCCGCGATCGACCAGGCCATTGCCGTCTCCTCACTCGGGTCCTGCGCTTCCAGGCGCTCGATTCCACGTCCGTCGACGTGCACGTTCGCTCGGACCGGGGCCGGTTCCTCCGGCCCTGGTCACGACCGTAGGAGCTGCCGCTGCGGCAACTTCAAGCCCACCGCAGCGCCGGGCCGGTCACGGCGCCGACCCCCTGCTGCCCCCCGCCCCAGCCCGGCCCTCGACCCCAGCCCGGCTCCCGGCCCCGGCGCGGCTTCCGGCCCCAGCGCGGCCCCCACCGCCGGCCGCCGAGCGCAGCGCCTCCACCATGGCCCCGAGCGCCGGTTGCCCCCAGGCCCCCTCCCGCACCGCGGCGTGCAGCGCTCGGACCGGTTCCGGTCCGCGCACCCGGTGCACGGTGACGCCGGGGTGTCGCTGGGTCAGGCCCAGCTCGGGGAGCAGCGACACCCCCAGCCCCGCCGCGACGAAGCCCTGCGCGGTCAGGTAGTCCGCGCCGTCCACCGCGACCACCGGGCGGAACCCGGCCGCATCGCAGGCGTCGTGCACGAGGCTCCGGCAGGGCCCGGGCGGTTCGGCGCCCACCCATGGCTCCTCGGCCAACTCGGCCAGGTCCAGGACACGCCGCGCGGCCAGCCGGTGTCCCCGGGGCAGTACGGCGCGGTACGGATCGTCGTGCAGGTGCACCAGCCGCAGGCCGGCCGGGGCCTCGCCGGACCAGAAGACCACGGCCAGGTCGGCCCGGCCGTCCCGCACCTCGGTGAGCTGGTCCGTCGGTTCGGTCAGGCCCAGGTCGAGCCGCACGCCCGGGTGCTTCCGGCGGAAGGCGGCGACGGCCGGGGCCACCAGGGTGGCCCCGGCCGTGGCGAAGTAGCGGACGGTCAGGCTGCCGCTGCGTCCGGCTCGCAGGTCGGCCAGAGCCGCACCCGCCTCCGCGACCCGCCGGTCGATGGCCGCCGCGTGCCCGGCGAGCAGCAGCCCGGCTGCGGTCGGCCGTACGCCCCGCCCGATCCGCTCCAGCAGGGCAGTCCCCGTCTCCCGTTCCAGCGTGGTCACCTGCTGGCTGACGGCGGACGGGGTGTAGCCGAGCGCGGCGGCGGCAGCGCTCACCGAGCCGTGGTCGACCACGGCTCGCAGCACCTGCATCCGGCGGACGTCGAGCGGGGCGGCATTCATGCAGCTCAGCTTAAGCATCCTGAAGAACTTTTCGCTTGTGCTACTTGGTCCCTCCGCCTGATCGTCGTCCGAAACCTCCTCCACCACCTATCGGAAGGCACCTCGTGCTGCGGATGGCCGTCCTCGCCCTGTTCTGGGGCTCGGGCTTCCTCTGGATCAGGGTCGCGCTGCAACACGGGTTCACCCCGGTGCAGATCACCGTGCTGCGCGCCGCGCTCGGCGCCGCCGTCCTGCTGCTGCTCGCCCGCTCCGCCCGGCAGCGCCTCCCGCGCGGTGCCGTCCTCTGGCGGCGGCTCGCCGTGGCCGCGTTCTTCTGCAACGCCCTGCCGTTCCTGCTCACCGCGTACGGCGAACGCAGCGTCGGCTCCGGTACGGCCGGGGTCCTGCATGCAACCACCCCACTCTGGTCGTTGCTGATCGGCCTCGTCCTCGGCACCGACCGAACCATCACCACCGGCCGCGCCGCCGGCGCCGACCGGGCGACCAGCAACCGCCCATCGACCAGCACCGACCCATCGACCAGCACCGACCCCCACGGCCCCCGTGATCCCCGCACCTCACGGTGCCTCACCGGCCTGCTGCTCGGCTTCGCCGGAGTGCTGCTGATCCTCGCTCCCTGGCGCGAGAGCGGCGGCATCAGTGCCCCCGGGGCGCTCGCCCTGCTGGGTGCGGCCGCGAGCTACGCGGTCGCCTTCGCCTACATGGCCCGGGCGTTCGCCGGAACGGGTACCGCCCCGCTCGCCCTCTCCGCCGCCCAGCTCACCGCCGCCGCCGGACTGAGCGCGATCGCCCTGCCGGTAGGCGGTCCGCTGAATCCGTTCAGCGGCTTCGGCGGCGCCGATCCGCTCGGCCTGGCCGCCGTCACCGTCCTCGGCGTCGCCTGTACCGGGCTCACCTTCCACCTCAACTACCGCCTGATCGCCACCGAGGGTCCCACCAGCGCCGCGACCGTCGGCTACCTGCTGCCCGTCGTCTCCACCGCGCTGGGCGCCCTGCTCCTCGGCGAGCAGCTGACCGTACGGGCGGTCGCCGGCACGGCCGTCGTCCTGGCCGGTGTGTTCCTGGTGAAGCACCGGCCGAAGCCCCGCACCGTCGTTCCGCTGCTCACCGACTGAAACCGACTGAAACCGACTGAAACGGACCATGCGCCCCGACTCCCTCTGGCGGATCCCCGACTTCCGCGTCCTCTTCGCCGCGACCGCCCTCACCCAACTCGGCACCAACGTCGGCTACGTCGCGGTCCCCCTGGTGGCCGTCACCGCGCTCGACGCCGGCCCCGGACAGGCCGGCCTGCTCGCCACCCTCAGCACCCTCGCCTTCCTGCTCATCGGTCTGCCCGCAGGCGCCTGGGTCGACCGGATGCGCCAGCGCCGGGTCATGGTCGTCGCGGACCTGGTGAAGGCCGCGCTCTACGCCTCCGTCCCGCTCGCCTGGTGGCTCGGCGGGCTCAGTCTCGGGCAGCTGTACGCGGTCGCGCTGCTCACCGGCGGCGCCACGGTGTTCTTCGACGTCGGTGCGCAGAGCGTGCTGCCCGGGCTGGTCGGCCGAAAGCACCTGGTGGACGCGAACGCCGCCGTGGTGGGCCTGATGGCGATCGGCAACGTCGCCGGACGCGGTGCGGGCGGGATGCTGGTCCAACTGCTCACCGCGCCATTGGCGATCGCCGTGACCGCACTCAGCCACCTCGGCTCGGCGCTACGACTGACCGCGCTGCGCCGCACCCCCGGCCCCGCGATCCCAACACTCGCGACCCCAACCCCCGCGACCCCAACCCCCGCGACCCCGATCCCCGCCCTCACGATCCCCACGACCCCCGCGACGCCCACCCCAACGCCCCCCGCCGCAGGCCCCGCCACCGGCCTCGGCGGACAGATCGCCGAGGGCCTGCGGCACGTCCTCGGCGCCCCGGAGCTGCGCGCGCTGGCCGTCACCGCCTCCCTCAACAACCTCGGATCGCAGCTGGTCAACACGCTCCTCCCGGTCCTCTTCGTGCGGGAACTGCACCTTCCCGCAGGCGCGTTGGGCCTGTTCTGGGCGGCCGGCGGGGTCGGCATCCTGTTGGGCTCGCGCTGCGCCCGCCCGGTCTCCGCCCGGTTCGGCGACGGCCGCACCCTCGCGCTGGCGGGCCTGTGCCTGGCGCCCGCCGGCCTGCTGGTGCCGTTGATCGGCGGCGGGCCGTGGCTGCTCCTGGCCGGGGCGGGCTGGCTCCTGGTCTCGCTGAAGACCGGCATGGACAACGTGCTCGGGGTGAGCCTGCGCCAGCGGATGACCCCGGACCCGCTGCTCGGCCGGATGAACGCCACCTTCCGGTTCCTGCTCTTCGGCGCGCTCGCGGTCGGCTCCGCGATCTCCGGGCTGCTCGGCGAACTCCTCGGGCCGCACACCACGCTCTGGCTCGGCGGGGCGGTGCTCGCGACCGCCTTCCTGCCGGTCTACCTGTCCCCGCTGCGCAGCCGCCGCCGCCGACCGCCCGAACCGCCGACGGGTACGGAAGCGGCTGCTACCAGCCCGGACCGGCGCCGTGCCCCGGTTGCCAGTCCGGTCCCGGGGTCGGGCGCGGACGAAGGGCGCGCATCAGCGAGGTGACCGTCCAGACCACCCCGGTCAGCAGCACGTAGAACAGCAGCAGCGCCCAGAACGGCGTGGTGGACAGGCTCCGGTGCTCGAACCGGCACCAGGCGTCCGGCGGCAGCCAGGACGCGCCCGTCTCCAGCAGTCGGCCACCGCCCGAGACCAGGCCGCGCTCGCAGCGGTCACCGTAGTCCAGCGACCGTACGTACAGCAGGGCGTACAGCGCGCCCGCCGAGGCGAGGGACAGTGCGGCGCTGATGCCGAGGAGCACCGTCCGTCTTCGCCCGGTCGCCGCCGTACGGATGTTCGTCACCGGGGCAGCGTACCGGCGCAAGCCCCCGGTCGGGCCGCATCCCGCAGCTCGGCAGCTCAGCGGCTCGCCGGCGCAGGAGCTCAGCGGCCCAGTGCCTCAGGGACTCAGCGGCTCACCCGAGCAGTCCGCCCAGGTGCCCGTCCTCGGCGAGCAGCCGCCAGGAGCGGCCGGGCGAGGCGAAGGCCTCCGGGTCGACGCCCTCGACCAGCCGGTCCACCACGGTGCTCAGCAGCGACTGCGGATCGAACACCGCCCAGGTGTCCCGGCTCCGGTCGTGCTCCCAGCGCTCCCACTCGGCGCGCAGCCGTTCGTACGTCCACAGCGCGTAGAGCAGGGCGGACAGGTCGCGGTTGAGGTAGGCCTCGGGCTGGCCGTCGTCGTACCAGTCCGGCAGTTCGAGCCGGCCGGTGGCGCCGTCCAGGGCGATCGTGAGGTCGGTCGGCCAGTCCCCGAGGGCGAGGAAGTCCCGCTGGTACGGGCGCTCCTCCTCGCCGTCGAAGTACTCGGGGTACGCCTGCGCCATGGTGACCAGCGGCTCCGCGCACGCCCCGAACATCGCCCCGCCGAGCGGCAGCCCGACCTCGGTGAGCAGCCGCCGGGTCGGCTCGTGCACCAGGGCGGCGGGCAGCCCCTCCGGCCGGAACCGGTGCACCAGGCCCGCGCCGCCGTCCTCGTCGGTGAGCGTCGCCAGCTCGGCCACCAGCTCCGGGCCGACCTCGTACGCGGGGCCGTCCGGCTCGCCGGGCAGCGCACCCCAGCCCAGTGCCCGCACCAGCAGCGCCGTCCCCCAGTGTGCGGGCGGGGTCTCGCCGTCGAACAGCCGGGGGTCGATCTCCCGCAGCCGCCGCTCGGCCCCGGCCGTCACCTCGGCCACCACGGCGGGCCCGCGCCGCCCGTCCAGTGCCTCCGGCCGTCGGGCCGCCTCGCCCACCGCCTCGATCTCCCGCACCAGTGCGGCCAGCGCGGCCAGGTCGGAGGCCAGCCGGTCCCGCCGTTGGCCGCCGTTGCCCAGGTACACCTCGCCGGTGGTCCCGTCCAGCAGCACCAGGTCGCCGAAGGCGGCGAAGGGGGTGCAGTAGTCCGTCTCCCCGAGGACGAACAGCCGGTCCGCCCCGGCGGTCGGGACGGCCCTCAGCGGCCCGCCGTCGAGCGCCCCGAAGTCCAGGAACGCCCCGGCCTCGGGCAGCCCCTCCCGCACCAGGAACTCCCGGCTCCCCTCGTGCACCACCCCGCCCGGCACCCCGGACACCCGCACACACCCCACGTGCCCCACCCTTCCCCGTTCCGCCCCCTGACCCACCCGACCCTAGCGGGCCGACCCGACACTGCCACGGCGGGTTCGGTCGGCCCCTGCCGACGGCCGCTACGGCGAACCGCCCCTGCGGCGAACCGCCGCTCCGGCGAACCGCCCCTGCGGCGAACCGCCGCTCCGGCAAACCGCCCCTTCGGCGAACCGCTGCTACGGCAAGCAGCACCCCTCGTCCACGTTCCACCGCTCCGGCAGGTCCGCGTCGCAGAACACGCAGACGTAGTGCTCCTCCCGGACGATGCCGCACTGCCCGCAGTCCGGGCAGCGGCGGAACACCACGGCCTGGGTGAAGCCGCCCGGATGCGGCAGTCCGATCCGGTCGAGGGCAGCGGCGACGGCGGGCCAGGAGACGACGTCCGGGCAGTAGCCGGTGGAGAGGTTGCTGACCGTCCCGACCTCCCAGTCCGCGCCGCCCGCGCCGCCCGCGCCGCCCGCGCCGCCCGCGCCGCCCGCGCCGCCCGCGCCGCCCGCGCCGTCGGCTCCGCCTCCGTCCGACCGCCGGAACCCGATCTCGCCCGCGCTCAGCACCAACTCCCCATCCGCGCAGGCCACGTGCTCACTACGGCGCGGTGCGAGTCGCAGGGCTCCACCCAGGTCGACCACGAAGGTGAACGGCTCCGCGAGCTCCGCCGCCGGGCGGGTGCCCACCCAGGCGGCGAACTCGCCCTCTGTCCGGACGGGTTGGCCGGCCTGCCCGCCGCCCGTCGCCAACTCCCGCAGCTCCGGCGGTCCCACGTAGCGGTAGGCCCGCCCGAAGCCGTTCTGGAACTCCGTCGTGACACCCCGCTCGCCCAGCCGCACCTGCCACCGCGCCATCTCGACGGCCGTCCCGTTCCACCCGAACTCTTGTAGCTCGTTGAGCAGTTCGCGCGTCCGGCCGAGTGGAGTCCCGGCTCCCTCCCGCAGTGCCCGCAGTGCCGCCACCGGATCGCCGAGGGGCCCGGAGAGCCGCAGCCGGGCCGGCCCGTGGGTGGCCAGGAGCGCCGTGCGGAGGTCCTCGGGCATCGGCCCGGGGCCCGAGTGCTCGCACATGTACAGGTCGCAGGACGGGCAGTGCAGCTCGGCGTCCCAGTACAACTCCCGGCCGAGGTACAGGAACTGGCCGAAGCTCCGAACGGCGACGCCCCCGCAGTCCCCGCACCGGACGGCCGTTCCGGCTCCTTGCTCCATACTCGAAGAACCTCCGTAGGGGGTCCGGGACTCAGGCGAGCCCGGCGGCCTGGCGGGCGGCCTGTTCCACACGGTCGTGGTGGGCCTGCCACCAGTCGGCGTCGCCGGGGGCAGTGTTGGGACCGTCGGAGCGCTGGCCGGTGGCGCCGTCGATGAGCTCGCGGACCAGGTCGGCGTGGCCGACATGCCGGTGGGTCTCGGCGATGACGTGGACGAGCACCCGGTGCAGGGTCTGCTTCGGGCGGTTGCCGAAGGGGAGTTGGCCGATCGCGTCCAGCGGTAGCTCCGCGATGGTGGCGTCCGAGTGCGCCCAGACCCGGCGGTAGCGGTCGAGGATCTCCTTGGTGCCCTCGTCCGCCCGGGCCCACAGGTCCGCGTTCGGTTCGGCGGTGCCGACGATCCACAGCGGGGTCGCTTCGGGGAGGGGGAAGGGGCGTCCGAAGGTCTCGCCGAGGTAGAGCGCTTCGGCCCCGGTGACGTGCTTGACCAACCCCAGCAGGTTGGTTCCGGTGGGGGTGAGTGGCCGCCGGAGGTCGTACTCGGAGAGGCCGTCCAGCTTCCACAGCAGGGCGTCGCGGGCATCCTGGACGTAGATCCGCAGGTCGTCCTTGTCATCGTTCACCGTCATGGGATCAGTCTGTTGACCGCGGGGGGCCTGTCCACCGGTTTCTCACCTGATGGTCAGTCGTCGAAGGACGGGCCCACACCCACGCGTGGGCCCCCGGCTCCTGGTTCGGCCCCGGCTCTCGGTTCGGTGCCGGGGTGGGGTGGCGCGGGGGCCTGGTGCAGTCCGACGGCCACGGGGTGGCTGCGCCCCCGGAGGCGGGCTCGCCGTGGTAGCGGCTGACCAGGGTGGCACGGTCCGGGCGGGCTCCTCGGCGAAGGCCGTCCGGTCGGCCGCCGAGGCGAACCGCACCTGAGCGTCGATGCCGAAGGTGGCGATCCGCCGCCTTGCGCTCGCCGCATCCGACACGGAGCGTGACGGGTCGGGGTGCTCTGGCGGACTTGAATCTTTACGAACGGATGTTCGATCCTGGGGTTGTGCCCGTTTTCGAATCTGTTTTCGAATCTGCCGCCGAGCAGCCCGAACGCCCCGCGCTGCGGCCGGTGGCGCTGACGGCTGCCGGGCCGCTGACGGCCACCGGGCCCGAGGACGGGCAGGCGGCGCCGGGGCGTGGGCTGGTACCGGTGGCACCCGCGCTGCGGGAGGTGCTGCCGGACGGCGGACTGCGGCGGGGGACGGCGGTGTCGGTGGCGGGCGGGGACGCCGGACTGCTGCTGGCCCTGGCCGCCGGGGTGCGGGAGACCGAGGGCGGCTGGGCGGCGGCGGTCGGTCTGCCGGACCTGGGGCTCGCCGCCGCCGAGGGGTACGGGCTGGACCTGCGCCGCCTGCTGGTCGCGGACGACCCGGGCCCGCACTGGCCCGAGGTGGTGTCGGTGCTGGCCGGGGCGGTCGAACTGATCATGCTGCGCCCGGACGGGCCGGTGCCCCCGAAGCTGGCCACCCGGCTGGCCGCCGTGCTGCGGCGCAGCGGCTGCGTGCTGCTGGTGGCCGGCCCGTGGCCGGGCGCGGTGCTGCGTCTGGGAGTGCGGTCCGGGCGATGGTTCGGGCTGGGGGACGGCCACGGGCAGCTCGCCGGGCGGCAGGTGGAGGTGGTGGCCGAGGGGCGCGGGTCGGCGGTGCGCGGTCGGACGGCCCGGCTCTGGCTGCCGGACGAGCACGGCGCGGTGCGCCCGGTCCGGGAGCAGCCGCAGCCCGTGGCGGAGCCGGCGGAACCGCTCGTGGCGGCGGTGGTGTGACATGTCGACGATGCCCGGCAGTGAAAGAACCCCCCGGGTGCTGGTGGTCTGGTGCCCGGACTGGCCGGTGGTGGCCGTCACCGGCGACGACCCGGTGGCGGTGACCGAGGGCGGGCGGATCCTCGCCTGCTCGGCGGGCGCCCGGGCGGCCGGGGTGCGGCAGGGGCAGCGGCTCAAGCTGGCCCAGCGGCTCTGCCCGGAGCTGGAGCTGCGCGACCGTGACCCGGAGGCCGAGGCCCGCCGCTTCGAACCGGTGGTCGCGGCGGTGGAGGCGTTCACGCCCCGGGTGGAGGTGGTCCGCCCGGGCCTGTGCGCCATTCCGGTGAAGGGCCCGGGCCGCTACTTCGGCGGCGAGGAGGCGCTGGCGGCCCTGGTCGGCGCGGCGGTGACGGAGGCCCTCGAACGGCCGCCCGTCCCGGACGCCGTCCCCGGCGCGGTGACGGTGCCCGGGACCGAACCCGCGAACCACCCCGAAGCCGAACCCGCACCCGAAGCCGAACCTGCACCCGACTCCGAACCCGACTCCGAAACCGCACCGACACCACCCCGAACCGTGCCCCACGCCCAGATCGGCGTGGCCGACGGCCTGTTCGCCGCCGTCCTCGCCGCCCGCGCCGGGGTGCTGGTCCCCGCCGGCCGTACGGCGGAGTTCCTCGCCCCGTACCCGGTGGGTGCGCTGGGCGACGAGGCGTTGGCGGAACTGCTCGGGCGGCTCGGCCTGCCCACCGTCGGGGCGTTCGCCGCGCTGCCGTCCGAGGCCGTCGCGGACCGCTTCGGCCCGTCCGGGACGGTCGCGCACCGGTTGGCCCGGGGCCTGCAGCCGCGCCCGCTGGTACCCCGCGACGAGGAGCCGGACCTCGCCGTCGAGCAGCGCTTCGACCCGCCGGAGCCGCTGACCGAGCCGCTGGTGTTCGTCGCCCGCACGCTGGCCGAGCAGCTGCACCAGCGGCTGGCCGGGGCCGGGCTGACCTGCCGCCGGGTGGCCGTCGAGGTGGCCTGCGCGGACGGTCGGACGGCGTCGCGGCTGTGGCGGCACGAGGGCCGGCTGTCCGCGACGGCGCTGGCCGAGCGGGTGCGCTGGCAACTCCAGGCCTGGCAGGGCATGGGCACCTTCACGGGCGACCGCCCCGACCAGGGCACCCGTGGTGTCCAAAGCGACCGTCCCGACCAGCGCGACCGCCCCGGCCAGGCCGATCAAGCGGGCTTCACCCTGCTCCGCCTCGCCCCCGACGGCCTCTCCCCGGACCAGGGCCGCCAGCTCGCCCTGTGGGGCCAGGCCGTCGCCGACGACCGGGTGGAGCGCGCGGTGGCCCGGGTGCAGGCGGTGCTCGGACACGCCGGGCTGCGCCGGATCGAGCCGGCCGGCGGGCGCGGCCCGGGGGAGCAGCAGGTCAGGGTGCCGTGGGGCGAGCCGTACGAGGCGGCGGCCCCGGCCGACGCGCCCTGGCCGGGGCGGCTCGCGGAGCGGTCGGCGGACCTCTGGCCGGCCGTGGTGCTGCGCGAGCCGGCGCCCGTACGGGTGCTGGACGAGGGCGGGCGGCCGGTCACGGTGGACGGCCGGGCGGGGGTGTCGGCCCGGCCGGCCCTGGTCGTGGTCCGGGGCCGGGAGGAACGGGTGGCGGGCTGGACGGGGCCCTGGCCGGCGGTCGAGTACTGGTGGGACCAGTCGCTCGCCCGCCGCCGGGCGCGGTTCCAGATGGTGGTGGACGGCGGCCGGGCGCTGCTGCTCACCGTGGAGGGGGGTGCGTGGTACCTGGAGGCCGGCTACGACTAGCGGCCCGGGAACCCGTGGCAGGGGGGAGCAGGACGAGCACGAGAACGACGAAGGCAACCCCCGATGGGCTTCACCAGCCACCCCACCATCCCCTGGAACGAGCTGCACCGCCGGATGACCGGCGCCGCGCCGGACCGCACGGTCGTCCCGCTGCGCCGCCCCGCCGAGAAACCCTCAGCGGTCGAGGAACCCCCAGCCGGCGAGGAATTCCCCGCCGCCAGGGCCGAGGACGCCGAACCCTGGGCCGAACTGCACGTCCACTCCGCCTTCAGCTTCCTGGACGGCGCCAGCGACCCGGAGGACCTGGTGGCCGAGGCGGCCCGGCTGGGCGTGGAGACCCTGGCGATCACCGACCACGACGGCCTGTACGGCGCCGTGCGGCTCGCCAGTGCCGCCCGGGGGACGGGCGTGGCCACCGCGTTCGGCGCCGAACTGACGATCAGCCGCGCAGGCGGCACCGGACGCGCCACCGGACACGACACCGGACACGGCATCGAACGCGCCACCGGACACGGCACCGGACGCGACGCCGGACACGACACCGAACACCTGCTGATCCTCGCCCGCGACCCGGCCGGCTACCGCCGTCTCTCCGCCGCGATCGCCGCCGCCCAACTGGCCGGCGGTGCCAAGGGCCGCCCGGCGTACGACCTCGCCGAGCTCGCCGGGGCGCACGACGGCCACTGGGCGGTGCTCACCGGCTGTCGGCTCGGCCGGGTCCCGGCCGCGCTGCCCGACCGGGACGAGGCGCGGCGGCGACTGCGCGCCCTCACCGAGGCGTTCGGCCCCGAGAACGTCCACGTCGAGCTGATCGACCAGTGGCTGCCCGGCGACGACCGCCGCAACGACGCCCTCGCCGCGCTCGCCGCCGAACTGCGGCTGCCCGTCGTCGCCTCCACCAACGCCCACCACGCCGGCCCCGCCCAGGGCCGCCTCGCGCAGAGCCTGGCCGCCCTGCACGAGCGCCGCACCCTCCAGGAGGCGGTCGGCTGGACGCGGGCGGCCGGCACCGCGCACCTGCGCTCGGGCCGCGAGATGGCCGCCCGACTGGCCCGCTTCCCCGGCGTGCAGCGGGCCACCGCCGAACTCGGCCGGGCCTGCGCCTTCGACTTCGCCAAGCTGGACCCGGAACTGCCCGGCTACCCCGTCCCCGAGGGCGAGACCGAGATCGGCCACCTGCGCGCCCTGGTCGCGGCCGGCGGCCCGGCCCGCTTCGGCCCCGGCAACGCCGCCGCCCGTCGCCAGCTCGGCAAGGAACTGGACGTGATCGAGGATCTCGACCTGGCCGGCTACTTCCTGATCGTGCACGACATCGTGGACTTCTGCCGGAGCCAGGACATCTGGTGTCAGGGCCGCGGCTCGGCCGCCAACTCGGCGGTCTGCTACGCCCTCGGGATCACCGCCGTCGACCCGATCCACTACAAGCTGCTGTTCGAACGCTTCCTCTCCACCGCCCGGGACGGGCCGCCCGACATCGACCTGGACATCGAGAACCGCCGCCGCGAGGAGGTCATCCAGTACGTCTACCGCCGCTACGGGCGCGAGCACGCCGCCCAGGTCGCCAACGTGATCACCTACCGGCCCCGATTGGCGATCCGCGACGCCGCCCGGGTGCTCGGCTACCCGCAGGGCCAGGTGGACGCCTTCAGCCGGCAGACCGACTTCCGCTCCGCCCCCGGCGCGGACGCCGTCATCCCCGCCGACGTGCTCTCGCTCGCCACCCAACTCCACGGCCTGCCACGCCACCTGGGCATCCACTCGGGCGGCATGGTGCTCACCAAGGAGCCGATCGGGGAGATCTGCCCGACCGAGTGGGCCCGGATGCCCGGGCGTTCCGTGCTGCAGTGGGACAAGGAGTCGATCGCCGGTGCCGGACTGGTGAAGATCGACCTGCTGGGCCTCGGCATGCTCGCCGCGTTGCACGACGCCTGTGACCTGATCGCCGAACACCACGGCCTGCGCTACGACCTGGCCACCATCCCGGACGACGACAAGGGCGTGTACGCGATGCTGCGCCGGGCCGACACCGTCGGGGTGTTCCAGGTCGAGTCCCGGGCGCAGATGGCGACCCTGCCCCGGCTCAAGCCCGACCACTTCTACGACCTGGTGGTCGAGGTCGCGCTGATCCGGCCCGGCCCGATCCAGGGCGGCTCCGTCCACCCGTACCTGCGCCGCCGCGCCGGGGTGGAGCCGCCCGGCTGCCCCCACCCGCTGATGGAGAACGCCCTCGGCAAGACCCTCGGGGTGCCGTTGTTCCAGGAGCAGATGATGCAACTCGCCATCGACTGCGCCGGGTTCACCCCGTCCGAGGCCGACCGGCTGCGCCAGGCGATGGGCGCCAAGCGCTCGCACGAGCGGGTCGCCCGGCTGCGCGACCGGCTGCTCACCGGGATGGCCGAGCGCGGCATCCCGCCCGAGGTGGCCGAGGACGTCTACGGCAAGATCGAGGCCTTCTCCAACTACGGCTTCCCGGAGAGCCACGCGATCAGCTTCGCCTACCTGGTGTACGCCAGTGCCTGGCTCAAGTACCACTTCCCGGCGGCCTTCACCTGCGCCCTGCTGGCCAACCAGCCGATGGGCTTCTACTCGCCGCTCAGCCTGGTCGCGGACGCGCGGCGGCACGGCGTCCGGGTGCGCGGGGTGGACGTCAACGCCAGCGGCCCGCGCCCCACCCTGGAACCGTACCGGGGCCCGACCCCCGCGCCGCCGCTGACCGCCGGCCGCCCGCAACCCGCCATCCGGCTCGGCCTGGAGACGGTGCGCGGCATCGGCACCCTGCAGGCCGAGGCGATCGCGGCCGGACAGCCGTACGCCGACCTGGAGGACTTCGCCCGTCGCACCGGCCTGCCCGCACCCGCCCTGGAGGCGCTGGCGACGGCCGGCGCCTTCGACTGCTTCGGGCTGACGCGACGTCAGGCACTGTGGGCGGCGGGGGCGTTCGCCGGGATCTCGGCCGAGCTGCTCCCCGGCACCACCCCCGGCACCGAGGCGCCCGACCTGCCCGGCATGAGCCCGGTCGAGGAGACCATCGCCGACCTGTGGGCCACCGGCACCTCCGCCACCAGCCACCCGCTCCAGCACCTGCGGGCCCACCTGGACCGCGGCGGCGCGCTCCGCGCCGACCAACTCCCGGACGTACCACCGGGAACGGCGGTGGTGGTCGGCGGCCTGGTCACCCACCGGCAGCGGCCGCCGACGGCCGGCGGGGTGCTCTTCCTCAGCCTGGAGGACGAGACCGGCCTGATCAACGTGATCTGCAACCGCCCGGTCTGGGAGTCCCAGCGCCGCACCGCCCTGGACCGGGCGGGCCTGTTGGTCCACGGCCACGTCGAGCGCGACCGCGGCGCCACCAATCTGGTCGCCACCCGGCTCACTCCCCTGCGGATCGGCCTGTGAGCGGCGGCGCCGTTCAGTCGGGGGAGCGCACGAGGCCGCTCAGGTCCAGTTCGAAGTCGAACGGATCCGGGATGCGCATGGCATCACCGGACTTCCGGTCGTGCCGCGCGTGGTAGCGGTCGCGGTTCGGTTCGGTTCCGTTCGGGTCGGTTCCGTTCGGATCGGTTCGGAGAACAGCGTGACCACCCCTGTGCACGGCCCGGCCCCGGGCCGTTCAGGCGCCGGAGGCTGCCGCCCGACCCTTGCCGGGGGGCCCGGCGAAGGCCTGGGCGATCGGCAGCCAGGCGGTGGCGACCGGGCCGGTGGCGGTGAGGGCCAGGTCGTCGCGGTGGCGGCGCTGGGTCACCAGCAGGCAGAAGTCCAGGGCCGGGCCGGTCACCAGGTCCGCCGCGTCGGCCGGGCCGAAGGCCCAGGTGCCGCCGTCGGGGGCGGTCAGTTCGAGCCGCACCGGGTGTTCCGGCGCGGGCAGACCGTGGGCCGCGAAGGCGAAGCCGAGGGTGCGCAGGCCCAGGTGGGCGATGTGGCGCAGCCGGGCGGTGGGCTCCCGGGTCACGCCGAGCGCGTCCGCGACGTCCTGGCCGTGCGCCCAGGTCTCCATCAGCCGGGCGGTCGCCATCGAGGCGGGCTTCATCGGTGGGCCGAACCAGGGCAGCCGGACGTCCGCGGGGGCGGCGGCCAGCGCGGCCTGCACCTCGGCCCGGCCGGTGCGCCAGCGGTCGAGCAGGGCGGCGGGGGCGGCGGCCGCACCCTTCCGGGCGCCCTCCTCGACCGGGTCGGCCCCGGCGGCCAGCAGGGCGGTGAAGTCGCCGCCGAGCGCCGCGGTGAAGCCCTCCGGGTCGCGGGCGGCCAGCGCCGTCCAGTGGTCGGTCCAGGCCAGGTGGGCGATCTGGTGGGCGACCGTCCAGCCCTCGGCCGGGGTGGGCCCGGCCCAGCCGTCGGCCGGCAGGGCGGCCACCAGCTCGTCCAGGACGGCGCTCTCGGCCCGCAGGTCGGCCAGCAGGCCGTGCAGGACGTCGCCCGCGGGGTTCGGGTCGGTCATCGGCTGTCCCTCCGGTCGAGAGCGGTTGCCACCCGCCGGCAGTCCGCCGCCGCACCCTACGCCGAGCCCGGCACCGGTGCCCGCCACTCCACGAAACACGCACGTCAGGCCTCTCGCCACCGGACCCACCGCGTGTGACAATTCCGCGATGACCAGGGCTGCGGACACCCTCACCGCTGCGCGACCCGTCGACGGCGTCGCGCGTCCGGACACCCGCGTCGCGCGTCCGGACACCCGCGTCGCGCGTCCGGACACCCGCGCCGCGCGCCCGGACAACCGCGCCGCGCGTCCGGACACGCTCGCCGCCGCGCGCGCCGAGGTCCCCGAACCCGCCACGCAGGCCGAGGACCCCGAACTCGCCGCGCGCGCCGCCGAGCTGGTCCGGGACGCCGTGCTCGGCGACCTCGCCCGCCGGGTGGTGGCCGAGTGCGGCGCCGATGTCGGCCTGGTCGGCGTGCCCGAGCCGCTGCCCGGCGGCGCGGCCCGCGGCCGGAACGACGGCGGTATGGTGCTGCGCCACTGGGCGGGCACCCGGGCCGATCTGCTGCACGACGTCGCCGTCCCGTCCGGACTGGGCCTCGGCGGCCGGGCGCTGGCCGAGCGCGCGCCCACCTGGGTGTCCGACTACCGTGCGGCGACGACGATTTCGCACCACTACGACGACGCCGTCACCGCCGAGGACCTGTACGCGATGCTCACCGTCCCGCTGCTGCACGGCGGTACGGTGCACGGCGTGGTCTACGCCTCGCTGCGCACCGTCGTGCCGTTCGGCGACGTCCGGATCTCCGCCGTCGGCAAGCTGGCGGCGGCGGCCACCCGGGCACTCGCCGGGGCCGCGGCCTGGAGCGGCGAGAAGCCCCGACCGGTCGTCCCCGCGAGGCCGTTGACCCCGCGCGAGCACGAGGTGCTGCGCTGGGCGGCGACCGGCCGCACCAACCCGGAGATCGCCGCCCACCTGGGCCTCACCTGCAACACCGTGACCGGCTACCTCAAGTCCGCGATGCACAAGCTCGGTGTCCGAAACCGCACCGAACTCGCGATCTCCGCCCGCGAGTTCGGCCTGCTGGACCCGGCCTCCCGGCCGCCCGGACCGGTCCGGACGCGCTGAGGCCGGACGTCTCCCTCGGCCCGACACATGCCGCCACCTGGTTGGCAGGCTCGCGTCACCGGGCATGCATTCGCGTGAAGGCCCTGACGGGGGATCGTCGAAGCAGGGGTGATGTGATGCTGTTCCGCATTCTCGGACCGGTCGAAATCGAGACGGCCGACGGAAGGTCGGTGAGCCCGCGTGCGCCCAAGGTCCGCTCGCTGCTGGCGTTCCTGTGCGTGCACCACGGGAAGGCCGTCTCCACCGACCGTCTGATCGAGGCGCTGTGGTCCGGGGCGCCGCCGGCCACCGCCGCGACCGCCCTCCAGGTCTACGTCTCCAAGCTGCGCAAGCACCTCCAGGGCCTCGGCCCGGGCACCGCCCGGATCGCCACCAGACCGCCCGGCTACCAGCTCAGCCTGCCCGACGGCTCCCTCGACTTCCAGTGTTTCGAAGGACTCTGTACCGAGGCGCAGGCGCAGCGCGCCCAGGGCGACCTGGAGGACGCCTCCGAGTCCCTGCGGACGGCCATCGCCCTGTGGCGGGGCAGCGCGCTGGAGGACCTGCGATCGGCTCCCGTCTTCGAGAACATCGGGCGCCGCCTCGACGAACTGCGCACGGTGGCCTACGAGCAGCGGGTGCAGCTCGAACTGAGCCTCGGCCGGCACCAGGCGCTCACCGGCGAACTCCTCGCCCTGCTGGAGGAGCAGCCCACCTGGGAGAACCTCTACGGCTACCTCATGATCACGCTGTACCGGAGCGGCCGGGTGGCCGAGTCGCTGTCGACCTACGACCGGATACGGCGGATCCTGGTCGACGACCTGGGGATGGAGCCCGGCGCCCGGCTGCAGCGCCTCCAACGGGCCGTGCTGTCCCGCGATCCGAAGCTGGAGCACCTGACGGAGTTCTGGGTCGGCGCGGATCGCGGTGCGGCGTAGGCCGGAGTTTAGCGAGGTTTTGTCGACGGGTGGTTCGCTGGGGATCCGACGGATCTCGGACACCACAGGGAGGCCCGCATGCCCGACCGGCCCCAGCAGGACGGCAACCGCCCGCGCACCACGGACGACGGCGTAGCCGCCCCCCGCTGCGCCCTGGTGACCGGCGCCGCGCGCGGCATCGGACGGAGCACCGCGCTGCAGCTGGCCCGCGAGGGCTACGACATCGTCGGCTGCTACCGCTCCGAGAGCGAGGACTCCCGCCGGACCGCGGCGGACGTCGAGGCGCTGGGCGTGCGCAGCCATTTCGGGGCCTGCGACGTGCGCTCCCGGGACGCCGTCGACGAGTTCGTGAAGAAGGCGGAGGCCGAACTCGGTCCGGTCACCGCGCTCGTCAACAACGCCGGGATCACCCGGAACGGTCCGATGGTCATGCTGCCCGCGGCGTCCTGGGGCGACGTGGTGGACACCAACCTGACCGGCACCTGGAACGTCTGTCAGTCCGTGATGTACGGCTTCCTGCGCCGGCGGTCGGGGGTCGTGGTCAACATCTCCTCGATCGTGGCGCTGAGCGGCTTCGTCACGATGAGCAACTACGCGGCCAGCAAGGCCGGTGTCATCGGGATGAGCAAGTCCCTGGCACGGGAGGTCGCCCAGTACGGGGTCCGGGTGAACGTGGTGGCTCCGGGGATCACCGAGACCCAGATGATGGAGGACATCCCGGTGCCCGCCAGGGCGAAGATTCTGGAGCGGATCCCGCTCGGCCGGTTCGGCGCCGCCGACGACATCGCCGAGACGGTCGCGTTCCTGCTGTCGGACCGCGCCTCGTACATCACCGGCCAGGTGATCCGGGTCGACGGCGGGGCCTCGCTGTAGGGGTGTCCGGCCCGGTCCGCCGGACACCCTCCCGGCACACCGGGCCGGAACCCCGGCGGACCCACGGACTGGCGGACTGGCGGACCCCCGGACTCACGGACTGGCGGACCCCCGGACCCCCGGACTAGCGGAGCTGCGGTTCGGTCGCCCGCTCGGCCGCGGGCGACTGCGCGGGCTGCAGCCGGTCGGGCAGCGCCCAGCGGTAGAGCGGGAGCGCACCGGCCGTCGTGGCCACCGCGACCAGGACCAGCATCGCGAACACCTGCTGGGAGATCATGCCCTGCGCCAGGCTGATGTTGATGAAGATCAGGATCATCAGCCCCCGGGCGTTCATCAGCCCGCCCACCGCGAAGGCCTCGCGCCAGCCGAAGCCGATCGACCGCATGGCGAGCGAGCACCCGAAGTACTTCCCGGAGAACCCGGCCGCCAGGATGGTGGCGAAGGCGGCGAGCATCGTCGCCCCGGTCAGCCCGGTGAGCCGGGTGTTCAGCCCGGAGAAGGCGAAGAACACCGGCAGCAGCAGGGTGGAGACCAGGTCCAGCATCCGGCCGTGGAGGGCGGCGCGGAACGCGGGGTGCCGGGGCATGGCCAGCCCGGCGATGAACCCGCCGAACACCGAGTAGATCCCGATCCAGTCGGTGAGCCAGCCGGCCACCAGCGGCACCAGGACGACGAGGTACATCGCGCCGCCGTCCAGCCCCCCGTGCCGCACCACGTGTCGCGCCAGCGGCTTCAGCAGCGGGCGGACCGCCAGCAGCATCACGGCGCAGAACAGCGCCCCCAGCCCGATGGTGCGCACGGCGGATCCGGCGCCCGTCCCCAGGTGCACGGCCGAGAGCACCGCGAGGATGCACCAGGCCGCCGCGTCGTCGACGGACGCGGCGACCAGGCTGATCCGGCCGAGCGGGGAGTTCTGCTGGTTGCGCTCGTACAGCATCCGGGCCAGCATCGGGAACGCGGTGAGGGAGAGCGCGCCGCCGATGACGAACGCGAACTCCCAGCGGCCGACGCCCGGCAGGGAGAGTTCGTGCCACCAGAGCAGGCCGGCGCCCGCGCCCAGTGCCAGCGCCGGCACGATGCCCGAGACCGCGAGCACCGAGGCGCGCCGGTACAGCCCCCTCGCCGTCCCCGCGTCGTGCTCCATGCCGGCACCGACCAGGAACATGTACAGGGTCAGCCCGATCGTGCTGAGCACGTACAGCATCGGCTTCACCTCGGCCGGGAAGACGGCGGCCTGGACGTCCGGGGCGAGCCAGCCCAGCAGGGTCGGGCCCAGCAGGACGCCGGCGATCATCTCGCCGAGGACCCGTGGCTGGGCCACCAGTTGGGCGAGCCGGCCGCAGAGCGCGGAGGCGACGAGGATGACGATGAGGGCCGGGAGGACTCTGAGAGTCAGGTCGAGATTCTTGTCGACACCGGCGGCCATGGCTGTTGCGTGATGCAAAACGAACTCCTCACGGGGCGCGGCGCAATTCGTCCACGAGCCTGACTCCGGTCCGGCCGATCCCCCATCAAAGAGGAATCATCGCCGGGAGTCCAGGCGCTTCCGAATCGCAACCCGCCCGCTTTATGCGGGAGTTAAGGAGCCATTTAGCCGCCCACCGGCCGGGGGTTAAGTCCGGCGTGATTCGCTGTAGCCAGTGGGTCCCGCGTGAAGGAGATCGAGAGGAATTCGATGCCGAAGAAGGTCCTGATCATTGGCGGCGGGCCCGGTGGTTCGATGGCCGGCGCGCTGCTCGCACGTGCCGGGCTCGACGTGACGCTGCTGGAGCGCGAGCGGTTCCCGCGGTACCACGTCGGGGAGTCTCTGACGTCCTCCTGCCGGGTCATGATGGAGGTCGCCGGAGTCCTGGACAAGGTGGACGCCGCGGGCTTCACCAGCCGCCGCGGGGCGCTGCTCCGCTGGGGCACCGAGGACTGGACGATCGACTGGGCCGAACTGTTCGGCCCCGACGTGCGCGGCTGGCAGGTCGAGCGGGCCGACTTCGACGAGGTGCTGCTGCGGCACGCCCAGGAGCAGGGGGTCGAGGTCGTCGAGGGGGCCCAGGTCAAGCGGGTCCTCTTCGAGGGCGACCGCCCGGTGGCCGCGGAGTGGGTGCACTCCGAGCAGGGCGACGAGCTGCGGACGATCCGGTTCGACTACCTGGTCGACGCGTCCGGCCGGGCCGGCGTCCTGTCGAACCAGCACTTCAGGAACCGCCGCACGCACGAGATCTTCCGCAACGTCGCGATCTGGGGCTACTGGGACGGCGGCAGCCTGCTCCCGGAGACGCCGTCCGGTGGCCTCAACGTGATCTCCTCGGACGACGGCTGGTACTGGATCATCCCGCTGCGCGACAAGCAGTTCAGCATCGGCTTCGTCACCCACAAGTCCCGCTTCGCGGAGCGGCGGAAGGACTTCGCCTCGGACGAGGAGATGCTCCGGAGCCTGGTGGCGGAGACGGAGGCGGTGCGGGACCTGCTGGAGGACGGCCGCTTCGTCGGCCCGGTGCGCGTCGAGCAGGACTACTCCTACGTGGCCGACAGCTTCTGCGGGCCGGGCTACTTCCTGGTCGGCGACGCCGCCTGCTTCCTCGACCCCCTGCTCTCCACCGGGGTGCACCTCGCGATGTACAGCGCGCTGCTCGCCTCGGCGTCCGTCATCGCCGACGCCGAGGGGACCATCACCGAGGCCGAGGCCCAGGGCTTCTACGAGTCGCTGTTCCGCAACGCCTACGCCCGACTGCTGGTGCTGGTCTCGGGGGTGTACGAGAAGTACCGCGGCAAGGACAGCTACTTCTGGCTGGCCCAGCGGCTGGTCAGGGAGAAGGAGCGCTACCGGACCGTCAACGGCGCCTTCGCCGAGCTGTCGGCCGGTCTCACGGACCTGCTCGACGCCGGTGACGCCCGGGGCACCGCCGCCATGCCGGAGCTGATCGAGGAGGCCGAGGCGGCCCGCGAACGGGCGGACCGGGACGCCCCCGCGGGCCAGCAGGGGAACCTGGCGGCCCTGCGCATCGAGCCGGGCGACCTCCACGACGCGGCCTCCGGACTGTTCCTGGTCACCACTCCGAAGCTGGGTGTCCGCCGGGCCCCGACGCCCGCCGGAAAGCGCTGAGCCCCGTACCGGTTCCGCCGGTCACCCCCTTCCTCCGTTTCCGCTCCCCGTGGTCGGGAATTCGAAAGGAGTCGTCATGTCGACGCTGCCCAGTGAAGTGACCGCCTGGATACTCAACCAGAATCCGGAGTTCGACGAGATCGACCCGGACCTCGACCTGTTCGACACCCGACTGCTCAATTCGCTCTCGCTCGTCGAATTCGTCCTGGTGATCGAGAGCGCGAGCGGCCGCACCGTCGACCGCCGGAACCTGGCGGTCGAGGACTTCCAGACGCTGCGCCGGATCGAGGAGCGCTTCTTCGCCGGATCCGGCGCACCGGAAACCGCGGCCGGCTGACCGCGCGCCGACGGATCGGACGGAACGGAGGAGGGTGCCGTCATGCCGGTCGTCCGGTCGAACGGGGTCCGGATCTCCTACCGCGTCCACGGCGAGGGGGAGCCGGTCCTGCTGATGAGCCCGGCCGCCGCGCCGTCGGTGCTGTGGGGCCGCCACCAGGTCCCCGCGCTGACCGCGGCCGGTTACCGGGTCGTCACCTTCGACAGCCGGGGCACGCCGCCGTCCGACTGCCCGCCCGGCCCGTACCGGCTGGGTGACCTGGCGGCGGACGCGGCGGGCCTCGTCGAGGCGCTGGGCGTCGGCCCCTGCCACGTCATGGGGCTGTCCCTGGGGGCGATGGCCGCCCAGGAGCTCGCGCTGGCCCGGCCCGAACTCGTGCGGTCGGTCGCGCTGCTGGCCACCCGGGGGCGGTCCGACGCCTTCCGCGACGCCCTGGCCGCGAGCGGCGCCGAGCTGATGCGGGCCAAGGGCGGGATCCCGGAGCCGTACTCGGCCGTGGCCACCATGCTCCAGCTCTTCGGCCCGGTGACGCTCGCCGACGACCGGCTGGCCGAGGACTGGCTGGCGACCTTCACGATGTTCCCGCAGCGGGGCGAGGGCTGGGCCGCCCAGTTCGAGGCCACGGTGGGGGAGGACCGGCTGCCGGCGCTCGCGGGTCTGCGGTGCCGGGCCATGGTGGTCGCCTTCGCCCACGACCTGGTGATGCCGCCCGCGATGGGGCGGGCGGTGGCCGGGGCGATCCCGGACTGCCGTTACGAGGAGGTGGCCGACTGCGGCCACTTCGGTTTCCTGGAGCGGCCGGACGAGGTCAACCGGCTGCTCGTCGACTTCTTCCGAGGAGCGGCCGAGTGACCGAGCACCTGCTGACCCCGCCCGCGGCGGACCGCCCCCGTACCGGGCTGCGGATCGCCCGGCCGGGGCGGTTCGACTCGCTGGAGCCGCGGGAGCTGCCGCGCTGCCGGCCGGGGCCCGGCGAGGTGGAGATCCGGGTCGCCGCGGCCGCCCTGAACTTCGTGGACGTGCTCGTCGCGACCGGCAACTACCCCGGGGACGCGCCGGAGTTGGGCCTGGACTGCGCCGGGGTGGTGAGCCGGGTCGGCGAGCAGGTCCGCGGCTTCGCGGTGGGGGACCGGGTGATGGCCTTCGCCGAGGGAGCGTTCGCCAGCTCCGTCGCCGTCCCGGCCGCCCGGGTGCTCCGCCTGCCCGACCACCTGGGCTTCGAGGAGGGGGCCACGCTGCCGGTGGCCTACCTCACCGCCTGGTACGGCCTGGCCCGGCTGGCCCGACTGGCGGCCGGCGAACGGGTGCTGGTCCACTCGGCGGCCGGCGGGGTGGGCCAGGCGGCCGTGGCCGTCGCCCGTCACCTGGGCGCCGAGGTCCTCGCGACGGCCGGCACCGCGCAGAAGCGGGCCTGGCTGAACGAGCGGGGCATCGACCACGTGCTGGACTCGCGCACGCCGGCGTTCGCCGACGGGGTCCGCGCGGCCACCGGCGGCGAGGGGGTCGACGCCGTCCTCAACTCCCTGCCGGGCCCGTCCCTCCTGGCCGGCCTGGAGCTGCTGCGCTTCGGCGGGCGGTTCGTGGAGCTCGGCAAGCGGGACATCCACGGCGGATCGACCCTCCCGCTCTCGCCGTTCCGCCGGAACCTCAGCCTGCACAGCGTCGACCTCATCCTGCTGGGCCGGACCGCCCCCGACCTGGTCGGTACGCTGCTCGCCGAACTGGAACCGCTGTTCGCGGCCGGGGAACTGCGGCCGCCGGCCCACCGCGCCTTCCCCGTCGCCGAGGCGGCGGCCGCGTTCCGGTGGATGACCACGGGCCGCCACCTCGGCAAGATCGTGCTGGTCCTCCCGCGGTGAGCGTCAGGCCCCGTCGGGCCGCCGGCGGAGCATGTTCATGATGGTGATCGTCAGCACCGGCTCCTCGTGCTGGTTGAGGAGTTCGACGTGGGTGTGGACCAGGCCCCGGTCCGGCTTGGAGCGCGACACCCGGGCCTGGGCGACCGTGGCCCGCATCGACAGGGCGTCGCCCGGCCGGACCGGCCGGATCCACCGCAGCTCGTCCACCCCGGGCGACGCCATGCTGGCGACCTTGCTGAGGTAGTGGTCCGCGTACAGCCGCATCATGACGGCCGTGGTGTGCCATCCGCTCGCGATCAGCCCCTTGAACTGGCCGAGTTCGGCGGCCGCGGGATCCACGTGGAAGCTCTGCGGGTCGAAGCGCCGGGCGAACTCCAGGATCTCCTCCTCGGTCACGGTGATGCTGCCGTACCAGTAGGTCGACCCCGGGACGTAGTCCTCGAAGTAGCGGTCGTCGATCGCCGTGGTGAAGTCGGCCGTGCCCAGGGTCGTCGTGCCCATGTGCTCCGCTCCTGCTCTCCGTGCTGTCGTCAGAACACGTGGTCAACCGCGGTAGCGCGGTGCGATGTCCTCGAAGGCCGCCAGCGCGCCGGGATCGACCAACGTCCCCGGTGACACTACGTCAGACGACTTCTCGCCGCGCAGGATCCGTTTGACCGGGACTTCGAGTCTCTTGCCCGAGAGGGTCCGGGGGATCGCCGGGACCTGGTGCACGTGATCGGGGACGTGGTGTTCCGAGAGCGCGGTGCGCAGCTCGCGGGCGACCCGCACCCGCAACGCCCCGTCGAGGCGGAGCCCGTCGGCGAGCCGCAGGAAGAGCAGCAGCTTGTCGCCGGCCGGTCCCTCCAGGTGGACCACGAGGGAGTCGAGGACCTCGTCGAGCTCCTCGACCACCGCGTAGAACTCGGCGGTCCCCAGCCGGACGCCTCCCCGGTTGAGGGTCGCGTCCGAACGGCCGGAGATGACGCAGCTCCCGCGTTCGGTGACGGTGATCCAGTCGCCGTGCTGCCAGACGCCGGGGAAGCCGGAGAAGTAGGTCGAGCGGTAGCGCTCGCCGGAGGCGTCGCCCCAGAGTGCGACCGGCATGCTCGGCATCGGCCGGGTCAGGACGAGTTCGCCGGTGCTCCCGATCAGCGGCCTGCCCTGGGCGTCGTACGCCTCGACCCTGGCGCCGAGGCACCGGCAGGTGATCTCCCCCTCGTGGACGGGGAGCAGGGGCACCCCGCCGACCATGCCCGTGCAGAGGTCGGTGCCGCCGGAGAGGGAGGTCAGCAGGAGCGGCCGGTCGGGGTTCGCGTCGACCGCCTCGTAGACCCAGCGGTAGCAGTCCGCGGGCAGGGGCGCGCCGGTGGACCCGACCCCGCGCAGCCGGGACAGGTCGGCCTCCTCCCGGGGGACGAGCCCCGCCTTGCGGCACGCGGCCAGGAACGGCGCCGAGGTGCCGAAGTAGGTGGCCTCCGACTCCTCCGCCAGCCGCCACAGGGCCGCCGGGTCGGGGTGGCCCGCGTTGCCGTCGAACAGCACCACGGCGCTGCCGACGGCGAGTCCGGAGACGAGGTAGTTCCACATCATCCACCCGGTGGTGGAGTGCCAGAAGAAGCGGTCGCCGGGGCCGAGGTCGTGGTGCAGGGCGAGCATCTTGAGGTGTTCGAGCAGGATCCCGCCGTGGCCGTGCACGATCGGCTTGGGCAGACCGGTGGTGCCGGAGGAGTACAGGACGTACAGCGGGTGCGCGAAGTCCACCGGGGCGAAGGCGGGTTCGGCCGGCTGCGCGGTCAGCTCCTCCCAGGTCGGGCCGGACGGCAGCCCCGTTCCGAGGTACGGGACGGAGACCACGTGCTCGACGCCGGGCAGCCCGGCCCGGATCGCCTCGACCTCGGCCGTGCGGTCGACGTCCTTCCCGCCCCAGCGGTAGCCGTCCACTGCCACCAGGACCTTGGGCTCGATCTGCCGCCACCGGTCCTGGACCGAGCGGACGCCGAACTCCGGGGCGCAGGAGGAGAAGACCGCTCCGAGGGCGGCGCAGGCGAGGAGCAGCACCAGGGCCTCGGGGATGTTGGGCAGGTAGGCGGCGACCCGGTCCCCCTCGGCCACCCCGAGCCGGTGCAGCCCCTGCCGGGCCCGGGCCACCTGGTCGCGGAGCTGCTCCGCGGTGAGCACGACGGGCTTCCTGGTCTGCGAGTGGCCGAACACCATCGGCCGGTCGGGTTCGGCGCCCGGCATCCGGAGGACGTTCTGCGCGTAGTTCAGCCGGGCGGTGGGGAACCAGGCCGTCCCCGGCATGGTCGCGGGGCCGGCCAGGGGCGCGGGCGAGGGCCCGGGGGCGACCTCGAAGTACTCCCAGACCGACGACCAGAAACCCGCCGGGTCGTCGACCGACCACTGCCACAGTTCGTGGTAGCCGACGAAGCGCAGCCCCCGGTGGTGGCCGAGCCAGCGCAGGTAGTCGCCGATGCGGGAGCGCGTCAGGACGTCCTCCGGCGGGGTCCACAGCGGGGACGCGTCGGTGCTCAAGGGCGCCTCACCTCTCCTCCGGGGCGCGGGTCCGGCACGGTGCGGACGGCGGAGCGGTCCCGGCCACGGGCACCGACCCTAGGTGACGGGCCCAAACCCCCGGCTAACCGCCGCTAAAGCGCGGTCAGGAAGCCGCCTCCGTAGCGGCGGCGGACTCCCGGCGGACGACCGCGGCGAGGGCCAGACAGCCGGCGGCCGCGACCGAGGCGAACGCGGTCACCGCCGGGAGCAGGCCGGTGGCCCCGGTGAGCAGGCCCACCGCGATGACGGGGATTCCGACCCCGAGGTAGGAGACCACGTAGAACGCCGAGAGCACCTCGGCCCGGCACTGCGAGGGGGAGATCTCGTTGACCCGCCGGACGGCACCCATGAAGGACAGCCCCTGCCCCGCCCCGCCGCAGACCGCTGCCGCGACCAGCACCGGGAGCGAGCGGGTCGAGCCCGCCGCCACCAGGGCCACCAGCCCGGTCAGCAGTGCCAGCAGCCCCAGCAGTTGGGCCCGGGGCGCGGCCGTCCGGGCCAGCACGTACTGGGCGGCGGCCGCGCAGAGCAGGAACAGCGCGGCCGCCGTGCCCAGCAGCGTGAGGTTGTGGCTGTGCAGCAGCTCCGAGGTGTACGAGGGGATCATGGCCAGGAAGAGGGCGACCACGGCCCAGCCGAGGAAGCTGACCGCCGCGGCCACGGCGAACGGCCGGCGCACGGCCGACGGAACCATCGGCCGGCGCAGCGGCAGCCGGCCGCGCCGCCTCGGCCGGGCGGGCAGCAGGCCGGTCAGGGCCAGAGCCACGACCAGCAGGCCGAGTTCGGTCAGGAAGCTGAGGACCAGCGGCGCGGGCGCGTACTCGGCCAGCACCCCGGACAGGGCGGGCCCCAGCCCCCCACCGCCGACGATCATCATGGACGCGAGCCGGGACGCCCGCTCCCTGCTCCCGGACGGCTCGGTCTCCACCAGCGCGGCGGTCAGCGCGCCCGACGCCGCGCCGACCGAGACCCCCTGGACGGCCCGGGCGGCGAACAGCCAGGCGACGCCGTCCGCCAGGGCGAACATGCCGGCCGCGCAGGCGCCCAGGACGAGGGCGGGCACGACGAGCGGCCGGAACCCCAGGTGGTCCGCCAGGGCGCCGCAGGTCAGCAGGGTCGCCACGAGGGCGAAGGCGTAGGCGGCGAAGATCAGCGTGACGAAGAGCGGGGAGAAGCCGAAGTCCTGCTGGTAGCGGGCGTACAGCGGGGTCGGGATGTTCGTGCCGACGGTGAGCACGAACAGCATGTAGGCGATGGCGGCGAAGGCCGGGGAACTGCGCCCCGACGACCGGGGCTGCGAATCGCGATCGACGGTCGGCACCTGGGCCTTCGGGATCTGTGACTCCACGGCCGTGAGTCTAGGACCGGACCTCCGCCGCTGTCTGCCGGGAGCCGGCGGCCTTCTGCCCGCCTCCGCGACGGGTTAGCATCGATCAACTCCCGTGTACCACAGGGCAGGAGGAGGCTTCCGTGGCACCACTGGTCACCCTGGAGGTCGAGGGCGGGGTCGGGGTGATCCGCCTGGACCGGCCGCCGGTGAACGCGCTGGACATCGCGATGCAGGACGAGCTGAGGGCCGTCGCGGAGGAGGCCGCCGCCCGCGACGACGTCCGTTCCGTGGTGCTCTGGGGCGGCGAGCGGGTGTTCGCGGCCGGGGCCGACGTGGCGGAGATGCTGCCGATGTCGCACCGCGACATGGCGGAACGGGTCGACGCCCTCCAGGGCGCGTTCACGGCGGTCGCGCGCATCCCCCAGCCGGTGGTGGCGGCGGTGGTCGGCTACGCCCTGGGCGGGGGCTGCGAGCTGGCCCTCTGCGCGGACGTGCGCATCGCCTCGGTGAGCGCCCGGATCGGCCAGCCGGAGATCCTCCTCGGCGTGATCCCGGGCGCGGGGGGCACCCAGCGGCTGGCCCGGCTGATCGGGCCGTCCCGTGCCAAGGAGCTGATCTTCACCGGCCGGCAGGTGTCCGCCGAGGAGGCCCTGCGGATCGGTCTGGTGAACGAGGTGGTGCCGACCGGGGACGTCTACCCGACGGCGCACGCCTGGGCCGCCCGGCTCGCCGCCGGCCCGGCCCACGCCCTGCGCGCGGCCAAGGCGGCCGTGGACCAGGGGCTGGAGGCGGACCTCACGACCGGCCTGGCCATCGAACGGCGGCTGTTCACCGGGCTGTTCGCCACCGAGGACCGGGAGATCGGCATGCGGAGCTACCTGGAGGCCGGGCCCGGCAGGGCGGAGTTCCGCTGACACCCCACCCGCCGGCCCCCGGCCACGCCCTAGTTGACCTGGCGCTCCCGCCCGCTCCAGTACGGCTCGCGCAGCCGGAACTTCTGCAGCTTCCCGGTGGCCGTCCGCGGCAGCGCCTCCCGGAACTCCACCGAGGTCGGCGACTTGTAGCCGGCCAGCCGCTGCTTGCAGTGGGCGATCAACTCCGCCTCGGTGACGGGCGCCTGGTCCTCCCGGAGCACCACCAGCGCCTTGACCGTCTCGCCCCACCTCTCGTGCGGAACGCCGATCACCGCCACCTCGGCCACCGCCGGGTGGCCGTACAGGCAGTCCTCCACCTCGATCGAGGAGACGTTCTCCCCGCCGCTGATGATGACGTCCTTCTTCCGGTCCGAGATGGTCAGTTGGCCGTCGGTGAGGGTGCCGCCGTCGCCGGTGTGGAACCACTCGTCCCGCAGCGCCTCGGCGGTGGCCTCCGGCTGGCGCCAGTAGCCGTCCAGCACGGTGTTGGAGCGCACCAGCACCTCGCCGGTCGCGTCGACCCGCAGCTGGGTGCCCAGCGCCGGGGCGCCGGCCTGCACCAGCTTCTCGGCCCGTTCGGCGGCCGGCAGGGCGTCCCACTCGGCGCGCGAACGGTTGACCGTGACGATCGGGGCGGTCTCGGTCAGGCCGTAGAGCTGCATGAACTCCCAGCCCAGCTGCTCCTCGACCTGCTGCACCACCGAGGTGGGCGGCGGCGCGCCGGCCACGATCATCCGCACCCGGTCCCGGCCGGGCACCGGGCCGTCCCAGTCGGCGGCCGCGTCCAGCACCATCTGCACCACGGCGGGCGCGCCGGACAGCAAGGTCACCCCGTGCCGCTCGACCCGGCGCAGGATCTCCGCGCCGTCCACCTTGCGCAGCACGACGTGCCGGCCGCCGAGCCCGGTGATCGTGAACGGCAGGCCCCAGCCGTTGGCGTGGAACATCGGCAGGGTGTGCAGGTACACGTCCCTGTCGCTCGCGCCGTAGTGCAGGCCCATCAGCGTCGCGTTCAGCCAGGCGTTGCGGTGGGTGACCTGAACGCCCTTGGGGCGGGCGGTGGTTCCGCTGGTGTAGTTGATGGTGGCGGTGTCGTTCTCGGAGACCGCGTACCGGCGGGGCGCGTTGTCGAAGTCGTACAGCAGGGCGTCGCTGTCCGCGCCGAGCACGAACTTGTGCTTGGCCACCACCCCGTCCAGCGCGTCGGCGAGTTCGGGGTCGACCAGCAGGACGGAGGCGCCGCTCTGCTCGACGATGTACGCGACCTCCTCGGCCCGCAGCCGGAAGTTGACCGGCACCAGCACCCGGCCGTACCCGCTCACCCCGAAGAAGGAGGTGAGCAGCCGGGCGGAGTTGTGCGAGACGACCGCGACCCGCTCGCCCGGCCCGATACCGAGCCGGTCCAGCCCGGCGGCCTGGGCCCGGGCGAGTTCGGCGACCCGCCGGTAGCTCAGCTCACCCCAGGATTCGGCCGGCTGCACCGGCTCGTCGACGATGCCGACCCGGTCGCCGTAGACCAGCTCGGCCCGGTCGAGGAAGTCCATGACGGAGAGTGGAATCTGCATGCGCCCACTGTCCTCCCTGGCCGGTCCCCTGCACACCCCCGATCGGGGGTGTCACTCGTCCGCCTGTTCCCCCGGGCCTTCCCGCAGCCCGCTTCCGGCCGCCGCCAGCGCCGCGACCAGCCGGTCCCTGGACTCGGTCTGGGCGGCGATCCGGCGCTCCAGCACCGCCAGCCGTTCCCGGGCGATCTCCAGCACCCGTTCGGACGGCGGCCGGGAGAGGACGTCCCCGTCCAGGCAGCCCAGCAGCGGCCGCAGGTCCTCCAGGGTGAGCCCGGCGGCCACCAGGGCGCGGATGTTGCGCACCCGCACGACCGCCGGCTCCCCGTACTCCCGGTAGCCGTTGGCCGCCCGTTCGGACTCGATCAGCCCGGCCTGCTCGTAGTGCCGCAGCGCCCGGGCCGTGCTGCCCGTCCGCCGTGCCAGTTCACCGATCAGCACCCCTGCCCGCCCCCGTTCCCTCAGCCCACCAGTGCGCCCCCGTCCACCGGCAACACTACGCCGGTCACGAACGAGGCCTGCGGCGAGGCGAGTTGGGTGATCGCCCAGGCCACCTCGGCGGGCCGGCCGATCCGGCCGAGCGGGGTGTGCCGGAGCTGCCAGGCGCGGACCGCCGCGGACTGCTCGGGGCCGTATCCGGCGTGCTCGCCGATCGGGGTGTCGATCGCCCCGGGCGCCACCGCCACCACCCGGATGCCGCGCGGGGCCAGCTCCACCGCCCAGCTGCGGGTGATCGTCTCCAGCGCCGCCTTGCCCGCCGCGTACACCGCGTTGTTCGGCCAGCCGCGCTGCCCCACGGCCGTGCTGACGTTGACCACCACCCCGCGGCTCTCGGCCAGCGCCGGCACCGCGGCCTGTCCGAGCAGCACCGGGGCGACCAGGTTGGTGGCCAGCAGCGTCTCGACGCCCGCCCGCCGGTAGCCGCCGACGGTCTGGCCGCTCTGCACGACGCCGGCGTTGTTGACCAGCACGTCGAGCCGCCCGTACCGCTCCAGGGCCGTCCCGACGATCGTCTCCGGGGCGTCCGGTCCGGTGACGTCCGTGACCAGCGGCTCGATCAGCCCCGGGTACGCGGCCGCCGTCCCCGCCAGCGGCTCGGCCCGCCGGCCGACCGCCACCACCCGGGCCCCCTCGGCCGCGAAGGCGCGCGCGGTCTCCCGCCCGATGCCCGTCCCGGCCCCGGTGACCACCACGACCCGCTGCTCCACCACGTTCTCCTCGTTCATGCGGAGAAGCCTCCGACCCTGCCGCCGGCGTCAGGGTCAAGCCCGGCCCGCAACCGGGCGGCGGCCGCCGCCCGTCCATCAGGGAGATCACCGTGCGCGGTTCAGAACCCAGGGGGAGACCACCGATGACCATCACCGTGACCACCCACCCGACGGCCGAGGGCCTGCTGCTGCGCCCCTTCGAGGACGCCGACGCACCGGCGCTGATCGAGGCCTACCGGGACGAGACGCTGCGCCGCTTCACCCGCGTCCCGGTGACCGACGCCGAGCAGGCCGCGCGCTGGCTGGGCGCCCAGTACGAGGGCCGGGCCGCGGGCACCCGCTACTCCTTCGCCGTCCTGGAAGCCGGTGAACTGGTCGCGAACGTGGCGCTCAAGCGCCCGACCCCGGGCGGGGAGGCGGCCGAGGTGGGCTACTGGACGGCGGCCCCGGCCCGCGGCCGCGGCGTGGCCCCGCGCGCGGTGGAGGCGCTCACCACCTGGGCGTTCGCCGCCCTCGCCGAGGACGGCCTGCGCCGGATCGACCTGCTGCACCAGGTCGACAACCCCGCCTCCTGCCGGGTGGCGGAGAAGAGCGGCTACGTGTTCCAGGAACTGTTGACCGCCCTTCCGCCGGAGTTCCCGCTGGACGGCCACCGGCACTCCCGGAAAGCGCTGGACGTGACCGAACGGCACAGGTGAGAGTGATCGCATGGCTTCTCTGGTACGACACGTGACGATCGACTGCGCCGACCCGCACGCCCTCGCGGCCTTCTGGGCCCAGGCGCTGGACGGCACCCTGGGCGAGGACGACAACCCGGGCGACGGAGAGGCGGTGGTGAACTCCGAGGGCGCCTCGCTGCTCTTCATCCGGGTGCCCGAGGGCAAGTCGGTGAAGAACCGGGTCCACCTCGACCTCCAGCCGCAGGACCGCAGCCGGGACGAGGAGGTGGAGCGCCTGGTCGCCCTGGGCGCCACGGTGGTGGCGGACCTCCGCCGCCCGGACGGCACCGGCTGGGTCACCATGGCCGACCCGGAGGGCAACGAGCTGTGCGTCGAGCGCAGCCGGGCCGAGCGGGTCGCCACCGGCGCCGCCTGAGCCCCGAAGGGCCGTCACACGAGAGGCCGAGCCCCCGGGCCGTCGCCGGGGGACCGGCCGATAATCGACCCTGTCCGACGCCATCGCGTCCACCCCCGGCAACCAGGGCAGGTACCCATGGCCAGAATCGCCGTGATCGGCGCCAACGGCACCATCGGCAGCGCCGTCGTCGCGGAGGCGGTGGCGCGCGGGCACGAGGTCACCGCGGTGGTCCGCGAGCCGGACCGCTACCGGGGCGACGCCGCCTCGGTGGAGCGCGGCGACGTGCTGGACCCGGCCGACGTGGCCCGGGTGGCGGCCGGCCGGGACGTCCTGGTCAGCGCCGTGGGCGGCGGCGACGGCCCGGGCCACCTGGCGCTGATCGAACCCGCCGCCCGCTCGCTGGTCGAGGGCCTGCGCTCGCTCGCCGACGGCGCGCCCCGGCTGATCGCGGTCGGCGGCGCGGGCAGCCTGGAGACCGCGCCGGGGGTGCGGGTCTGGGACGCCCCGGGCCTGCCGCAGCCGATCCTGCAGATCATGCACGCCCACGGCGAGGCGCTGGACTACTACCGGACGGTCTCCGACATCCGCTGGACGGTGCTCAGCCCGGCCGCCGAGATCGGCCCGGGGGAGCGGACCGGCCGCTACCGGACCGGCCTGGAGCAGCTGCTCACCGACGGCGAGGGCCGCAGCTGGATCTCGGTGCCGGACTACGCGGTCGCGCTGGTCGACGAGATCGAGCAGCCCGAGCACATCGGCGAGCGCTTCACCTGCTGTTCGCTCTGACCGCTCGCCGTGGCCGCTCACCGTGGCCGTTCGCGGCCGTTCGCCCTGGCCCTTCGCTCCGGCCGTTCGCCCTGGCCGTTCGCTCCGAACCGGTCAGCCGAGCTGGATCGACCGCTTGGCCAGCCCCATCCAGAACCCGTCGATCACGCTGCGCTGGCTGCCCAGGTCGGCCTCGCCGGCACCGAGGGTGACGAACAGCGGGGCGAAGTGCTCGGTGCGCGGGTGGGCCAGGCGCCCGGCCGGAGCCTTGTGCTCGAAGTCGAGCAGCGCGTCCAGGTCGTGGGCGTCCAGGGCGCGCCTGCCCCAGTCGTCGAACTCGGCCATCACCGAGCTGATCCGGCCGTCCCTGCTGAGCGCCCGCAGGTTGTGGGTGAAGAAGCCGCTGCCGATGATCAGCACGCCCTCGTCCCGCAGCGGTGCGAGCCGGCGGCCGATCTCCAGCAGCCGCTGGGGGTCCAGGGTGGGCATGGAGATCTGCAGCACCGGGATGTCGGCCTCCGGGAACATCTCCACCAGCGGCACGTACGCGCCGTGGTCGAGCCCGCGGTCGGGGATGTCCTGGACGGGCGTGCCGGGGGCGCGCAGCAGTTTGCGCACGCGCTCGGCGAGCTCCGGCGCGCCGGGGGCGGCGTACCGGACCCGGTAGTAGTGCTCGGGGAAGCCCCAGAAGTCGTACACCAGCGGGACGGTGGTGACGGCGCCGACGGCCAGCGGGGCCTCCTCCCAGTGCGCGGACACCATCAGGACGGCCTTGGGGCGCGGCAGCCCGGCGGACCAGGCGGCGAGCTCGCCCGGCCAGATCGGGTCGTCGGCGAGCGGCGGCGCGCCGTGCGACAGGTACAGGGCGGGCATGCGCTCGGGGGCCGCGGCGCTCATGGCGTCCTCCTCGGGGGCGGGTCGGGGGCGGGTCGGGGGCCTGGGGGATCGAGTAGTTCAAATTTGAACCTATGCTTCCGACGGTACACCTTCGTTCGAATTTGAACAACAGGAGTAGGCTTCACCCATGTCCGAACTGAACGAACCCCGCTGGCTCGACCGGGATGAGATGGCCGCCTGGCGGGGCTTCGTCGTCGCGAGCAACCTGCTGAACCGGCGGCTGGAGCGCCAGCTCAAGGAGGACTCCGGCCTCTCCCACCAGCAGTACGAGATCCTGGTCCACCTGTCCGCCGCCCCGGGCGACTCGCTGCGGATGACCGAACTCGCCGACAAGCTGGTCACCTCCAAGAGCGGACTGACCTACCAGGTCACCCAGCTGGAGCGGATGGGCCTGGTCGCCCGCCGCTCCTGCCCCAGCGACGTGCGCGGCGTCATCGCCGAACTCACCGACCAGGGGCGGGAGATGATCCGCCAGGCCGCACCCGGCCACGTCGCCCTGGTGCGCGAGCTGCTGATCGACGTGCTCACCCGCGAACAGCTCGCCGTCCTCGCCGAGGGCCTCGGCGCGGTCAGCGCCCGGCTGCGCCAGGACGAGACTCCTTAGTCCCGGAGGGACGCCGCCCGTTCCCGCAGCAGCTCCCGCTCCCGCTCGTTGCGGGTCAGCTCCGCCGCCCGCTCGAACTCCGCCCGCGCCTCCGCCGTCCGCCCTAGCCGGGCCAGCAGATCACCCCGCACGCTCGGCAGCAGGTGGTAGTCGCGCAGGGCCGGCTCCGCCGCCAGGGCGTCCACCAGCTCCAGGGCCGCGGCCGGGCCCTGGACCATCGAGACGGCCACCGCCCGGTTCAGCGCCACCACCGGGGAGGGCGCGAGCGCCAGCAAGCGCCCGTACAGCGCGGCGATCGTCGCCCAGTCGGTGTCCTCGTACCGCCGCGCCCCGGCATGGCAGGCGGCGATCGCGGCCTGCACGGAGTACGGCCCGGTGCCCGCCCGCCGGAACGCCTCGAAGCCGCGCCGGATCAGCAGCCCGTCCCAGCGTGCCCGGTTCTGCTCGGCCAGCAGCACCGGCCGCCCGTCCGGCCCGGTGCGGGCCGCCGTCCGCGAGGCCTGGAACTCCAGCAGCGCGGCCAGCCCGTGCACCTCCGGCTCGGCGGGCGCCAGCGCGGCCAGCACCCGGGCGAGCCGCAGCGCGTCCTCGCACAGCTGTGGGCGGAGCAGGTCGTCCCCGGCGGTGGCCGAGTAACCCTCGTTGAAGATCAGGTAGATGACCTCCAGCACCGAGGACAGCCGCTGTGCCCGGTCCGCGCCGTACGGCACCTCGAACGGCACCCGCGCCTCGGCCAGGGTGCGCTTCGCCCGGACGATCCGCTGCGCCACCGTCGGCTCCGGGACCAGGAAGGCCCGGGCGATCTCCGCGGTGGTCAGCCCACCGAGCAGCCGCAGGGTGAGTGCGATCCGGGCCCGCGCCGACAGCACCGGGTGGCAGGCGGTGAAGATCAGCCGCAGCAGGTCGTCGTCGATGGACTCCGGCCCGGACGGCTCCACCGGTTCGGACGGCGGTACGTCCTCCAGCGACCGACCCACCTCGGCGAGCTTGCGGGCGTACACCTCCCGGCGGCGCACCAGGTCGATCGCCCGCCGCTTGGCGGTGGTGGTCAGCCAGGCGCCCGGGTTGTCCGGGACGCCGTCGCGCGGCCACTGCTCCAGCGCGGCCACCAGCGCGTCCTGCGCCAGCTCCTCGGCGATCCCGACGTCCCGCACGATCCGGGCGACCGCGGCGATGATCCGGGCGGACTCGATCCGGAACACCGCCTCGACGGCCGCCGATGCATCCCTCTCCGTCACGGCCACCCATCAGAGCAGCCGGCGGGGAGGGAGGCAAACGACGCCACGGCGGTGGTCACCGCGGAGGCTGCGGCATCTCGTCGATCTGCCGGACCTCCGCCTCGACCTGCCAGTGCGCCGGGTGGGTCTGCAGGAAGCGCCGGGTCCACTCCAGCGCCTCCGCCTTGTCCTTGCACTGCAGGATGGCGTAGCCGCCGACGACCTCCTTGGTCTCGGTGAACGGGCCGTCGGTGTAGCCGACCTTCCCGTCGTTCCAGGTCACCCGGGTGCCCTGGGCGGTCGGGGTCAGCCCGGCGGTCTCCAGCATCACCCCGGCCCTGGTGATCTCCTCGAACAGCGCCCCCATCCGCTGCTCGAACCCGGGGTCGGGCTCCCACCCGTCACGGGCGTTCTCGTCGATGCGGACCAGCGTCATGAAGCGCGGCATGGTGACTCCTCGGTCGGATGGGCGGGGCCTCTCCCCGCCGCTCACCCCTGCGTCGATCGGGCCGGCGCCGGATCGACACCCGCCGCGAAGAATTCTTCCGCTTCGAGCTGTTCCGCACCCGGTGGGTGCGCGCCGGGCGCTTCAGCCCGACGCGGTCCGACGCGCGACCTCCGCCGCCCCCGGCGCGCACAGCAGCGCCGTCCGCAGGTCCAGCCGGTCGCGCAGCCGGGCCAGGTTGCGGCCGGTCAGCTCCTCGATCCGGCGGATCCGGTAGTGGACGGTGTTGACGTGGATGTGCAGCGACGCCGCCGTCCGCGCCCAGGAGCCGTCGTGGTCCAGGAACACCGCCAGGGTGCCCAGCAGCGAGACGCCGTTCTCCGCGTCGTGGGCGGTCAGCGGGGCCAGCAGCCGGGCGTGGAAGGCGGCCGTGACCTCGGGCGGGATGCCGCGCAACAGCCCGTCCAGGGAGTCCAGTTCGGTCGCGCTGCCGACCGGCCCGGCCGCGCCCGCGAGCGCGTACCGAGCCTGCACCAGTGCGGCGCGCAGCGCCCGGGGGACGGGCGGCGCGGCCGGGCCGACGCCGATCCGCAGGGTGTGCCGGCCGGTCAGCGCGGCCTGGAGGGCGGGCCGGGCCCGGCGCAGCCGCCCGGCGACCCGGTCGGCGGGCGCGGCCACCAGCGCGGTGCCGGCCCCGGTGCGGTCGGTGCCCGCCGCGTACGGCACGCCCAGCGGGTGCAGCGCCTCGGTCAGCGCGTGCGCCGCCCAGTCGGCCGGCGGCTCCTCGCCGGGCCGGCCGGGCTCGATCCGCGCGGTGACCGCGACCAGTGACCCGGCCTCGCCCAGCCCGCAGGCCGCCAGTGGCTCGGCGAGGCCGCCGTCGTCGGCCAGCGCGTCCAGCAACCTTCCCGCGGCCAGCCGCCGGGCGCCCGCCGCGGCCCGGCTGCGGACGGCGAGCGGGGCGAGTAGCTCGGCCAGGCACTGCAGCGCGGGCTCCACGGCGGGGGCGCAGGGGTGGGCCCGCAGCCGCCAGCCGTCGAACGGCGAGCCGTCCTGGGGGCCGACCGGCAGCCCGGCCCCGCCGCGGCCGGCCCGTCCGGCGGTCGGCGCGGGCGGTGGCCCGCCGGCGAGCGGGCGGCCCCCGGCGGTGCTGATCGAGCAGTCCGGCAGCCCGAGCCGGCCGACCGCGTGGGCCAGCACCTCAGCGGGCCCGGCCCCGGTGCGGACCAGGTCGAGCAGTTCGCTCCGGACGGCCTCCGGGACCGCCGCGGTGTCCCGCGCCCCGGCCCGCAGGTCGCCCCAGAGCCGTAGGTACACCCGATCGGTGACGGCCCGGAAGCTCACTCCGGCGGGCACCGCGAGCAGCGGGATGCCGTGGGTGCGGCAGGCCTCGGCCAGGCCGTCCGGGATGCTGCCGTGGGTTCCCTCGCCGGCCAGCAGGGCGGCCACGCCCGCGCTGCGCAGCGCGGTGGCGAAGCGCAGCGCGCCGGAGTCGTCGGCGGGCTGCCACCAGACCAGACCGGTGAGCACGAGTTCGCCGGACTGGAGGTAGCGCGCCGGGTCCTGGAGGTCGGTGGAGCTGACGCCGGTGACCGGGCGGTCGAGCAGGTCCGGGGTGCCCCAGGCCAGTCGGATGGCCAGGTCGTCGAGGTTCAGCAGGTCGCCGACGATCATCTCTCGCTCGCTCTCCCCCGGGTGTCGCGTTGGTGCGTCGCCTCCCGCTCGACTCGCAGATGAGAGGGCTGGTGGCGCAATCGCATCGTAAATGCCAGTGAGGCAGTCGCGAATCTTCTTGGCGGATCGTCCAGCGCGAGCGCCCGCGGCTGGTGTCCGGAACCAGTCGTCCACCCGATTGCCGGGTTGCTTGCATCCGGTGTGCGGGGCGCGCCGGGCCTTCTCCTCATCCGCGCCCCGTGATGAGGGGCGCGGATGCGAACGAGGCGGCCGACGATTCGTCGCGGCTGGCTCGCGCCGGCGGGGGCCTGGCCGGAACCCGCGTCCCCCGCGCGCAAATCGCTCGCCCGGGGCGGCGTTCCGTGTCAACATGCCCCATATGGGGACGATTCTGCACGGCACCCTGGTCACCCTCCGCCCGGCCACCGCCGACGACATCCCGGCGCTGGTCGCGATCCGCAGCACGCCCGAGGTGTTCGCCCGCTGGCGCGGTCGTGACGACCTGGTCGACGAGGTCGCCGAGGACCTGGAAGCGCCCGACACCGAGACCTTCGCGATCGACCTGGGCGGCCGGGTGGTCGGCGCCGTCCAGTGGTACGCCAACAACGACGACGACTACCGGCACGCCGGAATGGACCTCTACCTGGACCCGTCGGTGCACGGCCTGGGTCTGGGCACCGACGCCGTGCGCACCATGGCCCGGCACCTGGTGCACGACCACCACTACCACCGGCTGGTGATCGACCCGGCCGCGGACAACGCCGCCGCGATCCGCTGCTACACCAAGGTGGGCTTCCGCCCGGTCGGCACCATGCGCCAGTACGAGCGCGGCCTGGACGGCAGTTGGCACGACAACCTGCTGATGGATCTGCTCGCGGACGAACTGTCGGACGGCTGACGGGCGTTCACCGGGCCCTCGGTGCCCGGTGCAAGGGTGTACAGACATCTTGTCAGCCAACCGGTCTGACCTGTACATACACCTCCTCGCCACAGGGGCGATCGAAACTGATCGCCTGCCGTTCTTCCCGAAGTACCGGGCAGTAGCTAGCGTTCCCCCGCCAATCCCCGGCGGCCGGCCACCCCGGCCCGACCGGGCCCCATCGGATTGACGGACCCAGGAGAACGCCCATGCTCTCGCGTCGCACGGCCACCGCCCTCACCTCGGCGGCCGCCGCCGCACTGCTGTTCGGCGGCACCGCGCCGACGGCCTCCGCCGCCACCGCGGCGAGCCCCACCACGCTGTCCGTCTTCGCGTTCAACGTCGACCTCGGGACCGCGATCGTCGACAGCACCCAGAACGAGCAGGCCGCCCGCCGCACCCCGGTGATCGAGCAGATCGTCCGCCGGCACAACGCCGACGTGGTCGTCCTGGACGAGCAGTTCAACAACAGCTCGACCGCCGACATCAACGCCGAACTCGCCGACCTCTACCCGTACCGCACCCCGGTGGTCGGCGGGGTCTGCTCCGGCGGCGGCTGGACCGGCGTCAGCGGCAACTGCTCCAGCTCGCTGTTCGTCATCAACGGCGGCACGATGATCCTCTCCAAGTACCCGATCACCGCCCAGTACGCCCACGTCTTCAGCAACTCCACCTACGGCACCTGGGACTACCACGCCAACAAGGGCGCGGCGCTGGTGCAGGTGAACAAGAACGGCAGCACCGCCTGGGTGGTCGGCACCCACCTGCAGGCCGACGAGTCCGATATCTCCACCGACACCACCCAGTCCACCCGGCTCGGTCAGCTCGCCGAGATCCGCGCCTGGGTCGACGGCATCGTCGGTAGCGGGGCGCCGGTGCTGATCGGCGGCGACCTCAACGTCGAGTACTTCCACGGCCGGAGCCGCGGCGACTACGCCAACGCCCAGAACGCGGTCAACGGCGTGCTCGGCACCCCGGCCACCGACCCGACCCAGACCCGCACCACCATGGACTGCCCGGTCTCCTCCTGGTGCCAGTACATGGCGGGCGTCGAGACCTTCCCGACCGACTACCGGGACGACCTCGACTACATCGGCTACCTCAACGCCCCGGGCCGTCCGGTGCCGACCTCGATGTCCAACGTGAAGATCGACTTCGACCCGCAGGCCGGCTGGACGCCGGGCCGGCCGGACACCGCAGCGCCCAGCGACCACTACCCGGTCGAGGCCGTCTTCCAGCTGAACTGACCGGCCGCGCAGGGCCGTTGCTCAGCGCGTAGCAGCGGCCGGGCAGCCGCAGGAGCGCCGCACCACCAGCTTGGCCGGGAAGGTTCGGGCCCCGGCGGCGCGGCGCTCGGGCCCGCCGAGCACGAGGTCCAGCGCGGCCCGGGCCATCTCGTCCTGCGCGGCGGTCACGGTGGTCAGCGCCGGTCCGGCGATCACCGCCTCGGCGATGTCGTCGAAACCGGCCACCGCGAGCTCCTCCGGCACCCGGATGCCCAGGTCGTCGGCGGCCCGCAGCAGGCCGATCGCCTGGTCGTCCGTCGCGCAGAAGACGGCGGACGGCCGGTCCGGCCGGCTGAGCAGGGCGAGCGCCTCGGCGTGCGCCCGGACCCGGTCGAAGGGCGCCGGGGTGAGCCGCCCCTCGGTGGACAGCCCGGCCTCGGCCAGCGCCTCGGCCCAGCCGGCCGTCCGACCGGTGACCGGGTCGAGCGGGCTGAGCGCCAGGGTGCCGCCGAAGCAGTGCACCTCCGCGTGGCCGTGGCCGAGCAGGTGGCGGACCACCTCGCGGGCGCCGCCCTCGTCGTCCGCCACCACGGCCACGCCGTCGGTGCTCTCGGCACGGTGGTGCAGCAGGACGACCGGGGTGCCGTCGGCCGAGTCGAAGCCGGTCAGCCCGGGGGTGGCCGGGTCCTGGGTGACCAGGATCAGGCCGTCCACCTGCATCCCGAGGAAGGCCCGGATGTAGTGGGCCTCGCGCTCGTCGGCGTAGTCGGAGTTGCCGATCAACAGCAGTCGGCCGTGCTCGGTCGCGGCCTGCTCCACGGCGTGCGCCAGCCCGGCGAAGAAGGGCTGGCGGGCGTCCGGCACGACCATCCCGAGCAGGTTGGTCCGCCGCCGCGCCATCGCCTGGGCGACCCGGTTGGGCCGGTAGCCGAGCTCCTCCACGGCCGCGAGGACCTTGGCCCGGGTGGCCGCCGCCACCGGCCGCGGTCCGTCGTTGATCACATAACTCACGACCGCTGTGGACGTCCCCGCCAACCGCGCCACATCGTCCCGTGTCACCCTCGCCATGACCAGTGAGCCTACACAGCCCCTCCGACCAGCGTGTTTTCCGCGTCCGGGGGGAGTCCCGATCGGCCCGCCCCGGTTGCGGGGCCGGCGTCGGCGTCCCGAGGCTGGCAGGACGGGCGGCAGCGGATGCCGCCGCCGACCGTGGGAGCGGGTCGATGAGCACGCCACCGCAGCGCCGGGCGCCGCAGCAGCGCCGGACGGTCCGTCCGCCGCGCCCGACGGCCCGCGCCCGGGTCCGGATCCACGCGCGGGCGCGTGCCACCACGGTGAGCGCCGTCCGGCGGACCGTCCGGCCCTGGCGGGCGTACGCCGTGGTGGTGGTGATCGTGCTGCTGGTGGCCGCCGGGCTGCTGCTCTACTTCGACGAGCGCTCCAGCCGCGGCCACGCCCAGGTGGCGGGCACCACCGCGTCCGGCCCGGACCACCTGGAGGTCGACGTGGTGCTCCAGCGGGTGGACGCGGCCGCGCAGACGGTCACCGCGAAGGTCGTGGTGCAGCCGCACGGCACCCTCGAACTGGCGGACAACCCGCTGGTGCCGTCCGGGGACGTGGTGATGGAGACCACCTCGCTGGAGCAGACCACCCTCAAGTACCCGGCCGGCCAGCAGATCGGCTCCAGCACGGTGACCTTCAGCCTGTTCGACGGCCGGGTCTCGGACTACCCCTTCGACCACTACAACGCGATCATCGGCTTCCGGGCCACCGTCGGCGGGCGCTCCGTCCCCCTGGTGATCGGGCTGGAGGAGGGCGACCCCTTCTTCGCCTTCCGGCAGACCGGGAAGCCGGCCGAGGGCGACGGCGTCGCCGTCACCGAGCGGATCAGCCGCTCCCGCAGCACCTTCATCCTGGCCTGGTTCATGATGGCGGCGATGTGGGCGCTGGCCCTGGCGGTGCTGCTGGCCGCCCGGCTGATCGTGCGCCAGCGGCGCGGGATCATCTGGCCCGCGCTGAGCTGGATGGCCGCGACCCTGTTCGCCCTGGTCGGCATGCGCAACGCCGCCCCCGGCAACCCGCCGATCGGCACGCTGCTGGACTACGCGGCCTTCTTCTGGGCGGAGCTGCTGGTCGCGGTCGGACTGACCATGGTCGTGGTCCGCGGCGCCCACGTCGAGGGCGCGCACGGCCCGCGTTCGTAGCCGTCGGCACCCGGGGGCCGCATCCCCGACCTCACGGGACAGAACAGACCTCACGCGACAGAACAGATCTCACGGGACAGAACGGACAGGGCCAGTCAGGGCCTGTCCGGCACGATCACCGTCAGCGAGGTCTCCTGCCGCCGGAAGCCCAGCGCCTCGTACACCCGGCGGGCCGGGTTGCCCTCGGTCACCACCAGGTGCACATCGGCCAGCCCGCGTCCGGCGGCGTCCGCGACCGCCCGGCGCAGCAGGTCGGCGCCGAGGCCGCGGTAGCCGCGCCGTGGGTGGCGGAAGACCTCGGCGACCCAGGGCAGGCCGTCGCGGTCGGTCAGCACGGCGGCGGCGACCACCCGGTCCTCGGCGTCCACGGCCAGCACGCTGGAGGGCAGCACCGGGCCGATGGCCTTCCCGGCCAGCAGCGGGCCGATCCGGTCGGCGAGGGCCCGGGCGTCGTCGCCGGGGAAGTGGTCCACGTGGGCCGGGTCGAAGGCGGCCCGCCAGGACTCCAGCATCTCCTCGGGCGAGCGGTCGCAGGGCGCCGCCCGTAGGCCCTCGCGCAGCGGCGTCCCGGCCCAGTCGGCGGGCGGGGGATCGGCGCGCAGGTCGCGCCGGTAGGTGTGGGCGTGCCGCAGCGCGGTCGCGCCCCGCGCCAGCAGCCGCCGCCCGAGCCCGGGCGGGCCCGAGACGACCCAGCCGGGCAGCTCGGCGCAGATGTACTCCGCCGCGTCCGCCGCGTCCGCCGAGCCGTCCAGCACCTCCAGCAGGTCGGCCCAGGGCCGCCCCTCCCGCTCGCCCAGCCGGTACCGCAGGACCGGTGCGCCGTCGCCGTTCCGCCTGATCACCCGGTCCGCGTCGGCCATGGCCCCCACCCCGTTCACGAGCTCGTTCGTCGGCGGCCCATGCTCACCGGTACGGCAGCCCGGGGCAACGGGTTTTCGACGGGCGCGTCCCGTGGCGGGGAGCGGGCTCAGCCGACCACTGCCGCCCGGACGCAGAGCACGTCCGGCAGGTGGGAGACCAGCAGCGACCAGTTCTCGCCCTCGTCCCGGCTGCCGTACACGTCGCCGGTCCGGTTGCCGAAGTAGATCCCGGCCGGGTCGGCGTCGTCGGTGCGCAGGGCGTCGCGCAGCACGATCCCGTAGTGGTCCTCGCCGGGCAGGCCGTTGGCCAGCTGCTCCCAGCTGGTGCCGGCGTCCGTGGTGCGGAAGACCCGGCAGCGCCGGCCGGGCGGGATCCGGTCGTCCGAGCCGCCGAGCGGGAAGAGGTAGGCGGTGTCGCCCCGGCGCGGGTGGGCGGCGACGGCGAAGCCGAACTCGGCGGGCAGCCCGTCCGCGATGGAGCGCCAGCTCGCGCCCCAGTCGTCGCTGCGGTAGACGCCGCCGTGGTTCTGCAGGTAGAGCCGGTCGGGGTGGACCGGATCCGGGGCGATCTTGTGGACGCACTGGCCGAACTCGGGGTACTGCCGCTCCTCCGGGAAGAACTCGGCGCGCAGGCCGGTGTTGGAGGGGGCCCAGCTGTCGCCGCCGTCCTTGCTGCGGTAGACGCCACCGCTGGAGACGGCGACCAGCAGCCGCTGGGGGTCGCGCGGGTCGGTCAGGACGGTGTGCAGGCCCTGGCCGCCGTAGCCGGCGCCCCACTCGGGCCGCTGGGGGTGGTTCCAGAGCGACTCGACCAGCGAGAAGGTCTCGCCGCCGTCGGTGGAGCGGAACAGCGCGGCCGGTTCGGTGCCCGCGTACACCACCCCGGGGGCCTCCGGCCCGGCGGGCTGGAGCTGCCAGACCCGGGTCAGCGAGGCGCCGGTGGACTCCGGGAAGCGGATCGCCGGCCGGGACGGCTCGTGCCAGGTGGCGCCGAGGTCGTCGGAGCGCCACACCGACGGGCCCCAGTGGCTGCTGTCGGCGCCGACCAGCAGTCTGGTCCGCCCCTCGCGGCGGTCGATCGAGACGGAGTAGATCGCGTTCATGGGGAAGTGCGGCCCGCTGAACTCCCAGTCCAGCCGGTCGCGGCTGCGGCCGAGAAAGAGGCCCTTCTCGGTTCCGACGGCCAACAGCACCTCGGTCATGCCTCACACCACCTGATCACGAGCACGGCCCCCCGGGACGGCCCCCCGGGGCGCCTCGGCACGCCCCTCGCCAGTGTCCCGCCGTCCGCCGCCGAGCACATCTCGCCGCGCGGGGCCGTGCCGCCACCGTGCTGTGACGCTCCGCGCGCCGCACCGTGCTGTGACGCTCCGCGCGGCGCAGCGCGCCCGGCAGGGCCGCGGGCGGCCCGGGAGCGCCGCTACCCCCGGCAGCCCTCCAACAGCCGCAGCCACACCTCGCTGATCGTCGGATAGGCGGGGACGGCGTGCCAGAGCCGGTCGATCGGCACCTCGCCGACCACCGCGACGGTCGCCGAGTGCAGCAGCTCGGCGACGGCCGGGCCGACCAGGCAGGCGCCGACGATCACCTCCCGGTCCAGGTCGAAGACCACCCGGGCCCGGCCGCGGTAGTCGTCGGCGTAGAGCGAGGCCCCGGCGACGTCGCCGATCTCCTGGTCGACGGCCTTGACCCGCAGTCCGAGCCGCTCGGCCGCCGCCAGGGTCAGGCCGACGGCCGCGACCTCCGGCTGGGTGAACACCACCTGCGGCGCACCGGCCAGGTCGGCGGACGCGGCGTGCGCGCCCCAGCGCGAGGTGTCCAGCGCACGCCCCTGGGCGCGTGCGGCGATCGCCGCACCGGTGATCCGGGCCTGGTACTTGCCCTGGTGGGTGAGCAGCGCCCGGTGGTTGACGTCCCCGGCCGCGTACAGCCACTCGCCGTCCACGCCCAGCACCGTGCAGCTGTCGTCCACCTCCAGCCAGCTGCCGGGCCGCAGTCCGACCTGCTCCAGCCCGATGTCGGCGGTGCGCGGGGCCCGTCCGGTCGCGTACAGCACCTCGTCGGCGGTCAGGCGCTCGCCCTCGGTGAGCCGCTCGCCGTCGTTCAGGGAGAGCACCACCGGCCCGTCGGCCCCGGCCCGCTCCAGCGAGGTCACCTCCGTGCCGAAGCGCAGGTCGACCCCCGCCTCCCGCAGGCCCTCCGCGACCAGCTCGCCCGCGAAGGGCTCCATCCGCGGCAGCAGCGCGTCGCCGCGCACCAGCAGCACCACCTCGGAACCCAGCGCCCGCCAGGCGCGGGCCATCTCCACCCCGACCACCCCGCCGCCGACCACCGCGAGGCGCCCGGGGACGGTCGGCGAGCCGGTCGCCTCGCGGTTGGTCCACGGGTGGGCCTCGGCCAGCCCGGGCACGTCGGAGGGCAGCACCGGGCGGCTGCCGGTGCACACCGCGACCGCGTGCCGGGCGGTGAGGACCCGCTCGCTGCCGTCCTCGGCCTCCACCGTGACGGTCCGCACGCCCGCCAGCCGGCCGTGGCCGCGGACCAGCTCGATCCCGGTGTCCCGGAGCCACTTCACCTGGCCGTCGTCCTTCCACCGGGAGGTGAAGGAGTCCCGCCGGGCCAGCACCGCCGCCGCGTCCAGTCGTCCGTCGCCGACCGCCTCCCGGGCGCCGCCCACCGCGCGGGCGTCGTCCAGTGCGGCCGCGGGGCGCAGCAGTGCCTTGCTCGGCATGCACGCCCAGTACGAGCACTCGCCGCCGACCAGCTCGGCCTCCACGATCACCGTGCGCAGGCCCGCGGCGACCGTCCGGTCCGCCACGTTCTCCCCGGTCGGGCCGGCGCCCAGGACGATGACGTCGTACTCCTCGGCGGTGCTGCTGGTCATGTCGCGTCCTCCGTGGTCTCGCGGGCCTCGCGTCGTCGCGCCCGGCCGTGGCCGCTGTGGACGGCACCCGGGCGTGGGCCCCATCCTGCGACGCGGACCGGCCCGCGCGCGGGCGAACACGCGGACGGGCTCAGATTGCCGCGAGCTCCGCCAGCAGGGCGGCCGTGTCGGCGGGGCGGGAGAACATCGGCCAGTGCCCGGTGGGCAGTTCGCGCAGTTCCCAGTTGGGCCGGTCCATCCCGGCGAACCACGGGTGCCCGCTCGCGATCAGCGCCCGCACCTGTTCGAGCGGGAGGGAGCAGGAGATCAGAGCCTGCGGCAGTGCGGCCCCGGCGCCGGTCAGCCGCAGCCGGTCCCGGTAGGCCCCGACCGGGTGCGGGGTGAGCCGGGTGCGGATCCGGGCGAGGGCGGCGTCGTCCAGGCCCTCGGTGCTGGACCCGTGGGCGGCCATGTACTCCCAGGAGGGCATCGGCAAGCGGCCGTCCACCGCCGTGGCGTCGGCCTCGGCCCGGAAGTCGGGCGGCCAGAGGTCGTACACCGAGGCGCCGTCGACCAGCGGGCCGCTGTCCAGGTAGACCACCCGCCGGATCCGCTCCGGCATCCGGTCGGCGACGCCGCCCACCGGCGCGCAGGCGCCGCTGTGCGCGACGAGCACCACGTCCCACAGGTCCTCGCGCACCAGCAGCTCGGACAGGTCGGCGATGTGCTCCTCCAGCCCGAAGTCGCCCGGCTCGCCCGCCCGTTCGGCCAGCCCCGGCAGGCTCACCGGGTGCACCCGGTGCCCGGCCGCGCGCAGCGGCGCGGCCACCGCGTCCCAGGCCCAGGCCCCGAGCCAGAACCCGGGAACCAGTACGAAGGTGCTCACGGCGGGTCTCAGGCCTGGCCCTCGGCCGCCTGCTCCTCCGCCACCTTGCGCTTGACCTCGGTCATGTCCAGGTTGCGGGCCTGGCCGATCAGGTCCTCGAAGACCGGCTCGGGCAGCGCGCCGGCCTGGGAGAAGACGAGCACGCCCTCGCGGATGATCGCCAGCGTCGGGATCGACTGGATGCCGAACGCGGAGGCCAGCTCCTGCTGGGCCTCGGTGTCGACCTTGGCGAAGACCAGGTCCGGGTGGCGCTCCGCGGCCTTCTCGTACACCGGGGCGAACTGCCGGCACGGCCCGCACCACCCGGCCCAGAAGTCGATGAAGACGAAGTCCTTGCCCTTCGGGCCCGGGACGATGTCGTCGAAGTTCTCCTTGGTCAGCTCGACCGTGTTGCTCATCTCGCGGATCCTTCCCTTCCGAAGTGGCGGCACAGGCCATGTGCCCCGGACAACCGTGATGCCCACAGGGGTATTCCGGGGGCCGTCCGGATTGAGCACGCGACGGCCACCGTCCGTACAGAAAGTTGTCCAGTCCGTTGACGGAGGCGGGAGGCGTCCCATGCGCAGCAGACCCCGCACCCGCCGGGCCGCCGTACTCGCCGCCACCGGCATCGCCGGGGCCGCCCTGGTGGCCGGCTGCGGGTCGTCCGGCTCGGGCAGGTCGAGCACGCCGAGCGCGTCGGGCGGTTCCGGGGCTCCGGCCGGCGCCACCCTGCAGGTCGCGCACGACCCCCGGCTCGGCACGATCGTGACCGACAGCGCGGGCTTCACGCTCTACCGCTTCGACCAGGACGGGACCAACCCGCCGGAGTCCTACTGCAACGGTAACTGCGCGACGCTCTGGCCGCCCGAGCAAGCCCACGGCACCGTCACCGCCAAGGGCGTCGACAGCAAGCTGCTCGGCACCGTCACCCGCTCCGACGGCACCGGGCAGGTCACCGTCAACGGCTCGCCGGTCTACCGCTTCTCGAAGGACGCCAAGCCCGGCGAGACCAACGGCGAGGGCGTGGCCGGCACCTGGTTCGCGGTGACCCCGACCGGCGGCAGGGCGATGCCGAGCGGCAGCCCGGCGCCCGGACCCGCCACCCCCACGCCGATGCCCAGCGCCCCGGGCTACTGACGACGGGCTCGACCGATGGCCACTGACCGCCCCCGACCCCGATCGCCGCCGCCGGCGAGGACCGACGGCCGCTGACGGCTGTCGATCACCGCCCTCGCCCGGGAGGCCGGGGTGCGCAAGGATGAAGTCGTGACCGATGAGCACCCCGCCGGCGGTTCCGCCGCGCACGGCACGGGGGACGCCGACGAGGAACTGATGCGGGCCCTGTACCGCGAGCACGCCGGTCCGCTCTTCGCCTTCGTCCTCCACCTGGTCGCGGGCGACCGCCAGCGTGCCGAGGACGTCGTCCAGGAGACGCTGGTCCGGGCCTGGCGCAACATCGACCGGCTCGCCCCGCAGGCCGGCTCGCTGCGGCCCTGGCTGGTCACCGTCGCCCGCCGGATCGTGATCGACGACCACCGCAGCGCCCGCGCCCGGCCGCGCGAGGTCGACACGGAGGGCCTGGAGCAACTGCCCGCCGAGGACGAGATCGACCGCGCCCTGCGGATGATGACCATCGCCGACGCGCTCGCCGACCTCTCGCCCGCCCACCGGGAGATCATCGCCGAGACCTACCTCAAGGGCCGTACCGCGAAGGAGGCGGCCGCCGAACTGGGCATCCCGGCCGGGACCGTCCGGTCGCGGGTGTTCTACGCACTGCGCTCGCTCAGGCTCGCGCTGGAGGAACGGGGAGTGACATCGTGACCGATCGGCCCGTCCCCGTCCCCGGCCTGCCGGTCGGCCCCCAGCACGAGGACGTCGGAGCCTACGTCCTCGGCGTGCTGGAGCCCGCCGAGCGAGCCGAGTTCGACGGGCATCTGACGGGCTGCCCGGAGTGCATCGAACAGGCCGACCAACTCGCCACGGTGGAATGCCTGTTGGCCCAGTACTGCGCCTCGGTGAAGGCCGCCGGACTGGACCCGGCCGGGCCGGCGCCGATGCCGGACGGCCGGCTCCTGGACCGGCTGATCGCCGAGATCAGGGCCGGTCGGCGGCGGGGCCGGATCCGGCGGCTGGTCCTCGCCCTGGCCGCGACCGCGATGGTCGCGGCGGGCCCGGCCGTCACGGCCGCGGTGCTCACCGCCCAGACCACACCCGCCGCGGTGGCCGTTGCGGAACAGTTCAGCGCCGCCGACCCGGCCACCGGTGCCAAGGCCACCGTCGGCATCGACGGCAAGGCCTGGGGCAGCGAGGTCGATCTCCAACTGTCGGGCGTGCAGGGACCGTTGACCTGCCGCCTGGTCGCCGTCTCGCACAACGGCGAGCGCCAGACGGTCACCACCTGGAGCGTCCCGGAGGGCGGCTACGAGCGAACCGACAACCGGGAGACGCTGCGCACCACCGGTGGCGCGGCCCTCCAGCCGCGCGACATCGACCACTTCGAGGTGCGGGTCCAGGGCACCGACGCCCTGCTGGTCGCCGTCCCGGCCCACAAGGCCTGACCGTCGGCCCCTCCGGTCGCCGGTGCGGCTGGCGCCCTGCTCGGGGTAGCTGTAGTCGTCGCCGGGGTGGCCGGGGTGGTCGCCGGGGTGGCCGGGGTGGTTCATCGGGGGGTCTCCGTAGGGTTGATCCGGCGCCAGGCGAGGAGCGCGCAGAGCGCGAAGCCGAGGGCGTTGCCCAGGCCGTGGGTGGCGGCCATCCAGCCGAGGGTGGGGTGGGGGAGCCCGGCGGCCCGGCCGAGCGCCCACCACAGGGCGAGCAGCATGGTGAGGGCGAGGACGGCGGAGGAGGCGGCGAGCAGCCGGGCGGTGGCCCGGTCGGCCGCCCGGGGCCGCAGTTCGCGCCAGCTGATGAGGCCGACCAGCCACATTCCGGTGCTCAGTACGACGGCTCCGGCGAGCTGCCACCAGTTGCCCAGGAAGTACCCGGCGAGCACCAGCAGGGTGCCCGCCGGGACGCTGAGTGCGGCGCAGCGGGCCGGCCGCGAGCGGTGGTCGGCGCGGCAGACCAGCCCGGCGACCAGCGCGGCGGTGAAGCCGGCGTAGTGGAAGTGCGGAACGGTCAGCGCCAGGATGTGCGGTTCGAAGCCGAACAGCGGGTAGCCGGAGCGCTCGGCGACCAGGGCGACGCCGGCCACCGAGGGCGCGGCCAGCGCGGTGAGCACGGCGACCTCGGCGGGGGCGAGCGAGCGGGTCCGGGCCAGTCGCAGCGGCGCGTGCAGGGCCACCAGCAGGGTGCCCAGGGCGTACAGGGTGGCGCTGCCGGTGGCCAGGGCGCCGCGCGGCAGCCAGAGCGAGAGCGCCCCGGGGACGGCCGCGAGCGGCCAGAGCCGCCGGATCCGGGCGAGCCCGGGTTCTTCGATCAGGGCCATCCCGAGCGGGAGGACGGCGCCCATGCCGAGCAGGACCAGCAGGTCCACCAGTTCGGTCGTGCCCTTGCCCATGGCGGGCGCACCCCCCCTTGAACGCGTTCAAATAGGCTCGCCGGTGACTCTACGCCGCCGAGTTGAACGCGTTCAACTCGGCCTCGGTCCGGCTGGCCTGGTGTTCACGTGGGGTGCGGCGCACTCTGGAGGGGTAACCGATGGAGGTGATCCGCCATGAAGACTCTGGTCGGTTGGCACATCGAGATGGAGTTCCGCGAGGACGGCCCGCGGACGACCGCCGCCGCCCTGCTCCGGCTCGGCGACGGGAGCGAACTGCGTGCCCACGGCTACAGCAGCCGCCACCCCTCCGACCCGGAACAGCTGCGGGTCGGCGAGGAGATCGCGGGGGCCCGCGCGCTCAACGACCTCGCCTCGCAGCTGCTCTCCAAGGCGCACGGGGAGATCCAGGAGGTCAGCCCGGTCCCGACCCATCCGCTCTCGTGACCGTCCCGCACCCCGCCGGCGACCGGGCCGCACGGGATCCGCAGCACCCGCGCATCCCGCTGATCTGCCCGCGCTGCGGGCACGAGCAGCAGGTCGTCCCCGGTGGGCCCGAGCGGGCGGTCAAGGTGGTGCACGTGGGGACCGGTCGCGAGGCCTGCGAACCGGGGGACCTGGCCCGGGCGCCGGACGAGGGGACCTGAGTCCGGGGAAACGCCGAGTGCCGGGCCCGCGGCCCCGCGGGTCCCGGCACTCGGCGGGTCAACCGGCTCCCGCCGGTGGTCAGTTGACGCAGTACGTGGCCGGCGGCCGCCACTCCGGACCGACCAGTCGCTGCTCCAGCTCGTTCAGCGTGATCCGGATCCCGACCGTCCCGGCCAGCCCCACCCGGAACCGGCTGCGGGCCAGCGCGACCAGCGCGGTCAGGCCGTACTTGTTGATCAGCGAGGTGCGGTAGCGCGCGGTCGCGTCGGGGTCGCAGAGCCGGGCGCGGGCCGGGAGCCGGCGGCCGGTCGGGCGTCCGTGGGCGTCGCAGGGGCCGATCAGCACCCGGGGGTGGCGCCGGATCCGTTCGGCCTCGCCGGAGTGGGCGGGGGTCCAGACGCCGAGCGCCGTGCCGTCGGGCACGACCCACAGCTGCGTGTCCTGTCGGCTGCCGTCGTCGCCGAAGGTGGTCAGCAGCAGGTACCTGCTGTCGGCCAGCCGGCCGGTTCGGTCGTGCATGATCTCCTCCCTCTCGCGGGGGGCGGGTCAGTGGTGACCGTGGCCCTCGGTGATCTCGCGGTACTCCTCGGCGGTGGGCCTGGGGATCCGGGCGTGCTCGCCGTGGAATCCGCGGGACAGCCGTACGCGGGTGCGGGTGAGCGCGCCCGCCGGCCGGGCCACACCATTCTCGTCCGCCGCGGGCGGCAGTTCGAGGGGGCGGGGCTGTTCGTGGGAGGTGAGCCGGTGCAGTTCTGCGGGCGCGAGCCCGGCGTGCACCTCGGTGTACTCGCCGTGCGGCAGCCGGCGGACGATGCCGGTCTCCCGCCCGTGCAGCACCTTGTCGCGGTCCCGCCGCTGCAGGCCCAGGCACCAGCGCTTGGTGACCACGAAGACGGCCACCGGGACGACGAAGAAGCCGATCCGCACCGCGTAGGTGATCGCGTTGAGCGACAGGTGGAGGTGGGTGGCGATGAGGTCGTTGCCGCCGCCCGCGAGCATGACGAGGTAGACGCTGATCCAGGCCGCGCCGAGGGCGGTGCGCACGGGCGCGTTGCGCGGCCGGTCGAGCAGGTGGTGCTCGCGGTCGTCGTCGGTCACCCAGCTCTCGATGAACGGGTGGACCGCGATGGCGCCGAGGATCACCGGGAACAGCGTCAACGGGATCAGCACCCCGAGGTTGAGGGTGTGCCCCCACAGGCTGATCTCCCAGCCGGGCATCACCCTGATCAGGCCCTCGGCGAAGCCCATGTACCAGTCCGGCTGGGCGTCGGTGGAGACCTGGTCCGGACGGTAGGGCCCGTACGCCCAGATCGGGTTGACGGTGGCGACCGCGGACATCAGCGCGACGATGCCGAAGACCAGGAAGAAGAACCCGCCCGCCTTGGCCATGTAGACCGGCATCAGCGGCATGCCGACGACGTTCTTCTCGGTCTTGCCCGGGCCCGCCCACTGGGTGTGCTTGTGGTAGAAGACCAGGATCAGGTGCGCGACCAGCAGACCGAGCATGATGCCCGGGATCAGCAGGACGTGGATGGTGAAGAACCGCGGCACGATGTCGTGGCCGGGGAACTCGCCCCCGAACAGGAACATCTGGATGTAGGTGCCGACCAGCGGGACCGCGAGGATCGCGCCTTCCATGAAGCGGATACCGGTGCCCGACAGCAGGTCGTCCGGCAGCGAGTAGCCGAAGAAACCGTCGAACATGCCCAGGGCCAGCAGCAGGAAGCCGAAGACCCAGTTGATCTCGCGCGGCTTGCGGAAGGCGCCGGTGAAGAACACGCGCATCATGTGCACGAGCATCGCGGCCACGAAGACCAGGGCGGCCCAGTGGTGGATCTGCCGGATCAGCAGCCCGCCGCGGACCTCGAAGCTGATGTCCACGGTGGAGGCGTAGGCCTCGGACATCGAGATGCCCTTGAGCGGGACGTACGAGCCGCTGTAGACCACCTCGCCCATGCTGGGCTTGAAGAACAGGGTCAGCCAGACGCCGGTCAGGATGATGATCAGGAAGGTGTAGAGGCAGATCTCGCCCAGCATGAAGGACCAGTGGTCCGGGAAGATCTTCCGCAGGTTGGCCCTGGCCAGGGTGTGGATCCCCAGCCGGCCGTCCGCCCAGTCGGCGGCCCGCCGCCCCCGCCCTGGGTTCTGATTCCGGGTCATGTGCACGCACCTCAGTCCGAAGGAAACGGGGATAGTTCCCCGATTCGCACTGGGGCCACAATAATCGGGGATCGTTCCCCACTTCTAGCCGGGGTCCGTTCGCCGGAACGGCCGGGGCGGAAACGCCGAGCGGCCCGCCCGGTGTCGGGAAGGACACCGGACGGGCCGCGAACGCACCCACGTGACCGGGACGGGCGGCGCCCCGAGGGGCGGCGCGGGATCAGTGCACCAGCACCGGCACCTCGTCGACCTTCGCCGCGTCCGAGCCGGCGCCCGCACCCGTGGCGCCGGGGCGGCCGGCGTTGATGAAGGTGAAGGCGACCGTGGCGGCCGCCACCAGGATCCCGAAGGAGACCCAGATCGCGGTGGTGAAGCCGTGCACCATGCCCTGGAACTGCAGGGCCTTGGCGGCCTCGGGCGAGGCGGCGGTGGCCAGGGCGTGGGCGTGCGAGGTCAGCCAGGTGGTGGTGGCGCTGGCCGCGATGGTGTTCAGCAGCGCGGTGCCGATGGCGCCGCCGACCTGCTGCGAGGTGTTGACCATGGCCGAGGCCACGCCCGCGTCCCGCGGCTGGACGCCGTGGGTGGCCAGGCTCATGGCCGGCATGAACGCGGTGCCCATGCCGAGGCCCATCAGGATCAGGCCGGGCAGGATCAGCGCCGGGTACGAGGTGTCCAGGCCGATGTGGGTCAGCAGGAACATGCCGATCGAGGCGGTCAGGAAGCCGGGCGCCATCAGGAAGCGCGCCGGGACGCGGGTCATCAGCCGGGCGCCGATCTGGGTCGAGCCGGTGATCATGCCCGCCACCATCGGCAGGAAGGCGACGCCGGTCAGCACCGGGCTGTAGCCGCGCACGACCTGCAGGTAGTAGGTCAGGAAGAGGAACAGACCGAACATGCCGATCACGGCCATGCCCAGCGACAGGTACACCCCGCCGCGGTTGCGGTCCAGGACCACGCGCAGCGGCAGCAGCGGGGCCTTGACGGTGCGCTCGACCACGGCGAAGGCGGTCAGCAGCACGACGGCCGCGGCGAACAGGCCCAGGGTGCTGCCGGCCGTCCAGCCGTTGGACTCGGCGCGGGTGAAGCCGTACACCAGGGAGACCAGGCCGGTGGTCACCAGCAGCACGCCGGGGACGTCCAGCTTGTTGCGGTTGCGGCCCTCGGCCGGCTCGCGGATCACCATGACGGCGCCCGTGGCGGCCACCACGGCGAACGGGATGTTGACGAAGAAGGTCCAGCGCCAGTTCATGTACTCGGTCAGGAAGCCGCCGAGGATCAGCCCGATGGCGCCACCGCCACCGGCGATCGCGCCGTAGATGCCGAAGGCCTTGGCGCGCTCCTTGGCCTCGGTGAAGGTCACCGCGAGCAGCGACAGCGCGGCCGGCGCCAGCAGCGCGCCGAACACGCCCTGGAGGGCGCGGGAGCCGAGCAGCATCGCGGTGTTGGCCGCGGCACCGCCGAGCGCGGACGCCAGGGCGAAGCCGGTCAGGCCGACGATGAAGGTCCGCTTGCGGCCCCAGAGGTCCGCGATCCGGCCGCCGAACAGCAGCAGGCCGCCGAAGGCCAGCGCGTAGGCGGTGATCACCCACTGGCGGTTGCCGTCGGATATGCCCAGGTCCTGCTGGGCGGACGGCAGGGCGATGTTCACGATGGTGGCGTCGAGGACGACCATCAGCTGGGCGAGGCCGATGAAGATCAGCGCCTTCCAGCGCCTGGGATCGGGGAGCGTCGCCGGGCGGGCGTCGGTCTGAGACATGGGGGTACCCATTTCACGGTGCGTGGGTGTGCGAGAACGGTCAACTGCCGTACGGGAACGGCAGGTTGCCGTACGGGTGCGAGGGCGCGCGAACGCGTCGGGAGACGCGGCGCCGGTCGGTGGTGCGTCGGGTCGGTGCTGGTGGTCGGTCAGTTCTTGGGCTGGAGGTCCTCGAAGGTCGCGGCGCGGCCGGGCAGGACCGAGTGGACGGGCGTGCGGAGACCGTCCAGGAAGATCTGCAGGTGCCGGTGCACGAACTCGTCGAGCAGTCGGCAGGCGGTGTTCGGCAGCGGTCGGGTCAGCTGGCTCATCGCGATGAACAGGTCACCGTGGTCGACGTCCGGCCGGAGTTCGCCCGCGGCCCGGGCGCGCTCCATCAGCCCGCCCACGGCGGACCGCAGGCGCTCCCGGACCTCGGTCAGGTCTGGGTCGTGCGGGTCGATGTGGCTGCTGAAGAGGGTGCAGAGGCCACCGATCTTCTCCGCGACGGTCGCGTGCACGAACCGCTGCAGGGCGTCGAACGGGCCGCCGCCGTCAGGTGCGTCCGCCTCCGCCGTCGCCGTCTCGGCGAGCGCCAGGATGCGGCTCTTGACGAGCAGCGCCACCTCGCGGATCAACGCCACCCGGTCCGGGAAGTTCCGGTACAGCGTGGCGTTGCCGACCCCCGCCCGCTTCGCGATCTCGTCCAGCGGCGCGTCCGCACCGTGCTCGACGAAGGCGTCCCGGGCCGCCAGCACGATCCGCTCCCGGTTCCGGCTCGCGTCCGCACGCAGCTTCGGCGTACGCACACTCCCCGTGGAACCGGCCGGCTCGGCGGCGACGGTGGTCATGACTACTGCTCCTCCAGGATACCGGGGAAGTTCTCCCCGCTTCTGCCAACGTACTCGTAAACGGGGAATCTGTCCCCGTAATTTCCGGCCGCGATGTGGCCTGCGTCACATGTAGGCGAGTGTCGGGTGTGGTCGGTATCGTCAGGAGCCGGACGCCCCGTAACCACTCGCCCGCATGCTCGTTCTTCCGGCGGGTGCCCAGGCGAAGGAGCAAAGCCCATGACCGCGATCTCCGACCGCCCGCAGATGCTGCCCGAGCAGTTCGAGGAATTCGCTCGTCATCTGGCCACGACCGCCGAAGGCGTGCGGCCGGAGTTCATCAACGGGAAGCTGGGGGTCAAGCCCGTGCCGGACGGCGACCACGGCCGCATCATCCAGTGGCTGCTCCGCATCTGCATCCAGGCTCGGCCGGAGCTGTATTTGCATGACCAAGGCCTCAAGGTGCAGGGCTACCGAGGAGGATTCGCCCGCCCGGACGGCACGCTGGCCGACGCCGATGCCTTCGTTGGTCAGGGTGACTGGGCTGCTGCCGACCAGGTGCTCATGGTCGCCGAGGTCACGTCGTTCGACTCCGACACGGACCGCCGCGACCGAGTCGAGAAGCCCCGGGCCTACGCCGAGACCGGAATTCCCGTCTACCTGCTGATCGACCGGGACTCCGCCGAGGTCATCCTGCACAGCCAGCCCGACGGCGTCCGCTACGAGACCGTCCGGACCCTCCCGTTCGGCAAGACCGTCCGGATCCCCGAGCCCGTCGGCATCTCCCTGGACACCGAGCCGCTGAAGAACTGGGTGCGCTGAGCCCGGCCATGTCTTCCCGGGGCGGGTAGCCCCGTCGGCCTAGGCTGGGCGTCCCGGGCGGCCGGTGGGTCGTGGGAGTCGGGACGGGCCCGGCGGCCGGGTGGGCGAGGAGGTTCGCGATGGACAGCGAGGAGTCGACCGCCAGGGTGCGCTGTGTGGCGGCCGTTCCGTGCTGGGTGAGCCTGATCGCCCAGGACCTGGAGGGTGCCAAGGACTTCTACGGCCCACTGCTCGGTTGGGAGTTCGAGCCCGGGCCGGAGCGCTTCGGCCCGTACGTGCACGCCGTGACCGGCGGGGAGGCGGTGGCCGGGCTGGGACTCGCGGGGACCGGGGCGGTGCCGCTCGCCTGGACCAGCTACTTCGGGACGGAGAGCGCCGACGCCGTCGCCGACGCGGTGCGCGAGCGCGGCGCCACCCTGGCGGTCGGCCCGCTGGCCTTCGACGCCGGGCGGGTCGCCTTCGCCGCGGACCCGGCCGGCGCGGTGTTCGGCATCTGGGAGGGCCCGCTGGGCCGGGCCCGGAAACTCGACCTGCCGGGCGCGCCGGTCTGGATCGAGCTGCGCACCCCGGACCCGTTCGCGGCGGCGCTGTTCTACGGCGAGGTGTTCCGCTGGGACGGCCGGGACCCGGAACGCTTCGAGGTCCGCTGGGAGCACGACCGGGTGGTGCTGCGGGCGGAGGGGCACAGCGTCGCGGCGCTGGCCAAGGAGCAGGCGGGCGGCCCGGCGGGCACGCCGCCGCACTGGGAGATCTCCTTCGCCGTCCAGGACACCGACCGGGCGCTGGCCCTGGCCGTGGAGCTGGGCGGTTCGGTGGTCGGGCCGGCCTTCGACACCCCCTACGGGCGGGTGGCCCGGCTGCGGGACCGCGAGGGCGCCCGGTTCGCGGTGATCAGCCCCAAGGGCTGAGCCGCCGCAAGGGCTGAGCCGCCGCAAGGGCCGGCCTCGGCCCGGGATCTCATTCCGGGTCGCCGAGCGCCTCCCGTTCCGTCCGCAGCCGTTCGCCGAGCGCGGCGCGGGCGGCCGCGGGCAGGGCCTTGCGGGCGGCCGGGAAGAGCACCTCCTCCTCGCCGGCCAGGTGCCGCCGGAGGGTGTCGGCGAGGCCGCGCAGCAGGGTGTCGAAGGCCGGGTCGGCCGGGTCGAGTCCCTGCAGGTCGGAGAGGTACTGCCCGAGCGCCAGGTGGTCGTGGATGCTGCGGAAGACCAGTGCCCCGCCCTCGGGCACGTCGTGCTGGACGACCGGGAAGAGGTGTTCCTCCTCGGCGGCGCAGTGCGTGAACAGCAGGTCGGTGAGCCGGGCGACCAGCTCGGCGCGCTCGGTGGAGCCGGCCGGTGCCGTCTCGGCCCGGTCGAGCAGTTCGGTGACCGCCTTGTGGTCGGCGGTGAACTCGCCGAGGATGTCCGGCCTGCGGCTCATGGCGTGACCGCCTCTCGTCCGGGATCAGGACTGCCCCCGTACCGTCCAGTATCCGGCGCCGCCGGACGGAACCCGGAATCCCGAAGCCGGACCGAACCGGTAGCCCCGAACCGGTAACCCCGAACCGGTAATCCCGAACCCGTGACCCGCCCCGGTCGGCCCCGGCCGGACGCGCCTCAGCCGTCCCGCCGTCCGGTGAGGGCCAGCAGCCGGGTCTGCGGGCTCGCGTCCTCGGGCACGGGCAGCGGCGGGTCGAACATCCCGCTGCCGGAGAGGTCGCCGTAGCCCGCGAACTCGCCGAGCGCGAAGTCCACCAGGTCGCCCGGGAGCCGGGTGCGCTTGCCGATGCCCTCGGCGAGGTCCCAGGCGTGGATGACCAGGTCGGTGGTGAGCTGGTCCAGGTAGTCCTGCCCGGAGACGTCGCCGAAGGAGAGGTGGACGGTGAGCTCGGTGGCGCCGGGCACCTCCCAGGCCTGCCGGGCGGCCTCGGCGGCGGCCGCCCAGGCGGCGACCGGGTCGTCGCCGAGCACGTCGCCGTCGAACCGGCTCCCGACCTCGCCGGTGGTGGTGCCCATCAGCAGTTCGGGCACCCAGAGCTGCTCGGCGGTGAGGTGGTTGACCAGGTCGCGGACGGACCAGTCGGCGCACGGGGTGGGGGAGTCCCACCGGTCGGGCGTGATCAGGCGGACCCGCTCGTCGAAGGCGGCGAGGGCCTCGGAGTACGGCGTGTCGGGCCGGTCGGACCGCTGGTGTTGCCTGCTGTGAGCCATGTCTCCACCCTGCGCCGGTCCCGGCGGGGCGCGCGAGTCGCTCACGGACCGTCAGTTGTTCAAATTCGAACTTCACGGTACGGTCAAGAAGTGGCCGGTTCAATTTTGAACAACAGGCGCGGGCGCCACAACCCCGCCCGGCCGCACCACCATCCACACCCCCTACGACCGACCCCGATCGATGGAGACGCGCATGCCGAGCAACAGCCCGAGCACGACCGCCGCCACCAGCCCCGCCGGCCCGGCCCGGAACAGCTCCGGGTCCACGGCCACCTCCTCGCACGCCTACGACGCCGGACTCCTGCTCCTGCGCCTGGTGCTCGGCCTGACCATGGCCGCGCACGGCAGCCAGAAGCTGTTCGGCTGGTTCGGGGGCGGCGGGATCGACGGCACCGGTCACTTCTTCACCATGAGCGGCTACCCGGCGGGCAACGCCATGGCCGTGGTCGCCGGCCTCACCGAGGTCCTGGGCGGACTCGGCCTCGCCGTCGGCCTGCTGACCCCGCTGGCGGGTGCCGCCGTCGTCGGCACGATGGTCAACGCGATCGCCGTCACCTGGGGTGGCGGCTTCTTCGCCCCCAAGGGCAACGAGTACGAGCTGCTGCTGACGGCGGGCGCCGCCGCCCTCGCGCTGACCGGCCCCGGCCGCTACGCGGTGGACCGCTTCCTGCCGGTGCTGAAGGCGCACCGCCTGGCGTACGGCGTGGCCGCCCTACTGGTCGGCCTGGCGACGGCCGGGGTGATCCTGCTGCTGCGCAAGTAGCCCGAAGCCGACGGCGGGGGCTCGACCCGCTGTTCCGGAGGCCGTGGTGGCCGATCGCCGCCACGGCCTCCGCGCGTTCCCCGCGTTCCCCGCGTTCCCCGCGTTCCCCGCGTTCCCCGCGTTCCCCGCGTTCCCCGCGTTCCCCGCGTGCACCGGGATGCGGCGGGCGGGTGCCGTGTCACTCGCCGATCCGCACCAGGGCCAGGGTGATGTTGTCCGGCCCGCCCGCCTCGATCGCCGCCTTCCACAGTTCGAAGGCGGCCTTCCCGTCGGCCCGCTCGGAGGTGTCGTACGACCGGGTGAGCAGTCCGGCCAGCTCCTCCTCGGGCACCGGGTCGGTCAGTCCGTCGCTGCACACCAGGTAGCGGTCGCCGACGGCCAGCGGCGAGGTCCGCACGTGCGGTTCGACGAAGGTGAGCCCGAGCGAGCCGCCCAGGGTCTGGGTGACGACCGAGGTGGTGTGCCGGCCGGGTGGCAGCGGCGGGCTGTCGTCCACGCTCACCCGCTCCAGTCCGTCCCCGGTGACCCGGTAGACCCGGCTGTCCCCGATGTTGAAGACCATCGCCAGCTCGGGCAGCAGCACCAGTCCGGCGACGGTGGTGCCCATCGCGGCCAGCTCGGGGTCGCCGGCGGTGGCGGCGTAGACCGCCCGGTTGCACTCCTGGAGTTCCTCCCGGACGGCCTCCTCGTCGTCCAGCCCGCCCCCGGCGGCGGCGAGCCGGCGGGCGACCAGCGCGCTGGCCACCTCGCCGCCGGGGTGGCCGCCGAGGCCGTCGGCCACCGCGACCACGCAGGGCGGACCGAGCGCGAAGAGCAGGGTCTGCGGGTTGGTGGTCACCGTGGCGCAGAGCGTCCAGGGGCCGACCGTGAGGCTGTCCTCGTTGTGTTCCCGCACCAGGCCCTCGTGGCTCAGTGCGCTCACCGCGATGTACGGCGCCATCGGTTCGCCGTCCTTCCGGAGGGCCCGGCCGCTGTCGGGGCCCGCTGACGGGGCCGCCGGGGCCCGCCTTCCATTGTCGGCGGGAACCCGGGGAATAACGATCCGCGGCAGACTGCTAGGGTGGTTGAAAGTTGGACTACCTGGGACCTCCTGGAGTGTGGTGAGCAGCATGCAGTTCGGAATCTTCAGCGTCGGCGACGTCACCCCCGACCCGACCACCGGCCGCACCCCGACCGAGCACGAGCGGATCAAGGCGATGGTGGCCATCGCCCGCAAGGCCGAGGAGGTCGGCCTGGACGTCTTCGCGACCGGCGAGCACCACAACCCGCCGTTCGTCCCGTCCTCGCCGACGACCATGCTCGGCTACATAGCCGCGCAGACCGACCGGCTCATCCTCTCCACCTCGACCACGCTGATCACCACCAACGACCCGGTGAAGATCGCCGAGGACTTCGCGATGCTCCAGCACCTCGCCGACGGGCGGGTGGACCTCATGATGGGCCGCGGCAACACCGGCCCGGTCTACCCCTGGTTCGGCAAGGACATCCGCCAGGGCATCCCGCTGGCGATCGAGAACTACGCGCTGCTGCACCAGCTGTGGCGCGAGGAGGTCGTGGACTGGCAGGGCCGCTTCCGCACCCCGCTGCAGTCCTTCACCTCCACCCCGCGCCCGCTGGACGACGTCCCGCCGTTCGTCTGGCACGGCTCGATCCGCAGCCCGGAGATCGCCGAGCAGGCCGCGTACTACGGCGACGGCTTCTTCGCGAACAACATCTTCTGGCCCAAGGAGCACTTCCAGAAGCTGATCGCGCTCTACCGCGAGCGCTTCGCCCACTACGGCCACGGCACGCCCGAGCAGGCGATCGTCGGCCTCGGCGGCCAGGTGTTCATGCGGAAGAACTCCCAGGACGCGGTGCGCGAGTTCCGTCCGTACTTCGACAACGCGCCGGTGTACGGGCACGGGCCCTCGCTGGAGGAGTTCACCGAGCAGACCCCGCTCACCGTGGGCAGCCCCCAGGAGGTCATCGAGAAGACGCTCGGCTTCCGCGAGACCTTCGGCGACTACCAGCGCCAGCTGTTCCTGATGGACCACGCCGGCCTGCCGCTGAAGACCGTGCTGGAGCAGCTGGACCTGCTCGGCGAGGAGGTCGTGCCGGTGCTGCGCGAGGAGTTCGCCAAGGGCCGCCCGGCCGGGGTGCCGGAGGGGCCGACCCACGCCGCGCTGGTCGCGGCCCGCGAGGCCGCTGACGGCCACCGGGCCCAGGAGGCCCACGACGCCCGCGAGGCCCACGAGAAGGAGGAGGTCGCCAAGTGACCGCGTTCAAGCTGGCGGTGGTGAGCGCCGGACTGAGCAAGCCGTCCTCGACGCGCCTGCTGGCCGACCGGCTCGCCGAGGCGACCGTGCGCCGGCTCGGCGAGCAGGACCGGGAGGCCGAGGTCACGGTGATCGAGCTGCGCGACCTCGCGGTGGACATCGCCAACAACTTCGTCACCGGCTTCCCGGCCGCCGCGCTGCGCGGGGCGATCGGCGCGGTGACGGAGGCGGACGCGGTGATCGCGGTGACGCCGATCTTCACCGCCTCCTACAGCGGCCTGTTCAAGTCCTTCTTCGACGTGATCGACCACGACGCGCTCACCGGCAAGCCGGTGCTGATCGCCGCCACCGGCGGGACGCCCCGGCACTCGCTCGCCCTGGAGCACGCCGTACGGCCGCTGTTCAGCTACCTGCGCGCGGTCGTGCTGCCGACGGCCGTGTACGCGGCCACCGACGACTGGGGCACGGCCGGGGACGCGCTGACCGACGGCCTGCCGGGCCGGATCGAGCGCGCCGCGGGCGAGCTGGCGGGCCTGCTGGCCGGGCGCGGCCCGGCGGCGGGGGCGGCGGTGCCCGAGCAGGTGGTCCCGTTCGCCGAACAGCTGGCGGCGCTGCGGGTCTGACGCCGGACGGCGGGTCCGACGCCGGACGGCCGCGGGGCGGGTGCGCGAAGGTGCGCACCCGCCCCGCGGCGCACGTCCGGCCGCTGCGGCCCGCTCATCCGAACGGCCCCTCGGAGCGATCCCCGATGTGCCGCCGGCCCTGTCGTCGGGGCCGTTCGGCGGCATGCCGACCGTGCCGACGCGTCCGTTGTGCGATGTCATCGGTGGCATGCAGCCCGAACCGCAAGCCGTCCTCTCGCCGCTGACCGGCGCGGCGGTCTTCCTGGTCCTCACCGTCGAAGCCGGTGGCGAGGACACCGTCCGCGACCTCCTGCCCGACCTCGCCGGACTGCGCCGGTCCGTCGGCTTCCGGGCCCCCGACGGCGGCCTCACCTGCGTCACCGGCATCGGCTCCGAGCTCTGGGACCGCCTCTTCGACGGCCCCCGGCCCGCCGGCCTCCACCCCTTCCAGGAACTGGCCGGCCCCCGCCACCGCGCCCCGGCCACCCCGGGCGACCTGCTGCTGCATCTGCGGGCCGAGCGGATGGACCTCTGCTTCGAACTGGCCGGCCAGCTCACCACCCGCCTCGCCGGCGCGGCCACGGTGGTCGACGCCGTGCACGGCTTCCGCTACTTCGACGACCGGGACCTGCTCGGCTTCGTCGACGGCACCGAGAACCCCGAGGGCCGGGCCGCCGCCGAGGCCACCCTGGTCGGGGCGGAGGACGCGGACTTCGCGGGCGGCAGCTACGTCATCGTCCAGAAGTACCTGCACGACCTGGACAAGTGGAACGCGCTGAGCGTCGAGCAGCAGGAAGGGGCGGTCGGCCGAACCAAGCTCACCGACATCGAACTGGACGACGACGTCAAACCCGCCGACTCGCACGTCGCGCTCACCGTGATCACCGGCCCGGACGGCGAGGAACAGAAGATCGTCCGCTACAACATGGCCTTCGGATCCTTCGACGGCGGCGGCGAGTTCGGCACCTACTTCATCGGCTACGCACGCGACCCCGGCGTGACCGAGGAGATGCTGCGCAACATGTTCATCGGCAACCCGCCCGGCACCACCGACCGGTTGCTCGACTTCTCCACGGCCGTCACCGGCTCGCTGTTCTACGTCCCGACCGCCGACTTCCTCGACTCGCCGCCACCGGCCGCCCGGGCTGCCGACGTCGTTCCCGCTGAGGTTCCCGCCGCCGGTCCCGCTGTTCGGACGCGCCCGGACGGTTCGCTCGGCATCGGCAGCCTCAAGCCGACCTCCTGAATGCCGCCCGCCTGGAAGCCGCCCGCCTGAAGCCGACCCCGAACAGGATCCGCACCGTGAACAACCTGCACCGCGAACTCGCCCCCGTCTCCGCCGCCGCCTGGGAGGAGATCGAGGAGGAGGCCCGCCAGACCTTCAAGCTCCACATCGCCGGCCGCCGGGTGGTCGATCTCGCCGGCCCCGAGGGCACCACCCTCGCCGCCGTCGGCACGGGCCATCTCACCGGCATCGAACCGCCCCTCGACGGCGTCCGGGCCCGCGCCCGCGCCAGCCGCCCGGTGGTCGAACTGCGGGTGCCCTTCACCGTCGGCCGGGACGCTGTCGACGACGTCGAACGGGGCTCCCGGGACTCCGACTGGCAACCGGTCAAGGACGCCGCCCGCACCCTCGCCCGCGCCGAGGACCGCGCCGTCTTCGAGGGCTACCGGGCCGCCGCGATCGAGGGCATCCGGGCCGGCTCCACCAACCCGCCGGTCCAACTCCCGGAGGACGTAAGGGAATACCCGGAGGCCGTGAGCCGTGGACTCACCGCCCTGCGCCTGGCGGGCGTCGGCGGGCCGTACTCACTCCTGCTCGGAGCCGAGGCCTTCACCGCCGTCAACGAGACCAGCGACCACGGCTACCCCGTCCACAACCACCTGGCCCGCCTGCTGGACGGCGACATCATCTGGGCCCCCGCGATCGAGGGGGCGTTCCTGTTGTCCACCCGGGGAGGGGACTTCGAACTCTGCCTGGGCCAGGACGTCTCGGTGGGCTACCTCTCCCACGATGCGGACACGGTAGAGCTTTACCTACAGGAGTCGCTCACATTCAGCGTGTACACGGGAGAGGCAGCCGTCGCTCTACACGGTTAACACCAGATGGGAATGTCCCAGATGGTGGGGCCGTGACCTATCGACATGCGTACTCCACGGTAACTTGCAGGTGCAAGAAGGCACCGGCTCATTGAGCCGGTGCCCGGAGATGCTAGCGCTATTTCAGTTTTTACTCAAAATGCGATAAGTCAGGCCGGGTGCGCTCGAAGCTTGCCGAGTGCCGCGCGGGCCTGGGACGCCTCGTCGGCGATCCCGACCGATTCGGCGAGACCGACGGCTGTTGTCAAATGTTCGACGGCTTCGTCGGCGTGTCCGAGCGCCGCCTCGCATTGGCCCAGGCCCCGGAGGGCGGCCGCTTCCTCCCGGGTGGTGCCGACGGATCGCGCCAGGCCGAGCGCCATGGCGTACTGGTCATGCGCTTCCTCGTGCCGCCCGGCAGCCAGGAGGGCCGCGCCCAGGCCGTTGGCGGCGTCCGCCTCGTAGCGGACGCTGCCGATCGACCGGAAGGTCTCCAGTGCCGATCGGTAGAGCGGGAGGGCGTAGTCGAGCTCCTCCGGAATTCTCAGGGTGGCGGCCAGGTTCACGTGCACGACGGAGAGGTCGAATTGGGACATCCGGTCGCGTCCGATGCGCAGGATCTGTTCGAAGGTGCGGCGTGCCTCGGACGTGTTTCCCGATATCAGGTGGAGGTCGCCGATGTTGTTCAGGATCCGCAGCTCGAAAACCCCGTCATTGAATTTCCGGGAAATCGGCAGGGCTCGGTTGTAGGTGTGGAGCGCGAGTTCGCAATTCCCCATCGAGCGGTGGACGATGCCGATGTTCGCCAGGCATCGGGCGACGTTCCACTGGTCGTCGATCTTCTGCCGAATGGCCAGTGCCTCCTCCTGGATCGCCAGCGACTCGTCGAGTCGGCTCTGGCTCCACCGCACCCGCCCGAGCAGGCTCAGGGCGTTGGCCGCTGCGTCGAGGTCGCCCTCCGTGCGGGCGAGGCTCAGGCCCCGTTCGAGGGCCTCGGCGGCGGCGTCGTAGCGCGAGGCGTTCGCCAGTGTCGCCCCCAGGTCGATCAGCGACCGCGCCTCCTGCCGGTCGTTCGCCTGCGAATGCCAGTACGAGGCCGCTGCCCGGTGCATCGCCTGGGCTTCGCTCCAGTACGCCTCGGCGTCCAGGTGACCGGCCAGGACGTGGGCGAGCCAGGCGCCCGCCTCGGCGAGCCCGGGGTGGTTCGAGTGGGTGGTGAGGGCGATCAGGGCGGCGTGCTCGCCCTCCAGCCAGGCCCTGGCCGAAGCGGGGGAGTCGATTCCGATGTCTCCCGACAAATCATCCGCACCGCCGAATTGATGATCGGTCGGGACTTCGCTCCGCGACCTGCGCGGATAGAGCAGCCGGTCCGCCCGGTCGGCCGCGTGCAGGGCGAAGCGGAGCAGCCGCTCGATCGCCGACTCCCGCTGTGCGTCCTCCACTCCCATTGCCACTGCGAACTCCCGCAGGAGATCGTGCAGTTGGTACCTTTCGGGCGAAATTTCGATGATCAGGTGACAGTTCAGCAATGCCTCCAGCACCTGGTCCGTTTCGTCGATCGCCAGCCCCAGCAGGGCCGCTGCCGCATGCACGCCGAAATCCGGGCCGGGGTAGAGGCCGAGCAGCCGGAATGCCGAGCGCTGGCCGGACGGGAGGTACTGGTAGGAGACCTCGAAGGCCCGGGCGATGCTGGACGAGCCGCTGCGGATCTCGGCCAGCCGCCCCTTGCGGGAGAGGCGTCGGGCGAGGTGGTCGAGGGTCCAGGAGGGGCGGGCCTTGAGGCGGCTGGCAGCGAGTTCGATGGCGAGCGGGAGGAGGCCGCAGCGGTCGACGATCTCGACGACGCGCTCCCGGTCGGCCGAGCGGTCGGGGCCGACCACGTTGCTGAACAGGGCGACGGCGTCGTCCACCGGCAGGACGTCGAGGAACACCGGTCTGGCGCACGGGAGTTCGGCGAGCCGCTGGCGGGAGGTGACGATGATCAGGGCGGACGGCGCGGGCGGCAGCAGCGGGCGGATCTGGGCGGCGTCGGCGGCGTCGTCGAGGACGACGACGGCACGCCGGGTGGAGAGGGCCTCGGCGCACAGCGCGAACACCTCGTCGGCGTCGAGCGGGATGGTCATGGCGGGCACGCCGAGGCGTCTCAGCAGCAGGGCGCCGGCGGCCTCCGGGGTCAGCGGCGGCTGATTGCCGACGTGGGCGCGCAGGTTGAGGTAGACGTAGCCGTCGGGGAAGTGCTCGCGCATCAGGTCGGCGGCGTGCAGGGCGAGCGTGGTCTTGCCGACTCCGGGCATGCCGAGGATCGCCGAGACGGTGACGACGCCTCCCCGGGCGCCGGTGGGGTCGCCCCCGGGGGCGGGCAGCACACGCCGGAGGTCGTCCCGCCGGCCGATCAGCCGATGCCGGCCGGGCGGGCCGGACGGCTCCGGCGGGCCGGACGACTCGGGGCCGGCGGCCGGGGCGAGTTCGACCCGTCCGGGCGTGCCGGGCAGCGGTTCTCCGTTGAGCATCCGCCGGTGCAGCCGGGTGAGGGCTTCGCCGGGTTCGGTGGCGAGCTGGGCGCGGAGCAGCCGGACGACGGCCGGGTAGACGGCCAGGGCGTCGGCCTGGCGGCCGGCCGCGTGGAGCGCGGTCATCAGGTGGCCGGCGAGGCGTTCGTCGGTGGGGCGGTCCTCGCGCAGGGCGGTGAGTTCGGGAATGAGTTCGTGGTGGCGGCCGATCCGCAGGTCGATCTCGATGCGCTGCAGGGTGGTGGCGAAACGCTGGTCGGCCATGGTGGCGCGGGTGGCGCGGGCCCAGCTGCCGGGCAGGCCGGCCAGGGGTTCGCCGCCCCAGAGTTCCTCGGCGCGGCTGAGGACGGTCCTGGCCTGGTGGTCCAGTCCGTTCTCGGCGAGCAGGGCGGCTTGTTGGGACAGGTCCAGATATCGCCACCAGTCGATGAGTTGGGGGTCGGCCCGCAGGGTGTACGTGTGCGATCGGGTGTCGATCGTGGGCACTTCGCGCGGGTTTTCCGTCCCACCGGTACGGGCGGCCCGTCTCAGCAGGGCCCGGAGGTGGGATACATGGCTGTAGAGGCTGGCCAGTGCGCTGGGCGGTGGTTCCTCGTCCCACAGTCGGTACGCGAGCGACGTGTGGGAGAGCGGCCTTCCGACCTCCAGGGCCAGCGCGGCCAGCAGCTGCCGCCGTTTGTCCGAGTGGAGCGCCAATGGCTCTCCGTTCACCGACAGTTCGACTGAACCCAGGAGATGGAACTTCATTGACGTCCCCCGCCGGTTGGCTACCAGCTTGCCGTGTCGCGGGTGAGCATGGCACGCGTCCGGGGCGGTCGGCTATACCACGACGGGATTCGGGCGAGGCTCTTTTGGGAATGTCCTCGACTTGACGACAAGTCATCTGCTAACTGCACACCGGCAGTTCGCCGACCGGCAGGGGGAGCCAGTGACAGGATCGGCCCTGGGCGGTGGTCGCCGGTGACGGACGCCGACCCGTCCTTCGGCGTGGTGCACAACTCGCTGACCGGCGGCGGGGGCGTCGGTGGTTCGGTGGTGCAGGCGGGAACGATCAACGGCGGGCTGCACCTGCACGCCCGGCCGCTCCCCGTTCCGCGCCAACTCCCTCCCTCCCCGCGGAGGTTGATCGGACGCGAGGCCGACCTGGCCGCGTTGGACCGTTCGTTGAGCGGGGAGGCCGGCCCGGCGGAGGCGACCGTCGTGGTGACCGGCCCGGCGGGGGTCGGCAAGACGGCGCTGGCCGCCCAGTGGCTGCGCGGGCTGTCCGGGCGCTTCCCGGACGGCCAGTTGTACGCGGACCTGCGCGGCTACGCCCCGGGCGGGCCCGCCGATCCGGCCGAGGCGCTCGGCGCGTTCCTGCGGGCGTTCGGGATCTCGCCGGTGCCCCGCAGCCTGGCGGAGGGCGCGGCGCTGTGGCGCTCCCTGGCGGCGGAGCGGCGGATCGCCGTACTCCTGGACAACGCCTCGACGGCCGCGCAGGTCCGGCCGCTGCTGCCGGGCTCGGACGGCACGGTGGTCGTGGTGACCAGCCGCCGCAGGCTCACCGGCCTGGGGATGGACGGGGCGGTGTTCCGCCCGCTGGCGCCGCTCGCGGCGGAGGCGTCGACCGAGATCCTCGCCGCGCGGGTCGGCGGGCGCCGGGTGGCGCGGGAGAGTGACGCCGCGGCCGTGGTGGTGGACGCCTGCGCCGGACTGCCGTTGGCGATCTGCCTGGCGGCGGCGCGGATCGCCGCCCGGCCGGCCCAGCCGCTCGCGGCCACCGCCGAGATGCTGGGGCGCGGAACCGACCGGCTGGCGGCGCTGAACGCGGAGGGCGAGACCGTGCAGGACCTGCTGGACGCCTCGTACGGGGTGCTGGAACCCGGCGCCGCCCGGCTCTACGGGCTGCTCGGCCTGCTGCCCTTCGGCGAGTTCACCCTGGAGAACGCCGCCGTCCTGATGGACGTGGACCTGCCCGCGGCGGACCGGCTGCTGGACGGTCTGATCGACGTGCACCTGCTGGAGGAGCGCGGGCCGGAGCGCTTCCGCTTCCACGACCTGGTGCGCCTGCACGCCCGGACGCACGGCCGCGAGCTGCGGGGCACCGAGGCCGGCCGGGCCGCGCTGGACCGGATCGTCGACTGGTACCTGGCCTCGGCCACGGCCGCCGAGGCGGTCGTCTCGCCGAGCCACCGCACCCTCGCCCGCGACCACCTCACCCGGCCCCGCCACCCGGCCCGGGAGTTCGAGGACGAGGTCCGGGCGCTGAGGTGGCTGGACCAGGAGCGTGACCGCCTCGCCGACGTGCTGCGCTGGTGCGAAGAGCTGGACCGGCCCGCCGCCGCCTGGCAACTGGCCGACGCCATGTGGCCGTTGTTCCTGCGGCTGCGCCCGGCGCGGCTGTGGGTCGAGGCCCACCGGATCGGTCTGCGGGCCGCCCGGACGGCCGGTGACCGCAGCGGCGAGCTGCGGATGCTGACCTCCGGCGGGAACGGGCTGCGCAACGCGGGCGAGGCGGAGGAGGCGGCCCGCTGGTTCACCGAGGCCCTGGAACTCGCCCGGGAGCTGGGCCATCCGCTGGCCCAGGCGAACGCGCTGTACGGGCTCAGCCAGACCCACCGGATGGCCGGCCGGCTGGCCGAGGCGGCCGAGTGCCTGCACCGGGTGGTGGAGCTGCGGGAGGCCCAGGACTACCTGCGCGGTGCGGCGCTGGCCCGGCTGGCGTACGGCGAGGTGCTGCTGCTGGCGGACCGGGCGGCCGAGGCGGTGGAGCCCGTGGAGCGGGCGGGCCGGGAGCTGTCCTCGATCGGGGACCACTACGAGGCGGCCCGCGCGACGGCCTTCCTGGGGCTGGCGCACGGGCTGCTGGGCGCGTACGAACTCGCCGACGGCTGCCTGGAGGCGGCCCTCGCGGACTTCCGGGCCGGGCTGTCGGCGCACTGGGAGGCGCGGACGCTGGAGTTCGCCGGGCAGGTCGAGGAGCGGCGCGGCCGTCCGGAGCGGGCGCGTGCCCGGTTCGAGCAGTCGCTGGCCCGGTACCGGGACGTGGGTGCCGCGGGCGAGGCGGCCAGACTGGCCGGCCGCCTCGCCGCGTACGGGGTCGGTCCCGGTGTCACCCCCCGACCCGGCGGCCCGGACGCCTGAGCCGTCCGGCCGCCACCGCGCTGACCCGGCAGGCGGCCGCGCCGAAGCGGTCGGAGCGGTTGTAGTGGTCGAAGCGGTCGGATCGGCCGAACCGGTCGGATCGGTCGGAGCAGTCGAGGCGGTCGAGTTCGCTGAGCGCCCGCCCGGCGGCCAGCCAGGCGTGCGCCAGCGAACCGAGGGCGAGCGGCAGTGCGGGAGCGCCGGGGTGGCGCGCCCCGCGGTCCGGCCGCAGGAGGAGCCGGGCCCCGGTCCGGGCGAGCAGCAGCACCGCTCCGCTGCGGTGCTCGGCGGTGGCGACCGCGCAGCCGGGGTGGGCGGACAGCGCCCCGGCGAGCCGGGCCGCGGAGTCCGCCGCCGGCAGCGGCCCGAGGTGCAGCACGTCGGCCTGCCGGCGGCGGCGCGGGCCGGCCGGTTCGGTGAGGTCGAGCACCAGGTGCTCGTCCACGAAGCCGGGGCCGGGCCGGTCGCGACCGGGCCCGGTGGGCGGGGCCGCGGTCAGCAGCCCGTGGCGGGCGCCGGTCGGGGACTCCACCCGGGCGTCGAACAGCGAGCCCGGGTACCCCTCGGACGGCGGACCGGCGAGCGGCACGAGCCGCACGGTGTGCAGCACGGCGCTCACCCGGCCCGCCGGGAGCCCGGTGCCAGGGGCGCGTCCAGCGGACCGGGCAGCGGCAGCGGCGTCGGCTCGGGGCCGTGCGCGGGCTGGCCGAGCCCGAGCACCCGGTAGAGCAGCCGGCGGGCGTTGCGGTCGAAGCGGCCGGGTTCGGAGCTGATCCGGGCGGCGATGGCGGCGTACTCCTCCGGGCGGTACTGCTCGGCGGCGTACGCGAGCTGCTCGGTGAGCGGGTGCCCGGGGCTGAGCGCGGGTGCCGTCCGGGCGAGCTGGGCGGACGGCGAGCGCGGATTGACGTTGTGGTGCGGGTACTCCGCGAGGAGTACGGGGGCACCGGTCATCGCCGCGTACAGGGTGACCGAGCCGTGGTCCCCGATCACGTAGTCGGCGGCGACCAGCAGCGGCCGCCAGTCCGCCTCCGGCGGGACGACCGAGACGGCCCCGCGCGCGGTGGCCGTCGCCCAGGACCGCACCTGCCAGGGGCTGTGCGCGGCCGCGATGTTCGGGTGGGCGAGCAGCGCGGCGCGGTAGCCCTGCCGGGGCAGCTCCGAGGTGAGCCGGGGCAGCACGGCGTCCAGCCGGGTGAACAGCGAGCCGGCCCCCCAGGTGGAGGAGACCAGGACGAGCTTCTCCTCGGGCCCGAGCCCCAGCGCCGCCCGGTAGTGCTCCCGGTGCGGCAGCGCGGCGGCGATCCGGTCGTAGCAGGGGTCGCCGACCACCTCCGCGATCGGCAGCGCCTCCGGGCAGCTGCGGCCCAGTTCCTCCAGCTCCTCCGCGTGGGCCAGCGCGAAGGAGGTCGGGACGAGTCTGCCCTCCCAGTACAGGTAGTCCGGGCGCAGCCCGATGGCCGTCCGCTCGCCGTCCGGCCCGCCGCGCCGGGACAGCTTGATGTTGCCGGCGCCGTGCGGGAGCCGGACGACCGGCCCGCGCAGCTGCTCCATGCCCTGCGAGCCGGCCGCCAGGACGAGGTCGAACTCGCGCCGGACGGCCTGCTCCCAGGGCAGTACGGTGGCGCCGAGGGCGAGCAGGCCCTCCGCGGCGCCGCGGTTGAACATGTGCGGGGCCACCGTGAACTGCACGTGGATCCGCAGGTCGGAGGCGAGCAGCGAGTAGAAGTCGTGCAGCCGCTGGGCGTACACCACGGTCTGGGCGACGACCAGCACCCGCTTGCGGTCCCGCAGGGTCTCCCACGGTCCGTTGTTGCTCCAGGCGGCGCCGTCCCTCGCGTTCGTCCGGTCGGTGTGGCCGTGCGTCCCGTGGGTGGTCGTGATGTCCTGTTCCCCGTGCACCAAGGTCATTCCCTTCCCCCTCCTTGACCGCAGGTCGGGGCCTCGACGAGGCCCGGTGCCGATGTTCCCCGGGCGGGCTGGCGGATTCATTGCCGGGACCTGGCGGGGGCTTGCGGAAACCTTGTGTCCGCTTCCGGCTGCCGCCAGGCGGTCGGGACACCGGGTAGGGTACTGAGTGCCTTTACCAGGGGTACTGAGTGCCGTATTCTCTCGGTGGAGCCTCCGACGCCAGTCGGGGAGAGCCGACACGGCATGCCGGTCCAGGTGGCGCTCACGGCGCGCCGACCGCGGCCGGGCCGGACTTGGCACTCAGTACCCTCGGCCTGACCCGAGGCCATGGATCCAGTGCATCCGTGCACCCGTGACAGGAGAAACCGCTCATGAGCTTGAGGATCGTCGTCTGTGTGAAGTACGTGCCGGACGCGACGGGTGACCGTCGTTTCGCGGACGACCACACCACCGACCGGGAGGGTGTGGACGGCCTCCTGTCGGAGCTGGACGAGTACGGCGTCGAGCAGGCGCTGCGGATCGCCGAGGCGAACGACGGCGCCGAGGTGACGGTGCTGACGGTGGGTCCGGACGACGCGAAGGACGCGCTGCGCAAGGCGCTGTCGATGGGTGCGGACAAGGCCGTCCACGTGAA
>NZ_JBVJLM010000025.1:0-100708 GCF_055584725.1 Kitasatospora sp. NPDC101108
CTCCGGGCGCTTCGTTCTTTCGTGTTCCCAGCTTATCAGATGTTTTCCGCTCCGTTTTCCGGGGCTTCGTCATCCAACTCGCCGGTGTCTTCCGGCGCTTGACGCCCCGTCCGACGTTCCAAACTCTAGCCGATCCCCGCTCCGAAAAGCGAATCCGGCCGAGTCCAGCTGCAATCCGATAAAACGCACACGCCAAATAAGCACCGAGCCGAAACGCGACAAGCGAAACGACCGGCACGAACCGGAGTGGTGTTTCAAGGGATTGGCTGCCCCGGGACCGTCCGCGCAGACGCGTGTCCGGTGCTCCCTGCCAGGCAGCTCGAAGAACTGTACGCGCTTCCGGCCCCGGATGCAAACGACGTGCAAAAGGGGCCGGCCGGACCCCCCGCGAGGGGTCCGGCCGGCCGTGCCACCGGGTTCAGCTGTTGGTGGGGAAGCCGAGGTTGATGCCGCCGTGCGACGGGTCCAGCCAGCGCTGGGTCACGGCCTTGCCGCGGGTGAAGAACTGCACGCCGTCCGGGCCGTACGCGTGGGCGTCGCCGAACAGGGAGGCCTTCCAGCCGCCGAAGGAGTAGTAGGCGACCGGCACCGGGATCGGCACGTTGATGCCGACCATGCCGACCTCCACCTCGAACTGGAAGCGCCGGGCCGCGCCGCCGTCGTTGGTGAAGAGGGCGGTGCCGTTGCCGTACGGGTTGGCGTTGATCAGCGCCAGACCCTCCTCGTAGGAGGCGACGCGGACGACGGAGAGGACCGGGCCGAAGATCTCGTCGTTGTAGACGGACATGCCGGGCTTCACGTGGTCGAAGAGCGTGGGGCCGAGCCAGAAGCCGTCGCTGGTCGGGCTGCCGTTCCGGTCCTCGGCGGCGATGGGGTGCTTGCGGCCGTCCACGGCGAGCTCGGCACCGTCGGCGACGCCGGACTCGACGTAGGAGGTGACCTTGTCGCGGTGCTGACCGGTGACCAGCGGGCCCATCTCGGAGTCGCCGTTGCAGCCGGGGCCGACCTTGAGGGTGGCGATCCGCTGCTTGATCTTCTCCACCAGCTCGTCGCCGATCGGGTCGACGGCGACCAGGACGGAGACCGCCATGCAGCGCTCGCCGGCCGCGCCGAAACCTGCGTTGACCGCGGCGTCGGCGGCCAGGTCGAGGTCGGCGTCGGGCAGCACCAGCATGTGGTTCTTGGCGCCGCCGAGGGCCTGCACGCGCTTGCCGTAGCGGGTGCCGGTCTCGTAGACGTAGCGGGCGATCGGGGTGGAGCCGACGAAGCTGACGGACTTGATGTCCGGGTGCTCCAGCAGACGGTCGACGGAGACCTTGTCGCCGTGCACCACGTTGAAGACACCGTCCGGCAGTCCGGCCTCCTTCCACAGCTCGGCGAGGAAGTTGGCCGCCGACGGGTCCTTCTCCGAGGGCTTCAGCACGACGGTGTTGCCGGCCGCGATGGCGAGCGGGAAGAACCACATCGGCACCATGGCCGGGAAGTTGAACGGCGAGATGATCGCGACCGGACCGAGCGGCTGGCGGATCGAGTAGACGTCGATGCCGTTGGAGGCCTGCTCCGTGAAGCCGCCCTTGATCAGCTGCGGGATGCCGCAGGCGTACTCGACGACCTCCAGACCGCGGGCGATCTCGCCCAGCGCGTCCGAGTGCACCTTGCCGTGCTCGGACACGATGATCGCGGCCAGCTCGTCCCGGCGGGCGTTCAGCAGCTCGCGGAAGGCGAAGAGCACCGCGGTCCGCTTGGCCACCGAGGCGGTGCGCCACTCGGTGAAGGCCGAGGCCGCGGCGGCCACGGCCTGGTCGACCTCGGCGATCCCGGCGAAGTCCACCTGTCCGGCGACCTGTCCGGTGGCCGGGTCGAAGACGTCACCGCGACGGGGCGCCGCACCGGCGGTGGCGACCGGCTTGCCGCCGATCCAGTGAATGATGTGCTTGCTCAAGTCCGTCTGCCTCCGAAGTCCCGGGCGGCGTCCTGCCACCGGTCCGGTCTGGCGCCGCCCGCGAGAGGGCCGGGCGACGGAATTCACGGGGCTACCGCGCTCGTCTCCCAGTCTGGTGGTCACCGGGGCGCGGCTCAACGAACAGGCTGACGGAGATCGAGGATTCAGCCTTACAGGTCGTCCGGTCGCTGGGCCGAACGCGGGAGGCCTGGGGCCGTCCGACGCCCGACGGCCCAGGGCGCCTCAGGAGCCCCTCAGGACTCCTCGTCCTCCAGGTACGGGTCATGCAGCCCGTCCGCCGCCTCCTGGGTCTCCAGCAGGTCCAGCCGCAGGTCCTGCGCCCAGGCCAGTGCCCACCGCTTGAGCCCGTCCACCGCCCCGGCCTCGACACCCCGGGCACGGAACCGGCCGTCCGCCGCCTCGGCCAGCGTCTCCAGCCGGTCGGCGAGCCCGCCCGGCTGGAAGTCCGGATCCAGTTCCACTGCGAGGGCGAGCAGCTCGCCCTCCCGGTAGTCGCGGGTGAGGGCGTGCACGTCGATCAGGTCGCGCGGCATGCCCCGGTCGGCCAGCAGCGCGGTGGTGAGCGCCGCCGCGTCCTCCAGGGCGACCACCGGCAGGACCACCGGCGGAGCGCCCGGCTCCGGGGCGCCGAAGTCCAGCCGGACCGGCCGGTGGCCGAGCGGTTCCTTCCGCAGCTCCACCGAGTGCGACCGCCCGCCCAGCGCCAGCCTTACGGTCAGCTGCTCCAGGCGCGGCGTGCCGGGCCGCTCGGCGACCCCGCCGCCCGCCGCGCGGTACGTCTCCGCCAGCGCGGCGGCCGCCTCCGGCAGGTCGGCGCCGCCGGTGGCCAGGGTGAGTCCGTCCTGCGGGCAGGCCGGGACACCGTGGGCGCGCAGCGCGTGCCCACCGGCCAGCGCCAGCCCGTACCGGGTGCAGACCGGCCCGGCGAGGGCGGCCAGGCGCAGCTGGGCGGGGCCCGGTCGGAGGGAGGCGTCGACGGCGTGCGGGGCGGTGGTCACGTTTCCAGTCTGACCCGGGCGCCCGCCCCGCGCGCCATCGCCGGGGCGGCTGTCCCGGTCCGACCCACCACCGTCTACCCACCACCGTCTACCGACCACCGGCTACCAGCCGCCGAGCCCGGCCGCCGCCTCGTGCAGGGCGAGTTCCAGCAGCACCGGGTCGTTGAGCCGCCCGGAGCCGTCGGGCGGCACCAGCCAGCGCACGCCCCGACTGCTGCGTCCGGGGTGGGGGACGACGATCCAGGTGCCCTCCCCCGCGCAGCGCACGCCGGTGCCGATCCAGCGGGCCGCGGTGCCGACCGGTACCAGGAAGCTGACGTGCTCCTCCCCGGAGTCGGTCAGGACCGGGCCGCGGGTGACCGACTCCCCGGTGTCCAGGAGGTCCAGGACGTCCAGCGCCGGGCGCCCGAGCCGCCCGGGGACGGTGAGGACGTCCCAGCGGCGCCCGGCCGGCAGCAGGGTCAGGCCCAGCCCGGTGCGTTCCCACCGTGCCCGGAAGGCCTCCGGGTCCGGTGCCGCCTGGGTGAGCCAGTTCAGTCCGGTGCTCTCCATGTCGTGTCCCCGCTTCTCGCCGCTCGTACCGGTCGGGCGCGGCGGGACGTACCGGGACCCGCCGTCACCAAGGAGAGGCGGACGGCGGGTCCCTCTTACACGGGTCGGGCAACCCAACCGGCGGGATCAGCTGTCGAAGCCGAGCCCCAGCCGGTCGAGGGTGCGCAGCCAGAGGTTGCGGCGGCCGCCGTTGCGGTCGGCGCGCTCCAGCGAGCGGGTGGTGATCTCGATCCCGGCCCAGCGCACCGGTTCGGGCGGGAACGGCAGCGGCTTGGAGCGCACCATGTCCAGCGAGGTGCGCTCGGTGCGCTCGCCGGCGAGCAGGTCGAGCATCACCTCGGCGCCGAAGCGGGTGGCGCCGACGCCGAGCCCGGTGTAGCCGACGGCGTACGCGACCTTGCCGCGGTAAGCGGTGTCGAAGAACGCCGAGAACCGGCTGCAGGTGTCGATGGCGCCGCCCCAGGCGTTGGTGAAGCGCAGCCCCTCCAGCTGCGGGAAGCAGCGGAAGAAGTGGTTGGCCAGGGTGCGGAAGGTCTCCGGCCGCTGGTCGTACTCGTGGCGGACGTGGCCGCCGTAGTGGTAGACCGCGTCGTAGCCGCCCCAGAGGATCCGGTTGTCGGCGGAGAGCCGGAAGTAGTGGAACTTGTTGGCGCTGTCGCCGAGCCCCTGCCGCCCGCGCCAGCCGATCGCCGCGAGCTGCTCGTCGCTGAGCGGCTCGGTCATCAGCGCGTAGTCGTACACCGGCACGACGTACGGGCGGACGCGCTTGAGCAGCGACGGGAACACGTTGGTGCCGAGCGCGACCCGGCGGGCGAAGACCCGCCCGTACGGGGTGCGGGCGGCCATGCCGCTGCCGTGCTCGCGCAGCTCGGTGGCCCGGGTGTGCTCGAAGATCCGTACGCCCTGGCCGAGGCAGGCCTCCTTGAGGCCCCAGGCGAGCTTGGCGGGGTGGACCATCGCCACGCCCTCCTTGTCCCAGAGGCCGCCGAGGAAGGTGGGCGAGTTCACCTCGGCGCGCAGCTGGTCGGCGTCCAGGACGGTGAGGTCGAAGCCGTAGCGGGCGACGGCCTCGGCGATCTCGTGGAGCTCCTCGACCTGGTGGGGCTGGGTCGCGACGTCGATCTCGCCGGTGCGCTCCCATTCGGCGTCGATGCCGTAGCGCTTGAGGGTGGCCTCGATGGCGTCCAGGTTGGCGGCGCCGAGGCGTTCCAGCTGGGCGAGTTCGGCGGGCCAGCGCTCCAGGCCGTTGCCGAAGCCGTGGGTGAGGCTGGCCGCGCAGAATCCGCCGTTGCGCCCGGACGCGGCCCACCCGACCTCGTTGCCCTCGACCAGGACGACGTCCAGTGACGGGTCGCGCTCCTTGGCGATGAGGGCGGTCCACAGGCCGGAGTAGCCGCCGCCGACGACCAGCAGGTCGCAGGTGGTGTCGCCGACCAGGGCGGGCAGCGCCTGCGGCCGGCCGGGGTCCTCCAGCCAGAAGGGGGTGGGCCTGGCGTCACTGAGTGCGCGGGCGGAGTCCATGCATTATCAGCCACTTTCTACGGATAGACGGGGGTTCGGGCCACCGCTGACCGACCGTACGTCAGGCGGTGGCCCTCCGGCGGTTGCCGAGCCACTGGCCGGCCACGGTCAGTGCGACCGCGGCGACGAACATCGCGGTGCCGATGACGTTCACCTGCACCGGGATGCCGCGCTGCGAGGCGCCCCAGACGAACATCGGGAAGGTGACCGTGGTCGGGCCCGAGTTGAACTGGGTGATGATGAAGTCGTCGAAGGAGAGCGCGAAGCTGAGCAGCGCGCCGGCGGCGATGCCGGGGGCGGCCAGCGGCAGGGTGACCTTCAGGAAGGTCTGGGTGGGGGTCGCGTAGAGGTCCTGGGCGGCCTGTTCGAGCCTCGGGTCCATGCTCATCACGCGTGCCTTGACCGCCGTCACCACGAAGCTGAGGCAGAACATGATGTGCGCGATGAGGATGGTGGTGAAGCCGAAGGGGATGCGCATGTTGAGGAAGAGCGTCCCCAGGGAGGCGGCCATGACCACCTCGGGCATGGCCATCGGCAGGAAGATCATCGCGGTGGTGGCCGAGCGGCCGCGGAAGCGGTAGCGGGCCAGCGCGAAGGCGACCATGGTGCCGAGCACGGTGGCGCCGACGGTGGCGAGCACCGCGATCTGCAGGCTGAGCGAGAGCGACTGGCACATGTCGGCCACGCCGCAGGGGTTGGTCCAGGCGTCGGTGGAGAACTCGTTCCACTCGTAGTTGAACTTGCCGACCGGCTTGTTGAACGAGAAGGCCAGCACGACCAGGTTGGGCAGCACCAGGTAGGCGAGGGCCAGCAGGCCGGCCAGGACGACCAGGTGGGCGCGGACCCACTTCAGGATGCGGGACATCAGACCAGTTCCTCCGTCCCGGCCTTGCGCATGTAGACCGTCACCATGCCCAAGATCAGGGCCATCAGGATGAAGCTCAGCGCGGCCGCCGTGGGGTAGTCGAGCACGTTCAGGAACTGCTTCTGGATGCCGTTGCCTACCATCTGCTCGCTCGGCGAGCCGAGCAGCTGGGCGTTGATGTAGTCGCCGGAGGCCGGGATGAAGGTCAGCAGGGTGCCCGCGACCACGCCCGGCAGCGAGATCGGGAAGGTGACCTTGCGGAAGGTGGTGAACGGCCGGGCGTAGAGGTCTCCGGCCGCCTCGTGCAGCCGGGGGTCGATCCGCTCCAGCGAGGTGTAGAGCGGAAGGATCATGAACGGCAGGAAGTTGTAGGTCAGGCCGCAGACCACGGCGAGCGGGGTGGCGAGCACCCGGTCGCCGGAGGTGAGCCCGAGCGCGTTGGTGACGTCCAGGACGTGCAGGGCGTTGAGCGCGCCGACCACCGGGCCGCCGTCGGACAGGATGGTCTTCCAGGCCAGCGTGCGGATCAGGAAGCTGGTGAAGAACGGCGCGATGACCAGGATCAGGATGACGTTGCGCCAGCGCCGGTTCGCCTTGAAGGCGATGGTGTACGCCAGCGGGTAGCCGATGACCAGGCAGAGCACGGTGGCGATGGCCGCGTAGGAGAACGAGCGGACGAAGTGCCACTTGTACTCGACCAGGGCGTCCCAGTAGGTCGAGAAGTGCCAGGTGACCTTGAAGCCCTCTTCGAGCGAGCCGGTCTGCAACGAGGTGGAGCCCTGGTACAGCATCGGCACGGCGAAGAAGACGACCAGCCAGGCGATGCCGGGCAGCAGCAGCCAGTACGGGGTGAGCTTGCGCTTCGGCTTCGAGCGCGCGTCGGGCAGCGGGATGACTTCCGGCGGCGCGGCCGGGGCGGTGGTGGTCACGCGGCCTCCTCCGCGGTGCCCGCGTCGATCGCCTGGGCGGCGTCCAGGGCGAAGGAGTGCGCCGGGTTCCAGTGCAGCTGGACGGCGGCGCCGGGGACGATCCGGGTGTCGCGCTCCATGTTCTGCTCGAAGACGGTGACCTCCTGGCCGCCGTCGGTGCGCACCACGTACTGGGTGGAGACGCCGATGAAGCTGGAGTCGAGGACGGTGCCGGCCAGCTTGTTGCGGCCCTCGGCGACCTGCTCGGTGGCGTGGGTGATGGTGATCTTCTCGGGGCGCACGCCCAGGTGGACCCGCTCGGCCCCGGCGGCGCAGCGCGCCTTGGGCACCGCGAGGCGGGTGCCGGCCACGCTGAGCAGCAGGTCCTCGCCCGCGCCGCCGGTGACCTCGGCGGGCAGCAGGTTGGACTGGCCGAGGAAGTTGGCCACGAAGGTGGTGGCGGGGTTCTCGTAGAGATCGGCGGGCGCGCCCAGCTGCTCGACCCGGCCGCCGTTCATCACCGCGATGGTGTCGGCCATGGTCATGGCCTCCTCCTGGTCGTGGGTGACGTGCACGAAGGTGATGCCGACCTCGGTCTGGATCCGCTTGAGCTCCAGCTGCATCTGGCGGCGCAGCTTGAGGTCGAGGGCGCCGAGCGGCTCGTCCAGGAGCAGCACCTGGGGGTGGTTGATCAGCGCGCGGGCGACCGCGACGCGCTGCTGCTGGCCGCCGGAGAGCTGGTGCGGCTTGCGCCGGGCGTACTGGCCGAGTTCGACCAGCTCCAGCATCTCGTCGACCTGCTTCCTGACGTCCTTCTTGCCGCGCCGGCGCAGGCCGAAGGCGACGTTCTCGAAGATGTCCAGGTGCGGGAAGAGCGCGTAGCTCTGGAAGACGGTGTTCACCGGCCGCTTGTACGGGGGGAGGGCGGTGACGTCCTGGCCGCCGATCAGGACGGTGCCGCTGGTGGGCTCCTCCAGGCCGGCGATCATGCGCAGGGTGGTGGTCTTGCCGCAGCCGGAGGCGCCGAGCAGGGCGAAGAAGGAGCCCTGGGGAACGGTCAGGTCGAGGGGGTGGACGGCGGTGAACGAGCCGTAGGTCTTGCCGATGCCGGTGAGGCGTACGTCGCCGCCGGTCGCGTCGCGCAGCTGGTCTGTCATGGGGTGTCTTCCTGGGTCTTTCGGCCGGGGACGGGGGTTCAGGCGCCGATGAGCTTGGAGAACTTCTGCTCGAAGTCGCTCTCCTCGCCCTCGGTGAGGGTTCGGAACACGTGCGCCTTGGCCGCCATCTCGGGGGTGGGTACGACCAGCGGGTTGGCCGCGCTGTCCGGGGCGAGGGCGGCGAGCTCGTCCTTCATCCCGGTGACGGCGGAGACGAAGCCGATGCCCGCGACCAGCTGCGCCGCGATCTTCGGCTGATAGTAGAAGTCGATCAGCTTTTCCGCGTTCGTCTTGTGCCGCGCCTTGGCGGGGACCAGCATGTTGTCGGTCGAGGCGAGGTAGCCCTTGTCGGGGATGGCGAACTCGATGTCCGGGTTGTCGGCACGCAGTTGGATCAGGTCGCCGCCCCAGGCGACGCAGGCGGCGATGTCCCCGGAGGACAGCTCCTGGCCGTAGTCGTTGCCGGTGAAGCGGCGGATCTGCTTGCCGTCGACGGCCTTCTGCAGCCGGGCGACCGCGGCGTCGTAGTCGTCGGCGGTGAACTTCGCCGGGTCCTTGCCCATGTCCAGCAGGACCATCCCGATGCTGTCGCGCATCTCCGAGAGGAAGGTGACCCGGCCCTTGAGGTCGGGGTCGTCCAGCAGCTGGGAGACGCTGGTGACCTCCTTGCCCCTGGTGGCCTTGCGGTTGTAGGCGACCACGGTCTGGATGCCGGCCCAGGGGTAGGTGTAGAGCCGGCCCGGGTCCCAGTCGGGGGCGCGGAAGCGGGCCTCGACGTTGGTGATCGCGGTGGTGACGTTCGCCGGGTTCAGCTTCTGCGCCCAGCCGAGCCGGATCAGCCGGGCGGCCATCCAGTCGGTGAGCACCACCAGGTCGCGGCCGGTGTCCTGGCCGGCCGCCAGCTGCGGCTTGACCTTGCCGAAGAACTCGACGTTGTCGTTGACGTCCTCGTTGTACTTGACCTTGATGCCGGTGGCCGCGGTGAAGGCGTCCAGGGTGCCGTGCTTCTCCTTGTCCTTCTCGTCGGTGTCCACGTACAGCGGCCAGTTGGAGAAGTCGACCTCCTTCTCGCTGTCCGAGAGGTCCTTCGCGGCGTTGGCGGTCGAGTCGCCGGTCGCCCGGGGCGCCGCGGGGATGCCGCAGGCGGCCAGGGTGCCCGCTCCGGCGGTCAGCGCGGCGGCGCGCAGCAGGGTGCGGCGGCCGACCGCGGCCCGACCGCTGGTCAGACTGCGTTCCCAGGCCTTGCGGACGGGTTCGGGCAGACCGTCGGTGAGCTCGTTGAACGCCTTGAACGCCATGGAACGGGCCTCCTGGGGGAAGACGGGGTGCGTGGGGGAGCACCCGGCCGAAGGGGTTATCGGTCTCCGAAGACGGTGCGGTGCCAGTCCTTGCGGGCGACCGCGGTGGTGTCGAACATGACGTGCTTGACCTGGGTGTACTCGTCCAGCGAGTACTGGGACATGTCCTTGCCGTAGCCGGACGCCTTGTAGCCGCCGTGCGGCATCTCGCTGATGATCGGGATGTGGTCGTTGACCCAGACGCACCCGGCGGCGATCTCCCGGGTGGCGCGCAGCGAGCGGTGCACGTTGCCCGTCCAGGCGGAGGCGGCCAGGCCGTACGGGGTGTCGTTGGCCAGCCGCAGGCCCTCGTCGTCGCCGTCGAAGGGCAGCACCACCAGCACCGGGCCGAAGACCTCCCCCTGGACCACTTCGCTGTCCTGGGGCGCGCCGGTGATCAGGGTGGGGGCGAAGTAGGCGCCGCGGGTGAGGTCGCTGCCGTCGTGGCCCTTCTCGGGCGCGGGGCCGCCGGTGACCACGGTGGCGTAGGAGCGGGCCCGCTCCACGAAGCCGGCCACCCGGTCCCGGTGGGCGTACGAGACCAGCGGGCCGAGGTCGGTGCGGGGGTCGCGCGGGTCGCCGATCCGGATCGCCGCGTACAGCTCGGCGACCCCGGCCACGAAGGCGTCGTAGAGCGGGCGTTGGACGTAGGCACGGGTGGCGGCGGTGCAGTCCTGGCCGCCGTTGATCAGCGAGGCGGCGACGGCACCGTGCACCGCGGCGTCCAGGTCGGCGTCGTCGAAGACCACGAACGGGGCCTTGCCGCCGAGCTCCAGGTGGGTGCGCTTGACGCTCGCGGTGGCGAGTTCGGCGACCCGCTTCCCGACGGCGGTGGAGCCGGTGAAGGAGACCATCGCGACGTCGGGGTGGGAGACCAGGTGCTCGCCGGCCGTACGCCCGGCACCGGTGACCACGTTGACCACGCCGTCCGGGATGCCCGCCTCGGTGCAGGCCCGGGCGAACATCAGCGAGGTCAGCGGGGTCAGCTCGGCCGGCTTGAGCACGATGGTGTTGCCCGCCGCGATCGCCGGGAGGATCTTCCAGGCGGCCATCTGCAGCGGGTAGTTCCACGGCGAGATCGAGCCGACCACGCCGATCGCCTCGCGCCGCACGTAGGAGGTGTGGTCGCCGGAGTACTCGCCGGCCGCCTTCCCGTCCAGGTTGCGGGCGGCGCCGGCGAAGAAGGCGGCGTTGTCGACGGTGCCGGGGACGTCGAACTCGGTGGCCAGCTTGACCGGCTTGCCGGTCTGGGCGGTCTCCACCCGGGCGAGGTCGTCCGCCGCGCCGGCCAGGACGGCGGCCAGCCGGGTGAGCGCCTCGGACCGGGCGCCCGGGGTGGCGGAGGACCAGCCGGGCAGGGCGGCCCGCGCGGCGGCGACGGCGGTGTCCACGTCGGCGGCGGTGGCCAGCGCGACCTGCTCGACCACGCTTCCGTCGGCGGGGTTGACGACCTGGAAGGGATCGCCGCTCCCCCGGGTCTGACGGCCCGCGATGTACTGCGCGCCCGCGCCGAAGTCGGTCAGGTCCATCTGGTTCCTCCAGGTTCCGGCGGTTCGACCGCGCGCCGCGGCGAAACGCTTCCGCAGTGGGGGTCTGCGGTTCCGCTGACCTTGCCAACTGCGGGGTTGACGTGACAAGGGTCACTTCGACAGTCTCGGTGTAAAGGGCCTTACAGAGTGCAAGGCTCCTTGCAGGGCGACAGGTCGTCGGGAGGATGGATGATTCACCTGACACCCTGTGTACCCGTTCCCTCCTCCCCGCTCCGGAGGCCCGCGATGCTCCCCACCGTCGCCCGAGTGCTCGACCTGGAGGTGATGCGGCGCGGCCTGCCCCAGGTGGTGGCCGGCGCCGACCGCCTGGAACGGCCGGTCCGCTGGGTCCACGTCAGCGAACTGCCCGACGTCGCCGGGATGCTCCAGGGCGGCGAACTGGTACTGACCACCGGCATCGCACTGCCCGAGGACCGCGAGGGCCTGGCCCGCTACGTCCGCGACCTGGACGAGGTCGGCGTGGCCGGGCTGGTGGTCGAGTTCGGCCGCCGCTACTTCGACTCGCTGCCGCGCGCCCTGGTGCACGCCGCCGAGCAGCGCGGGCTGCCGCTGATCGTGCTCCGCCGCGAGGTGCGCTTCGTCGCCGTCACCGAGGCCGTGCACGCCCTGGTGGTGAACGCCCAGCTGGAACAGCTGCGGGTCTCCGAATCGGTCCACCAGGTGTTCAACGAGTTGGTGGTGGAGGGCGCCGAGCCGCCCGAGGTGATCCGCCAGGTGGCCCGGATGGCCGGCGCACCGGTGGTCCTGGAGAACCTGGCCCACCAGGTGCTCGCCCACGACACCGCCGGACGCCCGGAGGTCGAGCTGCTGGAGGACTGGGAGCGCCGTTCGCGCGGGGTCCGCCCGGCCGGCCGCACCGGCCACGACCCGCGCAGCGGCTGGCTGGTCACCACCGTCGGCGCCCGCGGCCAGGACTGGGGCCGGCTGGTGCTGGTCCAGGAGCCCGGCCCGCTGCCCGAGGGCGAGCCGCACCCCCACACCATGCTGCTGGAGCGCGGCGCCTCCGCGCTGGCGCTCAACCGGCTGGTGGTGCGCGACCGGGAGAGCCTGGAGCGGCAGACCCACCGCACCCTGCTCTCCGGCATCCTGACCCACGCGCTGACCGTCTCCGAGGTGGCGCTGCGCGCCCAGGCGCTCGGCGTCCCGCTGGACGGCCGGCGGCTGGTCGGCGTGGTGCTGCGCCAGCGCCGCGGGCCGATCCCGGCCGCCCTGGAGGCGCAGGCCCGGCTGCGCGACTTCACCGAGCTGGCGGCCGGCGCGGTGCGGGCCTGCCGGCTCTCCGCCCTGGTCGGCGCGCTGGACGACGAGGGCGTCGGCCTGCTGATCGCGCTCGGCGCCCAGCAGGACGAGCACGCCGCGCTGGACGCCTTCTCCGCCACCCTGCGCCGGATGTCCGCCGAGGCCGGCCGGGAGGGCGCCGACGCCCCGGGGCCGGTGGTCGCGGTCGGCTCCTCGGTCGGCTCGGTGCGCGACGCCCGGCGCACCCTGCTGGAGGCCGCCCAGGTCGCCGACGCCGCCCTGCACGACGCGCCCGGCGGCGGCCGCACCGCCTCCTACTACCGGCTGCCGGACGTGCGGCTTCGCGGCCTGCTCCACCTGCTGCGCGACGACGCCCGCCTGCAGACGTACGTGGAGCGGGAGTTGGGGCCACTGCTGGCCCACGACGCCGAGCACAACGGCCAATTGGTGCAGATGCTGCGGATCTACCTGGACCAGGGCCGGAACAAGTCGGCGGCGGCCGACGCCGCCCACCTGTCCCGGCCGTCCTTCTACGACCGGCTGCACAAGGTCGAACGGATCCTGGGCGTCGACCTCGATCAGGTGGAGTCCTGCCTGTCCCTGCACGTGGCGCTGCTCGCGCTGGACGCCGTCCGGCGCTAGGACGCGTCCCGGGCTCACACCCCGGTGATGCGCCCCCAGACCTTGTGCAGCTCCGGCCGCTCGGCCGAGGTGACGTCGCGCATGCCGTGCAGCCGGGCGCGCATCTCCTCGGTCGGGAACACCAGCGGGTTCTCGGCGAGTTCGGCCCTGTCCTTGTCCCCGCTGTCCGCCAGCACCTCGCGGGCCGCCGGCACCGGGCAGATGTACTGGACGGCCGCGGCGAGTTCGGCGGCCACCTCGGGCTGGTAGTAGTAGTCGACCAGCAGCTCGGCGTTGCGCTTGTGGACGGCCCGGTTGGGGATCATCAGGCTCTCCGCCCACAGCTCCCCGCCCTCCTCCGGCACCACGAAGGCGATGTCCGGGTTCTCGGCGGTGAGCTGGACGGCGTCGCCCGAGTAGGCCTGGCAGGCGACGGCCGCACCGGAGGCGAGGTCGCTGGTGTAGTCGTTGCCGGTGAAGCGGCGGACGTGGCCGGTGTCGACCATCTTCTGCACCAGGTCCATCGCCTTGTGGGCGTCGTCGTCGCTGAACCGCGCGATGTCCGCGCCCTGGGAGAGCATCAGCAGTCCGAGCGCCTCGTCCAGCCCGGCGAACAGGGTGATCCGGCCCTTGAGGTCGGGTGCCCACAGGTCGGCGGTGGACTTCAGCTCCCGGCCGAGCGCCTTGCGGTTGTACGCGATGCCGGTGATCCCGGACTGCCAGGGCACGCTGCGCCGGCGCCCCGGGTCGAACACCGGGTTCGCCAGCTGGGGGTCCAGGTGGGCGGTGACGTTGGGCAGGTTGTCCCGGTCCATCGCCTGCACCCAGCCGAGCGAGACGTACCGGCCGGCCATCCAGTCGCTGATCACCATCAGGTCCCGGCCCGGGTCGGCGCCCTGGGTGAGCACCGGGCTGACCTTGCCGAAGAACTCGTCGTTGTCGTTGATGTCCTCGGTGTAGGTGACCTCGATCCCGGTCTTCTCGGTGAAGGCGTCCAGGGTCGGGCGCCGGCCCTGGTCGTCGGTGTCGATGTACTGCGTCCAGTTGGAGAAGTTGAGCCGCTTGTCGCGCTCCGACCGGTCCGGCGCCGAGCGGCGGTCCTCGGCCACGTACGCGGACGGGATGCCGCAGCCGGTCAGGGTGCCGGCGCCGAGCAGCGCGGCCCCACCGAGCAGCGAACGTCGGCGCACGACACGGGAGTTGGGGGAGCGTCGGGTCAGGGTGGTGCTGCTGGGCATGGGGGCCTTCCGGTACGTGGGACGGCCCCGGACACTCGCCGTGCCCGGGGCCGTCCTGGGAGGTACGTCAGACAGTGTGCGCGTCGGTGAGCGACAGCACCTCGTCCAGCACGGCGAGGCCGGCCTTGGCCTCCTCCTCCGTGACGGTGCACGGCGGGACGACGTGGAAGCGGTTCATGTTGACGAACGGCCAGAGCCCGCGCTGCTTGCAGGCGGCGGCCAGCTCGGCCATCGGCGCGTTGGCGGCGCCCGCGGCGTTGTAGGGGACGATCGGCTCGCGGGTCGAGCGGTCCTTCACCAGGTCGAGCGCCCAGAACACACCGAGGCCGCGGACCTCGCCGATCGAGGGGTGCCGCTCGGCCAGCTCGCGCAGACCGGGGCCGAGCACCGTCTCGCCGATGTGCTTGGCGTTCTCGACGATGCCCTCCTCCGCCATGGTGTTGATGGTGGCCACCGCCGAGGCGCAGGCCAGCGGGTGCCCGGAGTAGGTGAGTCCGCCGGGGAACGGACGCTCGTCGAAGGTCGCCGCGATCTCCGCGCTGATCGCCACGCCGCCCAGCGGGACGTAGCCCGAGTTGACGCCCTTGGCGAAGGTCAGCAGGTCCGGCACGACGCCCCAGTGGTCGGCGGCGAACCACTCGCCGGTGCGGCCGAAGCCGGCCATCACCTCGTCGAGGATGAACACGATCCCGTAGCGGTCGCAGATCTCCCGCACCCCGGCCAGGTACCCCGGCGGCGGGATCAGGATGCCCGCGGTGCCGACCACCGTCTCCAGGATGACCGCCGCGACGGTGCCCGGCCCCTCGAACGCGATCACCTGCTCCAGGTGCTCCAGCGCCCGCTCGCACTCCTGCGCCTCGTTCTCGGCGTGGAAGTTGGAGCGGTAGGCGTACGGGCCCCAGAAGTGCACCACCCCGGAGACGCCGGTCTCGTTGGCCCAGCGCCGGGGGTCACCGGTGAGGGCGATCGCGTTGGCGGTGGCGCCGTGGTACGAGCGGTAGGTGGACAGCACCTTCTGCCGGCCGGTGTGCAGCCGGGCCAGCCGGACGGCGTTCTCCACGGCCTCGGCGCCGCCGTTGGTGAAGAAGATCTTGTCGAGGTCGCCGGGGGTGCGCTCGGCGATCAGCCGGGCCGCCTCGCTGCGCGACTCGACCGCGAAGCCGGGGGCGATGGTGCAGAGCTTCGCCGCCTGCTCCTGGATCGCGGCGACCACCTTCGGGTGCTGGTGGCCGATGTTGGTGTTGACCAGCTGCGAGGAGAAGTCGAGGTAGCGGTTGCCGTCGTAGTCCCAGAAGTACGAGCCCTCGGCGCCGGCCACCGCGAGGGGGTCGATCAGCGCCTGGGCGGACCACGAGTGGAAGACGTGCGCGCGGTCGGCGGCCTTGACCGCCTGGCCGGCGGCTGAGTCAGCGGTGGGGATGCTCATGCCGGTAAGGCTAGGGCCGCCCGGGCCCGAAGGGCAGTTCCATCCTGTCAGCCGGTCACCCGAGCCGCCGACAGGGTGCAAAGCGACAGGGCCCGGGGCGAAACACCCCGGGCCCTTCGTCCGTTCGTACGCCTTTACGTCGGTCAGATCGCGGTCATCCTGCGCCCGACGGTCATGACCCGCTAGATCGCGGTCATCACGTGCTTCACCCGGGTGTAGTCCTCGAAGCCGTAGGACGACAGGTCCTTGCCGTAGCCGGACTTCTTGAAGCCGCCGTGCGGCATCTCGGCGACCAGCGGGATGTGGGTGTTGATCCAGACGCAGCCGAAGTCCAGGCGGCGCGACATCCGCATCGCGCGGGCGTGGTCCTTGGTCCACACCGAGGAGGCCAGCGCGTACTCGACGCCGTTGGCGTACTCGACGGCCTGGTCCTCGTCGGTGAACTTCTGCACGGTGATGACCGGGCCGAAGACCTCGTTCTGGATGATCTCGTCGTCCTGGTTCAGCCCGGAGACGACGGTCGCGGCGTAGAAGTAGCCCTTGTCGCCGACCCGGTGGCCACCGGCCTCGACCTTGGCGTGGGCGGGCAGGCGCTCGATGAAGCCGGCGACCTGCTTCAGCTGGTTGGCGTTGTTCAGCGGGCCGTACAGCACGTCCTCGTCGTCCACGCCGCCGGTCTTGGTCTCGGCCGCGGCCTTGGCCAGCGCCTCGACGAAGGCGTCGTGGATCGACTCGTGCACCAGCACGCGGGTGGCGGCGGTGCAGTCCTGGCCGGCGTTGAAGTAGCCCGCCACCGAGATGCCCTCGACGGCCTCGGCGATGTCGGCGTCCTCGAAGACCACGACCGGGGCCTTGCCGCCCAGCTCCAGGTGGACGCGCTTGACGTCCTTGGAGGCGGACTCGGCGACCTGGATGCCGGCCCGGACCGAGCCGGTGATGGAGGCCATCGCCGGGGTCTTGTGCTCGACCATCAGCCTGCCGGTCTCGCGGTCACCGCAGATGACGTTGAAGACGCCGGCCGGCAGCTCCAGGTCCTTCAGGATGCCGCCGATGATCTCGGCCAGCAGCACGGTGGAGGCCGGGGTGGTGTCCGAGGGCTTCAGCACCACGGTGTTGCCCGCGGCGATGGCCGGGGCGAACTTCCAGACCGCCATCATCATCGGGTAGTTCCACGGCGCGACCTGGGCGCAGACGCCGACCGGCTCGCGGCGGACGATCGAGGTCATCCCGTCCATGTACTCGCCGGCGGCCTTGCCCTCCAGCAGGCGGGCCGCACCGGCGAAGAAGCGGATCTGGTCCACCATCGGACCGATCTCCTCGGAGAGGGTCAGCCCGCGCGGCTTGCCGGTGTTGCGCACCTCGGCGTCGACGATCTCGTCGGCCCGGGCCTCGATCGCGTCGGCGATCTTCAGCAGCAGCTTCTGCCGGGTGCTCGGGGTGGCGTCGCGCCAGGCCGGGAACGCGGCGTCGGCCGAGGCCATGGCGGCGTCCACGTCTGCGGCACCGGACAGCGGCGACGTCGCGTACACCTCGCCGGTGGCCGGGTCGACGATGTCGAGCGTGCGGCCGTCTGCCGCGTCGACGAACTCACCGTTGATGTAGTTGCGCAGCGTGCGAAGGTCGCTCACGGGTCTCTCCTCGGTCTGGGCCTGCGGCATTGCAGATTCCGGCGCCATGGTACGTCGGCGGATCCGGCCTACGAAGGGCGCCGAGTGGCCGGGCCGGAAGCGGCGCGGTCCACTGGTGGCGGAATGCGCGAGACCCGGCGGGGGCGCGCGCGTACCGTGCCAGGGTAGCCGCAAGACTGCCGGTATCGACAGGCCGAACGCTCACGAGCAATGAAATCCGCATGCGATTTCCAAGATCACGACGAAATCAGCAGTTTCCACGCTTGCGAACAGAGGAACGATCAGGCACAGTGGCCGCGTGGCCAACCGCGACCGGAACGCGAGCGTTCCCCTCGACGCCGCCTCCAAGGCGATCATCGAGCAGCTCCAGGAGGACGGGCGACGCCCGTACGCCGCCATCGGCAAGGCCGTCGGCCTGTCCGAGGCGGCCGTGCGGCAGCGCGTCCAGAAGCTGCTCGACCAGGGCGTGATGCAGATCGTCGCCGTCACGGACCCGCTCACCGTCGGCTTCACCCGCCAGGCGATGGTCGGCATCCGGGTCGAGGGCGACATCGAACCCGTCGCCGACGCGCTGGCCGCCCTCGACGAGGTCGACTACGTCGTCTGCACCGCAGGCTCGTTCGACCTCCTGGCCGAACTGGTCTGCGAGGACGACGAGCACCTGCTCGAACTGATCAACAAGCGCATCCGCGCGCTTCCCGGCGTGCGGAGCACCGAGAGCTTCGTTTACCTGAAGCTCCGGAAACAGACCTACACCTGGGGCACCCGATGACAGCCGACCCGGCGCAGAAGGACCTTTCCAAGACCGCCTACGACCACCTGTGGATGCACTTCACCCGCATGTCGTCGTACGAGAACTCCCCCGTGCCCACCATCGTCAAGGGCGAGGGCACGTACATCTGGGACGACAAGGGCCGGAAGTACATCGACGGCCTGGCCGGCCTGTTCGTCGTGCAGGCCGGTCACGGCCGCACCGAGCTCGCCGAGGTCGCCGCCAAGCAGGCCAAGGAACTCGCGTTCTTCCCGATCTGGAGCTACGCGCACCCCAAGGCCGTCGAGCTGGCCGAGCGCCTGGCCAACTACGCCCCGGGCGACCTGAACAAGGTCTTCTTCTCCACCGGTGGCGGCGAGGCCGTCGAGACCGCCTGGAAGCTCGCCAAGCAGTACTTCAAGCTGATCGGCAAGCCGACCAAGTACAAGGTCATCTCCCGCGCCATCGCCTACCACGGCACCCCCCAGGGCGCGCTGTCCATCACCGGCCTGCCGGGCCTGAAGGCCCCGTTCGAGCCGCTGGTGCCGGGCACCCACAAGGCCCCGAACACCAACATCTACCGCGCCCCGCACTACCTGGAGGGCCCCGACGGCACCGTCGACCCCGAGGCGTACGGCCGCTGGTGCGCCGACCAGGTCGAGGAGGCCATCCTCTTCGAGGGCCCCGAGACCGTCGCCGCCGTCTTCGTCGAGCCGGTGCAGAACGCCGGTGGCTGCTTCCCGCCGCCGCCCGGGTACTTCCAGCGCCTGCGCGAGATCTGCGACCGCCACGACGTGCTGCTGGTGTCGGACGAGGTCATCTGCGCCTTCGGCCGCCTCGGCACCATGTTCGGCGCCGACAAGTTCGGCTACGTGCCGGACATGATCACCTGCGCCAAGGGCATGACCTCGGGCTACTCCCCGATCGGCGCCACGATCATCTCCGACCGCATCGCCGAGCCGTTCTACAAGGGTGACAACACCTTCCTGCACGGCTACACCTTCGCCGGCCACCCGGTCTCCTCGGCCGTGGCGCTCGCCAACCTCGACATCTTCGAGCGCGAGGGCCTGAACCAGCACGTGCTCGACAACGAGTCGGCGTTCCTGGGCACCCTGAGCAAGCTGCGCGACCTGCCGATCGTCGGCGACGTCCGCGGCAACGGCTACTTCTACGGCATCGAGCTCGTGAAGGACAAGGTCACCAAGGAGACCTTCAACGACGAGGAGACCGAGCGCGTGCTCTACGGCTTCCTCTCGAAGGCCCTCTTCGACAACGGCCTGTACTGCCGCGCCGACGACCGTGGCGACCCGGTCGTGCAGCTGGCCCCGCCGCTGATCTCCGACCAGTCGACCTTCGACGAGATCGAGCAGATCCTGCGGACCAGCCTCACCGACGCGTGGGCGAAGCTCTGATCCCCTGAGCCCCCTCCCCACCCTCCGCCGAAGGGCGGTCCCGCTCCCCGCGGGACCGCCCTTCGGCGTCCGCGACACCGCCCCCGAACATCACAGTCGGACGACCAAACATGCCTGAATGCGGGTGATTTGCCCGTGATGGCCCAGAGCGCCGCAACCGCGACCGGTCTCGGTCGTTCTAATCTGACGACTGTCATATCCCTGCGGCCACCCAGGATGGAACCTCATGTCAGCGGCACCGCCTGACAACGACGTGCTGTGGGCCCGAGGGATCGTCAAGTCCCACTACGGCACCCCCGCCCTGCGCGGCATCTCCATCGGCGTCCGCGAGGGCGAGGTGCTCGCCGTCACCGGCCCGCGCGGCTCCGGCAAGAGCACCCTGCTCGGCTGCCTCTCCGCCCAGCTGCCGGTCGACGAGGGCGAGGTCTGGTTCAACAGCTCCCCCGTGCACACCCTCGGCCGGGCCGGCCGCGAACGGCTGCGCCGCGACCGCTTCGGCTTCGTCGGCTCCGAACCGCACCTGATCCCCGAGCTGACCGCCCGTGAGAACGTCGCCCTGCCGTTGCTGCTCGCCGGCGCCGGCCACAAGGCCGCCTACACCGCCGCCGCCGAGTGGCTGGAACGCCTCGACGTCGGCGACATCGCCCGGCACCGCCCCGACCGGCTGGTCCGGAGCCAGTGCCAGCGGGTCGCCGTGGCCCGCGCCCTCGCCCCCCTGCCACCCGTCGTCTTCGCCGACGACCCCACCGCCCCGCTGCACCGCGAGGCCGCCGACCAGGTCCTGCGGATACTGACCAGCGCGGCCCGCTCGCACCAGCTCACCCTCGTCCTGGCCACCCACGACCCCGAGCTCGTCCGGTTCGCGGACCGCGCCGTCGCCCTCGTCGACGGACGGCTCACCGCCCCCGCCGCCCCCGTCCCGCGCGGCACCCACGCCCCCGGCACGGCCGGTGCCTCCGCCGTCTCGGCCACCCGCCGCTGACGACGCCGAGCCGCTGAAAGAGTCGACGTGTTCTACCTCCGTCTGGCCCGGGGTTACCGGGTGCCCGACCTCGGCCGCTGGCTGCTCACGGCACTGGCGGCCGGCGTCGTCGCCGCCTTCCTGCTGCGCTCCCTCGGCCGGGCGCTGAGCGACCCGGCCGACGGCGCCGACGCGCTGGTGCGACTGCTCTGGTGCCTGCCACCGCTCGCCGCCGTCGCCTGGTTCGCGGCCGTCGCCGCCCGCTCGGTGCCCGCCCGGCGGCCCGAACGGATCGCCGGCCTCACCGCCGCCGGGGCCGGCTCCCGGCGGATCCGCATCCTGATCGCCGGCGAGGTCGCCCTCGCCTGCACCCTCGGCAGCGTGCTCACCCTGCTGCTCTTCCTGGTGCTGCGCAACGACATCGCCGGGCCCTCGCTCGCCCCCGACCTCGGCATGGGCGTGCCGCTGCCCGCCGCCGCGCCGGTCACCCTGCTCGCCCTGGTCCCGCTCACCGCCGGCATCGCCGCCGGCTGCTCGGTGCCCGTCGCCGAGACCCTGCCCGGCGGCCGCACCCGCGGCCGCACCGGCTTCGGCCCGCTGCGGATCGCCGTGCCGATCGGGCTGGTGGTGATCGGCGCCGCGCTCGAACTCATCGCGCTGCGACCCGGCGCCCCCGCCGACGGCCGTCCGATCCACCTGCCCGCCGGGCTCGGCACCACCAGCACCGCCGCCCTCGGCGGCTGGGCCGCCGGCGCGCTCGGCCTCGCCCTGCTCACCGGCCCGCTGCTCGCCTGCGCCGGACGGCTGCTCGCCGTCGGCCGGCCCACCCCGCTACGGCTGCTGGCCGGACGCGGCCTCACCGCGCAGGCGCGCCGGCTCGGCCCACCGCTGGCCGTCCTCACCCTGGTCGTCGCCCTGGTACTGACCACCGTCCGCTACTGGATCGGCACCCCCGACAGCGCCGACGCGCTGCCCGCCGTGGAGGCCTGCCTGGTGCTCGGCTGCGCGGCCGCCGCGGTGATCGCCCGGCTCGCCGAGGTCCGCACCGACCGCCGGGAGGTCACCGAAGCGCTGCTGCGCCTCGGCACCTCGCCCCGGCTGCTGTTCGGCGCGGTCGCGCTGCGCACCCTCGCGGTGGGCACCACGCTGCTGCTGACCGGCGGGGCGACCGCCGCGCTGGCGGCCGCCGGCCTGCGGTGACGTCCCGTACGGCCGCTCAGCCCGCCGCGGCGAGCTGACCGCAGGCGCCGTCGATCTCCTGACCACGGGTGTCGCGGACGGTCGTCGGCACGCCGTGCGACTGGAGCCGGCGGACGAACTCCCGCTCGTCCTCCGGGCGGGAGGCCGTCCACTTGGAACCCGGGGTCGGGTTCAGCGGGATCAGGTTGACGTGCACCCGGTGGTTCTTGATCAGCCGGCCGAGCAGGTCCGCCCGCCACGCCTGGTCGTTGATGTCCTTGATCAGCGCGTACTCGATGGAGATCCGGCGGCCGGACTTCTCCGCGTAGTTCCAGGCCGCGTCCAGCACCTCGGCGACCTTCCACCGGGTGTTCACCGGGACCAGCTCGTCGCGCAGCTCGTCGTCCGGCGCGTGCAGCGACAGCGCCAGGCGGCAGCTGAGGCCCTCGTCGGCCAGCCGGTTCATCGCCGGGACGAGGCCCACGGTGGAGACGGTGATGCCGCGCTGGGACAGGCCGAAGCCGTCCGGCGCCGGGTCGGTCAGCCGGCGGATCGCGGCCAGCACCCGGTTGTAGTTGGCCAGCGGCTCGCCCATGCCCATGAAGACCACGTTGGACAGCCGCGCCTCGCCGCCCGGGATCTCCCCGGCCTTGAGCGCGCGCATCCCGGCGGCGATCTGCTCGACGATCTCGGCGGTGGACAGGTTGCGGGTCAGCCCGGCCTGGCCGGTGGCGCAGAACGGGCAGTTCATGCCGCAGCCGGCCTGCGAGCTGATGCACATGGTGACCCGGTCGGGGTAGCGCATCAGCACCGACTCGACGAGTGTGCCGTCGAACAGCTTCCACAGCGTCTTGCGGGTGGTGTCGTCGTCGCAGGACACGTGCCGCACCACCGACATCAGCTCGGGCAGCAGGCTCTCGGTGAGCTTCTCCCGGCTGGCGGCGGGGATGTCCGTCCAGCCCGCCGGGTCGTTCGACATCCGGCCGAAGTAGTGGTTGGAGAGCTGCTTGGCGCGGAACGGCTGCTCGCCCAGCTCGGCGACGGCCTCCTTGCGCTCGGCGGGGCTCAGGTCGGCGAGGTGTCGCGGGGGCTTGGCGCCGCGCGGCGCGACAAAGGTGAGTTCTCCGGGCTTAGGCATGGTTGTTCCAGTGTCGCAGACGCGCGGAGGCCCCGGACGCCGGGCGTCCGGGGCCTCCGCGCGGAAGCGGGTCCGCGGGTCAGCTTCCGACGAAGGCGGCCAGCAGCAGCCAGACCACCGGGGCGGTCGGCAGCAGCGAGTCCAGCCGGTCCATGATGCCGCCGTGGCCGGGCAGCAGGGTGCCCATGTCCTTGATCCCGAGGTCGCGCTTGATCATCGACTCGCCCAGGTCGCCCAGGGTCGCGGTGACCGCCGCGCAGCCGCCCAGGATCAGGCCCTGCCACCAGCTGCCGTCGTCGATGATCAGCTGCATCAGCAGGGCACCCGCCAGCATCGACAGGCCGATGCCGCCGGCCAGGCCCTCACGGGTCTTGCCGGGGCTGATCGTCGGGGCCAGCTTGGTCCGGCCGAACTTGTAGCCCACCGCGTAGGCGCCGGTGTCGCTGCAGATCGTGACGATCAGGAAGAGCACGATCCGCTGGGGACCGTCGTCGGCGGCCAGCATCATCGCCACGAAGGTCGCCAGGAACGGCACGTAGAAGGCGGTGAACACGCCCGCCGTTATGTCCCGGAGGTAGTTTTCCGGCGGCTGGGCCATCCGCCAGACCATCACCGCCAGCCCGGTCAACGCCAGCGAGGCGGCGGCCCACTGGACGCCGGCCCAGTAGCCGCAGGCGACCATCGCGACGCCGCCCACCACGAGCGGGACCAGCGGGGCCTTGATCTGCTTGCGCTCGGCGAGCCGGGTGGTCAGCTCCCAGCTGCCGACCGCCACCGCGGCCATCACGACGAACAGGAAGAGCGCCTTCACCACGAACAGCGAGGCGACGATCACCACGCCGAGGCCCACCCCCACGCCTATGGCGGCCTGGAGGTTACGGCCGCCGCGCTGCTTGCGCGGCTCCGGCTGCGGGGCGGGCTGGGCGGCCACTGGTGTCTCCTGCCCTGGATGGGACGACGGCACGTAGGGGGGCTGCCCGGCCGCCCGGTGGCTCTGCGGCGGCGCGGGATGCACCGGAGCCCCCGGGTGCGGCGGAACGCCGTGGCCGGGGGCGGAGGGGGCGTCGTCGGTTATCGCGCGCAGCACGACCGTCTCCGACGCGCCCGGCGGCGTCGGCTCGGGCCGCTCGTCCCGGAACAGCGGGCCACCGGACAGGCGGCCGGCCTCCCGGGCCTGGTCCGCTGCCGGGTCGGCCGACCGGCCGGGGCCCGACGGCCGTCCGGGCGCCGCGTGCCGGCCGGGGGCCGACGGCTGACCCGGAGCCGGGTACTGGCCGGGCGCGCCGGGGTGCGGGCCGGGATCGGCCGGTACGGGAGGCATGACCTGAGTCTCCTCCGCGTCGCCGCCCCAGTACACCGGAGGCTGCTGCGAGTGATCCGAACGGAGGCCCTCGGCCTCCGGGACGCCACCCGGCGCACCCTGGTGGGCGGCGGCCTGGCCGCCCGGGTGGCCGGGGTGCCCCGGGAGGGGCCGGCCCCGGTCCGGCGCCGGCTGCTCGCCGTACCCCGGCGCCGGGTGGGCCGGGGTACGGGGTGCCTGCGGCTGCGGCGCCGGACGGTAGGGCTGGAACTGCTGGTCGGACGGGCCCCAGTAGCCAGGGGCGTCAGGGGCGTCGTTCATCAGACTTCGAGCAGCTCGGCTTCCTTGTGCTTCAGCAGCTCGTCGACCTGGGCCACGTACTTGGCCGTGGTGTCGTCGAGCTCCTTCTCGGCACGACGGCCGTCGTCCTCGCCGACCTCGCCGTCCTTGACCAGCTTGTCGATGGCGTCCTTGGCCTTGCGGCGCACCGAACGGATCGAGACCTTGGCGTCCTCACCCTTGGTGCGGGCGATCTTGATGAACTCGCGGCGGCGCTCCTCGGTCAGCTCGGGCAGCACCACCCGGATGATCGAGCCGTCGTTCGACGGGTTCACGCCCAGGTCCGAGTCGCGGATCGCCTGCTCGATGGCCTTCAGGGCGGTCTTGTCGAACGGCGAGACGACCGCCATCCGGGGCTCCGGCACCGAGAACGAGGCCAGCTGGTTGATCGGCGTCACGGCGCCGTAGTACTCGGCGACGATCTTGGCGAACATCGCCGGGTGGGCACGGCCGGTGCGGATGGCCGCCAGGTCGTCCTTGGCGACGACGACGGCCTTCTCCATCTTCTCCTCGGCTTCGAGGAGGGTCTCTTCGATCACTGTGATCTCCCTGTCCGGTTCATCTGCTGTTGTCCCGACCGGTGTCGGCATCGGGGCCGGTCACGGCGGACGCCGTCCCGTACGGCTGGCTGCTGCTCAGGCCCGGACAGAATCCTGGCTGATGAGTGTGCCGATCTTCTCACTCTTCACCGCACGCGCGATATTGCCCTCCGCCAGCAGTTCGAAGACCAGCATCGGGAGGTTGTTGTCCTTGCACAGCGTGATCGCGGTGAGATCGGCGACCTTGAGGTCGCGCGCGATGACCTCGGAGTACTCCAGCGCGTCGAACTTCACCGCGTCCGGGTTGGTCCGGGGGTCGGAGTCGTAGACGCCGTCCACGCCGTTCTTGCCCATCAGCAGGACGTCGGCGTGGATCTCCAGGGCGCGCTGGACGGCCGTGGTGTCGGTGGAGAAGTACGGCATGCCCATACCGGCACCGAAGATCACCACACGGCCCTTCTCCAGGTGCCGGACGGCGCGCAGCGGCAGGTACGGCTCGGCGACCTGGCCCATGGTGATGGCGGTCTGGACCCGGGTCTCGATGCCTTCCTTGACCAGGAAGTCCTGCAGCGCCAGGCAGTTCATGACGGTGCCGAGCATGCCCATGTAGTCCGAGCGGGCCCGGTCCATGCCACGGACCTGGAGCTCCGCGCCACGGAAGAAGTTGCCGCCGCCGATGACCACCGCGACCTCGGTACCGGCGCGGACGACCGTGGCGATCTCGCGGGCGATCGCGTGCACGACGTCCGGGTCGACGCCGAGCCCGCCACCACCGGCGAAGGCCTCACCGGACAGCTTGAGCAGCACCCGGCGGCGCGAGCCCGCCTTCGGGTCCTGCGCGGTCTCCTGCGTCTCCTGCATGGACTTCTCCTTTTTGCACCTGCTGGCTCACAGGCCTGGGTGTGCGGGTACCCGGCCTGCGCGTACACGCGAGGAGGCCACTGCCGCGGGAACCGGTTCGGTGTCCTGCACGGCAATGGCCTCCTCGTCGTTCATGGTGCCGAAGCGGCCCGCCCATGGACGGTTGGCGCTGGGTGAGCCCGTTCGGCGTTCCGCCCGCCCTGGTCAACGGGCGGGGGCGGTTCCCAGCCTAGAGGGGCCGGGGACCAGGTGGAACGTGGCTCAGGCGCCGACGCGGAAGCGGGCGAAGCGCTTGAGGGTGACGCCGGCCTCGTCGAGGACCTTGGCGACGGTCTTCTTGTTGTCCTTCGCGAAGGCCTGCTCCAGGACGGAGTTCTCCTTCACGAAGCCGGTGACGCGACCCTCGACGATCTTCGGCAGGGCGGCCTCCGGCTTGCCCTCCTCGCGAGCGGTGGCCTCGGCGACGCGGCGCTCGTTCTCCAGCTCCTCGGCCGGGATGTCCTCGCGGGACAGGTACTTCGGCGCGAAGGCGGCGATGTGCTGCGCGACGTCCTTGGCGACCTCGGCGTTCTCCTTGTCCAGCTCGACCAGGACGCCGACGGCCGGCGGCAGGTCGGGGCTGGTCTTGTGCAGGTAGACCGCGACGAAGCCGTCACCGTCGAACTGGGCGAAGCGACGGAAGACGATCTTCTCGCCCAGGGTCGCGTTGGCCTCGTCCACGAACTGCTGGACGGTCTTGCCGGCCTCGATCTCGGAAGCCAGGGCGGCGTCCAGGTCGGCCGGGGCGCTCTTGGCGACGTGGGCGGCGATCGCGTCGGCGACCTCGACGAACTTGTCGCCCTTGGCGACGAAGTCGGTCTCGCAGTTCAGCTCGACCAGGACGCCGGACTTCTTGTCCTCGGCGATCAGCGCGGCGACGGCGCCGTTGGAGGCGTCGCGGCCCTCGCGCTTGGCAACGCCCTTCTGGCCCTTGATGCGCAGGAGCTCGACGGCCTTCTCGACGTTGCCCTCGGCCTCGTCCAGGGCCTTCTTGCAGTCCATCATGCCGGCGCCGGTGAGCTCACGGAGCTTCTTGACGTCCGCGGCGGTGAAGTTCGCCATGGTGTGAATCTCTTCTCGCGTCTCGCGTGTCTGCGTGGGGATGCGCCGGGACCGATGGTTCGGCCCCGGCGCGGGAGAGAGGGGCACCCGCCGGTGTCGTACCGGCGGGTGCCCCTCACCCTTGGTACGTCAGGCCTGCTCGGCCGGCGCCTCGGCGGCGGGAGCCTCGGCGGCGGCGGGGGCCTCGGCGGCGGCGGGGGCCTCCTCGGCCTTCTTCTCGCCCTCGATGAGGTCCTTCTCCCAGTCGGCCAGCGGCTGGTCGGCGCCCGGCTCGGCCTTGGTGTCGCCCTTGGCGACACCGGCGCGGGCCTTCAGGCCCTCGGCCACGGCGTCGGCGATCACGCGGGTCAGCAGGGTGACGGAGCGGATCGCGTCGTCGTTGCCCGGGATCTTGTAGTCGACCTCGTCCGGGTCGCAGTTGGTGTCGAGGATGGCGACGACCGGGATGTTGAGCTTCCGGGCCTCGCCGACCGCGATGTGCTCCTTCTTGGTGTCCACGATCCAGACGGCGCTGGGAACGCGCTGCATGTCGCGGATACCGCCGAGGGTCTTCTCCAGCTTGTCGTGCTCGCGCTGGAGGACCAGGAGCTCCTTCTTGGTGAGGCCGGAGCCGGCCACGTCCGAGAAGTCCAGCTCGCCGAGCTCCTTGAGGCGCTGCAGACGCTTGTAGACGGTCGAGAAGTTGGTCAGCATGCCGCCGAGCCAGCGCTGGTTCACGTAGGGCATGCCCACGCGGGTGGCCTGCTCGGCGATGGCCTCCTGGGCCTGCTTCTTCGTGCCGACGAAGAGGACGCTGCCGCCGTGGGCAACGGTCTCCTTGATGAACTCGAAGGCGCGGTCGATGTAGTTCAGCGACTGCAGCAGGTCGATGATGTAGATGCCGTTGCGCTCGGTGATGATGAAGCGCTTCATCTTCGGGTTCCAGCGGCGGGTCTGGTGACCGAAGTGGACGCCGCTCTCCAGCAGCTCCCGCATCGTGACGACGGCCATGGCCGTTCTCCTCAGGTGTTACGGCCCGACTGCGGCGGCCCCGCGGGGGTTTCCCGTTGGGCGATCGCCTACGGCCGGGTCAGGCTCGGTTTGTCCGTGGCGGCCAGGTGACAGCCACGCCTGACGCCCCGATCGTGCCGAGCCGCTTCCACCCGCTCGGTCCGGGGACCGGTCGGGCTCGGCGGACCGAGCGGCACTCGCACCTGGCGGGGCTGCGGACGAACCGCGTCCGACCGCCGGTGGCGGGGCGTGCGAAGTCGACCCGGTGGACCGGGTCGCGTGTGAAGTGTACGGGAAGCGCCGAGCGGCGAGCGACTTCACGGGCGCCGGAGGGCCCGCGGCCGGGCTACGGCCGGGGTCTGGCCGGGGTGTGGCCGGAACCGCTGCCGGGGCTGCGGGCAGAACCGCTGCCGGGCTGGGAGGGCCGGTGGGGAGCCTGGGAACAGCTGCGGCGGGCGGAGCCGCGGAGGGCGGAGAGTGGCGGCCGACCGGTCGGCGGCCTGCCCGTGGACCGGTCCTCGTATGCCGTTTGTACACCGGATGGCGGCGTCCGTACACCCGTCCGGGGGATGGCGCAGGGAGACGGGGGCGGTTTGTCCACAGGAATCCTGAAGTGGGTGGTGTGGGAGGCGCGGGACGACCAGCCTCGGGGCATGACTGGGCGCAGTGCGGTTCGAGGCGAGGTTCGAGGCGAGGTTCGCGGCGGGGTTCGAAGCGGGGTCCGCGGCGGGGTTCGAGGCTGGCTTCGAAGCGGGAATCGAAGTCGAAGTCGGCGGGCGTGCACCGGGGTGGTTCTGGGGGTGACGCTCACCCTGGTGGGTGTCGTGGGGGTGCCGGGGGCGGGATGGGCGGCCGAAGGTGCGCCGGCTGGAGGTGACGGCTCTTCCCGGGGTGCGGCGAGGGCCTGGCCGGTGGGCGGGCCCGACGGGGTGGTGGGGCGGTTCGACCCACCGGCGAAGCCCTGGGCGGCCGGGCACCGGGGTGTGGACCTCGCCGCCGCGCCCGGGGTGGAGGTGCGGGCCGCGGCCCCCGGGGTGATCACGTTCTCCGGGCTGGTGGCGGGACGGCCGGTGGTGACCGTCTCCCATCCCGGTTCCGGGACTCCCCCGCTGCGGACCACCTACCTGCCCGTCACCGGCACCCTCCCGGTCGGCACCGCGGTGGCCGCCGGGCAAGTGGTCGGGCGGCTCGCCCCGGACGGACGGCACTGCCGGGCGCGCGACTGTCTGCACTGGGGGCTGTTGCGCGGCGGCCACTACCTCGATCCGCTGGCCCTGTTCGGCGCCGGCCGGGCCCGCCTGCTGCCGCTGGGCGGCGGGGGGGCATAGGCCGGAGGCGTAGGCCGAGGGCATGGACGCGAGGGCGTAGACGCAGGGGCTTCAGGGGGCAGCTGGTCGGAGCCCGGCCGCGGTTCAGCCGCGGTCGAGGCCGTGCAGCGCCAGGGCGACGGCGGCGTCGGCGACCGCCTCGGCGGATTCGACCGGACACCCCCCGCGGTCCCCCGCGGCGACCTGCTCGGCCCGGCGGACGGCCGCCTCCACCACTCCCTGCAACAGTGCCGCGGCGAGCCTGGGCTGCTCGTGACCGAGGTCCTCCAGGGCCTGGACGACCAGCCCGACGAGTCCCGCGTGCGCGGCCCGGATGCGCTCGCGCGCGGCCTCATCGAGTTCCACCGCCGAGATGGCCACCACCGCGCGGTGCCTCGGGTCCCCGGCCAGTGCCAGCTGGCCCCGGACGTACGCCTCGATCCGCCCGGCGGCGGTGTCGCAGCTCGCCATCCCGGCCTCGATCTCGGCCGCCCAGAGCGGGAAGTCCACCTCGCACAGCGCCTCGACGACGGCGGCGCGGGAGCGGAAGTACTCGTAGACCGAGGAGCGCGCCAGCCCGGTGCGGGCCGCGAGGGCGGGGAAGGTCAAGGTCTCCATGCCGCCCTCGACGAGCAGGGTGCGGGCAGCGTCGAGGAGGGCTGCCCGCTGCAGCTGGCGATGCTCGGCCACCGTGGCCGCTCGGATCTTCGGCACGCTCCCACTGTACGGAGCCCTACCTGCGGCCGATACGGCGCCGCGCATTCAGGCGAGGGGCGGGCCCGCAGGGCGGCCCGGGCACCGGCTACCGGATGTCCGAGAGCTTGGCGCGCAGCTGGAGGACGGACTTGGTGTGGATCTGGCTCACCCGACTCTCCGTCACCCCCAGCACCTGTCCGATCTCGGCAAGGGTGAGGCCCTCGTAGTAGTAGAGCGTCACCACGGTCTTCTCCCGCTCGGGGAGGGTGTTCACCGCCTGGGCCAGCAGTCTGCGCAGCTCGCGGTCCTCGGCCACCTCGACCGGGTCGTCCGCGCCGTGGTCCTCCAGGGTGTCCATCAGGCTCAGCCGGTCGCCGCCCTCCCCCACGGGGTGCAGCAGCTCGTCCAGGGCCACCACGTTGGCAAGCGACAGCTGACTGAAGATCGCGTGCAGGTCCTCGATCGCGATGCCCATCTCGGCCGCGACCTCGGGCTCGTGCGGCGTCCGGCGCAGCCGGGCCTCCAGCGTCGCGTACGTCCGTTCGACGGCTTTCGCCTTCTGCCGCACCGAGCGGGGGATCCAGTCCAGGGCGCGCAGCTCGTCGATGATCGCGCCACGGATGCGGCTGATCGCGTAGGTCTCGAACTTGATGGCGCGGTTGATGTCGAACTTCTCGATCGCGTCGATCAGGCCGAAGACTCCGGAAGAGACGAAGTCGGCCTGCTCCACGTTGGAGGGCAGACCGACACCGACCCGGCCCGCCACGTACTTGACGAGTGGTGAGTAGTGCAGGATCAGCTGCTCCCGCAGCCGCTGGTCGCCGGTCACCTTGTACGAGCGCCAGAGCTCTTCGAGCGCGCTGCGCCCCTGGGCGCCGGTGTCCCGGGCGGCCGAGCCTGCGCCCTCGCCCTTGTCCTCGCCTGCCCCTTCCCGGCGGAGCCGGGAGACGGGCGGGGAGGTGGCGTCCGGCGCGGGGGCGCTCGATGGCAGCCGGGGGGCGCGCTCGACGGCAGCACCGCCGGGCGCGTCCGCCTCGACGACCGCCCCGGCACCGTGCGGCGCCCCGGTGCCGTGCGCCGGCTCGGCGTCCGGTGCCGCGCCGGGGTGAGCGGCGTCGGCGCCGGGCGCGGTGTCAGCGCCGTGGGCGGCGTCAGCGGCATGCGCGGCGTCAGCGGCATGGGCGGCGTCAGCGCCGGGCGCGGCGTCGACGTCCCTGGCCATGTCGGCCGGCTGCCCCGGCACCACCGTCGGCCGGCCGCCCTGGCGCGACAGGCCTCCCATCGTCCCCGCCGACTTGGGCGGGAACTCGGTCACGGGGCGCCGCTCGGTGCGCGGCCCTCCCGAGGACCGGGCGCCACCGGTCACTCTGTGTCCGGGAATGTGTGTGGGCATACGTGGGTCTGCGCCGTTCTGCCGAGTCATGTGCTGATAGGGAAGGCAGGTGGAGCGTAGCGTGACCGACTCGCTGCAAAGCGCTACCGCCACTCGGTCGTCCCTCGATCCGGTGGCCTCGGCCCAGCGGATCCGGCCACACGAGCGGAAGGACCGGATCAGCTGGTCAGCCGGACCGTCCCGGCCCGCCTCCCCCGGGCGCACCCGTGTTCGCTTCTCCGACGATCACCTCCTCCGCACCACGCGCCAGTGCGCACCGTGCCGCTCCACGAAGCCGAGCGAGACCAGCTCGTAGAGCCGCTGCAGGACTTCGTCCGGCGGGAGCCCGGACTGGCGGGCCAGTCGCTCGACCGGAGCGCCCTCCGCCGTGGCCGGGACGGCCTCCAGGACCCGGGCCACCGCCGGCTCCAGCAGGTCACGCGGCAGCACCGGGCCGCTTCGCTGCGGAGCCAGGTCGTCCCCGATCGCACCGACCAGCTCGGTGATCTCGGTCGCGTCGGTGACCAACGTGGCGCCTCCGCTACGGATCAGGGCGTGCACCCCGGCGGAGAGCTCCGAGGTGACGGGGCCGGCCACGCCCATGGTGTGGCGGTTGAGGTCGCGCGCCCGTCTGGCCGTACTCAGGGCTCCGCTGCGCAGGGCCGCCTCGACCACCACGGTGCCCCGGGTCAGTGCTGCGATGACACGGTTCCGGAGCACGAAGCGGAACCGGTTCGGATGCTCCCCGGGCGGGAGTTCACTGACCAGCAGGCCTTGGACGCCGATCCGCCGGATCAGTGCGGCGTTCCCCTTCGGGTAGGCCACGTCGACCCCGCAGGCGAGCACGGCGACGGTCATCCCGCCGACGGCCAGCGCCCCGCGGTGGGCCGCCGCGTCGATCCCGTACGCGGCTCCGGACACCACGACCCAGCCGCGCTCGGCCAGCTGGGCCGAGAGCTCGCCCGCGACATGGGCGCCGTAGGCCGTGCAGGCCCGCGAACCCACCACCGCCACCGAGCGGAGGGCGAGCAGCCGCAGTGAACCGGTGCCGGTGGTCCAGAGGCCGATCGGGCGTCCGTCGCCCAGGTCGTCCAGCTGACTGGGCCATTCGGTGTCCCCCGGAATGATGAAGCGTCCACCGGCGTCCCGTACCCGTTTCAGGTCGTCCGCCGGGGCCAGGCCTGGGAGCCGTGCCTGGTAGCCGGCCAGCCGGGCGGAGTCCAGCCCGGGATGGTCGGGGACGGTGCCGTCCCGGATCGCCCGGACCACCTCCACGGCCGGGAGTCGATCGAGCCAGCGGCCGACCACCGCGTCGCCCGGTTCGCTGAGCCGGCTGAGCAGGACCCTGGCGAGACGCTCCGGTTCCTGCCCGGCCGACGGGCCGGTGGCGGCCGGGCTTGCCGCTCGGGATTCCTGGGGTGCCTGCGGTGCCTGGGGTGCCCGAGCCGCGTCTCCTCCCAACAGCTGGTTCATGCCGCCTCCTCGTCGTTCGCCGGGGGTTCCGTTCCCGCTTCGGGCCGGTCGTCGTCCGGGCCGCTCCGGCGCTGGGCCGGGATGCTGCCGAGCCGGCCGGGAACGCGCCCGGAGAGCGGGAGCCCCTGCTCGACGCCGGTGCGCAGGACCAGGGCGGTACGCACGTCCTGTTGGTCCGGTCGGTCGCGGCCGGCCAGATCGGCGACCGTCCAGGCGACCCTCAGCACCCGGTCCAGGCCCCGGGCGGTCAGCAGGCCGCGTTCCAGCTGGCGCGCCGCGTCGTTGAGCGCGCCGGCCCCGAGCTGCCAGCGGGTCCGCAGCTCGTGGCCGGGCACTTCTGCGTTGGTCCGCCAGGGGGTGTGCTCCAGCCGGGCCGCCGCGCGTTCCCGTGCGGCCAGCACCCGGGCCGCGACGGTCCCGGTGCTCTCCGCCGTGGCGTCCCGCTCCATGAGCTCGATCCTGGTCACCGGGGCGACCTGGACCTGGAGGTCGACCCGGTCCAGCAGCGGCCCGGAGAGCCGCCCCTGGTACCGGCTCACCATGGCCGGGGTGCACTCGCAGCCCTCGCCCCGCCGCGAGTACCGGCCGCACGGACAGGGGTTCGCCGCCAGGCACAGGAGGAACCGGGCCGGGAGCCGGAGCGATCCGGCCGAACGGGCGATCACGACCTCGCCCGACTCCAGCGGCTGGCGCAGCGCGTCGAGCACCCGCACGGGGAACTCGGGGGCCTCGTCCAGGAAGAGCACGCCCCGGTGGGCGAGGGACACCGCCCCGGGTCTCGGCAGGCCGCTCCCGCCGCCGACGATCGCGGGCATCGTGGTGGAGTGGTGCGGGGCGCAGTAGGGCGCGGTGGCGATCAGCGGGCGCCCGGCCGGGAGCAGGCCCGCCACCGAGTGGACGGCGGTGACCTCCAGCGCCTCCTTCTGGGTCAGCGGCGGGAGCAGCGAGGGCAGCCGCTCCGCCAGCATCGTCTTGCCCGCGCCCGGCGGGCCCTTGAGGTAGATGTGATGCCCTCCGGCGGCGGCGATCTCCAGGGCTCGCCGGGCCTCGTACTGGCCGGCCACGTCGGCCATGTCGAGGCGCAGCGCACGGTCGTCGGGCAGGCCCCGGACTCCCGCGCTGGGGAGCATCAGGCCGGCCATCAGCGGATCCGGACGGCCGCCGATCGGGTCGGGCGGCTCCTCCGGTTCCGCCGCCCCGGTCAGCACGGCGACGAGCTGGCGCAGACTGCGGACCCCGATCACCGTCACCCCGGGAACGAGCGAGGCCTCGGGCGCCGTCTGCTCGGCGACCACGACCCGTTCGTACCCGGCGTCGGCGGCGGCCAGCACCGACGGCAGCACCCCGCGGACCGGCCGCACCCGGCCGTCCAGCCCCAGCTCGCCGATGAGCAGCAGGTCGGCGATGGCGGAGGGGTCGAGCCGCTCGGCCGCGGCCAGCACGGCACAGGCCACCGCGAGGTCGAAACCGCTTCCGCTCTTGGGGACCGAGGCGGGGCTGAGGCCGACGGTCAGTTTGCGCTGCGGCCAGGCCTCCCCGCTGTTGCAGATCGCGGCGCGGACCCGGTCGCGGGCCTCGGTGAGCGCCTTGTCGGGCAGGCCGACCAGGGTGAACGCGGCCACCCCGGGCTCCAGATCGGCCTGGACCTCGACGATCACTCCGTCGACCCCGACCAGCGCGACGGAACAGGTGCGGGCGAAGGCCATCTCAGACCACCCCCCGCAGGTGGTCGACCAGGGCCGCACCCCGCGCCCGGTTGACCACGGCAACCAGGTCGATCCGCACCCCTCCCGGTGGGGCGGGCGGCCACTGCGGATCGGATGGCCCGGGGTCGTACCCGGGTCCGGCCAGCCGGGCGAAGTGCCCGGGCCAGCGTTCGGCCAGCCAGCGCTCGGCGAGCCGTTGCAGCCGGGCGGCCTTGACCCGGTCGATGGCCTCGCTGGGTTGTTGGAAGCCCCGCTCGGAGCGGGTCTTCACCTCGCAGACGGCGACGGTGTCGCCGTCGAGGGCGACGATGTCCAGCTCGCCCTCGGCGCAGCGCCAGTTGCGGTCGAGGATGCGGAGCCCGGACTCCGCGAGGTGACGGGCGGCGACCCGCTCCCCGTAGCGGCCGAGCCCGCTCCTGGTGCTGCGGTCCGGCTCGGCTCCGACGTCCGCCCCGGTTGCGGCCGTGTTCGGTACGGCCTGGTCCTGCACGATGGTGTTCTGCACGGTGACCACCTCCGCCGAGGAGGCTGCACCACCGTGCGCGCCGGAGTCGGGAAATTCCGTTTCCCTGTGGATAACTCCGGCCTGTGGATAACTCTTGTCACCCGCAGGGGTGAGAAGCCCCCGTCGGGCGAAATTCGGCTGGACAACGCGGGACGGAGTCGTCCAACGTCAGTTCCCGAAGCCGGACTCGTCCGAGGGCAGCTCCAGATCGCTCTTCGCGAGTTCCTCGATGTTCACGTCCTTGAAGGTCAGCACCCGGACCTTGCGGACGAACCGGGCCGGCCGGTACATGTCCCAGACCCACGCATCCGCCATCGACACCTCGAAGAACACCTCGCCCTGGACCGAGTGCACCTGCAGCTCGTAGTCGTTGGTGAGGTAGAACCGTCGCTCGGTCTCGATCACGTACTTGAACAGGCCGACGACGTCCCGGTACTCCCGGTAGAGCTTGAGCTCCATCTCGGTCTCGTACTTTTCGAGATCTTCGGCACTCATCCAGGCGTCCCCTCAACTTGTCACGTCCACCCATTGTGGACCACCGCACCCACGCTCAGAGCCGTACCGGATCGACCGGCGGGCCCTCCGCCAGCAGTCGCCCCAGGAAGTCCGCCAGTCCGGCCGGATAGACCGTCTCGGCCGTCCCGCGCAGTTCCTCGACCGTCCACCAGCGCGCCGCGAGCAGCTGGGCGTGCTCGTCCTCGCCCATGCCCGTGTGGTCCAGACCCGTCTCCGTGGTCCGGGCGAGGTGGAACCACTGCTCCTGCTCGTAGCGCTTTCCCCGAAAGGAGAACGACACCGTGCCGTACGCCACCAAGGGCCCCAGGTCCACACCCCGCAAGCCGGTCTCCTCCGCGAGCTCCCGCTCGGCCGCCTCGCGCACGTCCTCCCCCGGCTCCAAGCCGCCCCCGGGCGTGAACCACCACGTCTCGTCGGGCACCGCCGGGTCGGCGCCCAGGAAGAGGAGGATGCGGTCCAGCCCGTCCAGCAGCAGGATCCGTGCGGCCCTGCGACGCTGTGCAGTCATGGCAGCGCTCCACGCTCCTTCCGTTCGCATCGGTGGCGCTACCGATCCTGCCACCCGGCGCGTCCGTCCGGGGCGATGTTCGGCAGAGCGGGCCGACGGGCGACGGCCCCGGTCAGGAGCTGCGCCCCCGGCGGATCCGGCGCGCCAGGCCCGCCACCCCGCCCACCGCCGAGGTCACGACGATCAGCGCCGCGCCCGCGACGCTCGCGTAGGCGGCCGGCGCCAGCGGCCCGGGCCCGGTGGCCTTCGGGCCCGCGAAGCCGTCGAAGGCCGTGGTCCGGTCCAGCAGGCCGGTCCGGCCGAAGGGCAACAGGGTGGCCTCGACCCTGGCCTCGACCTCGGTGGCCGGGACGGTCCCGCCGTCGACCTCCAGGTGCGTGCGGGAGTCGAGCGAGCCGACCCGGTTGTCGCCGAGCAGGAACAGTCGTCCCTCCGGCACCGTCACGCTGAAGGACTCGCCCTGGCGGCCCTGGCTCGCGAGGTACGGCTCGTCCACCGGTTTTCCGTTGACCGTCAGCCGGTGGTCGTCCGCGGTGGTGGCGACGGTGTCACCGCCGACCGCGACCACCCGCTTGACCATGAGCTCTCCGCCCCAGGCCTGGTCGCGGAAGACCACCACGTCGCCCCGGCCGATGGCGCCGCCGTCGGTCGTGCGGGCGAGCACGGTGTCGCCGGCCTGGAGCGTCGGGTGCATCGAGGGGGTGGGGATCTTGTACGGCCGGTAGTCGACCGCGATGAGGGCGAAGCCGCCGATCATCATCAGCAGCCCGAGCGCGAGCGCGATGCCCTGCAGTACCGCGGCGAGCCTGCGGCCGGGCCGGGCCGACGCCTCCGGATGGTCGGCCGACTGTTCCACGACACTGCTCATCGACACCGTCCACCTCTGGCCTACCGGAGAACACCACTGGCACGCCGGTGGCTCGGGCGCGAACGCCGACGGGCCGTGGCACGTCCGAGCAGATTACTCGTCGGTACCACGGCCCGCGCAAGAGTCGGGGACGACCAGGTGGAGCTCAGGACTCCCTCCGGCGCTCCTTCCGGTTCCGCACCCGACGCACCAGCGGAAGCAGGGCGACGGCACCCACCGCACCGACCGCGGGGGGCGCGACCGGCAAGGCCGCCGCCAGGCCCTTCTGGTCGAAGGTGTCCGGCACCGGGAGCGTGGACCAGTGGCTCACCGGCCAGGCCACCACGAAGGCCCGCCCGATCACGTTGTCCACCGGCACCGTTCCGCCGCCCGGCTGGTCCATGTGGAAGCGGGAGTCCAGCGAGTCGGCGCGGTGGTCGCCCATGACCCAGATCCGGCCGTTCGGCACCTTCACCGGGCCGAAGGGCTGGGTCCCGCAGGGGGTGTTGCCCGAGTAGATGTACGGCTCGTTGAGGGCGACGCCGTTGACCTTGACCGGCCCGTCGTCCTTGCATTCGACGGTGTCGCCGCCGACCGCGATGACCCGCTTGATCAGGTCCTTCTCGTTGGCGGACGGCATCAGCCCGACGAAGCTGAGCACGTCCTGGACGCCGCGGACGAAGGAGTTGCTGTTCTGCGGGGTCGGCTCGTCGTTCAGCCAGCCGCCCGGGTCGTGGAACACCACGACGTCACCGCGCTCGGGCTCGGATCCGAACCAGGGGGTCAGCTTGTCCACCAGCACGCGGTCGCCGACCTGCAGGGTGTTCTGCATCGACTCGGACGGAATGGAGAACGCCTGGACGAAGAAGGTCTTGATCACCAGCGCGAGGATCAGCGCGATGCCGATCAGGATGGGCAGCTCCTTCAGGAAGGAGCGCTGCTTGCGCGGCTTGGCCGGAGCCTCCGAGCCCGACTCGTCCACCTGCTCGCCCTCCGGCCGCTGCGGCTCCGAAGGGCGGTCCGCCCCGGTGCCGTGCTCGTCGGCGTTCTGGGCGGCCGCGTCCTCGACCGCCGCCGACGGTGCCGAGGACTCGGCGGCCCGGTTCACCCGGCCGCCCGGGCCCTCGGGTTCCCCGGCGCCTGAGCGGGCACCGATCACCAAATCCCCCACAACGTCTCCTCCCTGCTGTGCGGACGCCCGCGCGCCCGCGCTCAGAGTGCCGCACAGCGGGCACCACGCTCGCCACGACCGTGAACGCCTCGGGGTTGCCCACGGCGGACTTCCCTGACACCAACCCGGCCTCGACGCACAGCCGGGACCACTCCCGGCCGCACCTGCACTTCTCTATCACTCCAGGGCACCCGGCTCGCGGTTCCACACGCGCTGTCCGGCCGTCCAACGGCCGGAGCGGCTCACTTCGGAGGCCGCCCCGGCCGGCGAAAGACGAGCGGAAGGATGCCCAACACACCCATAACGAGCGGAGGTTCCGTTGGAACCGGCCCAACGCCCATCGATTCCGGCGTAGTTCCACCGGGCTGCGACGCCGCAGTGAGAGAGGAGAGTGAACTCGGCTCATCGAGTTGATGGAAGCGGCCCAGCGGCCAGGCGATCACGAACGCGCGACCGACCACGTCGGTCAGCGGGACGGTGCCCTGCCCCGGATTGCCCATGTGGAAGCGGGAGTCGGCGGAGACGTCCCGGTGGTCACCCATGACCCATAGGCGCCCCTTCGGCACCGTCACCTTGAACGGCTGCCGGGAGGGCGGGTTGCCCTGCGCGAGGTACGGCTCCTCCACCGGGTGGCCGTTGACGGTGAGCCGCCCCTGCGGGTCGCAGCACTCGACGGTGTCCCCGCCGACGCCGATCACGCGCTTGATCAGGTCCTGTTCGTTGTCGGACGGCAGCAGTCCGACGAAGGTCAGTGCCTGCTTGGCGCCGCCCAGTACCGGACCGTCGTGGGACGGCTTGCGATCGCTCTCCAGCCAGCCACCCGGGTCCTTGAACACCACCACGTCGCCGCGCTGCGGCTCACTGCCGAACCAGGGGGTCAACTTGTCCACCAGCACCCGGTCCCCGACCTGGATGGTCTGCTCCATCGAGCCCGAGGGGATCACGAACACCTGGATCATGAAGGTCTTTATGACCAGCGCCACCAGCAGGGCCACCAGGATGATCAGCGGGAATTCCCGCAGCAGCGAGCGCTTGCGACGGCGGGCCGCCCGCCGGGCACTGCGACGGCGCTCGGCGCGGCCGCGGACCGGTGCGACCGACGCGGCCGGCTCGGCGGGACGCGCGGAGTCCATGGGGTCGACGGAACCGACGGGACGGACGGGACCGGCCCCGACCGGATCCGCCCCGCCCTCGCGCCCGCCCGCAGCTCCCCCCGGCTTCGGCTCCGGGGCCGACCGGTCGGTGGCCCGCCCCCTACCCCTGGTGCCCATGACCACCCGTTCCCGCGACCGCGGTGAAGGCCGAGGGCCGGTCCAGTCCGGTCAGGCGCGAGAACGGGTACACCACCCAGTCCGCCCGCCCGATCACCTTGTCCTCGGGCACGAAGCCGCCGCCGGGCTCCCCGAGGTGGTCGCGCGAGTCCCGGGAGGCGCTCCGGTGGTCGCCCAGCACGAACAGCTCGCCGCGCGGCACCACGACGTCGAAGGCCACGTCGGACGGCTGGTCGTCCGGGGCCAGGTAGGAAGCCTCGTCCACCGGTACGCCGTTGACGGTGAGCGGCGCACCCGGGCCGGTGCTCCGCACCCGGTCTCCGCCGACGCCGATCACGCGCTTGACGTAGACCGTGTCCCCGGCCGGGACCAACCCGAGGTCCCGGCCGACCGAACGCACGTTGTCCCAGAACCCCGGCTGCTCGGCCGACTCGGGGAGGAAGGAGCCCGTCCCGTCGAAGACCACGATGTCTCCCCGCTGGGGGTGGCCGCCGAAGGCGTAGGCGAGCTGGTTGGCGATCAACCGGTCGCCGGGCTGCAGGGTGTCCTCCATCGAACCGGAGGGCACCGTGAACGGCCGGGCGACGAACGCGTTCACCAGGAGCAGGGCCGCCAGGCAGATCCCGGCCAACAGCAGCAGGTCCCGGGACCGCGAACGCCCGGGCTCCTCGTCCTCGTCACCCTTCTCCGCGGCCTCGACCTGCTCATCGGGCTGCTCCGCGGGCCGACCCGCGGGCTGGTCCTCGGGCCGACCCGCGGGCTGGTCCTCGGACCGGTTCTCACCCTGCCCGGGCACCGAGCCGTCGCCCGGCGGCACACCGTCGCCCGGCACTGGAACGCCGCCCGGCGTCGCCTCCCGTTCCGGGGACGGCTCCGGCCCGGAAACGACCGCGGACCGCGACAGCGAGTCCGCACCGGTGGGTACGGGACTGCCGTCGCGGTCCGCGGGTGGTTCGTGCGTGCTCATCGGGCGCTGAGCTTACCTTGCGGTGGGCCGGGCCTTCTGAGCGCTCTGATCCCCCGGCATGGCCGGGGGCCGGTGGATCAGCGGTCGCGCTTCTCCTTGATCTTCGCGGCCTTGCCGCGGAGGTCACGCAGGTAGTACAGCTTGGCGCGGCGAACCGCACCGCGGGTCACGACCTCGATCTTCTCGACGACCGGGGTGTGCACCGGGAAGGTGCGCTCCACGCCGACGTTGAAGCTGACCTTGCGAACGGTGAAGGTCTCACCGACGCCGGCGCCGTGGCGGCGGATGACGACGCCCTGGAAGACCTGGACACGGGAGCGGTTGCCCTCGATGACCCGGACGTGAACCTTCAGGGTGTCACCGGCGCGGAAGGCCGGGATGTCGGTGCGCAGCGAGGCCGCGTCGACAGCAGCGAGCTTGTTGCTCATGTTGCTCTCCATCGCAGGCGCCACGGGCCGCCCACGGAAGTTCGTCACAATGGGGTCTGCTGCGGGCCGCATCGGCTGGCGGCGATCCCCCCGTGGCGGGGGCGCCGGTCCACGTGCTCCCTACGGAAGGGAACCAGCGACAGACAGCAGCGGCCTATTCTTCCACACCACCGGCCGCGGACCGAAATCGGCCGAGCTCCTCGTCCCAGGCCAGGCCCAGGGCGCTGAGCGCCGCCCGGTCCTTCTTGTCGAAGGCGCCGTACTGCCAGCGTCCGACCAGGTCGGGCCGGTTGGCCAGGGTGCGGGCGAAGGCCTGCTCCCGACGCCAGCGGGCGATCTTGCCGTGGTTGCCGCTGAGCAGCACCTCCGGCACGGTCCGGCCGCGCCATTCGGCGGGCTTGGTGTAGACCGGGCCCTCCAGCAGGTCGGCCATCGCGCCCGGAGCGAAGGAGTCGTCCCGGTGGGACTCGGCGTTGCCGAGCACGCCCGGCAGCAGCCGGGCGATCGCCTCGACCATCACCAGCACCGCGACCTCGCCGCCGGCCAGCACGTAGTCGCCGATCGAGGCCTCGACCACCGGCATGCGGGTGGCCGCCTCCTCGATCACCCGGCGGTCGATGCCCTCGTACCGGGCGGGGGTGAACGCCAGCCAGGGGCGGCCGGCCAGTTCCTGGGCGAGCTCCTGGGTGAACGGGCGCCCGCTCGGGGTGGGCACGACCAGGGTCGGCACCTCGCCCGCCGGCCCGCCGGCCACGACCGCGTCCAGCGCCTCGCCCCACGGCTCGGGCTTCATCACCATGCCGGGGCCGCCGCCGTACGGGCTGTCGTCCACCGTGCGGTGCACGTCGTGGGTCCATTGGCGCAGGTCGTGGAGGTGCACGTCCAGCTGACCGCGGGCCCGGGCCTTGCCGACCAGCGAGATGTTCAGCGGCTCCAGATACTCCGGGAAGATCGAGACGACGTCGATCCGCATCCCGGACCGGACACCAGGGACCGCACCGGCACCCGCACCGGCCCCGGCTCCGACTCCGACTCCGGCTCCGGCTCCGGCTCCGGCACCCGAACCGGCATCGGCACCCGCTCCGACATCGGCACCCGAACCGCCGCCAGCGCCCTCGCCGTGACCGGCGCTCCCGGGGGTCTGCTCGACGGTCACTCCGACTCCTCCGGCTCCTCCGCCGCGTTGCCGACGACCTCGGCCTGGTCGGGGTCGATCAACCCGGCCGGCGGGGTGATCACGGCCCGCTGGTTCTCCAGGTCGATGGTCGGCACGATCTGGGTCACGAAGGGCACCAGCACCTCCGTCCCGTCGGCCTTCCTCACCGTGAGCAGGTCCTGGTACGGCAGGTGGACGACCTCGGTCAGCTCACCGACCGGGGTGCCGTCGAGCAGCACCACGTCGAGGCCGATCAGCTGGTGGTCGTAGTACTCCTCCGGGTCCTCCGGACGCTCCTCCGGGTCGACCTCGGAGATGAGCAGGGTGCCCCGCAGCGCCTCCGCCGCGTTGCGGTCCTTGACGCCGGCGAAGCGCAGCAGCAGTCGGCCGCTGTGGACCCGGCCGGACTCGACGGTCAGCGGTCCGGCCGAGGCGGGATCGGTGAGCAGGACGGCACCGGGGCCGAGCCGGAGTTCCGGCTCGTCGGTGCGGACCTCGACACTGACGTCCCCCCTGATGCCGTGGGCGCGGCCGATCCTGCCGACGACGAGCTGCACGGTGATCGTTCTCCTGGAGTTGCTGAGCGAGAAGGCTGAGACAGGTATTCGCTGAAACGGGCATGCACTGAAACGGGCATGCGCTGAAACAGGTGTGCGCTGAGCAGGTGTGCACTCAGACACAAGGGTGCTGTGGGCGCTGAGACAGGTGAGCAGGGACAGCCAGCAAAAAAGGCCGACCGGGACGACATGCGTCCCGGTCGGCCTCAAGCCCGACGGCTGAACGAGCAGCTGCGTCAGCGAATGTTGTCCACGTCGACCAGGTCGACCCGGACGTTGCGACCGCCGAGGGCGCCGACCACGGTGCGCAGTGCGCGCGCCGTGCGGCCACCCCGGCCGATCACCTTGCCGAGGTCATCGGGGTGCACCCGCACCTCGATGGTGTTGCCCCGACGCAGGTTGCGCGAGCGCACCTGCACCTCGTCGGGGTGCTCGACGATGCCCTTCACCAGATGGTCGAGGGCGTCCTCGATCACGATCAGGCCTCGGCGGCGGCGTCGGCCTCAGCCTCGGCCTTGTCCGACTTCTTGGCCTTCGGGGTGATGGCGACACCGGTGGTGGCGTCCTCGAAGCCGGCGACGGCCTTCGCGAACAGGTGCGAGAAGTCCTCGACCTTGGGCTCGGCGACCTTCAGCGGCTCCGGAGCCGGCAGGCCCTTGAACTTCTGCCAGTCGCCGGTCAGCTTGAGGATGGCGAGCACCGGCTCGGTCGGCTGGGCGCCGACGGACAGCCAGTACTGGGCGCGGTCGCTGTCGACCTCGATCTTCGAGGGGTTGTAGGTCGGCTGGTAGATGCCGATCTCCTCGATCGCGCGACCGTCACGCTTGGTGCGGGCGTCGGCGACGACGATGCGGTAGTGCGGGGAGCGAATCTTGCCGAGACGCTTCAGCTTGATCTTGACTGCCACGGGAGTGGATTCTCCTGGTGTTGACGTGGGTGAGCAGCCTCGCCGTCCGCGTGGGGTTGCGGGGCAGGCTGTTCAAGGGACACGCCAGCCGTAGGAGAGAGGGGTCCTGCCCGGCTGCCGAGTACTCAGCTGTCCATTCTGCCATACCGGCGCGGACGCTCTTCACTCGACCGCCACGGGGAACCACGGCGCAGGGCGCGGGGAAGCCCCGAGGCGGGGCGGCAACGCGGCGCGCGCCGTTCAGGGCACGACCGGGAGCCCCCGCTCCCGGTCAGCCCACAGACTCACCCGTGTCACCGATGTCACCGATGTCACCGTCCAGGCCACCGCGTCGACACCCCGGTCACCGGCGCCACCGCCAGGTCACCGGTGTCAACGCCGCCGGCGCCGATCACCCCGGCCGCACCGACTGCCCGCACAGTCGTCGACCGGTCCCGGCCCCGGATTACGCGATCTTGAACGGCTGCTGGCACGCCCCGCAGACGATGGACGCCTGCGCGAGCACCGACGGCACGACCCGGACGTTGCGTCCGCAGCCGCAGACCGCCTTGACCCGGACGCCGCCCCCGGAGGAGCCGTGCCGGGCGGCCGGCCCGCGGAAGGCGCGGTTCGTGCCGTCGCCGGTCACCGCTTCCTGGTGCGCGCCCAGGGCGCGGTCCAGGCGCTCGATGGTCTCGGCGTAGCGCTCCTGCGTCTCCTTGAGCATGGTCACCTGGGAGAAGCCGCTGCTGGCGTGCGGCTCGACCGGGTGCGCCAGGCCCAGCTCGGAGGCGAGCATCAGGAAGCGCCGGTTGTGGTAGCGGCCGGCCCGCGAGGTGTCCCGGATGTCCCGGGCCGCGGCCAGACCATGGGCAGCCTCGTGGAGGAGCCGCTCGAAACCGAGCCGCGTGCCACAGGCCGAGGAGGACTCGCCGATCAGCGCCTCGGGCGAGGCGAGGTCGGGGAGGTCCTGGTGGTAGGCCTGGATGTCACTCCAGGCGGCGGCCAGTTCGGCCGCGAGGACGAGGGGCTGTGTCGTGCTCACGCTAGACCAACGATGCAGGGCGAGCCGATGTTCCGCATGTTCCCGTTCTCCGGGAATTCCCAGGGAACTCCCAGGAATGCGCGACTGTGCGCGAATTGCGCGTTCCGGATCTGACGCAAGACAACCCCCTGCCGGTTTCGGCCCGTCGCAGCGTCGGCGGGCCTCGTGAATTCCGTCCGGGAGCGGGCTGTCGCTCCCTGGACGTACGGCCCGTGGACCCGCCGAAGTTGACAGGGCCACGAGCCGTACACGGTACCGCTATTCCGTTAATACCGGCAGTTGACCGGCCAGTAGGGATGTCCGCTTCCCGGACTCGTCCGGCAGAGTTACCGGATTCTTACCCAACCGCATTCCGGGCAAATGTCGCCGGTAGCTGTCATTGCCCGCCGACGACCGACAAGGCGGCCGACATCAGTACGCACGCGCGACGATCGCGATATTGCCGTCCTGGTCGTCCGCCTGCGGCACGGAGCCGTCGGCAGCGACGATGCAGCGCACCGTGACGCCCTGCTCGGCCAGCTTGGCCTCGCCCTCGGCGCCGAGGTCGGCCCAGGAGATCCGGCCCCAGCCGGTCGCGGCGGCCTCGACGGCCTCGTCCAGGGTCTTGACATCGACGGTGCGGGCCTCGCGGCGCTCGCGGGACTGGCGCAGCAGCAGCGCCTGGTCCTCCTCCAGGATGCCCGGCAGCAGCGCGGCCAGGGCGTCGATGGAGACCGGCTCCTTGCCGCCCGGGATGCGGCGGGCGAGCATCGCGGTGCCGTTCTCCAGGTCGCGCGGGCCGACCTCGATGCGCAGCGGAACGCCCTTGAGCTCCCAGTCGACGGCGCGGCGGCCGAACGGGGTGTCGGTGCGGTCGTCGACCACGACGCGGACGCCGGCGGCCTCCAGCTGGGCACCGATCTCGCGGACCTTGGCGATGACCGCGTCGTCGCCCTTGATGGCCAGCACCACGGCCTGGACCGCGGCCAGGCGCGGGGGCACCCGCAGGCCGTTGTCGTCGCCGTGGGACATGATCAGGCCGCCGACCATGCGGGTGGAGACGCCCCAGGAGGTCTGCCAGACGTGCTCGCGCTCGGCGCCCTGCAGCTGGTAGGTGGTGTTGAACGCCTTGGCGAAGTTCTGGCCCAGCTCGTGGCTGGTGCCCATCTGCAGCGCCTTGCCGTCGCCCATCATGCCCTCCAGGGTGAGGGTGTTGATGGCGCCGGCGAAACGCTCCTTGGCGGTCTTGCGGCCGAGCACGACGTCGATGCCGAGCACGTTGGTCATGAAGTCGCCGTAGACCTGCGTGTGGATCATCGACGCGTAGTCGCGGGCGTCCTCGTAGGTGGCGTGGGCGGTGTGGCCCTCCTGCCAGAGGAACTCGGTGGTGCGCAGGAAGACACGCGGGCGCAGCTCCCAACGGACCACGTTGGCCCACTGGTTGATCAGCAGGGGCAGGTCGCGGTGGCTCTGCACCCACTTCGAGAAGTACTCGTTGATGATCGTCTCGGAGGTGGGCCGGACGACGACCGGCTCCTCCAGCTGCTTGCCGCCACCGTGGGTGACGACCGCGAGCTCGGGGGCGAAGCCCTCGACGTGCTCGGCCTCCTTGGTCAGGTAGGACTGCGGGATGAACATCGGGAAGTAGGCGTTCTGGGCGCCCGCCTTCTTGATGCGCGCGTCCATCTCCTGCTGCATCCGCTCCCACAGGCCGTAGCCGTACGGTCGGATGACCATGGTGCCGCGCACCGGACCGTTGTCGGCAAGCTCGGCCTTGTTGATGAGGTCCTGGTACCAGCGCGGGAAGTCTTCCGCCTGAGGGGTGAGAACGGGTGCCTTAGCCATGGGCGGAATGGTACGGGGAGCGACGCCCTCACTTCGAATCGCCATCACACCTGCGGGAAGGGAGGGACGGCCGCGGCAGTCCCTCCGCCGCCCGCAGGGGGCGCACGACCGCGACGCGCGCGCACCACCCTGCACCCCTCTGGACGCCGGGCCCGACCCGCTGTTGGCTGGAGTGGGGCGGGACTTTGGGGGAGCCGTAGCAGCACACACCGAAGGACCGGATGGGAGGCCGCGATGGCTTCAGCTCGGACGACCGGCACGACCGCACGACCAGCGGACGCACGACCGACGGGCGCACGACCGCACCACCCGCAGCAGGGGCCCGCCGGGCCCGCGCGGGCGCGCGACTGGGCGGAGATCCAGGAACGCATGCTGGTGCCGCTCTACGAGGCGGTGTACGACCGCCTGGAGGTCGGCCCGGCGAGCAGCGTGCTGGGCCTGGGCTGCCGGTCCGGACTGGCCCTGCTGCTCGCCGCCGGGCGGGGCGCCCAGGTCTCCGGGCAGGAGCCGCGGGAGGACCTCCGCGAGCTGGCCCGGGGGCGTCGGCTGCGGGTGTGCGCGGGTGCCCGGCCGACCGCTGCCGTCCCCCGCTCGGCCCATTCGCTGGTGACGGTTTTCGACCAGCTGCCCGGGGCCGCCGATCCGGGCCGGGTGGTCGCCGAAGCCGCCCGGCTCACCCTCCCGGGAGGACACGTGGTGCTCGCCGCGTGGGGCCCGCAGGAGCGCTGCGAGAGCGCTCCGGTGCTGGACGCGGCCCGCCGGATGGCGGGGCGGACCACCGCGCGGGACCCGTTCGAGCTGAGCGCGCCGGGCGCACTGGAGGACCTCCTCGCCCCGGTCGGCCTGCGTCCGGCCGGGAGCGGGCGGGTCAGTTGCCCGTTCGCCTATCCGGACCTCGACAGCGCGGTGCGCGGCCTGCTCTCCACCGGGCTGTTCGAGGCGGCCGAGGAGTTCTCCGGCGCCCCGCTGGTGGCCAAGGAGCTGGAGGAGGCGCTGCAGCCGTACCTGCGCCCGGACGGCTCGGTCCGGATGGAGAACGTGTTCCGCTACCTGGTCGCCGAGCGACCGCGCTGAAGACGGCGACGTACGAGGACGGCGACCCACGAGGACGGCAGCATACGAAGACAGCGACGAACGACGCCGCACGGAGCCGAGCACACCGAGCCGAGCGCGCCGAGCCGGGGAGACAGAACCGGACACCCGAAACCGGGGGCGCCCGCCACCACGGCGAGCGCCCCTGGCCGCATGCTTCATGCCCCGCGCTTCACGCCCCGCGCTTCATGCCCCGCGCTTCACGCCCCCGACCGCCACACCCGGTGCCTCACGCCTTGGCGTCGGACGCCCCCCGCGGCACCCCCGCCGCCCGGTAGGCCGCCTCCTCGTCCAGCGTCTCCGCCTCCAGCAACGCCGCCGCCAGCGCGTCCAGCCGGTGCCGCTGCTCGGTCAGGATCCGCACCGCGTCCTCGTAGCACTCGGCGACGATCCGCCGGGCCTCCTCGTCCACCGCGTCCAGCGTGGTCGGCGCCGCCGAGAGCCCGTACGCGCCCTGCGCGTCCGAGGGCACCGCGGTGAGCCGGCCGACCCGCTCGCTCATCCCCCAGCGCCCGGCCATCCCGCGGGCGATGTTGGTGACCTGCTCCAGGTCGCTCTCCGCGCCGGTGGTGATCACCCCGTAGACCACCTGCTCGGCCGCCATCCCGCCCAGCGCGCCGATGATCCGGCCGCGCAGGTAGGGCTCGGTGTACGAGTAGCGGTCGTTCTCCGGGGTGGAGAGGGTGACGCCGAGGGCGCGGCCGCGCGGCACGATGGTGATCTTGCGGACCGGGTCCGCGCCCGGCTGGAGCATGCCCAGCAGCGCGTGGCCGCTCTCGTGGTACGCCGTCCGCTCGCGCTCCTCCTGCGGCATCACCAGCGGCCGCACGGCGCCGAGTTGGACCTTCTCCAGGGCGTCCGAGAGGTCCCGTTCGTTGACCGCCTCCTGCTCCCGCTTGACGGCCAGCAGGGCGGCCTCGTTGACCAGGTTGGCGAGTTCGGCGCCGGTCATCCCGGGGGTGACCTTGGCCAGCTGCTGGAGGTCGGCGTCGCCGGCCAGCGGGACGGTCCGGGTGTGGATGCGCAGGATGGCCGCGCGGCCCTCCCGGTCCGGCGGGCTGACGGTGATCCGGCGGTCGAAGCGGCCGGGGCGCAGCAGCGCCGGGTCGAGCACGTCGGCCCGGTTGGTCGCGGCGATCACGATGACGCCCTCGGACCCGGTGAAGCCGTCCATCTCGGTGAGGATCTGGTTGAGCGTCTGCTCGCGCTCGTCGTGCCCGCCCATGCCGCCGCCGGCACCGCGCTGGCGGCCGATGGTGTCGATCTCGTCGATGAAGATGATCGCCGGGGCGACCTTGCGGGCCTCGGCGAACAGTTCGCGCACCCGGCTGGCGCCGACGCCGACGATCATCTCGATGAACTCGGAGGCGGAGGCGGAGAAGAACGGCACGTCCGCCTCGCCGGCCACGGCACGGGCCAGCAGGGTCTTGCCCGTCCCCGGCGGGCCGCTGAGCAGGACCCCGCGCGGCATCTTGGCGCCGAGCCTGCGGTACCGCTCGGGGTTCTTCAAGTAGTCGACCACCTCGGTGAGTTCGGCCTCGACCTCGTCGATGCCGGCCACGTCGGCGAAGGTGGTGCGCTTGCCCTGCTCGGCGGTGACCGGCTTGGGCGGGGCCTTGCGGCCGAGCGGTCCCGCGCCCAGGCCGCCGGACATCCGGCGGGCGAGCAGCACCCAGATGAAGACCAGCAGCAGCATCGGGGCGAGCGAGAGCAGCAGGTTGGTGAGGAAGCTGCGCTGCTGGACCGGCGAGGTCGCGGTGACCTCGACGCCCTGCTGCTGCAGGGTGGTCCACAGGTTGTCGCCCGCGAAGGAGGGGCGCTGGGTGTCGAACTCCGTGTAGTCGCCCTTGCCACCGTCGGGCTTGGGCTGGGCGCTCTTGAGGGTGCCCTCGATCGCGTCGCCCTTGGCGTAGATCTTGGTGATGTTGCCCTTGTTCAGCTGGTTGTTGAACTCGGTGTAGGAGATCGTGGTGGCGCCCTCGTTGCCGAAGAACGACAGCAGCAGGTCGGAGATCAGGAACACCACGAGTGCGGTGAGGATGAGGGCCGTCCAGCCGCCGGGCATCCGGCGGCGGGGCGGCGGCGGGGGCGGGGCGCCCTCGGACCGCCAGGGCTGGTCGGGCGTCTGACGCGGCGGCACGGGTTCGGTCACCCACCGGACGATACGGACAGGCGCTCGGGCGGGCCAACCGCAACGCCGCGCCGAACCGGCCGTACGGCCGCACCGAGGCCCCCCGACCAGCGGATATGCCGCACCGGCAGCTGTCGGACCGCGCCGCCAGGCCACCCCTCCGCGATCAGCCGGCGCCGCCAGGCCACCCCTCCGCGATCAGCCAGCCCCGCAGCGACCGGCCACCCTTCGGAGGCCAACCCCGCACCGCCCGGCCGCCCCTCGCCGATCAGGCCGCCGCGCCCGGCCACTCCTCGGCCGTCAGCGCGAACCGCTCGTGGTCCCGCCAGTCCCCCTGCAGGAACAGCATCCGCGGGGTGAAGCCCTCGTGGCGGAAGCCCAGCCGCTTGGCCATCGCGATCGAGCGCTCGTTCTCCGGCTGCACGTTGATCTCCAGCCGGTGCAGGCCCAGCCCGCCGGCCGACTGGGGGGCGAAGCAGCGGTCCAGGACCAGCCGCAGGCCCTCGGACATCCGCCCGGTGCCGGCGTACGGCAGGTAGGAGTCGTAGCCCAGCGTGGCGTTGCAGAACCGGCCCATCACGATGTTGGCGACGTTCACCTTGCCGACCAGCCCGCCGGTGTCCCGGTCGAAGATCAGGAATGTGCGCAGGCCCGCGCCCTGGCGGCTCAGCAGTTCCGGCAGCCCGTCCGGCTCGACCGGGTTCCACCGCCCGATGTGCTCGGCGGACCGACGGACCGCCTCCGCGTACAGAACCTCGTCCTCGGCCCTCGGGGCCCTGATCATCACTCGCATGCCGACATCATCGGACACGGCGGCGCTCCCGGACACGGCCCCCGCCTCGGACACAGGATCGGCCCGTCGCCCGGAACCACCGGACGACGGGCCGATCAGGACCAGCCGAGGACTACAGCATGTCCTTGAACTCCTTGGGCAGCTCGAAGTCGGCCGGGCCCTTGCCCGCGCCGAGACCGAAGGCGCCGCCGTCGGCCGGACCCTGGCCGCCGCCCGGGCCGAGCGCGCGGCGCTCGGCGGCCGCGGCCTCCTCCTGCGCGCGCTTCAGCGGGTTGCCGCTCTTGCGCTTGCCCTTGGCCTGCGGGGCCTTCTTGGCGGACTTCTTCGCGCCGCCGCCCATGCCCGGGATCCCCGGCATGCCGGGCATGCCCTTGCCGGAGGCCATCGCGGACATCATCTTGCGGGCGTCGAAGAACCGCTCGACCAGGTTCTTGACCTCGCCGACCTGGACGCCCGAACCCTTGGCGATGCGGGCCCGGCGGGAGCCGTTGATCAGCTCCGGCTCGGCGCGCTCGGCCGGGGTCATCGACTTGATGATCGCGCCGACCCGGTTGACGTCCTTGTCGTCGATGTTGTTGATCTGCTCGCGGATCTGGCCCATGCCGGGCAGCATGCCGAGCAGCTTGGAGATCGAGCCCATCTTCTGGACCTGCTCCAGCTGCGACAGGAAGTCGTCCAGGGTGAACGCCTTCGGGCCGCCCCGCAGCTTGGCGGCGATCTTCTCGGCCTCGGCCTGCGAGAAGGTCTGCTCGGCCTTCTCGATCAGCGAGAGGACGTCACCCATGCCCAGGATGCGCGAGGCCATCCGGTCCGGGTGGAAGGCGTCGAAGTCGTCGACCTTCTCGCCGTTGGAGGCGAACATGATCTGCCGGCCGGTGACGTGCGCGACCGACAAGGCGGCACCACCGCGGGCGTCGCCGTCGAGCTTGGAGAGCACCACGCCGGTGAAGTCGACGCCGTCGAGGAAGGCCTGCGCGGTGGTGACCGCGTCCTGGCCGATCATCGCGTCGACGACGAACAGGACCTCGTCCGGGTTGACCGCGGCGCGGATGTCCGCGGCCTGCTGCATCAGCTCGGCGTCGATGCCCAGACGGCCGGCGGTGTCGACGATGACGACGTCGTACTGCTTCTGCTTGGCGTACTCGATCGAGTCCTTGGCGACCTGCACCGGGTCGCCGACGCCGTTGCCCGGCTGCGGGCCGTAGAAGGCCACGCCGGCCCGCTCGGCCATCACCTGGAGCTGGTTGACGGCGTTGGGGCGCTGGAGGTCACAGGCGACCAGCAGCGGGGTGTGCTTCTGCTTCTGCAGCCAGTGGCCGAGCTTGCCCGCCAGGGTGGTCTTACCGGCACCCTGCAGACCGGCGAGCATGATGACCGTCGGGCCGCTCTTGGCGAACCGCACACGGCGGGTCTCGCCGCCGAGGATCGCGATGAGCTCCTCGTTGACGATCTTGATGATCTGCTGCGCCGGGTTCAGCGCGCCGGAGACCTCGGCGCCGAGCGCCCGCTCCTTGACCTGCTTGATGAAGGCCCGGACGACCGGCAGCGCGACGTCCGCCTCCAGCAGCGCGATGCGGATCTCGCGGGCGGTGGCGTCGATGTCCGCCTCGCTCAGGCGGCCCTTGCCCCGGAGGTTCTTGAACGTCGCTGCGAGGCGATCGGAAAGGGTGTCGAACACGTCGGCGCGGGTCCTCTGCGGCATCGGTATCGGTACGGTCGTCGTCCCCCAGGGTATCCGGCCACCCCGGGTACGGTCTCCACCCCCGTGCAGAAGGCCCCGGACCGGGCCCCGGACCGGCCCCGGACCGGCCCCGGGACCGAACCCGGAGCAGCCCGGGTACGGCCCCCGCGCCACCCCTCAGGCCAGCGCCGCCCGGACCGCCGCCGCCACCTCCCCCGCCCGCCCGGCGGTGAGCGGACGGCCCGCCGGATCGGTCAGGTAGAAGGAGTCGACGGCCTCCGCGCCCAGTGTGGACACGTGGGCGGTGCGCACCCGGACGCCCGCCCCGTCCAGCGCCCGCCCGATCCGGTGCAGCAGCCCGGGGGCGTCGTGCGCGCGGACCTCCAGCACCGTCGCGGTGGCCGAGGCCACCGCGGGCGCCACCGCGACCAGCGGCGGCGGGGTGGGGATGCCCTTGCGGCGCGGGGCGGCCGCGTCCCGCTCGGCGAGCCGGCGGGAGACGTCCAGCGAGCCGTCCAGCGCCCGGCGCAGGTCAGCGCGCAGCCGGGCCGCCTCCGGCAGCTCGCCGAACTCCGCCGCCACCCGCCAGGACAGCAGCAGCACCGGGCCGGAGCCGACCGGGTCCAGCTCGCGCAGGCCCGCCGAGCGGACGGTCAGCCGGTGCAGCGCCAGTACGCCGGCCACCGTCCCGAGCAGTCCGGGACGGTCCGGGACGGCGAGGGTCAGTTCGACACCCATCGGCCCGTTGCCCGGGTCCGTGCCCTCGGCCCGGGCCAGCAGGGACAGCGCCGGGCCGCCGGTGCGGGCGGCCTCGACCGCGAGCCGCTCCTGCTCGGCGCTCGGACGGGCCCAGGGCGCGGCCTCCCCCGCTGCGGCCCCTCCCCCGGCCAGCTGCGCGGCGGCCCGGGCCACCAAACCGTCCACCAGCGAGGCCCGCCAGCCGCTCCACGCCGCCGGGCCGGTGGCCAGCGCGTCCGCCTCGGTGAGCGCGTGCAGCAGTTCCAGCTCCGGCAGGGTGCCGACCGCCTTGGTGATCGTTTCGACGGTGGCCGGGTCGTCCGGGTCGCGCCGGGTCGCGGTGTCGACCAGGGTCAGGTGGTGGCGGACCAGCACGGCCAGGGTCTCGGTGTCCTCGGCGGGGAAGCCCATCCGGGCGGCCAGGTCGCGGACGATGACCTCGCCGGCCTCGCTGTGGTCGCCGGGCCAGCCCTTGCCGATGTCGTGCAGCAGCGCGGCGACCAGCAGCAGGTCCGGCCGGGCCACCCGGCGGGTCATCGCGGCGGCCCGGACGGCCGTCTCCACCAGGTGCCGGTCCACCGTCCAGCGGTGCACCGCGTTGCGCTGCGGACGGCAGCGCACCCGCTCCCAGTCCGGCAGCAGCCTGGTCACCAGCCCCTCGGCTTCCAGCGCCTCCCACACCGGGACGGCCGCCTCCCCGGCGCCCAGCAGGGTGACCAGCTGCTCGCGCGCCTCGTCCGGCCAGGGCACCGGCAGCGGCCGGCACTCGGCGGCCAGCCTGCGCACCGTCGCGTAGGAGACGGTCAGCCCGTTCTGCGCGGCGGCGGCCGCGGCCCGCAGCGGCAGCACCGGGTCGGTGGCCGGGCGGGCGCCCTGGGCGAGCACCGCCTCGCCGTCCTGCTCCACCACGCCCTCGGCGAGCGGGCGGCGCTCGACGGCGCCCCGCGCCACCGCGCCGGTGCCGCGCCCGGCGCCGGTGAACGGGAAGCCCAGCCGACCGGTCCGGCGGCCCCGGCCGGAGCGGGCGGCGAGCACCCGGTCCACCGCCCGCCAGGTGACGTCGCTCGCGTAGGCGACGGTCCGGGCGGCTTCGTAGACCTGGCGCAGCAGGGTGTCGGCGTCCAGCACGCCGAGCCGCTCGGCGACCTGGTCCTGGTCCTGGAGGCTGAGCCGGTCGGTGGCGCGGCCGGTGACCAGGTGCAGCGCGTCGCGGACGTCGGCGAGCCGCAGCGCGGCGGCGGCCAGGCCGTCCCGGGGCGCGTCGGCGAGCCAGGTCGCGGCGACGGCGTCGAGCGCGACCAGATCGCGCAGGCCGCCGCGGGCCTCCTTCAGGTCGGGCTCCAGCAGGAAGGACAGCTCGCCGTGCCGCTCGGCCCGCTCCCGGCCCAGTTCGCGCAGCTCGGGCAGGCGCGCGGGGGCGTTCGCGCGCCAGTCGGTGAACACCGCGGAGCGCAGCGAGGCGGTGAGCGCCCCGTCCCCGGCGAGGTGGCGGGCGTCCAGCAGGCCGAGCTGGGCCTTGAGGTCGGCGGCGGCCACCGCCCGGGCCTCGGCGGGGGTGCGTACCGAGTGGTCGAGCTTGGCGCCCGCGTCCCAGACCGGGTACCAGATCCGCTCGGGCAGGTCGGCGGCGATCGGGCCGTCGTGCAGCAGCAGCACGTCGAGGTCGCTGCGCGGGGACAGCTCGCCCCGGCCGTAGCCGCCGACGGCGACCAGCGCGACGCCGGACGGCGGGGCGCCGGCCGCGGCGAGCAGCCCGGCCAGCCAGTCGTCGGTGAGCCGGGCCAGCGCGGCGCGGCGCGGGCGGCCGGTCAGCCCGGGCCGCTCCAGCAGCTCGGTCCGGGCCGCGGCGTGGGCCGGGGGGTCCGAAGGGTCGGGGGCGCCGGAGGAGGGGCCGGTCTCGATGGTCATGCGCGGGGTCCCGTCCGTGGTGCGGGTTGGTCCTGGACGCCCGTACGGCCGCGGCGGCGGCCGGGGCGCCGGTACGCCGACCGGCGGACCCGCGCCCCGGGGAGGGGCGGGTCCGCCGGACCGCTCAGTGGGTCACAGGGCGTCGGGTCCGCGTTCGCCGGTGCGGACCCGGACGGCGGTGTCGACCGGGATGCTCCACACCTTGCCGTCGCCGATCTTCCCGGTCCGGGCGGCCTTCACCAGGACGTCGATCAGGTCGTCGGCGTCCTCGTCCTCGACCAGGACCTCGATCCGGATCTTCGGGACCAGGTCCACGGTGTACTCGGCGCCCCGGTAGACCTCGGTGTGGCCGCGCTGGCGGCCGTAGCCGCTGGCCTCGGTGACGGTCAGGCCGTGGACCCCGAAGGCCTGCAGGGCGGCCTTCACCTCGTCCAGGCGGTACGGCTTGATCACGGCGGTGATGAGCTTCATCGGGCGTCGACCTCGGTCTTCTCGGCAGTCTTCTCGGCGGACTTCTCAACGGACTTCCCGGCGGGCTCGCCCGCGGCCTTCGCAGCCGGCTTCCCGCCGGGCGCGGAGCCGAGGCCCGAGGACGGGAGCGCCCGGGCCAGGCCCGCACCGACGGCGCTGAAATCGTAGGCGGACTCGGCGTGTTCGGCCTGGTCGATGCCGGCCACCTCGACCTCCTCGGTGACCCGGAAGCCGACCAGCTTGTCGACCGCCTTGGCCAGTAGCCAGGACAGCACGAAGGAGTACGCCGCGACGGCCGCCACGCCCAGCGCCTGCTTGCCGAGCTGGCCCAGGCCGCCGCCGTAGAACAGACCCTTGGCGGTCTGGCCGACCCCGCCGGTGGCGAACAGGCCGATCAGCAGCGAACCGACCGCCCCGCCCACCGCGTGCACGCCCACCACGTCGAGCGAGTCGTCGAAGCCCCAGCGGTACTTGAGCGAGACGGCGGCGGCGCAGACCGCGCCCGCGATCAGACCGATCGCCACCGCGCCGAGCGGGCTCACCGAACCACAGGCCGGGGTGATCGCGACCAGCCCGGCCACCGCGCCGGAGGCGGCGCCCAGCGTGGTGAACGCGCCGTGCTTGAGCTTCTCGAAGACCAGCCAGCCGACCAGCGCAGCACCGGTGGCGACCTGGGTGTTCACCATCGCCATCGCGGCGACGCCGTTGGCGGCCAGCGCCGAGCCCGCGTTGAAGCCGAACCAGCCGAACCAGAGCAGCCCGGAGCCGAGCATCACCAGCGGCAGGCTGTGCGGGCGCATCGGGTCCTTCTTGAAGCCGACCCGCTTGCCCAGCACCAGGCAGAGCGCGAGGCCCGCCACACCGGCGTTGATGTGCACGGCCGTGCCGCCGGCGAAGTCGATCACGCCGTTCCTGTCGCCCAGCCAGCCGCCGTTGCCGTTGTCGACGAAGAACACCCAGTGCGCGACCGGGAAGTAGACGACCGTCACCCAGAGCGCGATGAACAGCCCCCAGGCCGCGAACTTGGCCCGGTCCGCGACGGCGCCGCTGATCAGCGCCGGGGTGATGATCGCGAACATCAACTGGAAGACCGCGAACGCCGTCACCGGGATCGACCCGGACAGCTCGTTCAGCCCGATGCCGCGCATCCCGAGGAAGTCCAGGTTGCCGATGAGTCCGGCGAACGCGTCGGGCCCGAAGCTGAGCGAGTAGCCGTAGAGGACCCAGAGCACGCTGACGATGCCGAGCGAGAGAAAGCTCATCGCCAGCATGTTCAGAGTGCTCTTGGCCCTGACCATGCCCCCGTAGAAGAAGGCCAGGCCCGGGGTCATCACCATGACCAGGGCCGCACTGATGAGCACGAAGGCGGTGTCGCCCGCGCTGAAGCCGTCCGGCATCGGCGTCTCCTCTGCGTGAAAGCCGCTCCACCCCCGGGTACCTGTCCCGTGCCAACCCGGGGTGTCGGCGATGAACAGGAGAGTGCCGAAGGCTGGTTTCGGCCAGTGCGGCCGGTTGTTTCACGGCCGTGACGCGTGCGACGCGCGGGTTACGGGCACGTGAACCGCGGCCCCGCCACTGGGCCGGATGGGTTACCGTGCCGCCGCACCGCACGGTCCGTCGCCGAAAAGGCCACCGACCGTGACGGCGGCGGCCGTCACGGTCGGTGGAGTCCCCGCCGGGGGTCGCTCAGACCACCGAAACGAACTCCGGAATGTCCTGGACCACTCGCTCCTTGAGCCGGCTCACCGCGTCCACGCCCAGGAACCGGGCGGACGCCGCCTCCGTGGTCTTGCGGACCCGCGAGTTCAGCCGCTCCGAGCGCACCTTGGTCGCGATGTCCACCGCCTGCTCGGCGTACCGGACGGCCTCCTCGGCCTCCTTCTGCAGCAGGTGCACGCTGGCCATGCCGATCAGGTTGAAGGCGTACGAGCGCACGTGGTCCTCGTCCTGGCGGAACAGGTCGACCGCGCGCTCCATCACCGGCGCCGACAGCGAGGCGTACAGCTGGGCGTTGTCCGAGTGGTACGCCAGGTCGCGGTACGAGTGGGCGTTCTCGGCGTTCAGCTCGGCCGGCGAGAAGAACTTCAGCCAGTCCGGGTCGCCGTCCCCCTCGCGGATGTCGGTGAAGGTGTCCTCGGCCAGCCGGATCGCCCGGGCGCAGCGGTTGACCTCGCCGATGGTGGCGTAGGCGCGCGCCTCCATCGCGTACAGCAGGGACTGCTGGCGCGGGGTGGCGGTGTCGCGGCTGCCGTACTGGGCCAGGTGGATCAGTTCCAGGGCGTCCTCGCCCCGGTTGAGGTGGATCATCTGGCGGCTCATGTCGGTGAGGATCAGCGCGCCGAACGGGCGGTCGCCGGCCTCCTTGGCCGCGTGCAGGGCCAGCACGTAGTACTTCTGCGCGCTGGGGTGCATCCCGACGTCGTAGGACATCCAGCCGGCCAGGTGGGCGAGCTCGGCGGTGAGCCGGAACAGCCGCTTGGTGGTGTCCTCGTTGTACGTCTCCTGGAGCAGGTCGGTGACCTCGTGGAGCTGGCCGACCACGGCCTTGCGGCGCAGCCCGCCGCCGTTCTGGGCGTCCCACTGGCGGAACATGACCGTGGTCTGCTCCAGCAGTTCCAGCTCGGGCTCGGAGAGCCGGCCGGTGAACGCCTCGCCGCCGTTGGCCGCGGTGAGGATCGGGGTGGGCACGCCGGTCGGGCCGGGGGTGAGCCAGCGCTGCATCGGCTCGATCAGCGCGGCGCCGGCGGTCAGCGCGAGCGAGGTGCCGAGGAAGCCCCGGCGGTTGAGCATCAGGTCGCTGCGGGAGTAGTCGCTGATCAGCTGGACGGTCTGCGGTCCGCTCCACGGCAGGTCCACGCCGCCGCCGACGGTGGAGACCGGGATCGCGGCGCGCAGGCCGAGGTCCTCGATGGAGACCACCGAGCCGAAGCGTTCCGAGAACAGCTCCGACATGATCTTGGGGATCGGCTCCCGGGGCTGCTCGCCGTCGAGCCAGCGGCGCACCCGGGAGGTGTCGGTGGACACGTGGTGGGCGCCGATCTGCCGGGCCCGCCGGTTGACCTGGCGGGCCAACTCGCCCTTGGACCATCCGCTGCGGGCGAACCACGTGGTCAGCTTCTCGTTGGGTTGCTTCTCTGCCATGGGAACGTCCCCATCCCGCCCGGCCCCCTGCGGGGCCCCCGATCGTGACCGCCCGACGGTTGCGGGCTCTTGCCAGACGTGCCGTGCCTGAGGCGTTGCGCACCGCCTCGTCGTACTGTTGTGCCATCGTCGTGGACGGTGCGTCAGATCCCCAACTCCCGTTCCCCGACGGCCCGGAGCAGGAACTCGGCGACGTCCGTGTGCTGAACGTAGTGCCCCCGGAGCCACCCGTGGGAGCGGCCCTGGCGAAACGCCACCTTTCGCCACCCCCAGGAGTGAACCGAAGCATGGGGGCACACGCTTCACTAGGTAGTCGCGACGGTCCGGCATATGCGGGCCGCCAAGTCCCCCGGCCAACCCCGGAAGACCCGGCAGACCCCGCAACCGACCGCAGTCACAAGCGATTTCGCCGTCCACTCGGGACGGCATCCGCCTCACGCACCCGACGATCCGGCATCGGCGCCGCCCCCACAAGGCGGCGCCCGAGGCACACCATCGCAACAGGCGCACGCCAAGCGCTGCGCGCCGCCACCGCACCACGCACCACGCGACGGACAATCAACACACAGTCACCAAGCCGTAACCATCGGCAACGAGAACCTGTTGGGGGAGGCATGGACAACCTGTTCGGCGAACTTCGACTGGGGCACCTGCGGCTGGCACCGCTGGGCGCGCGCCGCCGCACCAAGGTCACCGCGTCCCAGGCCGCCGCGGAGTACACCGGCCGCTGGGGCTGGACGGTCGCCACCGGCGCCCCGGCCACCGGCACCCCGGGCACCGGCGCCACCGCCCCGACCCGCTGTCCCTGCGGCTCCCGCCGCTGCGCCGCACCCGGCCTGCACCCCGTACCGGGCACGGCGGGCCGGACCGCCGCCGGCGCCGAGGGCTCGGTGCTGTTCCCCACCGGCCGCGCCTTCGACGTGCTGGACGTCCCCGAGCAGGCCGGCCTCCAGGCGCTGGTCCGGCTGGAGCGGATGGGCACCCAGGTCGGCCCGGTGCTCGCCCCGCCCACCGGCCGGATGCAGTTCCTGGTCGCCGCCGGCACCGCCCGCCGACTGCCCGACCTGCTGTACCGGATGGGCTGGGACGACGCCGCGCTCGACCTCACCTGCCACGGCGAGGGCAGCTACGTCGCCGCCCCGCCCACCGTCCTCGGCGAGCTCGGCCCGGTCCGCTGGCTGCGCCGCCCCACCCGCGACAACGCCGGCTGCCCGCCCGAGGCCCGGCTGCTGCTCGGCACCCTCGCCTACGCCTGCCACCGCAGCCGCGAGCGCACCGCCGAGCCCGCGTGGATGGCCTCGTGACTCGCCCGCTCGCCTCCGGGGCGCTCTGACCGGGAGCCGGCCGCTCGCCCCTCCGGCCGCTCGTCCCTCGCTCGTCGCTCCTCCCCCTCGGCACCGGCGCGCCCCTTCCACTCGGGGCGGGAGCCCGGGCACGCGAAAGGGCCCGCCCCCGAAGGAGCGGACCCTCACCGGCGGGGAGACCCCGGTCAGTCCCCGATCAGCGCGTCCACGAACGCACCCGGCTCGAACGGCGCCAGGTCGTCCGCGCCCTCGCCCAGACCGATCAGCTTGACCGGCACGCCCAGCTCGCGCTGCACCGCGACCACGATGCCGCCCTTGGCGGTGCCGTCCAGCTTGGTCAGCACGATGCCGCTGATGTCCACCACCTCGGCGAACACCCGGGCCTGGATCAGACCGTTCTGGCCGGTGGTGGCGTCCAGCACCAGCAGCACCTCGTCCACCGGGCCGTGCTTCTCGACGACCCGCTTGACCTTGCCCAGCTCGTCCATCAGGCCGGTCTTGGTGTGCAGTCGGCCGGCGGTGTCGATCAGCACGGTGTCCGCGCCCTCGGCGATGCCCTCCTTGACCGCGTCGAAGGCGATCGAGGCCGGGTCACCGCCCTCCGGGCCGCGCACGGTGCGCGCACCGACCCGCTCGCCCCAGGTCTGCAGCTGGTCCGCGGCGGCGGCCCGGAAGGTGTCGGCCGCGCCGAGCACCACCTTGCGGCCGTCGGCGACCAGCACCCGGGCCAGCTTGCCGGTGGTGGTGGTCTTGCCGACGCCGTTGACGCCGACGACCAGGACCACGGCCGGGCCCTCCTCGTGCTTGGTCGAGCGGACGGTGCGGTCGGCGTCCTTGCCGACCAGCTCGACCAGCTCCTCGCGCAGCAGGCCGCGCAGCTCGTCCGGCGTACGGGTGCCGAGCACCTTCACCCGGGTGCGCAGCCGCTCGACCAGCTCCTGGGTCGGGGCGACGCCGACGTCCGCGGTGAGCAGGGTCTCCTCGATCTCCTCCCAGGTGTCCTCGTCCAGGTGCTCGCGGGAGAGCAGCGAGAGCAGGCCCTTGCCGAGCGAGTTCTGCGAGCGGGAGAGCCGGGAGCGCAGCCGGACCAGCCGGCCGGCGGTGGGCTCGGGGACCTCGATGGCGGGCGCCACCTCGGCCTCGGCCGGGGCCTCGACCTCGACGGCCTCCGGGGCCTCGACCTCGACGGCCTCCGGGGCCTCGGGAAGCGGCACCTCCTCGACGGTGCGGCGCGGCTCCTCGGTCGGCGGCGCGGCCTCCTCGCCGACCTGGGGCTCCTGCGGGGTCTTCGGCGCCGTGATGACCGGCGCCTGCGACTTCGGGGGCAGCTGCTGGCGTCGTCTGCCGGAAACGACGAGGCCTGCGATCGCGCCGATGGCGACCACGGCGATGACTACGGCAAGGATCACGTATTCCATAACGTGCCCAGTATCCGCGACCGGAGCCGTTCTGGACCGCAGCCGGACCTAGACCGTCACCGGACGGACGCCCGAGCGCCGCCGTTCGCGGTGCTCGTCCCGCAGTCGCTGGCTGATCACCTGGGAGATCCCGTCCCCCTTCATGGTCACGCCGTACAGCGCGTCGGCGGACTCCATGGTCAGCTTCTGGTGGGTGATCACGACCAGCTGGGAGCTCTCCCGCAGCTCCTCCATGATCCCGATCAGGCGGCGCAGGTTGGTCTCGTCCAGGGCCGCCTCCACCTCGTCCATCACGTAGAACGGGCTGGGCCGGGCCTTGAAGATCGCCACCAGCAGGGCCACCGCGGTGAGCGAGCGCTCGCCGCCGGACAGCAGCGACAGCCGCTTGACCTTCTTGCCCGGCGGCCGGGCCTCCACCTCGATGCCGGTGGTGAGCATGTTGTCCGGGTCGGTCAGCACCAGCCGCCCCTCGCCGCCCGGGAAGAGCCGGGCGAAGACGCCCTCGAACTGGGCGGCGGTGTCGTGGTACGCCGAGGTGAACAGCTGCTCGACCCGCTGGTCGACGTCCCGGACGATGTCCAGCAGGTCGCGCCGGCTGCGCTTGAGGTCGTCCAGCTGCTCACCGAGGAACTGGTGGCGCTCCTCCAGTGCGGCGAACTCCTCCAGCGCCAGCGGGTTGACCTTGCCCAGCTGCTGGTACGCCTTCTCGGCGGCCTTCAGCCGCTTCTCCTGCTCGGCCCGGACGTACGGGTACGGCTCCCCCGGCTCCTGCCCCTCCTCGGGGGTGGACGGCGGGACGGGCCGGTCCGGCCCGTACGAGGCCAGCAGCTCGCCCCCGTCGATGCCGAACTCCTCCAGCGCGCGGGCCTCCAGCTGTTCGATCCGCAGCCGCTTCTCCGCCCGCAGCACCTCGTCCCGGTGCCCGGCGTCGACCAGCTTGTCCAGCTCCTCCTTGAGACCGCGACCGTGCTCGCGGTGCTCCCGGAGCTCGGTCTCCCGCTCGGCGAGGGCCTGCTCGACGGCCGCGCGCCCGGCGTCGGCGCGGGCCAGCGAGACCTCCAGGCAGGCCAGCAGCTGCCGGGCGCCCGCCGCGACGGCGTTCGCCACCCGGGCGTCGTGCTCGGCGCGACGGCGGCGCTCGGCGGCCCGGGCGCGCGCCTCGCGTTCGGCGCGGGCGGCCCGGTCCAGCTGGTCGGCCCGGCCGGCCAGGGCACGGACCCGCTCCTCGTGGGTGCGCACCGCGAGCCGGGCCTCCAGTTCGGCCTGCCGGGCGGCGGAGGCCGCCTCGGCGAGGCGCTGCCGCTCGGCCTGGTCCGGCTCGTCCTCCCCCGCGTCCGCCGACTCCTCGGCCGCGGCCAGCCGTTCGGCCAGTTCCTCGGCAGCGGCGAGCAGTTCGGCCAGACCCTGCTCGGCCCGGGCGGCGGCGGCCGACAGCCGCTCGGCCTCCCCTGCGGCGGCGCGGGCCTGCCCGCCGAGCCGGCCGAGGGCACCGGCGACCTGGGCCCGGTCCTTCTCCGCCTGCCGCCGCAGCTCGCCGAGCCGTTCGACCTCGGCCGCCGACTCCCGCCGCAGTTCGGTGAGTTCGGCCACCCGCTGGGCCGACTCGGCGCAGCGTACGGCGAGTTCGTCGATCTCCCGGGCCGTCCGGTCCACCGCCGCCCGGGTCTCCAGCAGGCTGGGGGCTCCGCCGGAGCCGCCCTGGGCGAAGCCGGTGCCGAGCCGGTCGCCCTCGATGGTGACGGCGGACAACTCGGGGCGTTCGGCGACCAGTCGCAGCGCGTGGTCCAGGTCGGCGACCACCGCCACCCCGGCCAGCAGTCCTCGCACGGCGGTGAGCAACTCGGGCGGGCCGTCCAGCAGTTCGGCGGCCCAGCGGGCTCCGTCGGGCAACTGGCCGTGGCCGTACGGAACTTCCGCGGCACCCGCGACCAACAGCGCGGCCCGCCCGGCGTCCTGGGCCCGCAGCAGCCGCAGCGCCGCGGCGGCGGTGGCCGGTGAGTCGACGGCCACCGCGTCGGCGGCCGCCCCGAGCGCGGCGGCGAGCGGCACCTCGTAGCCGGTCTCGATCCGCAGCAGCGCGGCGGCCGGACCGAGCAGTCCGGTCAGCCGCCCGCCCGCGTCCAGCAGCGCACCGGTGCCGTCCTTGCGGCGCAGCCCGAGCGAGAGCGCCTCGTGCCGCGCGGTGAGCCCGGCCCGCTCGCGCTCGGCCGCCCCGGCCTCGTCCCGGGCGGCGGACAGCTCCCGTTCGACCTCGGCCAGCCGGGCCCGGGCCCGCCGGTGCCCGTCCTCGGCCTGCTCGTCGTCCCCGGCCAGGCCGTCCACCTGTTGCTGGAGTTCGTCCAGTTCGCCCTGCGCGGCCTCGGCGCGCAGCAGTGCCTCGTCCCTGGCCTCGATGAGCCGGCCGATCTCGGCCTCGGCCGAGCCGGCCCGGGACCGGGCGGCGGCGGCCTGCCCCTGCAGCCGGGCCAGTCCCTCGCGGCGGTCCGCGATGGCGCGGGCGGCGTCCCGCAGCCGGTGTTCCTCGGCGGCCAGTCCGCGCTCCAGCTCGCCCTTGCGTTCGACGGCCTCGGCCAGCGCGTACTGGGCCTCCTCCAGCGCCTCGGCGAGGGCGGCTTCCTCCTCCCGGACCCGCTCGGCCTCGCGCTCCAGCTCATCCGGGTCCCGGCCGCGCCGCTCCTCGGCCGTGCCGCCGGCGACGGCGTGCCGGGCCCGGGCCTCGGCCAGCCCGATCGTGCCGCGGGTGCGTTCGGCGAGCGCGGAGAGCCGGTACCAGGTCTGCCGGGCGGTCTCCAGGCTCGGGCCGAGCTGCTGGACCTGCGCCTCCAGGACCCGTTCGCGCTGCACCGCACGGGCCAGTTCCTGTTCGACGGTGGTGCGGCGCAGCCGCAGCGCGAGCTCGTCGGCGACCTCGGCCTCGACGGCCCGGCGGAGGGTGAGCAGGTCGTCGGCGAGCAGCCGCAGCCGGGCGTCGCGCAGGTCGGCCTGGATGCCGGCGGCGCGGCGGGCGATCCGGGCCTGCCGGCCGAGCGGCCCGAGCTGGCGGCGCAGTTCGCCGACCAGGTCCTGGACGCGGTTGAGGTTGGCCTGCATGGCGTCCAGCTTCCGCAGCGCCTTCTCCTTGCGCTTGCGGTGCTTGAGGACGCCGGCCGCCTCCTCGATGAGGGCGCGCCGGCCCGTCGGGTCGGCGTGCAGGACGGAGTCGAGCTGGCCCTGTCCGACGATGACGTGCATCTCGCGGCCGATGCCGGAGTCGGAGAGCAGTTCCTGGATGTCCAGCAGGCGGCAGGTCTCGCCGTTGAGCGCGTACTCGCTGCCGCCGTTGCGGAACATGGTCCGGGTGATCGTCACCTCGGAGTAGTCGATCGGCAGGGCGCCGTCGCCGTTGTCGATGGTCAGGCTGACCTCGGCCCGGCCGAGCGGGGCGCGCCCGCTGGTCCCGGCGAAGATGACGTCCTCCATCTTGCCGCCGCGCAGCGACTTGGCCCCCTGCTCGCCCATCACCCAGGACAGCGCGTCCACCACGTTGGACTTGCCGGAGCCGTTCGGTCCGACCACGCAGGTGATGCCCGGCTCGAAGCGCAGGGTGGTGCTGGAGGCGAAGGACTTGAATCCGCGCAGCGTCAGGCTCTTCAGGTGCACGCGGCCGGTCTCCTCAATCGCTCACGACGGGAACCGACTGTATCCGGAGTCCGACACGACGAAGGGACGCCACATCAGGGCGTCCCTTGCAAAGCTGCGTCCCTTTCGGGGCGGCTCAGTGCACAGCGGCGTCGATCTGTGAGGATCGGGGCGGGGCTCAGGTGAGTGCCGGCTCCCGCTGATCCAGATCGATGCTGTTGAGCAGCGAGTGCTCGCCAGCGACAGCGGTCAGAGCGTCGTTCTCAGCCTGCATCCGAAGAAGCTCGGCTTCAAGGTCCTGGACGCGCTGCTGAAGCCGCCGCATCTCGGAGAGCATTCGCGGGTCGGGGCCGCCGACGTACCCGAGAAGCGCCTTTGCCATGATGAATGGTCCTCCACGCTGAGTGACCGAACCGGAACGGTACAGGTCTAGGGGGAAGGGGGACGCACGCGCGGCGCGCACCCGGAAGTGCTGGCTGGGCACTACGGCACAGCCACCGTGAGCTGGGCTCACGAGGGCATGCGCCTACCGGATAACGCGATCGTGTGCGCGGGCTTCAAGCGTCTCACCAAAGACGGTACGGGTCAACACGATCACCGCACGCTACCGCGCCCCTGTCACCTGCCCGGCGGTGTCGTCACGCCTGGGGGTCTCGGGCCCGGGTCCACCACGTGCTCGTGGATCATCGTTCGATGCGGAGTCAACCACGAGTCTGCCCGAATGGCAACCGTATGACACCGACGGTTGCCGATCATTTCCGCGGAGGTACGGCGCGGGGCCGGAAACCCGGGTCTCAGCGGATCTCGAAGCCCTCGTAACCTGCGCCGACGGCCGTCCAGATCTCGGTCACACCGCTCACCGCACCGGGCGTGTCGGGGCCGCGCAACAGGGCCAGCAGCAGCTCGCAGTCGGCGGCCGGCCCCTCGGCCACCACCTGCACCCGGCCGTCGCCGAGGTTGCCGGCGTAGCCGGTCAGGCCGATCTCCAGCGCCCTCGCCCTGGTCCACCAGCGGAAGCCGACCTCCTGGACCTTGCCCCGGACCCAGGCGGTCACCCGGACCGGTTCATCACTGTGGGCATCGCGACCGTGCATGACCCGACCCTAACGGGCCGCGGTGCCGGTCACAGCTCTGCGGGGCCCCCGACCGGGCGTACGAACGGCCCCGCCGGAAGAACCGGCGGGGCCGTGGGATCGGGCTCGGATCAGCGGATCACCAGTCGCCGCCACCGCCGCCGAAGTCGCCGCCGCCGCTCCAGTCGCTGCCGCCGAAGTCGGCGGCGTTGAAGTCGGCGCCGGTGTAGTCGCCGCCCTCGTACTGGTCCTGGTAGCCGCCGTGGCCGCCGTGGCCGCCCTCCATGATCGGCGCCGCGGCATAGGCCGGGCTGCTCATCATCGAGCCGAGCACGGTGCCGACGAGCAGGCCCGGCAGCAGACCGCCGCCGTCGAAGCCGCTGTAGTAACCGCCCGCGTACGGCGCGTAGGCCGGGCCGGCGTTCCAGTACGGCTGCGGGCCGTGTTGGGTGTCGACGGTGCGCACCGCCGGGTCGAGGCCGGCCGCCACCCGGTCCGCGTCGGCCTGGCAGACCGGGACGGGACGGGCGGAGCCGCCGGCCGGGGCCCAGTCGACGTCCTTGACGGACGGACCGTGCCGCGGGTCCATGAAGCACGGGGGACGACGCTCGGGCAGCGGGCGCTTCTCACGCCGGGCGGCCAGGGTGGCCAGCTGGAACCGGCCGTCCTCGATCGCCTCGGTGACCTGCTTGACGTCCTCGGGCTTCTTGGCCTCGTCCATCAGCCGCTTGGACTTCTCGTACGAGTCCAGCGCGCGGCTGTAGTCGGCGCGCTGGGCGTCGTCCGCGTCGGGCGCGGCCGGGTTGAAGTCGAGCCGCTCCAGCTCCACGCCGAAGGCGGTGATGTCCTCGTCCACCACGCGGCGCAGCTGCTCCAGCTCGGCGCGGGCCTGCTCCTCCTTGCGCTTCTTGGCACGGCGGAAGAGGAAGAAGACACCCGCACCGGCCAGGGCCACCAGCACGACCGGGATGATCACCCAGGCGATCGAGGTGCTGTGGTTGACCCCGGTGCCCTTGGTCTGCGGGGCGGCCTGGTCGACGAAGTCGTTCAGGGTGGCGTTGATGTCGCCCTTGTCGGCACGGCCGACGGCGCCCCCGATCCGGTCCGCGACGCCGGGGCCCATCGCGCCACGGTCGGAACGGGCCATGAAGCCGCTGGTGCCCCGCCAGACGCCGTAGACGCCGTCGATGCCCACCAGGGTGCGCAGGTCCGTGAGGACGGTGTCCTTGTTGGCGGCGTCGGGGACGACAGCGATGAAGATCGGCTTGTCGGCCTTCTCGATCTTCTTGGTCAGTGCGTCCGCCTGGGCCTGACTGAAGCGGTCCTGCATCGTCGGGGCGACGTAGACCTGGCCCTTCTTCAGGGCGGCCGCGGCGTCGCTCAGCCCACCGGCGGCGGAGGCCGCCGGGGCGAACAGCATCAGCAGCCCGAGCAGCGCCGCCACCAGGGCAAGTGGCCCGGCGCCCCGGGAACGTCGTGCAAGGGTTCTCATGTCCCCGACGCTACCGCGACCGGCGTCAGAGCACGGCATACCCTTCGCATACTGGTTATGACAAGGTTCCCCGCCGTCCGCCGGGTCGGCTCCCCTTCTCGCGGATGAGATTTCCCCGAGTGAACCCTGAGACGGGTGGGAGGGGGGAACCGCGGGTAGCGGCCGGACGTACGTCCCGGCGGGCCCGGGGCGGTCCGGGGGCGCGGCCGGGGGGCGTCCCGACGCTACCGCGCGACCGGGCACACTGGTCCCGGACCGCAGGTCCCATTACCTTTTCTTGACCCAACACCCGATCGGAGCGCTCGGTGATCATCGGCCTCGTCACGGCCGTGGCGGCATCCGCCTGCTACGGCACCGGCTCGGTCCTGCAGGCCGTCGGATCCCGCCGCTCCGCCCGGGAGGAGGCGGCCAAGGGCGCCACCACCTCGACCACCGAGCACGGCGGGCCGAGCCTGTCCTCCACCGCCAAGGCCGCCGTCACCTGGGAGTTCATCCTCGGCTCGGTGCTCGACCTGATCGGCTTCGGGCTCGGCGCGCTGGCCGCGCGCCTGCTGCCGCTGTTCCTCTCCCAGACCATCATCAGCGCCAACCTGGTGATCACCGCGGTGCTGAGCATCAAGCTGCTGGGCATCCGGCTCAAGCAGCTGGAGTGGGTGTCGATCGGCGTGCTCTGCTCGGCCCTGGTGCTGCTGGCCGTCTCGGCCGGCCCCGAGGGCGGTCACCACGCCTCGGCGGCCTTCCACTGGGGCCTGCTGATCATCACCACCGTGCTGCTGGCCGGCGGCAGCCTGCTGGTGCGCCGGATGGGCTCCAAGGGCGCGATCGTCGCCGGTCTGCTCTCCGGACTCGGCTTCGGCGGCCTGGGCGTCGGCGTGCGGATCCTGAACGGCCTCGACCCCTTCCAGCTCGGCACGCTGCTCTCCGACCCGGCCCTGTACGCGGTGCTGGTCGGCGGCCTCGGCGGCATGTACGTGCACACCGTGGCGCTGCAGATCGGCTCGGTCAACGGCGCCACCGCCGCGCTGGTGGTCGGCGAGACGGTGCTGCCCGGCGTGGTCGGCGTGCTCTGGCTCGGCGACTCCTCCAAGGCGGGCCTGGGCTGGCTCGGCGTGGTCGGCTTCCTGCTCGCCGTGGTCTCGGCGGTCGGCGTCGCCTACTTCGGCCAGGGCGACCACGGCGCCCTGAGCGAGGCGTCCGCCGAACACCCGGAGCTCGCCCACAAGTAGCGGCGCGGCCCTCAGCCCCCGCTGCGCAGCCGCGGCACGCGCTGGCAGCGGGGGCAGAAGTAGCTGGAGCGGTTCATCCAGGCGGCCCGCCGGATCGCGGTGCCGCACCGGCGGCAGGGCTCGTGCTCCCGGCCGTAGGCGTCGAGGTCCCGGGAGAAGTAGCCGCTCTCACCGTTCACGTTGACGTACAGGCTGTCGAAGCTGGTGCCGCCCACGGCCAGCGCCGCCGTCATCACGTCCCGGGCGTTGGCCAGCAGCAGCGCGGCCTGCGGGCGGGTGACGGTCGCGGTCGGCCGGTCGTAGTGCAGCCCGGAGCGCCACAGCGCCTCGTCGGCGTAGATGTTGCCCACTCCGCTGATCAGGGTCTGGTCGAGCAGCGCGCGCTTGACGGTGGTGCGCCTGGCGCGCAGCGCGGCCACGAAGGCGGCGTCGTCGAAGCGCGGGTCGAGCGGGTCGCGGGCGATGTGCGCGATGGAGACGGGCGTGCCCTCCGGGTCGCCCTCCTCGGCCTCCTCGACGGCCAGGCCGCCGAAGGTCCGCTGGTCGACGAAGCGCAGCTCGCGCCCGCCGTCCGTGAAGCGCAGCCGGACCCGCAGGTGGGTCTCGTCCGGCACCGACGGGTCCTGGACGAGGAGCTGGCCGCTCATCCCGAGGTGGCCGATCAGCGAGAACCCCGTGCCGCTGCCGCCGAGCGGCACCCAGAGGTACTTGCCGCGGCGACGGGCGGCGCCGAGGGTGGTGCCGGTCAGCCGGGCCGCGAAGTCCGCCGCCCCGGCCGGCTGGCGGCGCACCGCGCGCGGGTGCAGCACCTGGACCTCGCCGACGGTCCGCCCGGCGACCCAGTTCGCCAGACCGCGACGGACGACCTCGACCTCGGGGAGTTCGGGCACGGGAAAGGGCCTCCTGCTTCGAAGGGATCGGCAGGAGTGAAGGCTACTTCTTCGTCAGGCGCCCGCGGGCAGCCGGTCGGCGTACTTCTCCTTGATCGCACGCCAGGCGCTCTCGGCGGCCTTCTGCTCGGCTTCCTTCTTCGAGCGGCCGACGCCGCTGCCGAAGTCCTCGCCGGCCACCCGGGCCGCCGCGGTGAAGGTCTTCTCGTGGTCCGGGCCGGACTCCATGACCACGTACTCGGGCACCCCGATGCCCACCGAGGCGGTGAGCTCCTGGAGGCTGGTCTTCCAGTCCAGGCCGGCGCCCAGCTGAGAGGACTCCTCGATCAGCGGGTCGAACAGCCGGTGGACGAACTCGGTCGCCGCCTCCAGACCGCGGTCCAGGTAGATGGCACCGATCACGGCCTCGACGGTGTCGGCGAGGATCGACGACTTGTCGCGGCCGCCGGTGCCCTCCTCGCCCTTGCCGAGCCGGATGAACGCGCCGAGGTCCAGGCCCCGGCCGACGTCCGCGAGCGCGCGGGAGTTGACCACCGCGGCGCGCAGCTTGGCGAGCGTGCCCTCCGGGACGTCCGGGTGGACGCGGTAGAGGGTGTCGGTCACCACCAGGCCCAGCACCGAGTCGCCGAGGAACTCCAGGCGCTCGTTGGTGGGCAGACCCCCGTTCTCGTACGCGTACGAGCGGTGGGTCAGGGCACGTACCAGAAGGGCGCGCTCAAGTGTGTACCCGAGGCGCCCTTCCAGGACGTCGTATTCGGTCGAAGCCGGCCCACCGGCCTTGCCGCTGCCCGAAGAACCCTTCGAGGCAGAGGACGCCTTGCGGGTGGAGTTACCGTCCGACATCGATCCGTGCACCCCGCCGATCAGACCGAGAGGACCTGGCGACGGTTGTACGTGCCGCAGCTCGGGCACGCGATGTGGCCCAGCTTCGGCTCGTGGCAGCGGTCGCACGCCACGAGGGCCGGAACGACGGCCTTCCAGTTGGACCGGCGGTGGCGCGTGTTGCTGCGCGACATCTTCCGCTTCGGAACAGCCACGGCTACTTCTCCTGGTTCTCGGCGAGACCCTCACGGGTGTCGCTGTTCTTGATTCCCCGCCGCAGATCAGCGGCTTCGCCACGGGACTCTTCGCCGGAGTCGGCGGAGAGTCCCTGCAGAGCCGCCCACCGGGGGTCGACGGCGTCGTGGTGGTGCGCCGGGTCGTCGCTCAGGCGCGCTCCGCACTCGGAGCACAGGCCCAGGCAGTCTTCCTGGCACACCGGCTGCAGCGGCAGTGCGAGCACCACCGCGTCACGCAGCACCGGCTGGAGGTCGAAGAAGTCGCCCTCCAGGCGGTAAGTCTCTTCTTCCGAGTCCTCGTCGAGGTCCTCGGTCCCGGTGGTCCGGGCGCGGTGACGCTCGTCGGACTCCGGGTAGTAGTACAGCTCCTGGAAGTCCACGTCGATGTCGAACTCGACGGGCTCCAGGCACCGGACGCACTCGCCCTCGACGTGGGTCTCGGCGGTGCCGGTGACCAGCACGCCCTCGACCACGGACTCCAGGCGGAGCTCCAGATCGATCGGGCTCTTCTCCGGGACGCCGATCACGTCGATGATCCCGAAGCCCTCGGGGGCCTCCAGGGTCCGGCTCACCTTGCGCATCGCGCCCGGACGACGGCCCAGCTCGTGCGTGTCGAACACGAGGGGGTCGCGGTGGTCGAGGCGGTTCAAGGTGTCCTGACTTCCATAGGAATCAACGCTGTGGCCCCCATCACCAGTCGGCCTTGCGCGGGCAAGCCGACAGCCGGACATGGGGATGCCGGAGTGGTCAGACTACCGGAGTCTCCCGCCAGGCCCAACTTCGGTCCCGTCAGGAGACTCCCGCGCAGTCCTGCCGACGCCGCTCAGCGGCCGCCGAGCTCCCGCAGCCGGGTCATGTCGATCATGCTGGTGTCGAAGAAGCTGGTCTCGTCCAGGCCCTGCTGCTGGTGCGGCACGGCCGGGGGCAGGGCGGGCTGCTGCGGGTAGTTGTAGCCGTCGTACGACTGGGCCGCGTAGCCGTCCTGCTGCTGCTGATAGCCGTAGGCGCCCTGCTGCTGGCCCTGGTGCTGCTGGTCCTCGTAGGGGGACTGCTGCGGGTAGCCGCCCTGCTGGTGGCCCCACTGGGTGTTGTAGGGGTCGCCCTGGACGGCCGGGTCGAAGCCGCCGCCGTACACCTCGGCGTACTGCCCGACCTGGTGCTGCCCGGTCTGGTGACCGCCGTCGTGGGGCTGCCCGCCCTGGTGCTGGGCGGCGGCCGCGTACTGGTCGGTGCCGGGGGCCTGCCAGCCGGCCGCGGCCGGGGTCTGCTCGGGCCAGGTCTGCTGCTGCGGGACGTCCTCGCGGTACCAGGCGATGTCGGAGCCGTCGGCCTCGGCTTCCGCGGCGAAGCCGGCGGCCACCGCCTCGGCGCGCTCCTTGGCCTGCTGGGCCTCGTCGGCGGCGGCCAGGTAGGCGCCCAGGTCGTCGATCGGCTTCTTGCCGAGCAGCTTGTCGCGGCCCTTGCCGACCGCCTCCAGGGTGGCGCTGAGCACGTTCTCCAGGGTGGCCAGCTTCACGTCGACGTACTCGTCGACCTCGGGGCTCGGGGTGGTCCGCTGCGGCCGGAACTCCTCGCCGTCGCCCTCGCCCTCGGCCTCGAAGGCGCCGGCGTCGCCGCGCAGCTTGGTCCGGCCGCGGCCGACCGCGCCGAGCGTCTTGGTCAGCACGACCTCGAAGTTGGCGAGCTTGCTGTCCACGTAGTCGTCGGCCTCGGCGCGCTGGGCTTCCACCTCGGCGCGGGCCTCGGCCAGGATCCGGTCGGCCTCGGCCTGGGCCCGGCGGACCACCTCGGTGTCGGAGATCAGCGAACCGCGCTCGGCGTGCGCGCCCTGGATGATCCGGTCCGCCTCGGCCTGGGCGCCGGCCACCACCTGCTCGTGGTCGGCCATCACCGACTGGGCCTGGGCGAGTTCGGCGGGCAGGGCCGCCTTGAGGTCGTTGAGCAGGCCGATCAGTTCGGCCCTGTTCACCACGCAGGAGGCCGACATCGGCATCGAGCGGGCGTTCTCGACCGCCGCCACGATCTCGTCGACCTTGTTCTGCACGTCCACGGGGCTTCGTCTTTCCGTGTGCCGCCGACGGTCCGGCGGAGGCAGGCCCGGCGCGGTGGACCTCACCGCAGGGCAGGGATACAGACTTTACGGCCCCCGTGCGGCGACCTCACAACGCCTGAGCCGATCCTGCCTCCACGACTACGGACAATCCGTGACGAACCGGCAGAAAAGGACGAACCCCGCGCCGGGCCCCACGGCTGCGCCCTACTGCTCGGCCTTGCGCTCCGCGATCCGCTCGACCAGCCGGCGGTGCACCGTCTCGGGCAGCAGGTGCGAGACGTCGCCGCCGTACGAGGCGACCTCCTTGGCCAGCGTCGAGGAGAGGAAGCTGTACGTCGGCGAGGTCGGCAGGAACAGCGTCTCCACGCCGGTCAGACCGTTGTTCATCTGGGCCATCTGCAGCTCGTAGTCGAAGTCGCTGACCGCGCGCAGCCCCTTGATGATCGCGGGGATGCCGCGCTCCCGGCAGAAGTCCACCAGCAGGCCGTGGTGCGACTCGACCACCACGTTGCCGAACTGGGCGGTGACCTCCTCGATCAGGGCGATCCGCTCCTCGATGGTGAACATGCCCTGCTTGTTCCGGTTGATCAGGACCGCGACATGCACCACGTCGTACAGCTTCGAGGCCCGCTCGATGATTTCGAGGTGGCCCTTGTGGATCGGGTCGAACGAACCGGGGCAGACGGCTCGGCGCATGACGTGTGTGCTCCCTCGTGGGGTGACGGCTGCTGCGGGCCGCGGCCCGCTACTCGTGATCGCTGGCCTCGGCGGCGGCGCGACCGTACCAGAGCGTGCCCTCGCCGTAGCGGCGGGAGCGCAGCACCTCGAAGCCCTCGGGCCAGCCGAACTCGCCGCCACGGGTGCTGCGCTCCACGGTGACGAGTGCGTCCTCCGCGAGCCAGCCCCCAGCCGACAGTGTGATCAGCATCTCGCGCAGTTCCTCGTCCGTCACGGCGTACGGCGGGTCGAGGAAGACCAGGTCGTAGGGGGTCTGCGGGGGCGGCCCGGCGATCACCTTCTCCGCCTTGGCGGCCCGCACCTCGGCGCCCGGCAGACCGATCGTCCGGACGTTCTCCCGGATCACCCGGACCGCCTGGCCGTCCGCCTCGACCAGCAGGACGTGCTCGGCGCCGCGCGACAGCGCCTCCAGGCCGACCGCGCCCGAGCCGCCGAACAGGTCCAGCATCCGGGCCCCGTGCAGGGTGCCGCGGAACGCCTCCAGCGTGGAGAACATCGCCTCCCGGGCCTTGTCGGAGGTCGGACGGGTGCCCCGGCCGGGCGGTACGGCCAGCCGGCGGCCGCCGGCCGACCCGGCGATCACGCGGGTCATGGTGGTGGAAGGTCCTTTCGTCGCTGCCCGACCACGCTATCCCGCTCACCGCATCGCGCTCACGCCGAACCCCCGCGGCCGGCGGGGACGCCCCCGCCGGCCGCGGTCACGCGCTCGGGCGGTCAGCTCGCCTCGGAGCCCGCCGGCTGGGCCGGGACCGCCGCGCCCAGCAGGGCCGGCGAGGCGTAGCGGGACCAGGACAGGCAGCCGTCGGGCGGGCAGAACTCGGGGCGGCGCGGGTCGTGCCCGAGCTCGCGCAGCTTGGTCCGGACGGAGTCGGGGGTGCGGCCGAAGCGGGCGGCGATCCGGGCGACGGTCTCGCCGTCGTGGAAGCGCCGGACCAGCTCCTCCTCGTGCTGCGGCACCCAGGGGGCACCGTGGCCGGGGTACAGCTCGCGCAGCACGTCGCGGTCGGGGATGGGCTCGGAGACGTCGGCGACGATCGCCAGCGCCCGCAGCGCGCGGTTGAGCGCGATCCGCAGCGAGGCGACGTCCTCGACCGGCAGGCGGAGCTTGCCCGAGGCGAGCGGCGCGGCGGCCGACCCCTCGCGCCAGCCGGTCAGGGTGAGGGTGACCTCGCGGTCGTCGTCGCTGGCGAGTTCGATCCGGAAGACCTTGTCGCCCAGCGGGAGCTCGTTGAGATGACGGAATGCCATGGCAGGACCCCCAAGTGTCGCGCCAGGTACGCACCTTGGGGGTGCGCCCTGAACAACTACATTCTCTCGCGGGGGTCTGACAGTCCGGCCTCGCCGAGCCCTGCTCAGCCCTTCTCCATGTAGGCCGCGCGGTCCTCGTCGAGCAGGCTCTCCAGCGCGGTGCGCAGCTCCGGGTGGGCGGCCAGGTCCGGGTCCTCGGCGACCAGCCGGGTGGCCTCGGTCCGGGCGGTGAGGATGACCTCCTCGTCCTCCAGCACCGAGAGCACCTTGAGCGAGGACTTCACCCCGGACTGCGCCTGGCCCAGCACGTCGCCCTCGCGGCGCTGTTCGAGGTCGATCCGGGAGAGCTCGAAGCCGTCCAGGGTGCCGGCCACCGCGTCCAGCCGGCCCCGGGCGGCGCTGCCCCCGGGCATCTCGCTGACCAGCAGGCACAGCCCCGCCGCGCTGCCCCGGCCGACCCGGCCGCGCAGCTGGTGGAGCTGGGAGACGCCGAAGCGGTCGGCGTCCATGATGACCATCACGGTGGAGTTGGGGACGTTCACGCCGACCTCGATGACGGTGGTGGCGACCAGGACGTCCACCTCCCCCGCCGCGAACCGGCGCATCACCTCGTCCTTGGCCTCCGGGGCGAGCCGGCCGTGCAGGATCTCCACCCGCAGGCCGCTCAGCGGACCCCGCACCAGCATCTCGGCGGTCTCCACCACCGAGAGCGGGGGCCGCCGTTCGTCGCTCGCGGCGCCGGCGTCCGCGACCTCCTCGAAGTCCTCCTCGACCGCCTTGCGCCTCTTCTTGGCGCCCTTCGGGTCGGCCGCCGGCTCCTCGTCCCCGATCCGGGGACAGACCACGTACGCCTGGTGGCCCTTGCCGACCTCCTCGCGGACCCGCTCCCAGGCCCGGGTGAGGAAGTTGGGCTTCTCCAGCGCGGGCACGACGTGGGTGGAGATCGGCGAACGGCCGGCCGGGAGCTGGTCCAGGACGGACGTCTCCAGGTCCCCGAAGACGGTCATCGCGACGGTGCGCGGGATCGGGGTGGCGGTCATCACCAGCAGGTGCGGCGGCTGCTCGCCCTTGGCGCGCAGCGCGTCCCGCTGCTCGACGCCGAAGCGGTGCTGCTCGTCCACCACGACCAGGCCGAGGTCCTGGAACTGGACCTTGTCCTCGATCAGCGCATGGGTGCCGATGGCGATCCCGGCGTCCCCGCAGGCCATGTCCAGCAGCGCCTGGCGGCGGGCCGGGACGCCCATCGAGCCGGTCAGCAGCACCACCCGGGTGCCGAGGTCGGAGCCGCCGAGCATGCCGCCCTCGGCGAGGTCGCCCATCATCTCGACGATCGAGCGGTGGTGCTGCTGGGCGAGCACCTCGGTGGGCGCGAGCAGCACGGCCTGGCCGCCGGCGTCCACCACGGCGAGCATGGCGCGCAGCGCGACCAGGGTCTTGCCGGAGCCGACCTCGCCCTGGAGCAGCCGGTGCATCGGGTGCTCGCTCGCCAGGTCGGCGGCGATCTCGGCGGACACCTTCCGCTGGCCCTCGGTGAGGGTGAACGGCAGCCGGGCGTCGAAGGCGTCCAGCAGCCCGCCCTCACGGGCCCTGCGCGGCTTGGCGGGCAGGGCGGAGTCGGCGGCCCGGCGCTGGGCGAGGGCGACCTGCAGGACGAAGGCCTCGTCCCAGCGCAGCCGGCTCTGGGCGCGTTCGCGGTCGGCCTGGCTGCGCGGGCGGTGGATCAGCTCCAGCGCCTCGGGCAGCGGGATCAGGTCGTGCCGCTCCCGCAGTTCGGCGGGCAGCGGCTCGCCGACGTCGCCGAGGTGCTTGGTGAGGGCGGTCTCGATGCAGATCGACAGCTTCCAGCTGGGCATCTGCGCGCTGGCGCCGTACACCGGGATGAGCCGGCCGGCGAACTGCTTCGCCGCGTCCGACCCGGCGTCCTCGTCGAGCAGCTGGTAGTCGGGCGAGACCAGCTGGCGGGTGCGGTTGAAGACGCCGACCTTGCCCGCGAACAGGCCCTGGGCACCGGCCCTGAGCTCCTTCTGCCGCCAGCCCTGGTTGAAGAAGACCAGCGAGAGCCGGCTGCGGCCGTCGGTGACGACGACCTCCAGCCGGTCGCCCTTGCGGCCGCGGAACGGGATCAGGGTGACCTTCTCGATCCGGGCCAGCACGGTGACGTGCTCGTCGATCTCCAGCTCGTCCAGGCTGGTGAGCTGGCCGCGTTCGACGTAGCGGCGCGGGTAGTGGTGCAGCAGGTCCCCGACCGTGCGCAGCTTGAGGCTGTCGGCGAGCACCTTCGCGGTGCGGTCGCCGACGAGCTTGGTCAGTGGTTCATCGAGAGCGCCCATCAGGCCCTTGTTTACACCAAGGCACCGACGGACATTGGCCCGCTCGCCTCCGGGTCGCTCTGGTCCGGTGCCGACGGTCGGCGCTCACTCGACCCCGATGAGCAGCGGCGTGGACTCCTGCCCCCCGTGGAACACCACCGAGTCCACCTCCGGCCGTTGCTGGCGGACGTGCGCCACCAGCCGGTCGGCGAGCGCCCGGTCGGCGCCCTCGCCGAGGATCAGGGTGACGAGTTCGCCGCCCGCGCCGAGCATCCGGTCCAGCACGCTCTCGCCGACCTCGGCCAGCCCGGCGCCGATCACCGCGACGTCGCCGTCGATCAGGCCGAGCACGTCGCCGGCCTGGCAGACCCCGGCCATGGTCCAGGACTCCCCCTCGGCGACGGCCAGTTCGGCGTACCGGGTGGCCCCGGCGGCGGAGGTCATGGCGACCACGTCCTCGTCGAAGCGCCGGCCGCCCTCGTGCACCGCGAGCGCCGCGAGGCCCTGCACCGGCGAACGGGTGGGGAGTACGGCGATCCGCACCCCCTCCTCGCGCAGCTGGTCGGCGGCGGCCCCGGCGGCGGCGCGCAGTTCGGGGTCGTTGAGCAGCAGCACCACCTCGCGGGCGGCCGAAGCCCGCACGGCGTCCGCGAGTTCGGCGCTGGCCGGCCGGCGGTCCGGGTCGGCGTGCAGGACGACGGAGCCGGCCTGCTCGCAGAGTTCGGCCAGCCCCTCGCCGGAGACCACGGAGAGCACCGCGCGGGCCCGCTCCTCGCGTTCGCCGCGCTCGGCGGCGGTGCCGGCCCGGGCGGCGGCCTCCGCGAAGTGGGTGATCCGGATCTGGTGCGGTCGCCCGGCCTCGACCCCGGCCTCCACGGCGGCGCCCGCGTCGTCCACGTGGACGTGCACGTTCCACAGGCCGTCGCCGCCGCCGATCACCAGCGAGTCGCCGAGCCGGCCGAGCCGCTCGCGCAGCCCGGGCAGCGCCGCGTCGGGCGCGTCCAGCAGGTAGATGACCTCGAAGGCGGGGTGGCCGGGGCCGGGCGGCCGCAGGTGCACCTCGCAGCTCTCCACCGCCCGGACGTCCCCGCGCAGCGCGACCGGTCCCATCGGCTGCTGTCCGGCGACGGCGTCGGCGAGCGCGCCGAGGACGGCCACCAGGCCGCGCCCGCCGGCGTCCACCACCCCGTTCTCGGCCAGCACGGCGAGCTGCTCGGGGGTGTGGCGCAGCGCGTCCCGGGCGGCCCGGTGGGCGGTGTCGGCGACCTGCGCGAGCCCGTCCCCGGCCCGGACCGCCTCGCGGGCGGCGACCCGGGCGACGGTGAGCAGGGTGCCCTCGACGGGCTCCGCGACGGCCTGGTAGGCGGAGTCGGCGGCCTGCTGCAGGGCGGCCCGCAGCTGGTCGGCGCCGCCGCCCTCGGCGAGCTTCTCGGCGGTGCCGCGCAGCCACTGGGCGAGGATCACCCCGGAGTTCCCGCGGGCGCCGACCAGCGCGCCGCGGGCCATCGCCCGGACGGTGTCGGCCAGTCCGGGGGCCGGGGCGGCGGCGGGGTCGGCGAAGCGGCTCTCCACCTCGGCGGCGGCGGACTCGACGGTCAGGTAGAGGTTGGTGCCGGTGTCGCCGTCCGGGACCGGGTAGACGTTGAGCGCGTCGATCTCCTCGCGGGCCTGGCCGAGCGCGCGCAGGGCGAGCTGGCACCAGGTGCGCACAGCCGGGGCGTCGAGCGTGTGCAGCACCAGGTCTCCTCCGGATGGGACGCCGTCATGGCCTGTGCGGCCGCACCGCACCGGATGCGGCGGCGGGGGGTGGTACCGGCAGGTTATCGGGGGCCGGGGAGGGGTGCCCGGACCGGCGACCGGAGCGATCACTCGGCCGGTCATGGTAGTTTCGTGGGACGGAAGCAAGCGTTGTATGCTCTTCCGGTTGCCTGGAACCGTCCAGGCTCACCCCCCTGGTCCGGTCTGGTTCACGCGAGTGCTCCGGTGGGTGGGCGGGGTTTTCGAAAGTAACTGATCTGAAGTCTTGGAGTGACTCCTGTGGCTGCCAACTGCGACGTCTGCGGCAAGGGGCCGGGCTTCGGCAACAGCATCTCCCACTCTCACCGCCGTACCCCCCGTCGTTGGAACCCCAACATCCAGACGGTGCGCGCTGTGATTGGGCGGACGCCGAAGCGGCTCAACGTCTGCACCTCGTGCATCAAGGCCGGTAAGGTCTCGCGCTGACGCGCAGACCGGCATGCCGGTCCTCCAGTGAGTCGGTTCATCCCCGGATGGGCCGGCTTCGCTGTTTCCGGGACCGGTCACGCTTTCCGGACGCACCGGTGATGGGCGGACCCCCTCCAGGGGCCCGCCCATCACCGCGTTCCGGTCAGCGCCAGCGCCAGGCGTGGTCGACCGGGCCGATCCCGGCGCCCAGGGCGAAGCCCCCGGCGATCGCGCCGGTGATGTACTCCTTGGCCGAGCCGACCGCCTCGGGCAGCGGCTCGCCCTTGGCCAGGCCGGCCGCGATCGAGCTGGCCAGGGTGCAGCCGGTGCCGTGGGTGTGCCGGTTGTCGTAGCGCGGCGCGCGGTACCAGTGGACCTCGCCGGGCCCCCCGTACAGCAGGTCGGCGGCCTCGCCCTCCAGGTGGCCGCCCTTGACCAGCACCCAGCGCGGCCCGAGGTCCAGCAGCGCCGCGGCGGCGGCCAGCATCTGGGACTCGTCCTCGACGGTCCGGCCGGTGAGCTGCGTCACCTCGTGCAGGTTGGGGGTGACCACGGTGGCGACCGGCAGCAGCTTCTCCCGGACGGTGGCCACCGCCTCGGCGGCCAGCAGCGCGTCCCCGTGCTTGGAGACGCCGACCGGGTCGACCACCACCGGGGCGTCCACCCCGGAGAGCAGGTCGGCGACGGTCTCGACCAGTTCGATCGAGGCGAGCATGCCGGTCTTCACGGCCTGCACCCCGATGTCGTCCACCACGCTGCGGAACTGCGCCCGGACGGCCTCGGCGGGCAGTTCCCAGTAGCCCTGGACGCCAACCGAGTTCTGCGCGGTGACGGCGGTGATCACGCTCATGCCGTGGACGCCGAGGGCGAGCATCGCCTTGAGGTCGGCCTGGATGCCGGCGCCGCCGCCGGAGTCGGAGCCGGCGACGGTGAGCACGCGGGGAGGTGCGGTGGAGGACATGCGCCCAACCTACCTCCGGCGGTTCAGAGCACGGCCTCGGACTCCGCCCAGCGGTTCTCCGGCACGGTCTTCAGCCTGGTCACCGCGTGGCCGATCGGCAGCAGCTCGATGCCGGTCCGGCGCAGCGCGGTGAAGTGCCCGAACGCGCCCCGGTGGACGGCCTCCACCGCGTGCCAGCCGAAGCGGGTGGCGAGCACCCGGTCCCGGGCGGTCGGGGTGCCGCCGCGCTGGGTGTGGCCGAGGATGACCGGGCGGGCCTCCTTGCCGAGCAGGTTCTCCAGCTCGTGGGCGAGCCGGTTGCCGATCCCGCCGAAGGTGCGGTGGCCGTACTGGTCGACGTCGCCGTGGTCGAAGCGCATGGTGCCGGGCATCGGGGTGGCGCCCTCGGCGACGGCGATGATGGCGAACTTCTTGCCGCGGTCGAAGCGGTCCTCGACCATCCGGGCCACCGCCTCGATGTCGAAGGGCTTCTCCGGGATCAGGATGCCGTGGGCGCCGCCGGCCATGCCCGCGGTGAGGGTGATCCAGCCGGTGTGCCGTCCCATCAACTCCACCACCATGACGCGCTGGTGGGACTCGGCGGTGGTCTTCAGCCGGTCGATCGCCTCGGTCGCCACGTGCACCGCGGTGTCGAAGCCGAAGGTGACGTCGGTGGCGTCGATGTCGTTGTCGATGGTCTTGGGCACCGCGACGACCGGCAGCCCGGCGTCGCTGAACAGCTTGGCGGCGGTCAGTGTCCCCTCGCCGCCGATCGCGATCAGCGCGTCGATGCGGATGTCGCGGGCCAGCGTCGTGGCGTTCTCCACCGCCCAGGCGATCCGGTCGCGCTGCACCCGGGCCGAGCCCAGGATGGTGCCGCCGAGGGTGAGCAGACCGGTGACGTCGTCGTGCGAGACCGGCCGGGTGCGGCCCTCGATCAGGCCGAGGAAGCCGTCCTGGATGCCCACGATCTCGTCGCCGTGGACGTCCGTGCCCCGGTGCACGACCGAGCGGATCACCGCGTTGAGGCCTGGGCAGTCGCCGCCGCTGGTCAGTACACCGATGCGCATGTGGGGTGTGCTCCCGCTCGCAGTGGATCGGACGGCCCGCGCCGGACGGCGGGCGGGCCCGGATGCCGCAAGCCTACGCAAAACGCATCCTGGAAGCCCGCCGCCGCAACGCCCGGAGCGTCACGCGCCCGCACCGGTGTCCACGGCCCGTCAGCCGTACGCCGTACCCCGGTCGGCGAGGTGCGTCACTCGGAGAAGTGGTCCCAGCCGCCGACCCGGTCCCAGGGTGCGCCGTCGACCGTCACCCGACCGCTGCGCGAACCCCGCGGACGGCCGGTGACCTCGCCCACCACCCGCCAGCGGGAAGGGAGTTGGACCCCGCGCGGGAAGGTCGCCACGATCGCGTGGTCCTCACCGCCGGACAGCACCCAGACCAACGGGTCCACCCCGACCGCCTGTCCGATGTCGGCCATCTGCGCCGGGACGTCGAAGTCGGCGGCCCTCAGGTCGATGTCCACCTCGCTGGCCCGGGCCACGTGGCCGAGGTCGGCGACCAGCCCGTCGCTCACGTCGATCATCGAGGTCGCGCCCAACTCGGCCGCGGCCGGGCCCGAGTGGTACGGCGGCTCGGGCCGGCGGTGCGCCTCCACGAAGGCGCGCGGGGAGCGGAACCCGCGCTGCAGCACGGTCAGTCCGGCCGCGGACCAGCCCAACCAGCCGCTCACCGCGACCACGTCGCCGACCTGGGCGCCGGAGCGCGTCACCGCCGCGCGCCCCTGGAGGTCGCCGAGCGCCGTGATCGCCAGCGTGACGGTGTCGCCACGCACCACGTCGCCGCCGACCACCGTCGCCCCGGCGACCTGGCACTCGTCGCGCAGCCCGTCCATCAGCTCGGTGGCCCAGGTGGTCGGCAGGTCGGCGGGGGCGACCAGCCCGAGCAGTATCGCGGTCGGCACCGCGCCCATCGCGGCCACGTCGGCGAGGTTCTGGGCGGCGGCCTTGCGGCCCACGTCGTAGGCGGTGGACCAGTCCCGGCGGAAGTGCCGGTTCTCGATCAGGACGTCCGTGGTGGCCACCACCCGGCCGTCCGGGGCCTTCACCACCGCGGCGTCGTCCCCGGGGCCGAGGTCGACCGCGTCGGTGAGCGGTACCCGGGCGGTCAGCTCCCTGATGAGTCCGAACTCGCCGAGCTCGCCCACGGTCCCCTGCATCTGCCGTCCTCTCGCGTTTCCAAGTTCCAGCCCCCGTCGCGCTCCCCCGCGCGCAGCGTACGCCCTTCGGGGGTGCGGAAGTCTCCCCTCCCCGGCCCGCTGCGCGGTAGCGTGGTGATCAGCCTGCCGGTGAGCCCGCATCCACCCCTGCGCCAGACCGGGCGATCACGGCGGCGATCCCCCCAACCGGCCGCCGGGAGGTCACCCGTGGTACAGGCATACATCCTGATCCAGACCGAGGTAGGGAAGGCCACCGCGGTGGCCGAGACCATCTCGAAGATCCCCGGCGTGCTCACCGCCGAGGACGTCACCGGTCCGTACGACGTGATCGTCAAGGCCGAGGCCGAGACGGTGGACGACCTGGGCCGCATGGTGGTCGCCAAGGTCCAGAAGGTGGAGGGCATCACCCGCACCCTCACCTGTCCGGTGGTCCATCTGTAGCCCCGGCTACCATCGGCGGGTGGCCAGAGAACTCCGCATCCCGAAGGCGCTGACCGCGCTCCCCGCGCCGGTCCGCTGGCTGGCCGTGCCGGTGGCGCTGACCTGCGCCGTGGTGGCGCTGGTCGGCAGTTGGAGTTCGGCCGACCCGGCCGTCGAGGTGCCGCAGCCCTCGGGCCGGGCGGCCGGCTACTGCCGGGCCCTGGCCGCGGCGCTCCCGCAGGAGTTGCTCGGCCACCCCCGCAGGGACCCGTCGCCCGCCTCGCCGTACGTGGCCGCCTGGGGCAGCTCGCCCCGGACGGTGCTGCGCTGCGGCGTCGACCGGCCGGAGGAACTGGACGGCCCGCACGCCGCGGACTTGTCCCCGACCGTCGACGACGTCACCTGGTGGTCCCAGAAGCTCGACGACGGCGGCTACCGCTTCGTGACGACCATGCGCGCCGCCTACGTCGAGGTGACCGTCCCGGCCGGAGCCGCGCAGAACGCCTTCGACCCGGCCGCCGCGCTGACCCCGCTCGTCAAGGCCAACATCCCCGGCTGAAGCACCGCCCCGAACCGAAGGGAGCGGGCCGGTGCTTCCCCGGCCCGCCCCCGCTCCGTGCTACCGGAGGCCGGTCGAGCGGCGCAGCGCGCTCTGCAGCAGCCGGTCGATCAGCTCCGCGTACGAGACCCCGCTGGCCTCCCACATCTTCGGGTAGGCGGAGATCGGGGTGAAGCCCGGCATGGTGTTGATCTCGTTGATCATCCAGCTGCCGTCCTCCAGCAGGAAGAAGTCCACCCGGGCCAGGCCCTCGCAGCCGAAGGCCTCGAACGCGGCCACCGCCTGGCGCCGGATCTCCGCGACCTCCTCGGCGGTCAGCTCGGCCGGGATCCGGACCTCGGAGGAGTCGATGTACTTGGCCTCGAAGTCGTAGAAGTCGAAGCCCTCGCCGACCAGCACCTCGGCCGGGACGCTGGCCCGCGGGCCGTCCTCGAACTCCAGCACGCCGCACTCGATCTCGCGGCCGGAGACGCCCGCCTCGATGATCAGCTTGGGGTCGTGCCGACGGGCCTCCTCGATCGCGGCGTCCAGCTCGGCCAGGTCCCGGACCTTGGTGATGCCGATGCTGGAACCGGCCCGGCAGGGCTTCACGAACACCGGCAGGCCGAGCTCGGCGACCCGCTCGCGCACGGCGGCGCGGCCCTGCTCGGTGTCCCACTCGCGCGGCCGCACGACCGTGTAGTGGCCGACGCCCAGGCCGTGCGAGGCCAGGATCCGCTTGGCGAACTCCTTGTCCATGCCGGCCGCGCTGGCCAGCACGCCGTTGCCGACGTACGGGACGCCGGAGAGTTCCAGCAGACCCTGGAGGGTGCCGTCCTCGCCCCACGGGCCGTGCAGCAGCGGGAACACCACGTCGACCTCGCCGAGCGCCTTGGGGGCGCTCCCGGGCTCGCTCAGCAGAACCTCACGGCTGCCCGGGGAGACCGGCAGCGCGACCTGCCCGTCGACGTCCTCGGCGACGTGCGCGACGTCCGGCAGCCGGCCGTCGGTGATCGCCATCCGGGCCGGCTCGTCGCTGGTCAGCGCCCAACGGCCCTCGTGGGTGATGCCGATCGGAAGCACGTCGTACTTGTCGCGGTCGATCGCCCGCAGAACGCTGCCCGCGGTCGAGACCGAGATCGCGTGCTCGGAGCTGCGCCCGCCGAAGACCAGCGCCACGCGCGGCTTCGAGGCGGACGGGTTCGGGGGGGTCTGTTCGATGCTCATATCGCGTTCGAGACTACCGTGCGACGTGTTTCCGGGAAGTCAACGCCTTCCCGGAGCGCCGCGACGTCAGCGCCGCTCCGCCTTGGCCGAGCGCGACATCAGCGCCTGCAGCGCCTCCTGGGTCGGCCGCCCGTTGTGCACCACGTCCACCACGGCCTCGACGATCGGCATGTCGACCCCGCTGCGCCGGGCCAGGTCCAGCACCGACTCGCAGGACTTGACGCCCTCCGCGGTCTGCCGGGTGGCCGCGATGGTCTCGGCCAGCGACATGCCCCGGCCCAGGTTCATGCCGAAGGTGTTGTTGCGCGACAGCGGCGAGGAGCAGGTGGCGACCAGGTCGCCCATCCCGGCCAGCCCCGCGAAGGTGTGCGGGTCGGCGCCCAGCACCTCGCCGAGCCGGGCGGTCTCGGCCAGCCCGCGGGTGATCAGCGTCGCCTTGGTGTTGTCGCCGAGCCCCATCCCGGCCGCCATGCCGACGGCCAGGCCGATCACGTTCTTGACCGCGCCGCCGAGTTCGCAGCCGACCACGTCGGTGTTGGTGTACGGCCGGAAGTACGGCGTGTGGCAGGCCGCCTGCAGCCGCTTGGCGACCGACTCGTCCGTGCAGGCCACCACGCTCGCGGCGGGCTGACGGTTGGCGATCTCCTTGGCCAGGTTGGGCCCGCTGACCACCGCGACCCGCTCCGGGCCGACCTTGGTGACCTCGTCGATGACCTCGCTCATCCGCTTGGCGGTGCCGAGTTCGATGCCCTTCATCAGGCTCACCAGCACGGTCTGCGGCTCGATCAGCGGCGCCCAGGCGGCCAGGTTGTCGCGCAGTGTCTGCGAGGGCACCACCAGCACCGCGAAGTCGGCGCCGGCCAGCGCCTCGGCGGCGTCGGTGGTGGCCCGGACGGAGTCGGGGAGCCGGACGCCCGGCAGGTAGTCCGGGTTCTCGTGGGTGGTGTTGACGGCGTCCACCAGCTCCTGGCGGCGGGCCCACAGCACGACCTCGCAGCCGGCGTCGGCCAGCACCATCGCGAACGCGGTGCCCCACGAGCCCGTCCCCATCACGGCGCAGCGGGTCACCGGCCCGTCCCCTCACTGTCGTTGTCGCCGGGGCCGCCCTTGGCCCGGCGGCGCTCGGCCAGCGCGGCGGCGGCCCGCTCGCGGGCGGCCTTGCGCATGTCGTAGCGCTCGGCCGGCGGCTGCTCGCCGCGGATCCCGGCCAGCACGGCGGTGATCGCCGCCATGATGTCCTCGGTGGCGTCGTTGAGCACCTGGGCGGTGAGCTCCTGGCCCCGGTACTTGCTCAGGTCGACCGCGGGCCCGGCCGCCACGGTCACCCGGTGCCGCGGGAACAGGTTGAACTTGCCCTTGCCGTAACCGCCCCGGCCGTACGGCGGGATGATCTCGTGGGCGCCCCAGTGCGCGACCGGGATGACCGGCGCACCGGTCATCAGCGCGACCCGGGCGACGCCGTTCTTGCCGGTCATCGGCCACAGGTCCGGGTCCCGGGTGAGCGTTCCCTCCGGGTAGAACTGCACGCACTGGCCGCTGTTGACGGCGTCGATCGCGGCCCGGAAAGCCTGCGCGGCGTCGGTGGACTCGCGGAACACCGGAATCTGACCGGTCTTGCGGAGCATGAATCCGATGAAGGGAATGGAGAACAGCGAGGACTTCCCGAGAATCCGCGGCGGACGCCCGCTGTTGTACTGCCAGTGCGCGTAGATCACCGGGTCGATGATCGAATTGTGATTGACCGCGGCGATGAAGCCGCCTTCCTTCGGAATGTGCTCCCAGCCCCGCCAGTCGGGCTTCACCAGGGCGGTCGTCACCGGCTTCACCAGCACGGCCGCGAAGCGGTACCAGATGCCGTAGTCGGCGTTGCCGAACTTGGCGTACGAGCGGCGGGCCACCCCAGCTCCTTCTCTTTCGATGCGGCACGTGGGGTGCCGCGGTCATAGCCTCCCGGTGCCGCGCACCGCTGCGACCGGGGCCCGGCGCACGGGCGCGGAACAGTGTCGCCCGCCTGCTCACCGGCTGTCGAGCGACCGCACCAACCCGCCCGGCGGGCGTGATCAAACGCACGTCCGCACAGTTCGGACGGCCTGGCGAGGGTTCCGGGACCGGCGTCACAATGACGCCGATGACCCAGGACACCGTACGCCCCAGCGGGCCCGCCGCGCCCGCCGCACCCGCCGCCGACTGGTCGCTGGTGCTGCCGCTCAAGCCGCTCGCCCTGGCGAAGAGCCGACTGGCCCCGTACGCGGGGCCGCACCGGGCCGGGCTGGCCCTGTCCTTCGCCCTCGACACGGTCACCGCCGCGCTGGCCACCCCCGGCGTCGCCCGCGTCCTGGTGGTCACCCGGGACGCCACGGCCGGTGCCCGGCTGGCCGCGCTCGGCGCCCTGGTGGTCGCCGACGAGCCCGGCGGCGGCCTCAACCGGGCGCTGGCGCACGGCGCCTCGGCCGCCCTCGCGCTCGCCCCGCGGGCACCGCTGGCCGCCCTGTCGGCGGACCTGCCGGCCCTGCGGCCGGCCGAACTCGCCCGGGTACTGGGAGCGGTGCCGACGGACGGACGGGCCTTCCTGCCCGACTCCCCCGGCCTGGGCACCACCCTGCTCGCCAGCGCCCCCGGCCGGCCGCTCTCCCCCGCCTTCGGGGACGGCTCACGGGCCCGGCACGCGGCCGGCGGGGCGCTCGAACTGCGCCTGGCGGGCGTGGAGTCGGTGCGCCGGGACGTCGACACCGGTACCGACCTCGACGAGGCGGCGGCGCTCGGCCTGGGCCCGTACACCAGTGCGCTGTTCGCCCGGATGAGTCGTTCCTGACCCGCGCCCGGCGCTTCGCGCACCCGTTCCGGGAGCACTCCTGAGCGGCGGGCCCGTCCGGGCCGCTCGCTATGCTGCTGGCATGCAGGCCACCGCGTTCACCTTCGACCCCGCCACCCGGGCCGGCTCCGTGCTGCTCGACGACGGGACCCCGGTGCCGTTCGACGCGGCCGCCTTCGACGCCGGCGGCCTGCGGCTGCTGCGGCCCGGCCAGCGGGTGCGGATCCGCACCGAGGGCACCGGCGAGGCCCGCCGGGTGGTCTTCGTGACCCTGCAGACCTTCCCCGACCCCGCCGAGGGCCGCTGACCTGCCGGTCCCCGGCTCCCGCGCCGGTACCGGCGACACCACCGTTCCCGGCGTTCCCACCGGTCCCGCGGTTCTCCGCGCCCGGCCGACGGCTGCCACCGAATCCTGACTGAGCGCCCGGAAATCGAGAGAGCCGCGGCCACCCGGTCTCCGCGTTCGCGGGAGGGGGTGCCGCGGCTCCTGGCCGAAGGCCGTCCGAGGACGGTCGCGCGGGACCTACTTGGCAGAGGTCTTGCGCGCGGTGGTCTTGCGGGTGGCGGTCTTCTTCGCCGGCGCCGTCTTCTTGGCCGTGGCGGTCGCCTTCTTGGCGGTGGCCGTGGTCTTCTTGGCGGCGGCGGTGGTGGTCGCCTTCTTGGCGGCGGCCGTCTTCTTGGTCGCGGTCGCCGTGGTCTTCTTGGCGGCGGCGGTGGTGGTCGCCTTCTTGGCGGCGGGCGCCTTCTTCGCGGCGGTGGCCGTGGTCTTCTTGGCGGCAGCCGTGGTGGTCGCCTTCTTGGCGGCGGCCTTCTTGGTCGCGGCCGGGGCGGCGGCGGCAGCGGTGGCGGCGCGCTTGGTGGCGGCACGCTTGGCAGCCGGGGTCGCGGCGACACCGGTCTTGCCCGGGGTGAGGGAGCCCTTGGGGGCCTTCTTCACCGAGGGGCCTTCCTTCGGCAGCTTCTTGCTGCCGCTGACCAGGTCCTTGAAGCCCTGGCCCGGGCGGAAGCGGGGGACCGAGGTCTTCTTGACCTTGACCCGCTCGCCGGTCTGCGGGTTGCGGGCGAAGCGCGCGGAGCGCTCCACCTTCTCGAAGGTGCCGAAACCGGTGACCGAAACCCGGTCACCGGCCACAACGGCACGGACCATGGTGTCGAGCACTGCGTCGACGGCCTCTGCGGCAGCCTTGCGACCGCCCAGCTGCTCGGCCACCGCTTCGACAAGCTGAGCCTTGTTCACGTCTTCCCCTTCGGAAACGGGCGCCGGATGATTCCATCCGTTCTTTTCGCACGTTAGGTATGTATCTGCGGACTTTCAATTACCAAACGCGCGAATCACCCTAGTGTCGCAATGGATTTGCGCGTCCGCGACCTCAGTCGAGCGGCGGGTGCCCCTCGTCGAGGTCATGTACAAAGCGACTCAACCGCCTTGCCGCCTCCGGAAGATCGCGCTTGGCGGTCTCCGTGACGATGAGCAGTTGACGGGTGAGAGCGGTCTTTGCATCGACAGACACGTTCAGCGCATGCACGCGGGCGTGAGCTTGCTTCAACCGCTCGGCCACGAGCGCGTAGAGCGCTGCGACTTCCGGGTCGTCCGGCGCCTCAGCTGGTGTTGCGGAGGTGTCGTCCGGCCGATCGTCAATTCGGCGTTCGGCTCCCCGGCCCACGGACTCCTCGGACGCGGGTTCGCCGCCCGCGTACGGAGGTTCATGGTGCCGGTGCATGTACTGATTGTGCCATCTACCCGCAGTTGTACTTGCGCGGGGCCCTCTTCCGCAAAGCCGAATGGGCAATCCGGGGAGGGCCCGGCGCTAACTCGTGCTCCGGAACGCCGGATGGCCCGGCCCCCCCGAGGGGGAGCGCGGGCCATCCGGTGGATCGTCAGAATGCTTGTTCTGAGGGGAACTCAGGAGACCGGCAGAGTACGGGGCTTGAACGCCGGACGGGTCGCCTCGTAGGCGGCGATGTCGGCCTCGTTCTGCAGGGTGATGCTGATGTCGTCCAGGCCGTTGAGCAGCCGCCACCGGACGTTGTCGTCCAGTTCGAAGGGCGCGGTGACGCCTTCGGCCCGGACTTCCCGCTTCTCCAGATCAACGGTGATCTCGGCCGAAGGGTCACTCTCGGTGAGCGACCAGAGTCGTTCCACGGTCTCCTGGGGCAGCACGACGGTCAGCAGGCCGTTCTTGAGCGAGTTGCCGCGGAAGATGTCGGCGAACCGCGAGGAGATCACCGCGTGGAAGCCGTAGTTCTGCAGCGCCCAGACGGCGTGCTCGCGGGAGGAGCCGGTGCCGAACTCGGGCCCGGCCACCAGGACGGTGGCGCCCCGGCGCTCGGGCCGGTTGAGGATGAACGAGTCGTCCTTGCGCCAGGCCTCGAACAGCCCGTCCTCGAAACCGGATCGGGTGACCTTCTTGAGCCAATGGGCCGGGATGATCTGGTCGGTGTCCACGTTGCTGCGGCGCAGCGGGACGGCCCGGCCGGTGTGGGTGGTGAACTTCTCCATGGCTCAGGCCTCCACGGCGACGTCGGCGAAACGGTCGGACAGGTCGGACGGGGAGGCCAGACGGCCCAGGACGGCGGTCGCGGCGGCGACCTGCGGGGAGACCAGGTGGGTGCGGCCGCCCTTGCCCTGGCGGCCCTCGAAGTTGCGGTTCGAGGTGGAGGCGCAGCGCTCGCCGGGGGCGAGCTGGTCGGGGTTCATGCCCAGGCACATCGAGCAGCCGGCGTGCCGCCATTCGGCCCCCGCGGCGGTGAACACCTTGTCCAGGCCCTCCTCGACGGCCTGCAGGGCGACCCGTACGGATCCGGGGACGACCAGCATCCGTACCCCGTCGGCGACCTTGCGGCCCTCCAGGACGGCGGCGGCGGCGCGCAGGTCCTCGATCCGGCCGTTGGTGCAGGAGCCGACGAAGACGGCGTCGACGGCGACCTCGCGCAGCGGGGTGCCGGCCTCAAGGCCCATGTACTTCAGGGCGTTCTCGGCGGCCACCCGCTCCTGCGGGTCCGCGAAGTCCTCGGGGTGGGGGACGTTCGAGCCGAGCGGGGCGCCCTGGCCGGGGTTGGTGCCCCAGGTGACGAACGGGGTCAGCTCGCTCGCGTCGATGAACACCTCGTGGTCGAAGACCGCGTCCTCGTCGGTGACCAGGGTCCGCCAGTACTCGACGGCGGCGTCCCAGTCCTCGCCCTGCGGGGCGTGCGGGCGGCCCTTGAGGTAGGCGAAGGTGGTCTCGTCCGGGGCGATCATGCCGGCCCGGGCGCCCGCCTCGATGGACATGTTGCAGACGGTCATCCGGGCCTCCATGGACAGGCTCCGGATCGCCGAACCGCGGTACTCCAGGACGTAGCCCTGGCCGCCGCCGGTGCCGATCTTCGCGATGACGGCCAGGATCAGGTCCTTGGCCGTGACGCCCTCGGGCAGTTCGCCCTCGACGGTGATCGCCATGGTCCGGAACGGCGCCAGCGGCAGGGTCTGGGTGGCCAGCACGTGCTCGACCTGGCTGGTGCCGATGCCGAACGCCAGCGCGCCGAAGGCGCCGTGGGTGGAGGTGTGGGAGTCGCCGCAGACCACGGTGGTGCCGGGCTGGGTCAGGCCGAGCTGGGGACCGACGACGTGGACCACGCCCTGCTCGACGTCGCCGAGCGAGTGGATCCGGACGCCGAACTCGGCCGCGTTGCGGCGCAGGGTCTCCAGCTGCACCCGGGAGACCGGGTCGGCGATCGGCTTGTCGATGTCCAGGGTCGGGGTGTTGTGGTCCTCGGTGGCGATCGTCAGATCGGTGCGGCGGACCTTGCGGCCGGCCAGCCGCAGCCCGTCGAAGGCCTGCGGGCTGGTGACCTCGTGGAGCAGGTGCAGGTCGATGAACAGGAGGTCGGGCTCGCCCTCCGCGCGCCGCACGACGTGGTCGTCCCAGACCTTCTCTGCGAGTGTCCGTCCCATCGGATTCCCTCCAGCCGGCCGCGTTGCCGGCCTTCTCGTGTCATCGGGGTCACTGCGTGCGCCGTCGGTGCGGAGCGCGTTCGCGAGACCTGCACGCCGGATCGCTGTCCACGATGCGGACACTCTGACGAGGTCCCATCCTGGATGTCTCCCGGGCTGCTGCTTCCAGAGTGGCGCTTTTCCCGGAAGATTGAACTTGCGTCTCGCGGAATGAGACTGCAGTCTTAGGGCATGGACAACACTAGCGGCGTCGGCGTTCTCGACAAGGCCGCTCTGGTGCTGAGCGCACTGGAGTCGGGCCCCGCCACGTTGGCGGGGCTGGTCGCCGCCACCGGTCTGGCGCGCCCCACGGCCCACAGACTCGCCGTCGCACTCGAACACCACCGTCTGGTCACCAGGGACATGCAGGGGCGTTTCATCCTCGGCCCCCGCCTGTCCGAACTCTCCGCCGCGGCGGGCGAGGACCGGCTGCTCGCCACCGCGGGCCCGGTCCTGACCCACCTGCGCGACGTCACCGGCGAGAGCGCACAGCTCTACCGCCGCCAGGGCGAGATGCGGATCTGCGTAGCCGCCGCCGAGCGGCTCTCCGGCCTGCGGGACACCGTCCCGGTCGGCAGCACCCTGCCGATGAAGGCCGGCTCGGCCGCCCAGGTCCTGCTGGCCTGGGAGGAGCCCGAGCGGCTCCACCGCGGCCTCCAGGGCGCCCGCTTCACCGCCACCGCGCTGAGCGGCGTCCGGCGGCGCGGCTGGGCCCAGTCGATCGGCGAGCGGGAGCCGGGCGTCGCGTCCGTCTCCGCACCCGTACGCGGCCCCTCCAACCGCGTGGTGGCCGCCGTCTCCGTCTCCGGCCCGATCGAGCGCCTGACCCGCCACCCGGGCCGGCTGCACGCCCAGGCCATCATCGAGGCCGCGAACCGGCTCACCGAGGCGCTGCGCCGGAGCTGACCCGGCCGACTTCCCCCACCCACCCCGCCCCCGTTCCCCCACTCCCCCCACTCCCCCACCGAAAACGAAAGGGCCCCGCTCGACTCCGAGCGGGGCCCTTCGAAAGCATTCGGGGAAAACAAAAAAGACCCCGGCGGGCGGGGCCTTTCCATTTACTGGCTGGGGTACCAGGACTCGAACCTAGACTAAATGAACCAGAATCACTCGTGCTGCCAATTACACCATACCCCAACACAAAGCAAGGGCCGATGGGCGAGCCCATCGGCTTCCTGCTCTGAAGTACCCCCGACCGGATTCGAACCGGCGCTACTGCCGTGAGAGGGCAGCGTGCTAGGCCGCTACACAACGGGGGCTTCCTGGCGATCCCTTGCGGGATCAGTACCCCCGACCGGATTCGAACCGGCGCTACTGCCGTGAGAGGGCAGCGTGCTAGGCCGCTACACAACGGGGGCTTTCCAGGTGATCCCTTGCGGGATCAGTACCCCCGACCGGATTCGAACCGGCGCTACTGCCGTGAGAGGGCAGCGTGCTAGGCCGCTACACAACGGGGGCTTGGATCTTCATTTGTCCTGCTCGTGCGACCGTTGCCGATCGTACAGCGCTGGGGTACCAGGACTCGAACCTAGACTAACTGAACCAGAATCAGTCGTGCTGCCAATTACACCATACCCCACCAGAGTTGAACCCCTGCGGGGCCTTCTCAGGCGTTGCGCCTCTCGGTCGGTCCCGTTCCGAGGGGCTTTCGCTCCCTCGTCCGTTCCCTCCCGGGCGGCGCAGAAAGAACATTACCCGACGTCGGCCCCGGCTCCAAAATCGATAACCGCAGGCAGCGGCCGGGAGGACGTCCGGGGGCGTCCGGGTGCGCCGCGGGCCCGGCACGGAGCCGGGCCCGCGGGCTGCTCAGAGGCCCCTGAGGACGGCCTCAGGCGGCCGGCAGGGCGTCCAGGGCGGAGCGCAGCCGGCGGAGCGTCTCGGGGCGGCCGAGCAGCTCCATCGACTCGAACAGCGGCGGCGAGACCCGGCGGCCCGTGACGGCCACCCGCAGCGGCGTGAAGGCGAACTTGGGCTTGATGCCCAGCCCCTCCACCAGCGCCTCGCGCAGCGCGGCCTGGATCGGCTCCGGGGTGAAGTCCGCGAGCTCCTCCAGGGCCTTGACGCTGGCCTCCAGCACCGGGCGGGCGTCGGCGGTCAGCACCTTGGCGGCGTCGTCCGGGTCGACGGTGAAGTCGGCCGGGTCGACGAACAGGAAGCCGGCCATGTTCACGATCTCGCTGAGGACGACCATCCGCTCCTGGGTGAGCGGCGCCACCTTGGCGAGCAGGTCCAGCTGCTCGGCGGTGGGCTCGGCCGGCAGCAGGCCGGGGGCCTGGAGGTACGGCACCAGGCGGCGGACGAAGTCCTCCGGGGCCAGCTTGCGGACGTGTTCGGCGTTGATCGCCTCGCACTTCTTCAGGTCGAAGCGGGCCGGGTTGGAGTTCACCTTCGCGATGTCGAAGGCCGCGATCAGCTCGTCCATGTCGAAGATGTCGCGGTCGTCGGCCAGCGACCAGCCCAGCAGGGACAGGTAGTTGAGCAGGCCCTCACGGATGAAGCCGCGCTCGCGGTAGAGGTTGAGCGAGGCCTGCGGGTCGCGCTTGGAGAGCTTCTTGTTGCCCTCGCCCATCACGTACGGCAGGTGGCCGAAGCGCGGGGTGGCGCCGGTGCCGACGCCGATCTCGGCGAGCGCCTCGTACAGCGCGATCTGCCGCGGGGTGGAGGACAGCAGGTCCTCGCCGCGCAGCACGTGGGTGATGCCCATCAGGGCGTCGTCGACCGGGTTGACCAGGGTGTACAGCGGGGCGCCGTTCGCCCGGACGATGCCGTAGTCCGGCACGTTCTCCGGCTCGAAGCTGAGCGTGCCGCGGACCAGGTCGTCGAACGCGATGGTCTTGTCGGGCATCCGGAAGCGCAGGATCGGCTCGCGCTTCTCCAGCTTGTAGACGGCGACCTGGTCGTCGGTCAGGTTCCGGCAGTGGCCGTCGTAGCCGGAGGGCTTGCCGGCCGCGCGGGCGGCCTCGCGGCGGGCGTCCAGTTCCTCGGTGCTGCAGTAGCAGTAGTAGGCGTGCCCGGCCTCGTGCAGGCGGCGGGCGACGTCCGCGTAGATGTCCATCCGCTGCGACTGCCGGTACGGCTCGTGCGGGCCGCCGACCTCCGGGCCCTCGTCCCAGTCGAAGCCGAGCCAGCGCATCGCGTCGAGCAGCTGCTCGTACGACTCCTCGGAGTCGCGGGCCGCGTCGGTGTCCTCGATCCGGAAGACCAGCGTGCCGCCGTTGTGGCGGGCGTAGGCCCAGTTGAAGAGGGCGGTGCGGACCAGGCCCACGTGGGGGTTGCCGGTCGGGGAGGGACAGAAGCGAACCCGGACGGCCGGGTCAGTGTTAGCCACGCTTGATCACCTTGTTGGTGAGAGTGCCGATGCCTTCGATGGAGACGGCGACCTCGTCGCCGACGTTGAGCGGGCCCACCCCTGCGGGCGTGCCGGTGAGGATGACGTCGCCGGGCAGCAGCGTCATGGCCTCGGAGATGTGGACGATCAGCTCGGCGACCGAGCGGACCATCAGGGAGGTGCGGCCGGTCTGGCGGAGCTCGCCGTTGACCGTGCAGGTGACGGCGAGGTCACCCGGGTCGAGGTCGGTCTCGATCCACGGCCCCAGCGGGCAGGCGGTGTCGAAGCCCTTGGCCCGCGCCCACTGGCCCTCGCGCTGCTGGACGTCCCGGGCGGTGACGTCGTTCGCGCAGGTGTAGCCGAGGATCACCTCGGGCACCCGGTCCAGCGGCACCTCGCGGCACATCCGGCCGATCACCACGGCGAGTTCGGCCTCGTGGTGGACGTCCGAGGAGAACGGCGGGTACGCGATGTTCTCGGTCGGGCCGATCACCGAGGTGGACGGCTTGAAGAAGGTGAGCGGGACGTCCGGGACGTCGTTGCCCAGCTCGGCCGCGTGCGCCGCGTAGTTGCGGCCGACCGCCACGATCTTGTTGGGGAGCATCGGGCTGAGCAGCCTGACGTCCTGGAAGCGGTAGCTCTCACCGGTGGGCTGGGGTTGGCCGAACGGGTGGCCGGCCAGCTCGTGGACGACCAGCGAGTCGGGCTGGGAAGGGTCCCCCTCGACCACGCCGAAGGAAACGCTGCCGGCGGCAGGGCTCCCTTCCCGGACGGAAAACCTGGCAATGCGCACGGCTGGGCTACCCCTCGCTTCGTCGGCCGCCCGGGGCGCCCCCGGGCGCTGCTCGGGCGCCTCGCCCGCACCGGGCGCGGCCCCGTCAATCGACGTCCAGGCTATCGCGTGGGGCCCCTCCCGACCGCTTTGCCCTGGTTCAGCACGGCTGGGGTGGACCCGCCCCGAGCCGAAGGGGCGGGAGCGCCCGGAGGGGGCGGGCCCTGACGGCCGAGGGCGCCGTGGACCACGGCGGTGCGGGTCCACGGCGCCCTCGGCGGAGCGCTGGTCGGATCAGTCCCGGACGGTGACGACCGGGGCGACCATCAGCTGGGTGCGGCGCGGGTTGGCGGTGACGGCCGGCAGCTCGGTGCCGTAGGTGACGACGTCCTCGGCCCTGCGGGCGCCCGGGATCTTGCTGAAGTCCTCGACCGAGGCCAGCGTGGTCCGGCGCGGATTCGCCGTCGAGCGGCAGGACAGCGTGGACTTGGTGGCCTTCTTCGCCAGGGACATCGAGAGCACCTCGTGGTCGTGGCCGGGTGGATCGCCAGGGATCCGCACCGGCCGGAGTGATTCCGATTGATTCGGAGGGGTTCTGGGCAGGCTGATCAGGGCCGTGCTCCGGAGACAGCCAGGTTACGAGATCTCTTTCCACAGACGCCGTGACCAAAGCTACACATTAGTCTGTGATTTTGCTCACAAATTGACGAGCAAATCACTTATATCCGACATTTCGCCGCACCGGAATTTTCCGACATTCCACGCGGAACGGTCATTCCGGCAGGTCTGCGACTCTTGTCGATCTCGGGCCACGTTGGCATGTATCCGGCGAGTGTCCGAAAAAGGCGGTATTCCGGTCCGGTTACCGCACAGTCCGTGAGAACACGCATGCGGTCGGTAGTACACGGCGGCCGGTTCCTGCGGCCCTTGTTGGGATTCCCTCGCTGTGCTGGAATGCCACGGACCGTGGGTAGGGAGCAGTCCACCCCCGGCGACCCGCTCTCCCGGACCGGCCGGGGTGCGGATGGAAACTCGACACCGTCCAGGCCGTGGCGACGCGGCGGGACGCCCGGTCCAGAGGTTGCGACGCCAGTGCAGGGACGTTTCAAAAGGGGTAGCGGCGGCGCGGGTGACCCGGAGTCGCGCGAGCCTGTGGCAGCCCCTCAGCAGGCGGCGGCCCCCGGTGGCCCGGCCGACCCGATGACGCCCGAGGCCCCCGCCCGGCCGGAGGACGACGGCCAGGAGCGCAAGTCCGCCAGGGACAAGCTCCGGACCACCCTGACCAGGCGCCGCGCCACGGGTCTGAGCCGGCTCGCGATGCGCAACTGGCGCATCCGCACCCGCCTGATCGCCCTGCTCGCGCTGCCCGTCCTGGTCTCGCTGGTCCTCGGCGGTCTGCGCATCCAGACCTCGCTGGAGAACTCGCAGCAACTCGCCCAGATGGCCAACCTGTCCGACCTGGCCAAGAAGGCGACCAACCTCGCGGACGCCCTGCAGACCGAGCGCGACATCAGCGCCGGCTACATCACCAACAAGCCGAACGAGCCGCTGGACGACGACATCGTCGCCGCCCGCAAGTCCACCGACGACCTCAGCCGCACCTTCACCACCTCCTCGGACAAGTTCGAGAACCTCGAACTCTCCGGTGGGAAGGCGCTGCTGTTCCAGATCCGCAAGGACCTGAACTCGATCGCGGACGCGCGCAACACGCCGTACCAGAACAACCAGAACATCCAGGCGACGATCACCGCGTACGACGTGATCATCCGCGACCTGCTGGACATCACCCAGGACATCGCGCTCGCCTCCAACAACAAGGACCTGCTGGTCGCCACCCGCGCCCTGCAGCAGTTCTCGCTGGCCAAGGACGCCACCTCGCAGCAGCGGGCGCTGATCAGCGCCGGTCTGGCCAACCCCAAGAGCCCGGACCTGAGCGCGAGCGACGAGTCCTTCGGCATCCGCCTGCGCACCACGTACGACAACGCGCTCAACGGCTTCAACAACATCTACTCCGCGCACGATCTGGACAACCTGCGCGGCCAGCTGAGCTACAACAACGTGGTCGCCGAGGCCGACCGCTACTCGCGCTCGATCCTCCAGCCGGGCGGCATCCACCAGACCGAGCCGGTCACGTACAAGGACTGGTACGAGAAGGCCAGCACCAAGATCACCGCCGAGCGCCGGATCGAGTCCAAGCTGATCGAGGACCTCGACGGAAAGGCCCAGGACCTCCAGTCCCAGGCCGACACCGAGGCCCTGATCATCGGTGCCGCCGTCGCCCTGACCCTGCTCGTCGCCCTCGGCGGCGCCGGTCTGATCGCCCGCTCGATGGTGCGCTCGCTGACCCGTCTGCAGACCGCGGCCGAGGACGTCGCCGAGCGGCGCCTGCCCGAGCTGGTCAAGACGCTCTCCGAGAGCGACCCGCACGACGTCGACACCACGGTCGAGCCGGTCGCCGTCGACTCGACCGACGAGATCGGCCACGTGGCCCACGCGTTCGACATGGTGCACAGCGAGGCCGTCCGCCTCGCCGCCGAGCAGGCCCTCCTGCGAGGCAACATCAACGCGATGTTCACCAACCTCTCGCGCCGCAGCCAGGGCCTCATCCAGCGCCAGCTGTCGCTGATCTCCGAGCTGGAGAGCCGCGAGGCCGACCCGGACCAGCTGGCCAACCTGTTCAAGCTGGACCACCTCGCGACCCGCATGCGCCGCAACGGTGAGAACCTCCTCGTCCTCGCGGGTGAGGACCCGGGCCGACGCTGGACCCGCCCCGTCCCGCTGGTCGACGTGCTCCGCGCCGCCGCCTCCGAGGTGGAGCAGTACGAGCGCATCGAACTCGCCGCCGTGCCGTCGGCCGAGGTCGCCGGCCGCGTCGTCAACGACCTCGTCCACCTGCTCGCCGAGCTGCTGGAGAACGCCACCTCGTTCTCCAGCCCGCAGACCCGCGTCCGGGTCACCGGCCACGCCCTGCCCGACGGCCGGGTGCTGGTCGAGATCCACGACACCGGCATCGGCCTCAGCCCCGACGACCTCGCCGACATCAACGAGCGCCTGGCCAACCCGCCGACGGTGGACGTCTCCGTCTCCCGCCGCATGGGCCTGTTCGTGGTCGGCCGCCTGTCCCTGCGACACGGCATCCGGATCCAGCTGCGTCCGAGCGACTCCGGCGGCACCACCGCGCTGGTCATGCTCCCGGTCGACGTCACCAACTCCGCCGAGCGCCGGGCCCCCGGCCGTGCGGGCTCCGGCGGCCCGGGCAAGCAGCAGCGCGGGGTCGCCCCGACGCCGCGCCAGCAGCGCCAGGTGCCGCCCGGCCGTCAGAACGGTCCGGCCGCGCTCGGCCAGGGCCCGTCCGGCGGCGCGCCGCAGGGCGGCCGTCCGCAGCTCGGCCAGGGCGGTCCGGCTGCTCCGGCCCCTGCCGCGCCGACCGGCCCGGGTGCGCCCGGCGGCCGCGCCGGCGGGCTGGGCGGACTGCCGACCCGTCAGGTCGGCCAGTCGCTGCGCGAGAACCCGGCGTCGCCGACGGGCCAGCAGGAGCAGAAGGGCCGCGGCCAGGGTTCCGGTCTGCCCGGCCGGAGCGGCCAGGGCCGGCCGGCGCCCGCCCAGCAGGGCCAGCCCCAGCAGGGCCAGCAGGGACAGCAGGGCCAGCCCCAGCAGGCTCCGCAGCAGCAGGTTCCGCAGCAGCAGGTTCCGCAGCAGCAGGTTCCGCAGGGCCGGCCGCAGCAGTCGGCGCAGGGCGGTCTGCCGCAGCGCGCCCCGGGCCGTCAGGGCCCGCCGCAGGGCGGCCCGAACGGTCTGCCGCGCCGCGGCCAGGGCCGCCCCGGCCAGGAGCGTCCGCGCCCCGAGGCCGGTCCGGGCGCGCCGGTCCCGCAGACCGGCGAGCAGCCGCAGCACGGCCGTCCGGGCGGTCCCGGCGCCCCGCAGCAGGGTGCCCGTCCGGGCAACCGTCCGCAGGACGGCCTGCCGCAGCGCGCCCCCGGCCGCCAGGGCCCCGGTACCCCGGTCCGTCAGGGTCAGGGGCCGCAGGGCCCCCAGGGTCCGCAGGGCCAGCAGGGCCAGCGCCGTCCGCAGCGCCCCGGTCCGGACGCCCAGCAGCCGGGCCGCCAGCCGCAGCTGCCCCCGCAGCAGCAGCCCCAGCCGCTGCCGGCGGCCGAGCCGGCCCCGGTGGAGAGCACCCAGCAGTTCGCCCGGCCGCGTTTCGAGGCCAGCCAGATCGACCCGCGTGACCCGCTGGGCCTCGGCCTGGTGGAGCCGGTGCTGCCGAACGTGCCGAACCCGGCCCAGCCGCAGCCGGTGCAGCCCCAGCCGGTCCAGCAGCAGCCGGTCCAGCAGCAGCGGCAGGAGCCGATGGCGCTGCCGACCGGCCCGTCCGAGGTCACCGGCGAGCAGCCGTGGTACCCGCAGCAGGCCGAGGGCCCGCAGCAGGCTCGGCCCGGGTCGTACCAGCCGCGCCGTCCCGGCACCTCCGCGCCGGAGCTCCAGCAGGACGGCTGGCCGCAGCAGGCTCAGCCCCAGGTGCCGCAGCCCCAGGTGCCGCAGCAGCAGGCCCCGCAGGGCCAGCCCCAGCCGGGCCAGCCGCAGCAGGGCCAGCCGGGCGCCGGTGACGCGCCGTGGCGCCCGTCCGCGAACGACGAGCGCTGGCGCCGGGCCGAGCAGGTCCGCGAGCCCTCGACCAGCGGTGTCACCATGTCCGGCCTCCCCCGGCGGACCCCGCAGGCCAACCTGGTCTCCGGCACCGCCGAGGCCTCACCGCTGACCGGTCCCCAGGTCTCCCGGGCCCCCGAGGAGGTCCGCGGCCGCCTGACCAACCTGCGCCGCGGCATCCAGCAGGGCCGCCGGGCCGGGGCCGAGCAGGTCGGCAACCCGCCGGCCTTCCAGCATGGTGCCCAGCAGCCCGGATTCGATAGTTTCGGTGGCCGGACCGACGGCAACGGCGCAGATCACCAGGAGCGTTGAGTTGAACCAGATGAGCCAGGCCGCACAGAACCTGAACTGGCTGATCACCAATTTCGTGGACAACACCCCCGGGGTGTCCCACACCGTGGTGGTCTCCGCGGACGGCCTCCTGCTGTGCATGTCGGAAGGCTTCCCGCGTGACCGCGCCGACCAGCTCGCCGCCGTCGCCTCCGGCCTCACCTCCCTCACCTCCGGCGCCAGCCGGATCTTCGAAGGCGGCGAGGTCAACCAGACCGTCGTCGAGATGGAGCGCGGCTTCCTCTTCCTGATGGCCATCAGCGACGGCTCCGCCCTCGCCGTCCTGGCCGCACCCGACTCCGACATCGGCCTCGTCGGCTACGAGATGGCCCTGCTCGTCGACCGAGCCGGCGCCGTCCTCACCCCCGCACTCCGCGCGGAACTCCAGGGCAGTCTCCTGCACTGACCGGAACCCGCGCGGATCTCCCACCGTTCCACCCCGCACCGGGTCCGACCCGACCGGACCCGGCGCCCCACCCTCAGCTACCCTCAGGCAGCTGATCCCGCCTCAGCTGGCACCGCCCCAGCTGGAACCGGCTGCCCAAGGCTGCAGCACAAGGAGGACCCATGACCCCGCCCTCGACACCCGCCGGCCCGTACGGCAACGGGTACGGCAGCGGCTACGGCGGGCAGCAGTCCGACGGCTACGAGCAGCAGCCGCTGGTCCGCCCGTACGCGATGACCGGCGGCCGGACCCGGCCCCGGTACCAGCTCGCGATCGAGGCGCTGATCTCGACCACGGGCTCGGCCGAGCGCACCACCGGGCTGCTGCCCGAGCACGCCCGGATCGTGAACCTCTGCCGTGAGGTCAAGTCCATCGCGGAGATCTCCGCACTGGCCGGCGTGCCGCTCGGTGTGGCCCGCATCCTCGTGGCCGACCTGGCCGAGGCCGGTCTCGTCGCCATCCACCAGCCCGCCGCCGCGGGCGAGTCGGGCGGAACGCCCGATGTCACGCTGCTCGAAAGGGTCCTCAGTGGACTTCGCAAGCTCTAACGGACCCGCCCGCGCCACGACCTCCGCGAAGATCGTCATCGCGGGCGGCTTCGGTGTCGGCAAGACCACGCTCGTCGGCGCCGTCTCCGAGATCAACCCCCTGCGCACCGAAGC